>UWSI01000017.1 GCA_900541895.1 uncultured Actinomyces sp. | reverse complement strand
TGACTCACAAAGCCAAAGCTTTGCGGCTTGGAAACTCTAACACGCATGGACGCCAGTCACAAATCGACATTCGCCAGAGCGTTTTAAAATTTCCGTGGGCGATACTGGGATCGAACCAGTGACCTCTTCCGTGTGAAGGAAGCGCGCTACCCCTGCGCCAATCGCCCGAGGTGGGTACCGGATTCGAACCGGTGTATACGGCTTTGCAGGCCGCTGCCTCGCCTCTCGGCCAACCCACCCTATCCAACCTCAACCTCAAGGATTTTCGGAAGGTTAGAGCGGATGACGGGACTCGAACCCGCGACCCTCACCTTGGCAAGGTGATGCTCTACCAACTGAGCCACATCCGCACTCAGTCCCTATCGGACTGGGGCCTTGTCCGTCGTTAGATAACGACAGTGGGCGATACTGGGTTCGAACCAGTGACCTCTTCCGTGTCAGGGAAGCGCGCTACCACTGCGCCAATCGCCCGAGCGGATGACGGGACTCGAACCCGCGACCCTCACCTTGGCAAGGTGATGCTCTACCAACTGAGCCACATCCGCGTTATCAAACCGCCTGAACGGTTTCGCAACGGATGAAAGGCTAACAGGGTTTGCACCTGGAACACAAATCAAGACGGCGTGTCCCCGCTCACACCCGATTTTTTCACCGCACGGCGGCGCGCCTTCCACTGCCAGATAAAACGGACTCATAAAGTCGAGGACGTGATCGAAGTGGCACCACCCGAGGATTTTCGAACAGCACTCTTGTCGTTACGCAGTGCTGTTCATCCTCACGTCGAAATTGAGGAAGTTCCCGCCCCGCGCGCGCTTGCTCCTTTCACTGCTGCACTTGCACTTCGCACAACACAAACTGCCCACGACGAAGCCCTTGCTTTCGGTCGTTTTGTCATCCTCCACGATCCCAACGGACAAATGGGCTGGAACGGGCCATTCCGTCTTGTCGCACAGCTCCGTGCGCAAATTGATGCTGATATGAGTTCCGATCCCCTTCTTTCTGAAGCACTGTGGAACTGGACTCACGACTGTCTTGAAGAGCGCGGCGCAGGCTTCCATGACCTGACGGGCACTGTGAGCAAAGAAGTGAGCGAATCTTTTGGAGGCCTGATCCTCATGGGGTCGACACTCGCTGTTGAGATTCGTGTGTCACTCACACCAAATACGCCCTGGATTGGCGAGCACCTTCTGGCGTGGCAAGATCTCATGTGTCGGATCGCCGGTGTTGAAAATCAACGATTCCTTGAAAGGGCATAGAACGTGCTCATTGAAAATCCCTACGGCATCGCCGTGGGAGACAACGAGGACCCCGAGCTCATCGCTTTCCCTCGCGAAGGAATCCCAGAAATTATCGACACTCATAGTGCTTTGGAACAGGCTGTACAGGACCTCTCAGCTTCTTCCCTTCCGGTTGCAGTGGATGTCGAGCGGGCTCAAGGCTTTCGCTATGGCTCTTCGCCCTATCTCCTCCAGCTGCGACGCGAGGATGTCGGCTCCTTCCTGATCGACACCGCGGTTCTCCCCCACCTTGAGTGCCTTCAAGCAAGCATGAACTCGACATGGATTCTGCACGACGCTTCTCAAGATCTCCCGAATCTACGTGAGCTTGGCCTGGAAATTCCAGCTCTGTTTGATACGCAAGTCGCATCACGCTTACTGGGGATGACCCACTTCGGACTCTCTGCAGTTTGTGAGCAAGTCTTGGGACTGACACTTGTCAAAGACCACCAAGCCTCGAATTGGTCGGTACGCCCCCTTCCAAAGGATTGGCTGCGATATGCGGTTCTTGATGTCGAGCTTCTGACTGCTCTTAAAGATTCCCTTGAAAAGCGCTTGGACAACCTTGACCGTATCTCGTGGGCAGAACAGGAGTTTTCGCATATTGCCGAGGCCGCCCCTCCTTCACCGAAAAAGGATCGTTGGCGTTCAATCTCCGGCATTGGCAAGTTGACCTCCAAACGAGCACTAGCGATCGCACGTGAGCTTTGGATCGAACGTGATGCGATTGCACACGAGATTGATCTTGCTCCCGGACGCTTGGTGCGAAACAGCGGAATTATCCACGCCGCGCAACGTCCGCCGAGGACACGCCACAATCTTCTTTCGATTGCCGAATTTCGTTCGCCTCAGGCCCGACGTTACGCGCAGCGCTTCCTCGACGCCGTCAGTCGTGCACTAGCCCTTCCAGAAAACCAACTTCCACCGCGACATCGGACGGAAGACGACGGGCATACTCCCAGTGTCAGGCATTGGCAACGTATCCATGCCGAAGCGCATGAGCTTCTTCTTGAGGTACGCGAGGCCGTTGCGAAGCAAGCAGAAACACTAGAAATTAGTCCGGAAATCGTTCTTGAACCACGGGTTCAACGCGCATTGGCTTGGGAGCACACCCAACAGGGATTGGGAATGACTGTCGATGATTTCCTTACCGCGCAGGGTGCACGCCCCTGGCAGATCTCGTTGATGACCATTGCCCTGAGCGATCTACTCTCCCGCTAGAGCGTGACGAATCCTTTCACTCAGGCCCTGTGCATGAAGATCAAGGGCCGCGACAATGCTCGCGCGGCTTGCCTGCTGAAGAAATTCCTTTGGGATACCGGCAGTGACGACTGGGATCGAGCGCGTCAATGCATTCGAAGAAAGCAGATCACGCAGCGACCACCCAAATCCGCCATCAACTAAGCCATCCTCGACGCTGAGCACAAGCTCAGCTCCTTCGACTAGGCCAACCAAGGCCTCGGGAACTGGAAGAGCCCAGCGGGGATCGACCACGCGCACGCTAGCCAAGCCATCATTCTCAAGAAGAGCGGCTGCTTCCATGGCAGCTGGGACCATCGAGCCCAAGGCAACGATGCAGACCTTTGAGGCTTCAGTGCCCTCATCCCAGTCTTTGAGGACATCGCAGCCATCCACACGACGAAGCTGAACAATAGGATCAGTCAAAGCACCCTTCGGATAACGAAGAACTGTCGGCGCATCATCTACCGCTACGGCTTCGCGCAATTCTTCGCGTAGCGTCGCCTCATCACGCGGGGCGGCAAGGCGTAAGCCAGGAACGGAATTCAGCATCGAAATATCCCACATTCCATTGTGGGATGCTCCGTCATCACCAGTAATTCCGGCCCGATCAAGAACAAAGGTTACGCCGCAGTGGTGAAGCCCAACATCCATAAGGATTTGATCAAATGCTCGATTCAGGAAGGTCGCGTACACCGCAAAAACCGGGTGCGCTCCAGCGAAAGCCATTCCAGCGGCGGCGGCAACCGCATGCTGTTCTGCAATCCCTACATCAACCACGCGCGAAGGAAAATCGTCCTTGAAGGGGCCAAGACCAACAGGCAGCAACATCGCAGCAGTTAGGCCCACAATATCTTCGCGTTCATGTGCAATCTGACGAATCTCGTCAGCAAACACACTGGTCCAAGCAAAACGTGCTGGCGCGATAGGAAGTCCGGTTTCCGGATGGATCTTCCCCACTGCGTGGAATCGATCTGCGATGTCTTCTTCCGCGGGGGTGTAGCCCCGTCCTTTCTGCGTCATGACATGGATCAGGACGGGTTCATGCAAGGCTCGTGCACGATTAAAGATCTCTTCCATAGCGGCAATATCATGGCCGTTAACAGGTCCGAGATACTTCAATCCGAGGTCCTCAAACATCGCCTGTGGGATAAGCGCATCTTTAATACCGCTTTTGAGGCCGTGAAGTGCTCCGTATGTTGCGCGTCCAGGTTCCCCAAAATTCATGAGAGTCCGTTTACCCCATGACAGCGCCTTTTCGTAATTTCGCGAAGAACGCAGAAGATCAAGATGGCGAGCTACAGCACCAATAGTTGGTGCGTAGGAGCGCCCGTTGTCGTTGACAATAATGATTGCGCGTCGCTTGTGATCGGAAGCAATATTGTTTAATGCTTCCCATGCCATCCCACCTGTCAATGCACCATCACCAATGATGCCAATCGTCCATGTCGGATCACCGCGTCGAGATTTTTCGCGGGAAATACCATCAACCCACGAAAGGGATGAAGATGCGTGTGAGTTTTCAAGAACATCGTGGACGGATTCTTCTCGACTGGGATATCCCGATAGGCCCCCTTCTTGTCGAAGCTTTGAAAAGTCTTGGCGTCCTGTCAGCAATTTGTGAACGTAAGTCTGATGACCAGTATCAAAGACGATCGTATCTGCAGGTGAACGGAAAACACGGTGAAGAGCAATAGTCAATTCAACAACGCCCAAATTCGGCCCAAGGTGCCCGCCTGTCTTTGAGACATCTTCGATGAGCTTTGCGCGGATCTGCGCCGCTAAGTCGTCCATTTCTGCCGCTGGAATACGCCTCAGGTCACTGGGCGAAGAAATCGTACTCAATAAAGAGGGCTGATTTTGGGCATGGGTCATGAGAGAGATTCTAGTGTCATGGTGGCTGATGAGCCGAACGATGCGCGCGAAGAGGACGAGTGTGCAGTGCGATCGGACTTCAAAGCACGTAATCAATGCAGGAATTAGAATGAAGGTGCGACGACTTGACGTATAGAGAAGGAGACACGATGAGCGTGCAACGTCCGTATGGGCAGTGGGACTCTCCGGTCGAAGCCGATTCCTACACTCAGACATCAGTGCAGCTGTCACAGGTTCGCGTCGACGAAACCGATACCTACTGGGTTGAAGGTAACCCCCGCGATAACGGTCGAAATACTCTTCTGCGCGCGGATTCGATGGGGCAAATCTCCGAAGTTCTTCCGCTCATCGATGGTATCCGTCTGCCTGACGTCCGTACTCGTGTTCACGAGTACGGCGGACGAGCATACGCAGTTTCTGACGGCTTCATCGTCTTTTCTGATGGCTTCGACGGTCGTGTCTACGCCTTTAACACCCGCGATCCGAGGCGTCAGTTGGTTCCGCTCACTCCTTTGGGCAAAGTTCGCTACGGTGACTTCGAAATCGCCGACGTTCGCGGTTTGGTTTACGCGGTAGCAGAGGATCATTCGAATCCCGGCGAACCAGTCAACTCCCTTGTCGCAATTCCCCTGGATGGACGCGCAGCGCGCAATGCTTTCGAAATCATCCCGATTTTTGGTGGATCTGACTTTGTCTCATCCCCAACCTTGAGTCCCGATGGAACCAAGCTCGCTTGGCTTTCATGGAACCACCCCAACATGGCATGGACACGCTCCGCCCTACACGTTGGCTCACTGGATTTCGAGGGGAAGATCGCAGCATCGTTGATTTTGGTCGATAAGCCAGAGGTCTGCGTTTATGAACCACGGTGGACTCTTAACGGGGACCTGATCCACATCGATGACTCCTCCGGTTGGGCGAACCTCTATCGCACAGAGGGATTCCAGTGGAACGATGATGAAGATCAATTCGCCTGGATGACGCGCCTTCGTACACGCCCCTTGCACCCCAGCGTGCGCGCATTCTCGCATCCGCATTGGCAGCTTGGCCTTCACTCCTACGATAACTTCGACTACGAAAACCTCATTTGCTCATGGGCCGAGAACGGGACGTGGCATCTGGGCACTGTTCGCCTGGATAACGGCATGTGCGAAGAGTGGCGTACGCCGTGGTGGCCGACTGGAAATGTTGCCTGCTACGAAGGCCGTGTTGTGACCCTTGCGGACTCTGCAACCCACGAGCCCGCAATCGTTGAGGTTTCTGGTGGGGCATCTCGAGTACTCCGATCTTCCTCTCAAGAGCACCTGAGCGATGATCTGATTTCAGTTGCACAAGCGGTTTCATGGACCAGCAGCGACGGAGAGACTGTTCACGGTTTCTACTACGCGCCAAAGAACCCCGAGTTCACCGCTCCCGAGGGCTCCCTTCCTCCGCTCCTCGTTAATGTGCACGGAGGTCCAACTTCCTCTGCCCGTCCAGGACTATCAATTGCTGTCCAATACTGGACCTCTCGCGGATTTGCCTTCCTTGATGTCAATTACCGCGGGTCAACTGGCTACGGTCGGAAGTACCGCCAGCGCCTTAATGGGCACTGGGGTGTCCTTGATGTGCAAGATTGCGCCGAAGGGGCACAGTACTTAGTTTCCCAAGGACTAGCTGATCCTGAGCGCATTGCAATCAGGGGGCGTTCCTCGGGTGGTTATACGGTTTTGTCTGCCCTTGCTGACAGTGATGTTTTCACCGCTGGAACCTCGCTCTTCGGTATTGGTGACCTGAAGCTGCTCGATGCAACGACCCATAAGTTCGAGTCACACTACGACCAATTCCTCATTGGTTCGGATGATCTTTCAGATCCGGTCTGGGCCGAACGCTCGCCGATCAACAAGGTCGATCAGATCCATGCACCACTCCTATTGCTGCAGGGCACCGAGGATAAGGTCGTTCCTCCTTCTCAAGCAGAGTCCATGTTCAAGGCCCTCCGTGACAGCGGCCGTCCAGTGGCTTTGCGGCTCTACCCGGGTGAAGGCCACGGATTCCGTTCAGCAGCAAACATCAAGGATTCATGGGAAAGTGAACTCAGCTTCTACTCACAGGTCTGGAAGCTAAACGCGAAGGTACCCGTCAGTCTTGACATCGAAAACCTCTAAAGCTCGTCCAAGACGAGATTGATGCAGTTGGGGGCAGGCACAGAGCCTGCCCCCAACTGCACTTAACTACTAGGGTAGTTTTCTTCAAGCTAAGTTCAGCAAAGAACTCTAGATCCTCTCCAGTAGCGTCATCACTTCGAAGTGGTGCGTGTAGGGGAAAAGATCCCAAGCACGCATATCGATGATCGTGTATCCCACTTCAAGAAGATCATGCAGGTCACGCGACGCTGCGGCAGGATCACAGGACACAAGCAGAATGTGTTCTGCCCCGGTACTGGCCATCGCGCGACAAACATCTTTGCCAGCTCCGGATCTTGGAGGATCAGCGATGATAATCTCCGCGCCCTCCAATTCTCTATTAAGTTCGCACACTGCAGGAGCATCGCAGTCGCCAACGAAAGCGTCAAGCACATCGCTACCGACGTTTGCCACGGCATCTGCAACGGCGGCCTCGTCAACCTCAAGGGTGACCAAGCGCCCAGCACTGCCCAGAAGACGTGACAGTGGCAGCGAAAAGAGTCCCGCTCCCGAGTAAAGTTCCATCATTCGGGAAGCACCGAGCGAGGCAACTATATCCTCAACATTTCGGGCCAAAACTTCGGCTCCGCGACGATGCGTTTGCCAAAAACCTTGAGGGCGAACTCGATACTGATCTACTCCGTTTTCGCGGGAAACTGTCCACGTCACCGGCCCATTCCACACATCTGCCTGAGCATCCCAGCAACCCTCATCCGTACAAATCAGTGTCGGCTGGCCAGGAGCAGCGATCAAACGGACTCGCGAGCCCTCGGGAAGGTGAGAAAAAACCTTGCTCCCTTCCCAGACATCGAGTTCATTGATCTCCTTGGCTGCTAAAGGCATAGAATCTAGCAGCTGAATCTCATGCGAGCGATAGCGGCGCATACCAAGTCGACCAGCGTTATTCACAACGCACTCGATACGCGTACGTCGTCCCAGAAGCTCATCACAATTCTCATCGCCGGGTGCCGGCTGAACGCGTACTCCCCCAATGGCCTCGACCTGCTCGGCAACACGCTCGCGACCAATACGTCGCAATTGGTCTTCTAGAACCTCGGTTTTCCAGCGGCGTCCCCCTTCGGGGCTGACGAAGGAAAGTTCTCCCCCACCTACGCCACCGGGGCCAGCTGCCGGCCACACGCTGGGAATTCGAACAGGGCTGGGCTCAAGAACCTCCACTGCCTCGGCCCACAGCATGCGTTTATGTGAATCAATGACACGTGCGCGCACCTTCTCACCTGGAAGGGCGAATCGAACAAAAACAACGCGTCCGGAATCATCACGCGCAACGCAGGCACCACCATGCGCAGGCGCACCGATTGTGAGCTCGATCAATTCATCAGAATCGCTCACGTGTAGGCCTCTCCTCACTGACGCTTGAAAGGATCATTGACACTCTGTCTTCCATCGACCTGGATATCTTCGCCAAGCTTCCAAGGGACAATGGTGAGCACAACGCCGGGGATTCGCAAAAGAGATCGAGATAAGCGCAATGCCATCTGGTTATGAAGAATATTCTCCCACCAGTGCCGAACCAAGAACTCTGGAATATAGACAACCAACATTTCTTCTGGTGAACGCTGACGCCTTGAGCGTACATACGAAATAACGATTTGAGTGATATCTCTAAATGGTGAGGCGACTAGCGTCAAAGGAACTGGAAGACCTGATTCCTTCCATTCGCGACGAATATGCTTTTCTTCCTCAAGGTCGGAGACGACTGAAACAATTTCCAAATTGATAGGAGCCTGTGCGCGCGCCGTCGCAATGGCACGCATTGAAGGCTTCGATAAATTCGAGACCAAAACCAAAGCGCGAACGCGTGAAGGCAGTGCACGGCGAGAATGCCAATCCTCCACCCGCAGCTGGCCACGAATGGTGTCATAGTGACGGCGAATTAAACGCTGGATGGTGAAGACCAGAGCAATGAGCAAAACGGTAATCCACGCACCGTGAGTAAACTTCGTGACCAGAACGACAGCAAGAACAAATCCGGTCATCATAAAGCCGATGATGTTGACGGAACGCGAGCGAAGTACCTTGCCGCGTTCACTGCCATTTTGCGGAAGACGCAGGCGTTTATTCCAGTGACGGATCATTCCCAGTTGGGAAAGCGTAAACGATACGAAAACACCGACAACATAGAGCTGAATCAACCGGGTCACGCTTGCATTGAAAAGAATTACCAATGCCGAGGCGCCCACAGCAAGGGCCATAATGCCATTGGAGTACGACAGGCGGTCACCGCGCTTGTAAAGCTGACGCGGCAAGAAGGAGTCACGCGAAAGAACCGAGGCGAGGGTTGGGAAGCCGTTGAAAGCGGTGTTTGCCGCAAGGATCAAAATAAAGCCCGTCACAGCGGTTACGAAAATAAAAAGAAGTGAGCCGTCGCCAAAAATTGTCGAGGCCAACTGGCTGATAACCGGAGCAAAGTGCACATCAGGTTGGGCGCTGCCGTGGAGATAAACCATCGAAGTGTCGTCAACCATCTGCAGCCCCGTATAACGGGCTAATACGAGGATGGAAATCATCATTGAAGCGGCGATACCACCGAGCATCAGCAGGGTAATTCCTGCGTTGCGCGATTTAGGACGCTTAAAGTTCGGAACGCCGTTTGAAATGGCTTCGACACCCGTTAAAGCCGCACAGCCAGAAGAAAAAGCGCGCATCAGCAAGAAAACCCCACCCAAACCGGTGAGCCCATCGAGGTGTGAACTTGCTGCGTGGATGTCGTAAGCAGCGCTATCAGCCATGGGAAGATTCCCCATGAACAGTCGCACAAAGCCGACAATGATCATCACTGCAATAGCAATCATGTAGGCATAGGTTGGGATCGCAAACGCTGTCCCTGCTTCTCGCGTTCCTCGCAGGTTGACCAAAGTGAGGAAAATAATCAGCCCAACCGCAATAGGGACTTCTGAACCGCGCAGGCCTGGGAAGATCGTGGTCAGGTAGTTTGCGCCAGAAGAGATTGACACCGCAACCGTCAAAACATAATCGACGAGAAGTGCCGAGGCGACAAGAAGTCCCCAACTGGGGCCGAGATTCGTCGTTACAACCTCGTAGTCCCCACCGCCTGAAGGGTAGGCATGAACGGTTTGCCGATAAGACAAAACGACGACAGCCAAAACGCAGGCAACAACCACCCCGACCCAGACTGACTTGATGAGAGCAAGAGAACCTGCCAATGCAAGTGTGAGGAGAATTTCATCAGGTGCGTAAGCCACCGATGAAAGGGCATCAGAAGCATAGATCGGAAGAGCAAGTCTCTTCGGGAGAAGTTGATGGGCCGCCGCCTTGGAACGAATAGGACGTCCGATTAAAACACGTTTTGCGGACTCAACGAATGATGACACCTCTTAAGCGTATCCTCTGGAGGACAGAGCGTCACTTTTGGACACGTTATAGAGCAACTTTTAAGTCAAACAGATGCCATCACCGCTTTGTGCGAGTAGCGTTGTAGTGTGCACTTTGTGATTATGGGATGCGGCCGAGTCGGCGCCAGTCTTGCCTCTATTTTGGATGCGCAAGGACACTCCGTCGCTGTGATTGACTCTGATTCCAAGGCTTTTCAACGCCTTCCTCAGGACTTTTCTGGTCGCCGAGTCACTGGACTCGGCATGGATCGCGATGCTTTAAAACAAGCGGGAATTAAAGATGCCTACGCCTTCGCTGCGGTATCGAATGGCGATAATTCGAACATTATTGCCGCCCGTGTTGCGCGCGAGACATTTCATGTTGAGCGGGTCGTTGCTCGAATCTACGACCCAGAACGAGCCTTCGTATACGAACGTCTGGGGATTCCCACAGTTGCCACAGTCAAACGAACGACGGAATCGGTACTTCGCCGCCTGATGCCACCTGATGCCGCAGTGACATGGACGCACCCCTCCGGATTGGTTTCTTTGGTTACCGCCACTCCGATCGCTGATTGGTATGGTCTTTCTTTTCCCACAGTCGAGAAGTTGACGGACGAGCGCATTGCTTTCGTCTCCCGCTTAGGAACGATTCTTCCCGCCCGTCCAGAGTTGGTTATTCAGGAACATGACCAGTTGTATTTCGCAATTTCTGGTGAAGATCCACTTCCCCTGCGTGACATCTTGACACGCGCACCACGCCTTGAGGACTAAGAGATGAAGATTGTTATCGCCGGAGCTGGCTCTGTCGGACGCTCGGTCGCCCTTGAACTACTCGATCACGGTCACGACGTGACATTAATTGATAAAAAGCCCGACCAGCTACGTGTCGCTTCAGTGGCCGACGCCGAATGGATTCTTGCCGATGCGTGCTCTCCCGAGGCGCTATCGGAAGCAGGTGTGCGCGATGCCGATGTCGTCTTGGCGGCAACAGGAGATGACAAAGCAAATTTGGTCATTTCACTTCTTGCAAAAACTGAATTCGCTGTCCCACGCGTTGTCGCACGACAAAACAATCCTAAGAACGAATGGCTATTCGATGCCTCTTGGGGAGTGGACGTTCCCGTTTCGACACCGCGAATCATGACTGCTTTGGTCGAGGAAGCGATTTCTGTGGGAACCCCGGTGAAGCTCTTCGCCTTCAACTCTGCACAGGCTGCAATGTATGCCTTTGTCTTGCCAGACGACTCGCCAATCATTGGCAGGAGCATTGGCGACGTCGCATTCCCGCCTCGTATTGTCTTGAGCGCGCTTTTGCGTGATGGCGCGCCTTTTGCACCTCAAGCGGATGATTCCTATCAGGCTGGTGATGAACTCGTCCTGTTGATTTCAGATCGCGGAGGTCAGGTTCTCACCGCGCTAAACCGCATGTTGACGCAGGAAGTAGAAGCCGAGGCTTAAAGACATAAAGGGCTAGCGCTCTTGAGCATCCTGCGCAGATTCGGAACGCACATGATGCAGCCGGAAATCGTCCTTCAAGAGCCACCAGGTCAGCCAGGCAACAGGAATGAAAAGCGGAATTCCCAACGCGATCTTCATTGCAGAAAGCCATGCAACTTGTTCGCTCAGCCACAGGGGCACTTGAATAGCCAAGCGAATGATAAAGACTGCAGACCATGCCAAGGTCAGCCACACGCATTTAACTGCGAGGTCGCGCGCTTCCGGCTCCTTCATCCAACGAATGGGACGCCCGGTTAAGACTCCAAAAAGTACCGAAACTAGTGGCCACCCAATAACCAAACTCACCAGTAAGACCAATGCCCATGCTGCGTTTGTCACAAGGCCCCAGGTGAAGAAATTAATTCCCTTCCCCGAGACCAGTGTCCACACCAAAGCAATCCCAACCCCAAGAAGTCCTGATAGAGATTGGACAATTGACTGGCGCTGAATGAGACGAATGATTGCAAATAGCACCGAGCACAACGCCGACGCAATCGCGGACAGCAGCAGCGCGTCACTGAGTAAATAGCAGCATAAGAATACGAGTCCGGGAACCACGGCCTCGGCAATACCACGCGCTCCCCCAAGAACATCGGAGGCAGAAAATTGATCTTGGGCAAGCCACGCGTATCGGTTATTCGACATTGTCCTCTGCAATCAGACGATAGAGCGGGTTTGTCATCACTTTCACCCCGTTGCTGACACCGACTGTTCCCTCGACTTCAAGGTGAACTCCCGCGTGCATACCGGGAATGTCACTGCGTCCCGGCCAGCGAAGGACAATTGTCCCTGTTCCGTCAAAGAGAGTGGCATCAATCAGTGGACGAATATTTTCCGGATAGTAGGTGACCGACTGAATCGTCCCAAAGAGAACCGCTTTTTGACGATCCTGAACCTCGGCGACGGCTAAACGCCCACGTTCTTCCCGGCTCTGTTTCTCATCGTTAGCGTCAATGTCTTCACGACTCAGTGAAAGCATTTTCACTGAGCGGTCGATGAGTTCCTTAAACATTGGGAACTCGCATTGCGTTCTGATCGGGAAGATGAAGTGGCAATAGATCCAGTCGCGGTCTGGGTTCGGCGCCGCGTACGACAACAACGCGGTCGATAAGTTCCTCGAAGTCATCAGCTTCTTGACCGCCCAATGCTGCAGGGCCGACCATGTCGATTCGCGCGAACCACCGGTCACCCTCACGTCCGATAATTCGGGTCCGAGTGGTGCCCTTCTTCCCATCGGGAAGCGTCACTGCCTCATCAACTTCAAGCTCCTCACCGTAGCGGGTGTGCTTGTCGCGAACTGTACTGCCGCTCTTTTCATAGGCGGCGCGAATTTGCGGACGAAGTTCATCCCAGGTCCCACCCGAGCGTGGCGCAGCGGCAATAGAGAGCTGAAGCCCCGAAGAAGCGAGCACCAACATAATTCGAATGATGCTTTGACCATCTTCGCCAGCTTGTGCACGAATCTGCATGCCAGGTACCGCGGGAATTCGCAGCGAACCTAGGTCAACATAATCGACCGAGGTATCAACTTCGTATTCTTCGCGGGGGCCGGGGATCTGCCACAGTTCTGACTCGTCGTAGAGCTGGGGACGTGCTTCCTCTTCTACCTCTTCTTGAACAGTGTCTTCCTTGCGTGAACGTCCGAACATAACTGAATTATCTCACGCTCAGCCAGCACACTCAGTGCAGACGGGCTGTCCGTTGTCATCGACGTAGGCAAGCTGAGAAGCGTGATGGACCAAGAAGCACATCGAACAGGTGAATTCGTCATCCTGCTTGGGAACGACGTGAACCGTCAGTTCTTCCTTCGATAGATCTGCACCGGGAAGCTCAAAATTCTCTGCGGCCTCATTTTCATCCTCATCGACATTTGCCGAACCAGAATCATTGCGACGCGACTTCAGCTCCTCAATGGAGTCCTCTGCAACATCATCGTCATTCTTACGAGGTGCATCGTAATCGGTGGCCATTGTGTCCTCCCTTTTCTCTCATCATGTATTGCGCTCCCGCGTAACACATTCGCTGCGCTGCAGGGTAACACGTTGAAACTTTACGCGCTACTGAAAAGGACACGCGCCCCAGCAATCAAGGATTTTAACGCCATATTTGAGAAAATTTGACCACGAAGCAAGGAGGAAAGCGATGATCGATCTTGATCTTCTCGGAGTAGGTGCTGACGAGGAAACACTGGTATTCACAGACAGTGAAGGCCGTCGTTACACCACCCCGATCACAGACGAACTGCGTGGCGCTGTTCGTCGCGATCGTCCGCGCATCGAGGCGATTACCGAAGATAAGCCCCTGCGTCCACGTGAAATTCAAGCCTTGCTTCGTTCTGGCGCACGAGCCGTCGATATCGCGCGCGAACACAATGTTGAGGTCTCGCAAATCACTCGCTTCGAAGCTCCCGTTCAGGCAGAGAAGGATTATGCACTTCAGCGTGCTCTTTCCAGCCCCATTGGAAATCTTCCCGACTCCCCCGTTATGGGTGACTTGGTTGTTGACCGCTTGGCAGCCCGTGGAGTCTCTCCCGATTCCTTGCATTGGTCAGCATCGCGTCAAGCGGATTCCCCGTGGGTGATTCACTTGACCTTCATCCAAGGTGCCGTTGAGCACGGTGCACAGTGGCGCTTACCGTCTTCCGGCCATCTCGAGGCCATTGATGAGGAAGCCCGTTGGCTGACCGAGACTGCCTCCCCGACTGGAGTCCAGAGTTTTACTTCGCTCCCTCTTCCAGCCCCCGTTGTCTCTGCGGATCGTTCTGATATCGAAGAACGCGAAGCGCTGGTCGAACAGCTCAATGCTCAACGCGGTAAGCCTCAAGAAATTGAGTATGAGCTCGATGACGAGGAAGAGGAAGAAGAGGAGACCTCAGAGGAGCGCCCCCATCTGCCTGCCGGGGTTGAGTCTTTGGCAGCGCGTATCCATTCCTTAACCGAGGCGCGAAAGAGCTCTCCGGAAGTAAAGGAGTCTGCGGAAACAACAGAGGCTGTTGAAGATCAGCCTCTGCCGCTGGAACAGCTTGAAGATATTCCTCAGGCTCCCGCTCCTGCGAAAAAGTCGAAGAGGCGTTCCGTTCCCAGCTGGGACGAGATCGTTTTCGGCTCGCGTCCCTAAGCAAGCACCGCTAGCGGAATTAGCATCTCATCAGGTGTTAGGGAGCCATGGACACCAATGAGAGTCATAGCTCCCGGGCTTTGAGTGCGACTATCGACTACCCCGCCACGGCCTCGTGAGAAGACAACGAAATCACCACTCTCAGCAAGGCCCGGGCCCGTACCGATCAATTCTGGTAGTTCATCAGCACCCACTACCCATGCATGCTGGCCAAGGAATTCTTCCCAACGGTTGCGTACCTGCAGCTCGTTCGTACCCGGAAGACAGTGAACATGAACTGCTCGTGTTTCCCCAGCAACTGCGCGCACGCCCTGGCTCAAAGGAGAAAGCTCAGCGAGGTTATAGAGCTGATCAAAATCAATATTCACCATACCGTGGTCGGCGGTGAGGACAACGCGAACGTCGTCTGGAAGAGAGCTCAGGAAACGCCCAAGTCCAGCATCGAAGTCTTCTAAGGCATCGCTCCACTGGCCTGATCCAACTCCGTGAGCGTGACCGGCGGCATCGATCTCAGACCAATAGAGATAAACCAACTTCGTCCCAGAGCGAATCTGGTCAATTGCCGCCTGGCACCGTTTCTCCCATGACGTAGCCGGCACGAAACGAGCACCTCGAAGAGCAGCTGAAGTAAGTCCAGAGCCAGCAAACTTGGCTGGAAGGATGGTCGCACAAGGGAGCAAGGCGGCAGAAAGTTGTTCGAAGTAGGTCGGGCATTCTTGCCACTGCGCTGGATCAATGCCGTCTGTAAAGGCAAGGAGGTTAAAGAGACGCTCGCCGTGAAAGACACTGTAACCGACCATACGGGTTCGACCGGGAAGTTGACCTGTTCCGCAGGCGGTAATACCTGCAGCAGTCGTCGAGGGGACAACGGAATAAGCAGTGCGAATCTGATCCCTCAATCCGCGAAGGTTACGTGCGTGCCCTAAGTGATCCATCAAAGGAATGAGGCCAAGGCCGTCAACCAGAATGACGACTGCGGCCTTAGCGCGTTCCAACCCCAGCCTTGAGGAAAGATCGGGGCGCGCGAGAGCTAATTCGGGTTCGACTGCTCCCATCACTGCGGGAATCACCTGCGTCAGGCGAAAATCATCCGTGCCCGGTAAGGCTGCTCCTGTAGCGCAGAGATGATCAGTGAGCATTACGAACTACCTCAAGAAGAGCATCAACCAAAACTTGTGCGTCCGTATATGTCCGAGATCCGTCTGCTAACTGCGAGACTCGAAGAGAAATATCGTCGGGATAGCTACGGGCCATAAAACCATGATCAGCCTGGCATGTCGGATCATCACAGCGCAGCTGTTCGATATCGCTGCGCTTTTGAGAGCCCATATCGATGCTGATCGTCATTTCAGACACCTCGTGTCCCTGAGTGGGATCAGCAATGACCTCTTGAACTGAAACTCCCGATATCGCACGAATAGGACGGGAAGCCGAAACGACAACAGCGCTGTGGTTATCCCCCTCATCAACGTGCACTTGAATGAAGCAACTCTGAGTGAGCACAAGAACTGTTAAGTGACGGAACATTGACCCACGATCGAATGCCGCTTCAACCTGCACAAGCGACGCACGGACCTCATCATTGCCAAGTAAGCGATGAACGGCTCGAATTGCGAGGTCAGGGAAGAAGCCAGCACGCTCGATATCGCGATCTAATTTCACCGTCTAATTCTATCAAGAGCGGCGTGTACCTGGCGGTTTTACGCCAATTTCGTAGAGAATCGACCCATGCGAACGAAGGACGAAAAGCTCAACCTCCCCGATGCTGATCAGAACATCACCGAAATCGATGTCTCGACAGAAATGAGGGGCTCCTTCCTCGAATACGCCGTTTCTGTCATCCATGCACGAGCTCTTCCTGACGCACGTGACGGTTTGAAGCCGGTTCAACGCCGCATTCTTTTCCAGATGGACCAAATGGGGCTCCGTCCCGATCGCGGTCACGTTAAGTCTCAGCGTGTTGTCGGCGAGGTTATGGGTAAACTCCACCCTCACGGAGACTCGGCAATCTATGACGCACTGGTTCGATTGGCCCAGCCATTTAACCTTCGTCTCCCTTTGGTTGACGGACATGGAAACTTCGGTTCTCTAGATGACGGTCCCGCTGCTGCGCGTTATACCGAGGCGCGGATGGCTCCAGCAGCATTGGACCTGGTCGCTTCTCTTGATGAAGACACCGTCAACTTCGTACCCAACTACGACAATCAATTCATGCAGCCGGAGGTCCTCCCTGCCGGTTTCCCTCAGCTTCTCGTCAATGGTGCTTCAGGTATCGCTGTGGGTATGGCGACGAATATTGCGCCTCATAATCTTTCAGAAACAATTGCCGCAGCTCAGTATCTTCTCAAGCATCCCGACGCCTCCGTTGCTGACCTCATGCGTTATGTACCCGGTCCAGACTTACCAGAAGGTGGCGTCATTGTTGGCCTAGAGGGTATCAAGGACGCCTACGAAACAGGACGTGGCGCATTCAAGACTCGCGCAAAGGTTCAGGTCGAACGTGTCACCGCAAGGAAAATGGGCCTTGTCGTCACTGAGCTCCCCTATATGGTTGGGCCTGAGAAGGTCATTGAGAAGATCAAAGAAAACGTTTCTGCCGGTCGTTTGAAGGGAATTTCGGCGGTACAGAACCTCACTGACCGAATTCACGGCCTGCGATTGGTCATTGAGATCAAAAATGGCTTTAACCCAGAAGCAGTACTCCAACAGCTCTATGCTCGCACGCCTCTGGAAGATTCCTTCTCGATCAACGCAGTTGCATTGGTTGATGGTCAGCCAAGGACACTGGGGCTCAAAGATATGCTCCGAGTTTTCCTTGACCATCGAATCGACGTCACCACTCGGCGGTGTAACTTCCGCCTTGGAAAGTGTCGTGATCGATTGCATCTGGTTGAGGGCTTACTCATTGCAGTTCTCGATATCGATGACGTCATTGCCATTATTCGCTCTTCCGATGACGTTGAAACCGCCCGCGAACGCCTTCAGACTGCTTTCGACCTCTCTGAAGTTCAGGCAAACCACATTCTTGAATTGCGCCTGCGTCGACTCACAAAGTTCTCTCGTATCGAACTCGAAACTGAGCGCGATGAACTCAACGCAAAAATCGCAGAGTTGGAAGAGATCTTGGCCTCTCAAGATCGTCTCTACGCGCTCATCAGCCAAGAACTTTCAGAGGTCGCAGCACGCTTGGGAACACCTCGTCGGACCCTTCTCCTTTCAGCAACCGGCACCCAGGTTGACCAAGCGCAGCCCGGCGCTGCACTCGCCGCGATCCCCGCTGCAACTGGGAAAGCCACGACAATGTCACTCGAAGTTCCCGATGATCCGTGTGTCGTTGTCCTCTCGTCGGCAGGATCGCTCGCCAGAGTAGAAGGTGCAGATCCAATTGAAGCTGGCCCTCGCGCATCACACGATGGAATCCGTGCACAGCTTTCGACCTCTGCTCGTTCACAGATCGCAGTCATCACCTCCGATGGCCTTGCCCACCGCATTGACGTTGTCGATCTTCCCGCGCTTCCGCGATTTGAAACTGGGTTGTCCTTCGCGGCTGCAACTCCCAGCGCCCTACTGATCCATACCGATACGCCTGCAGTCGGTCTGCTTGATCCTGAAGCCGATACCGTCATGGCAATGGGCACACGTATGGGCGTCGTCAAGCGTTTGAAGCCAGATGTACTTCAGCGCGATGAATGGGAAGTCATCTCACTTGAAAAGGGAGATGAACTGGTGGGATTTGGCCCCAGCAACGACACCTCCGACCTTGTTTTCATTACCTCTGACGCTCAGCTTCTTCGCACGCCAGCAGAGAAGGTCCGTCCCCAGGGACGCACGGCCTCGGGAATGGCAGGAATGAAGCTTTCAGATGAGGCAAATGTGCTGGGATTCTGGGCAGTCACTAACCCGGACGAGGCCCTAGTTGTGACCGTCGCCGGTGCCGCTGGAGCGCTCCCGGGGACGGGGCAAACGACCGCAAAGGTCACTCCCCTAGCCGCATACCCCTACAAGGGACGAGGCACCCAAGGCGTACGCGTTCAGCGTTTCCTTCGTGGGGAGGATCGCTTGGATATCGCGTGGGTTGGGGAGAACCCGCGGGCGGCCTCAGCTGATGGAACTCCGGTGGAACTTCCCGCGCTCGACGAGCGCCGCGACGCCTCGGGAACCCCAATTACACACGCAATCGCCACTATCGGTTGAGAGAGCAGCCTCACGCTTGTCCTATCTGGGCTTAAGTGAGTGTCACCAAGTCCAGATAGGAATCGTCCCAAAGATCTTCATCGGCATCGGGAAGAACCAGTACGCGTTCAGGCGCAAGCGCTGTCACGGCACCCGGATCGTGGGTGACCAGAACAACGGCCCCCTCATAGGAATGGAGCGCGTGCAGAATTTCTTCGCGCGACGCAGGGTCCAAGTTATTCGTGGGCTCGTCCAAGAGAAGGACGTTTGCCCCCGATACAACCAAGGTTGCCAGTGCAAGACGGGTCTTTTCTCCACCCGAGAGCACGTGTGTCGGCTTGTCGACGTCATCTCCACTGAAGAGGAACTGGCCCAAGACATTGCGCACATGAGTATCGTCGAATCCCGGGGCGCTATGAGCCATGTTTTCCTTAACAGTGGCATTCATATCCAGGGTGTCGTGTTCCTGAGCGTAGTAGCCAAGCTTGAGGCCATGACCGTCTTCAACAACTCCGCTGTCGGGTTCTTCAACGCGAGCAAGTAGGCGAAGAAGAGTTGTTTTACCCGCGCCGTTCAATCCCAAGACGACAACTTTCGAACCGCGGTCAATCGCAAGATCGACACCGGTAAATACCTCCAAGGAGCCGTAGCTCTTCGACAGCCCCTGTGCGCTCAGCGGCACTTTTCCGCAGGGAAGCGGTTCGGGGAAACGCAGCCGCGCGACCTTTTCTTGGATCTCTTCGCTTCCAACAGAGGCGACCAATTCTTCGGCGCGACGAAGCATCTGTTGGGCAGCAACGGCCTTGGTGGCCTTTGCGCGCATTTTTTCACCCTGCGCGCGCAGTTGTTCAGCTTTCTTCAGTGCGACGGCTCGTTCTTTTCGGCGTCGCCTTTCATCTTCCTCGCGCTGCTTGAGGTATGCAGCCCACCCCAAATGGTAAATATCAACGTGTGCGCGATTAGCGTCCAGGTAGAAGACCTGATTCACAGTGTCACCCAGAAGTTTCACGTCGTGGGAGATCACCAAGACCCCACCGGGGAAAGTCTTGATCCAGTCACGGAGCCACAAAATTGAATCGTGATCAAGGTGGTTTGTCGGCTCGTCAAGCAGCAGGGTATCTGCCCCCGAAAAAAGCACACGAGCAAGTTCCACCCGTCGACGCTGACCGCCAGAGAGCGTTGAGAGAGTCTGCCCCAAGACGCGATCATCTAGGCCCAAGGAGTGAGCAATCTGTGCGGCCTCTGCATTCGCCGCCCACCCGCCTGCCTGGGTAAATTCATGGTCTAGACGAACGTAACGCTCCATAGCTTTTTGCTGGCGTGCACCTTCAGTCGTCGACATTTCTTGTTCGGCACGCTTGATTTTCTTAATGATCGCGTCGATACCGCGAATCGAAATAATTCGATCGCGCGCCAGCTGGTCGGGATCACCTTCGCGCGGATCTTGTGGAAGATAGCCAACAGTTCCGTTTCGTGTAATTGTGCCTTCATACTGGGCCGCGCCGTGGTCTTCTTCTCCGGCCAGGAGCCGCATCGTCGTTGTCTTACCCGCGCCATTGCGACCAACTAATCCGATGCACATGCCCTTATCAATCCTGAAAGAGGCGTCTGAAATGAGCTCGCGCGGACCGATCCGCAAGGAAAAGTGAGAAACGTTGATCACTCTGTCATTCTAACGGGGTGCCCAGCGCGCGTGCCCACGCACCAAGCAGGCACAATAGAAGGGTTAGTCACGCGCATAGAAAGTTGAAGATTGATGACCGAGCACACCGAACGCAGCGCACAGCCTCGCGTCTACGACATCGTTGCTGTTAGTTTCGTTGCTTTCCTACTGATTTCGAATATCGCAGCAACGAAGGTCACGGCGCTTGATGCGGGCCCGATCCACCTCGTTTTCGATGGCGGTGCGGTTCTATTCCCGCTCACCTACATCCTTGGTGACGTTCTCTCCGAGGTTTACGGCTTTGCTCGGGCACGTAGGGTCATCATCATGGGCTTCGCTGCCTCTCTCTTGGCCTCGCTGACTTTCTGGGTCGTACAGTCAATTCCGGCCGGCCCCGGCTACGAAAATCAGGATGCTTTTGTTGCAGTCCTCGGTTTTGTCCCACGCATTGTTGCCGCATCGATCTGCGGATATTTGGTAGGCCAGCTCATGAACTCACTGGTTTTGGTGAAAATCAGGCAGCGTTGGGGCGCCAAGCATCTGTGGGCGCGCCTGATCGGTTCAACCCTGGTTGGCGAAGCTTTCGATACCGTCATCTTCTGCACGATCGCTTTCGCGGGAATTATCCCCGGTATGGAATTCGTGAACTACATTGTCACTGGCTATGCCTATAAGGTCGGCATTGAAGTTGTCTTCCTTCCCATCACTTATCGTGTGATTGCATTGGTGCGCCGCGTGGAGCACCTGAAGAGTGACGAGGTCTTCGCATGAGCGCTTCCTCAAATTGGCTCGGCAAACCAGCTGAGTTCATTGGGCCTTTCCCTAGCTCGGATCGCGATCGTGGTTTTGATTGCCGAACTCGACTTGACTATGGCCCAGGCTTAGGACGAACCGGCACGATTCACACCGCACACGGCACTATTTCGACTCCTGCGTTCATCCCGGTTGGAACAAAAGCGAATGTCAAAGCCCTCATCCCCGAGATGGTGCGCGATCTGGGTGCACAGGCTGTACTCGCCAATGCATACCACCTTTATTTGCAACCGGGTTCGGACATTGTTGACGAGGCCGGTGGCGTAGGTTCTTTCATGAATTGGGGCGGCCCGACCTACACAGATTCTGGCGGCTTCCAGGTTCTTTCTCTGGGGGCAGGGTTTAAGAAAGTGCTTTCAGCCGAGTTCAGCGGTCAAGCAAGCTTCGATGATCCGAAACTCAATAAGCAGGCTGTCAAGGCTTCACGTGCAGTCGTCGATGAAGAGGGAGTGATTTTCTCAAGTCACATCGATGGTTCGAAGCACCGCTTCTCTCCCGAAGTATCGATGAGCATTCAGCACGAATTGGGCTCGGACATCATGTTCGCCTTCGATGAGCTGACCTCGTTGCTTCATCCGCGTTTCTATCAAGAAGAATCGCTTGAACGTACCCACGAATGGGCACGTCAGTGCTTGGCTATTCATCAGCGTCTTACCAACGAGCGCGTCGGAAAGCCCTACCAACAGCTCTGGGGCGTTGTACAGGGAGCACAATACGAGGATCTTCGCCGACATGCTGCCCGCACCTTGGCTGAGATGGACGTTAACGGTCAGATCTTCGATGGGTTCGGTATCGGCGGTGCGCTGCAGAAGGAAAATCTGGGAACAATCGTCTCGTGGGTGAGTTCTGAACTCCCCGAGGATCGTCCTCGCCACCTTCTGGGGATTTCCGAACCCGATGACCTTTTCCGCGGAGTCGAGGCCGGCGCGGACACCTTCGATTGCGTGAATCCTTCGCGCGTTGCGCGAAATGCAGCAATCTACTCCCCCGATGGCCGTTTCAATATTACAAACGCCCGTTTCAAGCGTGACTTCACTCCCTTGGTCGAGGGTTGCGGTTGCTATACCTGCACTCATTACACCCGCGCATACGTCCACCACCTGTTTAAGGCGAAGGAAATCTTGGCCTCAACACTGACGACGATTCACAACGAGTGGTTTACCGTTCGTTTAGTCGATGCCATTCGTCACTCGATTGACAACGGTGAATATTCAGCGTTTAAAGAGGAAATGCTTGGGCGTTTTTCAGGCGCCACGCGCTCTAACCTACGCTAACGTAAGTAGTAGTTTTCCTACTAGGAGTGGACATGGTTTCAGACCTCACATTGCAATCCCGCAGGCAATACGACCCGGGAACGCCACTAGAGGTACCCGTGCCGGATACATCGTTGATCACTCTTTTAGAGACCTCTGCACGGCTCTACCCTGAACGCATTGCAGTCGACTACTTCGGCGCTACGCTGACTTACGCTCAGCTCTATGCTCAGGTGCTTCGCGCCGCACAAGTACTGATCGAGACGGGCTTACGCCGTGGCGATGTCTGCGCCATCTGTCTTCCCAACTGCCCGCAGGCACTTGTTGCTTTCTATGCATGCATGCGCATTGGTGTCGTCGCTGCAGAGCACAACCCACTGGCACCCGCCGAAGAAATTCACCAACAACTCGATCGCCACCGCGGAAAAGTCGCAATCGTCTGGGAAAAATCGGTTGATGCTTTCATCCGCCAGGGGGACAAGGCGCTGGATACGATTTTCACTGTCGACATTTCGGCCGAGATGCCGCGCTCACAGCGCATGCTCTTAAGCCTTCCAATTGAACGAGCGCGCCAGACCCGCGAACAAATGCGCGCCGCGCGACCTAAAGATGCCCACTCGTGGGATCAGGCAGTTGCTCATGCACGATTGATCCATCCTGATACTCCCCAAGCAACCGGCGATGACTTAGCTGTCATCCTTCATACCGGTGGCACTAATGGCGTTCCGAAGTCAGTTCCTCTCACCCACCGCAACATTGGAACGAATGTCAATCAATGTCGCATGTGGGTATGGAAGCTTCACGAAGGTGCCGAAACCTTCTACTCCCTATTGCCCTACTTCCACGCCTATGGATTAACTTTCTTCATGTGCGCAGCAGTTCATCTTGCTGCCACGCAATTACTTCTTCCAAAGTTCGATGTCGATTTGGCATTAGAAGCCCATAAGCGCCGGCCTGTGACTTTCTTTGTCGGGGTTCCCCCGATGTTCGAACGCGTGATGAATCGCGCTGCCGAAAAGAGCGTTTCTCTCAAGACGATTAAGTGGTCTATTTGTGGCGCAATGCCCCTCTCAAAGGCATTGGCTCAGCAATGGGAAGAGGCAACCGATGGGATGATTATCGAGGGATACGGGATGTCCGAGACATCTCCCGTTATCGCCGGTTCGCCTCTTGCAGATAATCGGTACCACGGCGCTTTGGGAGTCGTTTTCCCCTCGACCGATGTCCGCTTAGTCGATCTTGAAGATCCCAGCATTGATGTTGAAGACGGCACCCCCGGTGAGATCATCGTTAAAGGCCCTCAGGTCTTTAGTGGCTACCTTGATGCGCCTGAAGAAACGGCTCGCGTTTTCACTGAAGATGGATGGCTACGTACCGGCGACGTCGCGATCAATAAAGACGGTTTCCTTGTGATGTCCGATCGCAAGAAAGAACTGATTCTTTCGGGTGGCTTCAACGTCTACCCCTCGCAAGTTGAAGCAGCAATTCGCTCAATGCCCGGTGTCAAGGATGTTGCAGTGGTCGGGCTTCCCACAGGAGAAGCCCGCGAAGAAGTCACGGCAGCGCTGATCCTAGAAGATGACGCGCCAATGATTACCTTGGCGCAGGTGCGCGCATGGGCCGAGAAATATGTCTCTCACTACGCTCTTCCGCGTCAGATTGCGATCATTACTGACCTTCCTCGCAACCCGCTGGGCAAAGTCATGCGTCGCAAAGTCAAGGAACAGCTTCTTGACCCTGCGAATCGAATGATTGAAAGTGCCCAAAAAGCGATTGGCGAGGCCGCGGCAGCAGTCAGTGAGCGTTTCTCCCCCGGCGATACTGCAACAGAGCAGAAGACCGACGACAATGAGTGAGAAACCGCAGCGCCAGACAACGCGCTTAATTCGTCATTCACAGGCACTTGTCACGTCACTTTCCCAAGGAGCTCAACGGCTCGGATCGCATACTGCTGCACGTCTCAAGGCGCGTAGTGGAACTCAGCCGAAGCCCCAACACCATCAGGTTCCACCGAGAGTCCAGTGGACTCCGCCTACACGAACAGCATCGAGTAGCCGCCGCGTACTCAAGGGCACGACCCGTAAGCCTCTTGTGCCTCGCTGGCTTGCCCAGGCGGGAGTTGGATCATGGGCAATTATCGGCGTCATCATCGTCATCTCCGCAGTAGTTTTCGCAATTGCTCAAGCCACCCCTGTATTTGTGGCGATCTTTATTGCGCTTCTTCTGACCGCGATATTGAATCCCCTGACAAATTTCCTTAGCCGTTGGTTGAATCGATGGCTAGCTGTCTTTACCTCTCTTCTGGCTTTCATCGGCACTTTTGTCGCGCTCATGACACTGGTGATTACCTCGATCGCCGGTCAATGGCCAAACCTTCTTGTCGAGGTCGAAAACGGGCTTGTTAAGGTCTCTGATCTGGTTTCCCATCTCAAGCTCCCTTTCCAAATCCCCATCAACGATCTCACTCATCTGAATGAGACCCTGATGAACCAAGGCAAGCAATTCCTCGCCTCTAACTGGTCGGGATTGCTCAGCGAGACTGTGGCGAATGTATCGAGTGCGGCTGTCGTTGCTTCGGTCCTCGTCCTTTCCTTCTTCATCACAATCTTCTTCTTGCACTCCGGCAGCCAGATGTGGGCGTGGTTTGTCGCCCTCCTTCCCTATCACCGGCGTGCGGTAACGAACCGTGCAGCACAAGCCGGCTGGGCAACTTTCTCCGGCTATGCACGAGGAACCATGCTGGTGGCTGGAACAGATGGTCTATTTGCAGCCATTTTCTTACAGATCCTGGGAGTCCCCGTAGCTCCTGCGCTGGGAATTTTGGTTTTCATTGGCGCTTTTATTCCGCTGATCGGTGCTCCAACAGCGATGATCCTTGCCATGATCGTCGCTCTTGCAGCCAAAGGAATTGTTACTGCAGCAATTGTTGGTTTGGGCATTGCGTTGATTGGCCAGATCGAAGGCCATATTCTTCAACCGCTCATCATGGGACACCAAGTATCCTTGCACCCCGTTGTCGTGGGTATTGGTGTCATGGTGGGAACTTTCACCGCTGGACTGCTGGGAGCAATCATTGCGATTCCGATTATTTCGGTGATTTGGTCAATCTTCTCTGAGCTCTACGTGCCTCGCGAGCGCGCATAACCACCGGTTTTAACGAAAATCACGTGAGCGCACGCATAGCTCCGTATTCATCGGATAGATACGGAAGGCACGTACGCTTCGTGTCCCATACATGTTTTCACAGTAGCCGTCGACAATAACCGCCGGAGCCATGACCTCTTGGCGAAATTGCCGCCACGTGTTTTCGGTGACCGTAACGTTCACACTTCCAGTTTCATCTTCTACGCTCAAGAAAAGGACACCTCCCCCGCTACTGGGACGCTGACGATGGGTAATAACTCCTCCCACTCTGATACGAGCACGGTTCTCACACGCGGTGACCTGACAGGCGGGCGTCACCCCCTGAGTGTTCATCTCGGGACGAAGAAGTACAAAAGGATGCCGTTTGGGCGACATCCCCATGGACTCATAGTCCAGATTAATTCGGGCAAACTCGTCCAAAGGCGGAAGCTCGGGAAGATGGTATTCCATGCCAAAACCATCGAGCATTGGTTGATATTCCTCAGAATCTCCTCCGTCTTGGCCTAAGCTACCACTTGCCCAGATTCCTTCACGTCGCTCATACCCCAAAGAATCTAGGGCTCCCGCCTGGGCAATCTTTTCCAAATCAACACTGCGGAGCCTAGCTCTGGATGCCAGCTGCTCAAAGCTCGCATACAAACCGTCCTGACGCTTGCGCACAATCCTCTGGATACAAGATCGGTCAAGCCCTTTAATGGCATCAAGCCCCATCACGATCCCCCACTGCGCGTGAGGGTCAACCAATCCTTCTTTTCCGGGGACCACCTCTCCACGTGCCTCGGCAAGTGCCTGCGCGCCAATGACACCTTCGATCTCCTCGGCGGGGAGTACACGGGTTTTCTCAGCCGAAAGGTTAACGTCAGGAGGGCACACAAGCAGGCCATGGCCTCGTGCATCATGAATCAGCGAGGACGGTGAATAAAAGCCCATCGGTTGATGAGACAAAATCCCCGCATAGAAATGCTCGGGGTAGTGAACCTTCAGCCAGGCCGACGCGTACACAATGTAAGCGAAAGAAAAGGAATGCGATTCAGGAAAACCAAAATCGGCAAATCCTTGAACCTGCGTAAAAATTTCCTCGCAGACATTTTGAGGGATGCCGTGCTGGCGTAACCCCCTCATAAAAGGCTCACGAAGCTTGCGCATCTTTTGCATGCTGCGCGAAGAACCCATGGCGCGCCTGAGCTCATCCGCCTGCGTAGCACTAAATCCCGCAACATCCATAGCGATATGCATCATCTGTTCTTGGAACAGGGGCACTCCCAAGGTCTTTTCCAAAGCAGGACGAAGAAGTGGATGCAGATAGCTCACGTGCTCTTCTCCCCGGCGACGACGCAGGTAGGGATGGACTGCCTCCCCTTGAATCGGCCCCGGACGCACCAAAGCAACCTCAATGACAATGTCATAAAAACACCGAGGTCTAAGCCGCGGAAGCACATTCATCTGCGCCCGTGATTCCACTTGGAAAACCCCCACTGTATCGGCCGCACACAGGAGGTCATACACGCGAGGATCTTCATCTTCGAGTTCGTATAAAGAAAGAACTTTCCCCTGAGAATTTCGCACACCCGATTCTTGAAGGGAATCAAAGATCCCTCCGAGTGCCCCCAACATCCCCAGTCCTAAAAGATCAAACTTCACCAGCCCAGCATCAGCACAATCTTCTTTATCCCACTGAATAACGCTGCGTCCGCTTGCTCGGGCCCAACGAATGGGACATACCTCGCTCACGGGTTGCTTCGTCAAAATCATGCCCCCCGAATGAATACCCATATGTCGCGGAAGACCTCTCAAAAGCTGTGCACAGGTTCCCAGCATTGCTTGCTTCGGTGAACCGATACTTTGGGATTGCTCCCGACGCTGAGCACGAGTAGGTACGCTATCAGGCGCGATCCCCAGCGCTCGTGCGGCGTCCTTATAGGCCAGTTGAGAACGATAAGTAATCACTGTTGCGACCTGCGCGGCACGTCTTCGTCCATAACGGCGGTACACGTATTGAATGACCTCTTCGCGACGCGCACTATCGATGTCAATATCGATATCGGGAGCCCCCGAGCGCCCCGGCGAAAGGAATCGTTCAAAAAGCATATGGTGTTTGACCGCATCAACAGCGGTGATGCCCAAGCAGTAGCAGACAGCAGAATTTGCAGCTGACCCTCTGCCCTGACACATGATCCCAGAGCGACGACAAAAATCGACAATGTCATGAACAATCAGGAAATATCCCGCGAAGTCTAGTTTTTCGATAATCGCCAGCTCATGATCGATGACCTGCCACGCCTGCGGATGAGCGCTGCGCTCACCGTAAATTTCCGCCGCCCGACAATAGGTGAGTTCCCTGAGCCAGGAAATCGTCGTATGTCCCGGAGGAACTTCCGTATCAGGAAGGTCCAAGGAATCAAAAGATAAGGGGTAGTAGCACTCGCTTGCGCACTCGGAGGCATTGTTCACTGCCTGAGGTGCACTACGATGCAGGACCAGCATTTCTTCGGCACTTCGCAAGAAGGGATGCTGTGCTGGAAGTCGATACTGAAGATCATCAAGACTGCGTCCTTGCCTCAATGAGCACAAAAGATCCGCTCGATATTTTGATTGAGGATAAGCCATGACAGGAGCAGCGCTTGCAATAAGAGTGAGACGATTCGCTTGTGCAAGTTCAGCAAGTTCGCGCCCAAGATCATCTTGTCCGGGCGTCAAGACGCTCTCAAGAAGAACACGTTCGCGTCCAAACAAAGCGATGAGATCTTTAAGGAAACGATCGGCCTGCGTGTGCCCCTGGGCATGCAAAATCCTTCGCAGAGGCCCTCTGCTTCCTCCCGTTAAAATACGGATATCCCCCATCCGAGCAAGATCGTCGAGGCCGTGAGCCGGGCTATCGTGGGCATCATGCGTCAGCGTGTACTCGCTCATAAGATGACACAGATCCCGATAGCCCTGTGCCGAGGTCGTAAGGACAGGAAGGCGAATTCCGCGATCTTCCCACCCCTTGGGTAATCCCCACCCCTGAGCGACTTCTTTTGATGAGCTATATCGGGAGAACTGTCCTGCATCTAGAGTCAATTCGCTGCCAATAAGAAGGGGAAAAGAAGATTCTTTCGCTGCCTGTAAAGTCCGAATAAGGGAATACATTCCATCGACTTCCAGTAGAGCAAGAGCACTAAGATCCAGATTTTGGGCCGAAGCAACATAGTCCTCTGGTGCATCTGCCCCTTCAAGAAAGGTGAAGTACGAATGCGCGTGCAGCTCAGCAAAGTGATGGGATCCCACCCAATCAGCATATCGAACATATGTTCGATATGCAGTGAATTCTCCTCAAGAAAAGATCGAACTAAACGCGCTCATCCCGGTCTTCTTGAATGAGCTTAAGCAGCTGCTGAATATCAGCAGAACTACGCCCTTCTCCTAAGTTTTGTCCCATAACACTGTCGACAAGTAACTGCTTGTGGGCCTGAAGCTGACACACCTTTTCTTCAATGGTGTCTTGAGCAACCAAGCGATAGACATTCACCCTGCGATCCTGACCAATACGGTGCGCACGATTAACTGCCTGCGCCTCAACTGAAGGATTCCACCAAGGGTCCATCATGTAGACATAATCTGCCTGAGTTAGGGTAAGCCCCACTCCCCCAGCCTTGAGGGAAATTAAGAACACCTGCACATCTCCATGCTGGAATTCATCGATCAGCGCATGACGGTTACGTGTCTTTCCTTCAAGAAGAAGGGAGACAATCCCACGTTGCTCCAAGGAATGACGAATTCTTTCCAAGAAAGCAACAAATTGGCTAAAAACCAAAACTTTATGCCCCAGCGGGAGAATCTGCTCCAAGTGTTCACATAGCAGATCAATCTTTGCCGAGCCGACAGAGTCATACCGCTGATCAACGAGGGCAGGATCCAAAGACAATTGACGAAGGCGCGTAAGCGCAGCCAAAACCTCAAACCGTTCACGAGCGTCATTTTCGAGCTCAAGATGAAGAAGACGTGCGCGCTCGCGGGTCAGGTAGCGGTCATAAATTTGCCTCTGTTTACGACCGAGCGGTACAGGGAGAAGCGTTTCAACGCGCTCAGGCAGTTCGGGGGCAACCTCTTCCTTCGTTCGCCGAAGAACAAACGGGGCAATCAGCGAATGCAGAAGATTAAGAAGATCAGGCGATCGTCCTGCTTCAATCGGACGCCGGAACTTCTCATTGAAAGAAGAACGGCTTGATAGGAGCCCCGGGACCGCCAAAGACATGAGCGACCAGAGATCTTCAAGAGAGTTTTCAATAGGAGTTCCGCTGATGCACACTCGCCAAGCAACAGGTAGATCCTTCAGGTACCGATACAGCTGCGTGCGCGGGTTTTTGGCAGCTTGAGCTTCGTCGATGACAACGCCCGCTAGCTCTTTATTTTTCCAATGCTCACAGTCGATCCGAAAAAGCGTATGCGAGGTAACAACAACATCCGCTTGATCCACTCCATTCCATCCCTGCTGGTCGCGCGCATAGGTTGACTGAATCAGGGAAATCCTCATCTGAGGGAAGCAACTTTCAGCTTCATCCTGCCAGCTCGACATGACACTGGTGGGGACAACAACCAGAACGGGATGGCGGGTATGACGCCGAAACTTTTCAATTGCCCCCAGGACCTGTCTGGTCTTCCCAAGTCCCATATCATCGGCAAGGACACAACCGAAACCTGCCCGAATTCTATTGAGAACCCAATGCGAGCCAATCGCCTGATAAGGGCGCATTCGCGGCTCATCCTCGATGGGCGCATTTATTTCTTCCTCGGCGAGGTCTGCGAGGCCGTCAATGCGTCTTCGCCATTGCTGGTCTTCTTCACGTGTATCGACGAACTCGCTCAGGTTTTCCCACACTCCAAATTGGGAGGTTGTCAGCGAAATATTATCGATCGAACGCGATCGGTGAAGTTGCGCTGCCTGTCTGAGAAGTAGGCGTAAGCGATCGATATCGACGCCTTCAAGATGGAGCCAACGACCATTATCGAGGCGAATATAGTCTTGGTCCTCAGAAAGCGCACTGAGGACTCGAGAGATCGGTAATTCTTCATTTCCGACACGAACAGTAACGCGTAAATTCCACCAGTCCGGAGAATCCGTTGCCTGAATCTGTGCGTTAATCTGCACCTTCTCGTCAATAATGCGAGTCTCTTCAAGACGCTGATCAATATCCCAGCTTACTGAATCCACCGGCCAGCTATTTTTTAATGCACGAAGCAACTCGGGGACTTGCGGAAGCGGGATGAGCAGTTCGTGCGGTGTTGGCGCCAGCGAGGCAGCAGGAAAGTATGCGCGCAATGCCGCGTGGGCAGCATCAAAATCACGAGCAAGAGAATCGCTCAGATGACTAATTTTTGTCTGCGGGGGCAAATAAGAGCGGAACCGCTTCTTCTCTAAGCTGTAATCCACCGCCCAGCACACATAGGCATACTGCGAATTTCGCTCTCGCAGGCACAGTCGCAACTGTGGCCGGAGGTCATCAAAGGGGAAAGCCCTCATCGAGGATATGCATCGGTAGTGTGCACGAAGTGTAGCAAGTTGGTTCCTAATGAAATCTCCAATTGCAGACTGTGGAATGCGAACACAAACCTCATTGAGGGGGGCCAGCTCTTGTTGATCGATGGGATCTGCAACTGCACCTTCTCCTCCATTAATGAAGGTCAGTCCAATCTCATCAGCACGTCGCGGAAAAGGCAGGCTTGTGCCAGAGCGGTCTATCTGTTCACGTTTATAGCAGAGTTCAAGTCCTTTTCTGCCGAGGTTCATATCAATCGCGACAGCAAAAGAATTCATCTGAAAGTCGAATCGATGGAGTTGTGGTGTCAGAAGCACAACCCCCGATTTTTGAAGTTCATAGAGCCAGATGGGTGCACTGCGACCCAGCGATTCCAGTGAGACGTCATAGCTGCCAGGTGAATATTCACTCGATTTTCTACTGCTTTGGTAGAGACGCCGCAAGGTTGTGAGATGACGCGGCGAAAGCGTATCTAGAAGACCACTCCAGTGAGACTGCGCAAGTTCAGACCAACTGAGACGACGAGCTTCTTGATTGCGCACAAGGACCAACGGAGTCAGCCATACCGGTTGAGCAGGATCGTGAGCGTCAATAATTAGCCCCATAGCTTGAGCACCATCTGTGGATAACAAGCTTTCAAACTCGCTCATCCACAGCGAGCCTGCCGGATTTTGAGTGGCAGGATCTTCGCCGCATTCGCGCCGAGCACGTCGAAGCAGGGCCGCTGCATGGACACAAGCACCTGCAAGATAACAAGAGCACGTCAAATGAAGATGCGTCTTTGAGGAATCTACGTAACGAATAACGCTTCGATACATGACGCCTGGTGCACGGACCCGGGCCGAAGCCTCGGTATCGCTCCAAGCTATTTCTTGAACATCACCGCGCGCATCCGCAAGAGCCGCCTGCGCCCATAAGGCGTGTCCAAGAAGCGCAACTGCATCTTCTTCACTGCACGCGCGAAGAGCTTGACGAATCGGTGACGTACCCATCCTTTGAGGATAACCCATGAGAATGGTTAGGCTTGATGATCTTCATAGATTCCAGCAACACTCCAAGAACCGTGTTCCCACATCAGCAGAAGATCCGAGGAATTCTTACAACTCACTCTGAGGTAGTGCGTACAGGGAGCATGGACAATAGCTTCGGTCGATTCTTGCCACCACGAGTGCGGCATACTCCATGGACCTTTCCAGGAAAGGACCCCGTAGCGGTGCTGTCGCCCCGAAATTATTGCAACGATTTCTTTGGGATTATGCGTGAGCGTAGAACGATCACTCACTGCCACTTGTACATGCGTGTGCACGGAAGAATGAGCATAGAGAAAAGCTGGGAGAGGCGTGGCGTATACCTTCGAGGGAGCCTCTTCCACTGCGCCTTCGGGATAAAGAAGATCGCTGGAGCTCGTCACGGCTTGATCAACACAGGCAAAGCCTGCTCTTTGCATGGGGGTATACCCGGGAACTAGGCGTGGAACACGAACGGCATCCTCACCTTTATAGGCACAAATTTTACGAAGGGCAGAATCACGCTTGGGTGAGTGATGTGTTTTCCACAGAGCCTTCGCTCCTGCTGAAGGAACGCAATGCAAGGCTTGGACACTGACGCGATTCAACCCTTCCTCGGCGTTGGAAGCAGAAAGCCAAGCTACGAGCTGCCAGCGAATACGATCTGCAATTTCTTCTTCATCCCCATCGATTCCCCACCATTGCCTTTCGTAAGTTTCATAGCTTTGATCGTGCGCAGTGATCACGATGCTTGAGCAACGCAGCTGCTCTCTTTCGAGCTCTTCGCAGACTTGACGAGCTAAACGACGTGAACAAAAAGCAGCCTGTTCTTCACTCTCAATACTTTCCTCGCACTCCTCATCCACTTGTACTTCACGTACGGGAATTTCATGTTTCGGAATCCAAAGATCTTTCCCTCTAAATAATTCGTAGAGCTGCTGACCAATATTCCCAAAACGTGTATACAGAGCACTTTCTCCCATGCGCATCAAATCATGACCGCGCATCACTCCCACTGAGCGGCATGTATCAATGACCTGACGGAGCTGTTCATGCTGTTTTTGGGGAAATAATGGAAGACATTGCGCAAGGTCAATGAGATCGAGAAACTCTTGAGTCCGCTCTGCGGGCACAATAATGCCACGCCTTGCCGCTGCGTAACTTGCAAGAGGCCCGGACGCTATCCCCACATTGCTTTCCGATCCACTCCATCGAGAAATCGAATCAACGATATTTTCGGCAAGCCGTTCCTCACTTCCGCTCCATCGAGCCGCTCCAGCAGCAGGGGCCCACGCCAACCCCGGACGCACACAGGCGATACCAGCAACCCATTGCTCACAAGCTTGAACAATTACTTCAAAAGAGTTCAATTCCCTACGCGGATCACTTTGAAGAATAAGGAGATCCGGACATAGATAACGTGCCATCGACACGCGCATTCCCTGTCGCACACCGCATTTCCACGCAGAAGGAGTCACCGTTTTGACATATCCGCGCTCTTCAATTGCTCCATGAGCCCCCGGAGGAATATCAACTACCAAAGCGTTAATTTCCCAATTCGGAATCCATACCATAAGACAGCGCATATCATCCCGCCTTTTGATAAATATCAAGCTCTTCTCCCCACGGGCGACTGAACCCAACCCATGGGTACTTAGTCAACAAAATTGTTTCTTCTTTTCGCACCTGAGCCCCCAAACGTCGCATATCGCGAAGCTCCAATGCACAACGGTCCACATAGAGCAATCGACAATGCGGAAGAAGAAGCGAGATTACCTGTGCATCCGCACGGGAAGAAGGAACATAGAGACAGCGCGACAGATTCAATCCCTGTTTAAAGGCATATTCCCATCCAAAGTCATCAGTTCCAACGAAAGCGCAGCAATCCTCTTGGATATCAAGAGAGAGAATGGCATGAACCAATTGCGGGTAAGTCCCGCCGTATTCCCAGACCCCCACGCAGCGCGACGAAAGATCCGAAAAAACCTGGCTTTTCTCAAGTCCCAGGCGGCTTTCGGTATCGCGCAGAACTTGACGAGCAAGGTCTAAACGCTTCATAAAATCACCTCAATCGAACAAGTGTTCTATCAGTGTATGCACCTCTCCATCATTTGCGTCCACTTTGGTTCCTTCTGAAGAAGTGAAAGAATATGAGCATGCGCCTCTTTGATCGCCCTCTTGCTCCCAACCCATACGAAGGGCTTCCCCCCAGCGCAACATTTACCGTGGTGTCGCAAGATCTCAGCAATGACCTCCCTATGCCGAGGCTGCACACAGCAGAAGGCGGCAACATCTCGCCACACCTAGAGTGGAGCGGTTTCCCTAAGCAGACAGAAAGCTTCTTTGTTTCCTGCTTTGATCCAGATGCCCCCACGCCATCGGGCTTTTGGCACTGGATGGTGATCGACATCCCCGTCTCATGTACGTCTCTTGCGCGCGGGGCTGGCAGTTCCGATCTTGAACTTGATGGAAGCGCCTTCCACCTTCGAGGGGATCACGGCGATCATTCATACTTCGGCGCCGCGCCGCCAGCAGGTGATCGTCCCCACCGCTACATCTTTTCCGTTCACGCCCTAGATATTCCAACCCTAGGCTGCGATGACGACACCTCATTGGCGATGTATTCTTTCGAGGCCCTAGAGCACACCATCGCCCGCGCAGCCTTGACCGTAACGTACCAAACACCATCGAACTAACATGCTTCACATCATTTTTCTTGAACCTGAAATCCCAGGAAATAGCGGCGCTGCAATTCGCCTAGCTGCGTGTACTGGAGCTTTTCTTCACCTGGTTGAACCACTGGGGTTCGACATGTCAGATACCAAGCTCAAGCGCGCAGGATTGGACTACCACGACCTGGCACATGTTAAGGTCCACTCCAATTTTGAAGACGCGCTAGCCGAAGTCCCAGGGCGCATCTGGGCATTTACCGGACACGCTTCAGATCATTACAGCGAGGTCCACTATGCCGATGGAGATGGCCTACTATTCGGCCGCGAATCGGTCGGTCTTCCCGAATGGGCAATGACTCACCCACGCATCACTCAATGCGTACGCATTCAGATGCTTCCGGGAGTACGTTCACTCAATCTCGCAAATTCCGCATCGATTGTGCTTTACGAGGCTTGGCGTCAGTTGGGTTTCTCAAACGGAATCTAACCGCGGGGCACTTCCATCTCTTCCGAGGCCTCTGATTTTTTCGAGGGAAGAATCCCTTTACTAGGTCGCTCTACTTGCTCGGCAATTTCAACGATCCTGCGCGGATTAGAAACCCACATCCATATGGCCCCGATAGAGGCAACGACCAGTGGGAGATAAGCGAAGTCAGCGCCAAAGGTATTCCAGGCATTCGGCATCAGTCTGATAGACGACAAGGAAGCCCCAGCTACGCCATACGCAAGCGGTCCAATAAAGCACAGAGCGATCATGCACCATCCAAGGAGGCGCATACGCCTTCCATTATGCGTCAGGCTGATTGCAGCAACTACATAAATCGTTCCAATAAGCACCGCAATGATGCGCGCCCACAGTGGTATCTCTCGAAGATAGTAGGAATCAGCGAGAGCTCGAAGAGTCACAGTGACGCTAAAAATCCAGTACAGGGCAATAACCAGTCGTCCCGATCCGCGTGCGGGTGGGCGATTATCCTGAGATTGCTCGTGAACTGCTTCGCTCACCTTTCCTCCTTAATCCACTGTCATACTAGTTGCTCTACACCACTCCCCACGACTTTTTTCGTGAAAACATGTGGGCTGTCTAACCGCCAAGTAGACGATTTTGTGACGGACAAAAGTAGTGACTAGTGGAAGAATAGGACCTAAGTCGGACACTGAAGGTCCGTTCTCTTCATTATCAAGGAGTGGAACACGTGAGCGAGTCTGTATACGACCTCGTCATTCTGGGTGCGGGTTCAGGTGGCTATGCCGCGGCTTTACGCGCCTCCCAGCTGGGATTAAAAGTAGCCCTTATCGAAGGTGACAAGGTTGGTGGAACCTGCCTCCACCGTGGCTGCATCCCGACCAAGGCTTACCTGCACGCAGCAGAGACTGCTGACACCGTCCGTGAATCCGATACTTTCGGCATCCAGGCAAGCTTCCAGGGAATCGATATGGCAAAGGTCGGTCAGTATCGCGATTCCATTATTAATAAGTTGTACCGAGGCGTTCAGGGCCTACTCTCATCTCGCGGCGTAGACATCATCCAGGGATGGGGTCGCTTGGCTGCACCTGACACCATCGAGGTAGGCGGACAGCGCATCGTCGGCCGCAACATCATTCTTGCAACGGGTTCTTATTCTCGTTCAATCCCCGGCTTGGATATTTCGGGCCGCATCATCACCTCTGATCAGGCCCTTCAAATGGAATGGGTACCTCAGAAGGCTGTCGTATTGGGCGGCGGCGTCATTGGCCTAGAGTTTGCTTCCGTCTGGCGTTCCTTCGGCGCGGAAGTCACAATCATCGAGGCGCTGCCTCACCTTGCAAATAACGAAGACGAGGCCGTTTCTAAGCACCTCGAGCGCTCATTCCGTAAGCGCGGCATTGCTTTCCACACCAATACCCGTTTCGCCGGCGCAACGCAGGACGACTCCGGTGTTCACGTCGCAACAGAAGATGGCAAGACCTTCGATGCCGATGTTCTCCTGGTTGCAGTTGGACGCGGTCCTGTCACCGAAGGCTTGGGATACGAAGAAGCCGGTATCAAGATGGAGCGCGGCTTTGTTCTCACCAATGAGCGACTGCATACCGGTGTGGGCAACATCTACGCAGTCGGAGACATCGTTCCCGGACTTCAACTTGCGCACCGCGGCTTCCTGCAGGGCATCTTTGTGGCGGAAGAAATCGCCGGCCTCTCCCCCACGATGATGGACGAGTCCGGAATTCCACGAGTCACCTTCTGCGAACCCGAAATCGCCTCTGTCGGTCTGACTGAGAAGCAGGCACGCGAAAAGTACGGCGACAAGGTGCGCACGGTCGAATACAACCTTGCGGGCAACGGAAAGTCTAATATCCTTGGAGCAACGGGCTTCATTAAGCTTGTTTCCGTAGAAGATGGACCCATCGTCGGATTCCACGGGATTGGTACACGCATTGGCGAGCAGGTTGGCGAAGGAGAGCTCATGGTCAACTGGGAAGCATACCCAGAGGATCTCGCAGCACTCATCCACGCCCACCCGACACAAAATGAAGCTATCGGCGAGGCAGCCATGGCTTTGGCCGGCAAGCCTCTCCACGCACACAACTAACCTGTCACCGACAAGGAGATTGAACATGGCAACCGCAGTGATCATGCCCGCTCTGGGCGAGTCGGTGACCGAAGGCACCGTGACAACCTGGCTCAAATCGGTGGGCGACACCGTCGCGCTCGATGAGCCCTTAGTCGAAGTTTCCACCGACAAGGTCGACTCTGAAGTCCCCTCCCCCGCGGCAGGTGTGCTCCTTCAGATTCTTGTTCCCGAAGATGAAACCGTCGAGGTCGGCACGCAGCTAGCCCTCATTGGTGACGCTTCCGAGGCCCCGCAAGATTCCCCTGCTCCCGCACAGGAAAGTGCGCCTGCGCCGACACCCGTTCCCGAGGCAGTCCCCGCGCCCGCTGCGCCTGCGCCGGCCTCGGCACCGGTAAGCGGAACTGAGGTCATCATGCCTGCGCTCGGCGAATCGGTAACAGAAGGCACCGTCACCACTTGGCTGAAGTCTGTTGGCGACGCGGTTGAAACCGATGAACCCCTGGTTGAGGTTTCGACCGATAAGGTGGACTCCGAAGTTCCCGCTCCCGCTTCCGGCTTCCTCGCAGAAATTCGCGTACCAGAAGACGAGACCGTTGAGGTAGGTACTGTCCTTGCAGTGATTACCGCTCAGGCTCCTTCGGCTGCCCCCAGCGCGCCTGCAGCACCCACTGCCCCTGCAGCGGCACCTACAGCTCCGGCTCAGCATGAACCTGTTGCTGTTTCCCCAGCACCTCAGGCTCCTGCACCGGCTCCCGCGGCACCAGTCAACCCCTTCCCGACTCCCGCATCCCTGGCTCAGACTGCAGAAACTGGCCAGCTGGCCCAGTCTTCTACACCTACTCCCGCTCAGGTTTCCCAGACCGGTTATGTGACGCCTATCGTCCGCAAGCTTGCGCGCGAGGCAGGAATTGAGCTTGCAGAGGTGGCCGGCACCGGGATCGGTGGCCGAATTCGCCGCGAGGACGTTGAGGCGGCAATCAAGGCACGTCAGGCAGTGCAAGCTCCTGCAGCTCCCGTAGCAAGCGCAGCGCCTCAGACTGCCACTGCGGCAGCCCCTGGCGACAACGTCTTCTCCGGCCGCGAGGCATCACCGCTTCGCGGAACCACTGAGAAGATGTCTCGTTTGCGTCAGACCATCGCCCGTCGCATGGTCGAGTCACTCGCAACCGCTGCCCAGCTCACAACCATTATTGAAGTAGACGTTACGAAGATTGCCTCGCTGCGTGCGCGCGCAAAGGACGCATTTGTTCAGCGCGAGAACACCAAGCTGACTTTCCTCCCCTTCTTCGTCAAGGCTGCGACCGAAGCACTGCGCTTCCACCCCAAGGTCAACGCAACGATTAATGACAAGGAAGTAACCTACTTCGATCACGAGAACATTGGCATCGCGGTAGATACGGAGCGCGGCCTGCTCGTTCCGGTCATCAAGAACGCCCAGGGAATGTCAATCGCCGATGTTTCGCGTTCAATCAACGATCTCGCCGCACGCACACGTTCGGCAACGATCGGTGCTGATGAGCTTTCGGGTTCAACCTTCACCATCACGAACACTGGTTCAGGTGGCGCACTTTTCGATACTCCAGTGCTCAACATGCCGGAAACTGCAATTATGGGCGTGGGAACGATCGTCAAGCGCCCGGTAGTTGTCAAGGACGAACTCGGCAACGATTCGATCGCAATCCGTTCGATGGTTTACCTCTCGTTGTCCTATGATCACCGACTGGTTGATGGTGCAGACGCCTCACGTTTCCTTATGGATGTGAAGCGTCGACTTGAAGAAGCTGCATTCGAGTCAGAACTCGGCCTGTAGACTTCTCTGATCTCATTACTGTGGTGGGCAAGCCTCGGCTT
>UWSI01000016.1 GCA_900541895.1 uncultured Actinomyces sp. | reverse complement strand
CATCCACATTCGAGGAGGAATTCGCGGGGATCGTGGCCGTTCCCGTGCTGGTCACACGCAGGCGGGGGTCACTGGGAAGCAAAGTCACTTCAACATTGACTGGCCAGGGAAGTGAATTACGCACGCGAACAGGGAAATTCGCGCTCTTGTTGATCAGGTTGACGGCGTTCGAGGATTCAACTGAGACGGAGGACCTGAATGCATCAAGTGCCTGCGTATTCGCAGTGATCGTCTGGCTTTGCTGGTCACCCGCATCCGCTTGGAGCGCGCTGGCCACGGTCGAATTCAATTGAAGACGCGCGGCATCGACATTCTCTGTGGCATCGGCCAAGGGAAGAGCGTTTGAATATGCCGCGCTCAGTCCTGCCGTTTGCGAGCGCAGTGAGTCAGAAAAATGCGCATCCTCAACGGGGTTACGGTCAATATCGGTGGCCTCGGAATCCGCCAGTTCACTGAAACTGGTCCCCTTAACCCAGCGGTTATCAAGGATCGCACGAACACGCTCAATGCGATTCTCATCCAGCGAGGACCCGCGCTGAAGTGGAACAAATAAGGTACGCGAGAAGTTTGGGCGCTCGCGGGTGATCATCGCAGTCAAAGCCGTCAGGAATTGCTGAGTATCCAGCTCATCATCAACGCTTTGCGCATCCCACGACAAAAGCTCACTCAGGTTGTCGATTGAGGCAAGAGCAGTGACCGTGTCCCCAGACTGAGCAGAGTCACCCGTGTGGGTCTGGCCGTCAGATGAGAGTTTGACCTTGGCCATTGAGGTGAAGTTCTGCTCTGAGCTTGGCGCCAGTTGCCCGGGAGGGGCAATCACAGTCGAGGCGTATTTGCTGTTGAGCGCTTGGATGCCCCAGCTTTGCGAAGCAGGCCAGGAAACATTTGAGATCAGTGTCGGTCCGAAGTTGTCGTTATCTGACGAGGCCGAACTTGAGTCCGGCGAGGGGGTAACGCTGGGTGATTGCGAACTTTCGCCTGAGGGAGTTGCGCTTGAGGAAGAAGAAGCAGAGCTCGAGGGAGAAGTAGACGCATTTGAACGCGAGGAAGGTAGGAGAGCCTTGACCTTGCTGACGGAAGTTGGAACCGAGCCGCGCGATGAGGTCAGGTAGTCCATGACCGCGTCATTGTTGAGCGTGGTTGCCAAGGAAAGGTCTGCGTCGTGGCTGGGCAGAGCAACCAATTCTTTCGTGCGCTCGAAGAAAGTTTGGAGAAAGGCCGCGCGAGTATTGCGATCTGCGGTGATCTCGGCCTCGGAACGCGCAGTGGGCGAGGAAGACGCACTGGGCGAAGCGGAGGCGGTGGCCTCGGAAGAAGAGGAAGTCGAAGGAGAAGCGGCCGAGGAGGAGACGGAGGGGAAAGCGCGAGTTGAACTTTGGTCTTCGGGGACCATCAGTTCGCGGACCAAAGTATCTGAATCGGTCGCGAAGGTAACACCGGTCATCGATGCCGCGGACAGGATCGAATAGGAGTCGGTGGGAGTTTGCGGCGTTGATTCGGTCCACGGGAGCAGGACATTTGCGCGAGTGGGTTCAAGGGAATAACCCGAATCCCACACGAGGATTGAGCGATCAGAGCCGCGAGTTTCATCGCCTTCAACAACGATGGTGATTCCACGCGGTCCCCACTCGAAATCTGATCCGAAGGGAAGGGATTCAAAAGGGATCGTGATGTGGAAGGTCTGCTCGGTGTGAGGAGCGATCGTTGCCTCGAGGGTTCCCGCGTGAACGCGCCGACCCTGCCAGCTCTGGCCTGAAAGGTATGAGGAAAGCTCCGGTGCGGTCACGGGTGAATAGGTCTGGACGTAGGCATCCAGCGATGGGTTCGTGACGGGCTTATCTGACAGGTTTCGAACGACGCCCGATACCTGCACGTTGTGCTGCGAGGTAATGACCCGTGGTTCCAGCCTATTGATTCGTACGTCAATTCCCGAGGCCTGACCCGCATCCCCCAATATCTGCGGTCGCGTTGTTGATTGGGGCGCGAGCGCAGAAGGAGAGGCGGAGTGCAGAGAAGCCGAGGCCTGCGTCCCCTGAGTTCCCTGAGCGTGCGTGGGCAGTGCGTGAGCGCTCGCGGGGGTGGTCCCCAGGAGCAGTGCGCTCAGAGGCAAAAGAGTCAGTGCGTATCGAGCTGCTGGCGGCTTGATCATGATGCATCCCGGTAGAGCAAGTCCAAAGCGATACCGACAATGCGCCTTTCATTGGGATAGGCCAGCTCATGGGTGAGGTCGCGCAAGGGAACCCACGCGGCGTCTTCGGCCTCGTGATCGGGGTCGCCCTCGACGGTGATGGAGCCTGAGATGTAGCCCATTAAGTAGTGGTGAACGACCTTGTGAATCCGTCGATCTGCACCTGAGAACCAATAGTCAATTGAGGCCAGGTGACGAATAATTCGCCCGTGGATTCCGGTTTCTTCGGCGACTTCGCGCAGAGCGGCTTCCTCGGGAGACTCGCGGCCTTCAAGATGTCCCTTTGGGAGGCACCATTCGATCTTCCCCGACCGATTACGGCGAGCAATGATTGCCGCATAGGGCTGACCATCGCGAACATCGACAACGATGCCGCCCGCGGAGGTTTCGGAAGAAACGGGAAGGAAATGGGGTGTCGGTTGGACCGTGCGCAAAGAAGGATTGCGACGCGGAGGCCGGGGCACTCCGGGTCGTAAGGCTTCAGAAGGCACAGTCATACCTCCACTTTAGGCGGGATTGGGGCTCTTGGTCAGGTTGCACCATCGGTCAAGTGGGAATTACCGCAATTTTCGTGTGTCAGAGGGTCAATTGGTGCGACCTTCGGCGCATGTCAACCGAAGACGAGGCCGTGGTGCGGATGCATCAAAGATGCGGAAATCATGGCATGCTGGAGGGGATGAGTACACAACTTTCGCGAACGATGGGTCAATCCCGCTCTCACGCCCCCCTTCCCAGCGGTCTAGGCGAGGGCGATCTGGGTCTATTAATGGCTCAGGCACAGCAGGCTTTTTCCCACCTTCCCAAGGAAATCCTCGAGCTCGGTGAAATTTTTGCCGAAGCTGGAGAGGAAATCAGCCTGGTCGGTGGACCGGTTCGCGATGCCTTCTTGGGACTCACTCCCCACGATTTTGATTGCACAACTTCTGCGCGTCCAGAGAAAACTGAAAAGCTATTGGCGCAGTGGGGGAATGCAACCTGGGATATTGGCCGCGAGTTCGGGACCATTGGTGGTCGCCGCGGAAAGCTGGTCGTTGAAGTCACGACCTACCGCACGGATTCGTATGAGGTCGGTTCGCGCAAGCCTGAGGTCGAGTATGGCGACACCTTGGAAGGCGATCTAACGCGGCGTGATTTCACCGTCAATGCGATGGCCATGCGATTGCCTCAGATGGCTCTGGTTGATCCCCACGATGGCCTTGGCGATTTAGCTTCGGGGCGTCTACGCACCCCCGTCAGTGCGCTGCAGTCCTTTGATGACGATCCGCTGCGAATCATGCGTGCGGCGCGCTTCAGTGCCCAGCTGGGTATTGATGTTGATGAAGACGTCATGAACGCCATGGAGTCAATGGCTGGACGCCTTGAGATCGTTTCAGCTGAACGTATCCGCGCGGAACTTGAACGACTCGTTATTTCGCCGTGGCCCAGGCGCGGTTTGGAATTGATGGTCCATACCGGGGTCGCAGATATCGTCTTGCCGGAACTGTCTGCTCTGGTGTCGACCGTTGATGAGCATCATCGTCACAAGGATGTTTACCAACATACGCTGACCGTTTTGGATCAAGCGATCGATTTGGAAACGGATGCTGATGGTCCTGTTCCCGGTCCGGATTTCATTTTGCGTTTCGCGGCACTCATGCACGACGTAGGCAAGCCGGCCACGCGTCGCTTTGAATCCAATGGCACGGTGTCATTCCACCACCATGAATTAGTGGGAGCGAAGCTCACGCGTAAGCGGATGAAAGCCCTGCGTTTTGATAAGGCAACGATTGATGCCGTTTCAGAGCTGGTTGCCCTGCACCTGCGTTTCCATGGCTACGGGGAAGCGAAATGGACGGATTCGGCCGTCCGCCGTTACGTCGCCGATGCGGGAGAGCTTCTTGAGCGCCTGCATCGCCTGACGCGCGCTGATTGCACAACGCGTAATAAGCGCAAGGCCGCCTATCTGTCTGCTGCCTATGACGACCTGGAAGAGCGTATTGCCGCTCTTCGTGCCCAAGAAGAACTCGACGCTATTCGCCCCGATCTCGATGGTGATCAGATCATGGAAATTCTTGGTCTGCGTCCTTCGAAGGCCGTGAAGATGGCCCGCGATTATCTTCTGGATCTTCGAATGGAACAGGGGCCTTTGGGCGAAGAAGCGGCGCGCGAAGCACTCCTTGCGTGGTGGGCATCGGATGAAGTTCGAGAGATCGCCGCGGAGTATCAAGCGCAGCAGGAACGCTGGGAAGCAAAGGCCGCCGAAAAGAAGGCGCGCAAGCGTCGTTCTGCCAGCGAAAACTAAGCCGATCCGGAGCTTGCTTTAGGCAATATGCATGCTTTCTGCGTAGGCTAGTCACGATCACCTATGCTGAAAGGCTGGTTTTTCGTGGCACCTTCTAACGCAAACGACGACCGCGGACGTCGACCTCTTCCCTCGCGGGCCGAGGCCACTCGACGTCGGCTCGCAGAGCAGGCCCGTCGCGATGGAGAGGGAACGATTCCTAAGACTTCCGCATCCTCGACACCCTCCGCACCCAAACGGACTTCCGCAGCTGCACGGGTCTCAGGCGGGGCCTCGGCGCGCACAGGAAGCAGCAGCGAGGGTCGACGCACAAGTAGTCAAGGCGCTAGCTCCTCGTCGGCGAGTAGTGCGCGTAAGCGTCCAACTCGCCCGCAAAGCGATCGCGAGGCCTCGGCAGCAGCAAGCCGCGCGCGCGCAAAGAAGGGCCCAGCTAAGGGCGCTAAGGCAAATAAGGGGAAGAAGAAGCGGAGCCTAGGCGCACGTATCGGCCGCGGAATCCTCTTTACTTTCCTTGGGGTGATCATCGCGGGGCTGGGAACCTTCTTGGTTGCCTATGCCGCGTTGACGGTTCCCCAGGCTGATCAGGTTGCGCTCGCGCAGACCACGACTGTCTACTACGCCGACGGCACCACCGAAATGGGCCGGATGTCGCAGGTCAATAGGAAGATCATTGATTCATCGACTCTTCCGGACTATGTTGCGCATGCCGTTGTTGCCTCGGAAGACCGGACTTTCTACACGAACTCGGGTGTTGATCTTAAAGGTATCGGACGCGCGCTAATCAACAATATTAGGGGCGGGGCACGCCAGGGTGCATCGACCCTGACCCAGCAATATGTTGAGCGCTACTACGTTGGGGAAACGACCGGCTATGTGGGTAAGGCCAAGGAAGCAATTCTTGCCCTCAAGATCAACCGAGAACAGTCCAAAGACCAGATCATCGGTAACTACCTCAACACTATTTACTTCGGGCGTGGAGCCTACGGAATTGAGGCCGCATCCCAGGCTTACTTCGGTCACGAGGCAAAAGATCTCACCCTTTCCGAGGCCGCAATGATTGCCGGAATCATTCCCGCTCCTTCCGCGTGGGACCCGGCAGTTGATGAAGAGAAAGCGCGCTCGCGGTGGACTCGTGTCATCAATCTGATGGTCGAAGACGGGTGGATTTCTCAGGCCGATGCGAATGCAGCTGAATTCCCAAAGACCATTGATCCCGATACTTTGGGCGGACCGACAATGGAAGGCCCGACCGGTTATCTTATGGAGCAGATCCGTACGGAACTCGCCCAAGAGGGTGGTTTCACGGCCGATCAGCTGGCAACCGGTGGATACCGAATCATTTCCACAATTGATAAGGAAAAGCAGGATCAGGCGGTTGAGGCTGCCGAGTACATGTACACGGTGCGTGGGTGGAATGAAGACTCCATGCACGTGGCTTTGACGTCACTCGATCCGGCTACCGGTGAAATCGTTGCCGAATACGGCGGCAAGGACTACCTCAAGCGCCAGCAAAATGGTGCGACGCAGGACATCATGGCTGCCGGTTCGACCTTTAAGCCCTTCGCCTTGATTGCTCACGCTGAACAGGGTGGGTCGATCTACGACACCTATGATGGTTCGTCGCCGAAGACCTTCAGTGGATTGGCACGTCCGGTGAGCAATGACTCGGGTGTGTCCTGGGGGCGACAGAACCTGGTGAATGCAACGAAGAATTCGATTAACACGGTTTTCGTTGGACTCAACCAGGAAGTTGGATCCGCGACGACCAAGCAGGTTGCTATTGAGCTGGGCATCCCCGAAGACACCAATGGCTTGGATGACTCCCTGCTCAATGTTCTGGGCTTCGCGGCTCCTCACAATATCGATCTGGCTCACGCTTATTCGACCATCGCTTCTGGCGGCCAGCGAACCACCCCGCACATCGTCCGCGAGGTGCAAAACTCTGATGGTTCGAAGGTCTTCCAGACCACCGTGAACCCGAAGCAGGTTTTCGATACGAAGACCATGTCAACGGTCCTTCCTGCGCTGCAGTCCGTGACGGCTTCGGGTGGTACAGCCGAGGCCGCTGCAGTTCTCAAGCAGGATAGCGGCGGAAAGACGGGTACCTCGGAAGAGCAGAAGACCGCACAGTTCGTTGGTTTTACCCCGAGCTTGGTCACTGCCGTGAGCATGTACCAGCTGGATGAGAATGGTAGCCCGGTATCACTGACAAATATTGGTGGTCTGGGCCAATTCCACGGCGGTGACTGGCCGGTAACCGTGTGGGTGCGCTACATGAAGGCGGCGACCGCAAACGATACGAAGCTTCATTTCGACTGGTATAAGCGTCAAACTGCTACTCCGGTGAATCCTGCTCCGGTTGCGACGACCACCCCCACTCCGACTGAGGAAACACCAACACCGACTCCCGAGGCGACCCAGGAAACTCCCGGCGCTGAGGTTCAGCCAACCGTTACTCCTTCTGCCCAAAACAACGGCGGAAATGGCGGCAACGGTGGCGGCTCTAACGGCGGGGGCTCATCGAATGGTGGCGGACGCCCCGGTGGCGGTGGCGGTCCGGAGTAAAGCCTATTCGGGTGTACAAAAGCCGGGGCATCCCGAAAGGGATTGCCCCGGCTTTTGTATAAGCCTTGTCAGACTGTCACTTCACGGCCAGAACGCGAACCTTAAGGTTTGCGCGAACATCGGCGTGGAGGTTGACCGTCACGGTGTGGTCACCGGTGGTCTTGATCGGGTCGGTGATGATCACGCGACGACGATCGATGGTCTGGTTCAGCTGTTCCTTCACTGCGTCAGCGATCTGAGCGGCAGAAACGGAACCGAAGAGGCGTCCGTGTGCACCGACCTTGCTGTTCACGGTCACAACCGCGGCCTGCAGGGCGTCGCGCACGAGGCGTGCATCGTCGACGGAAGCGATCTCACGACGGCGGCGAGCTGCTGCCATCTGATCGATCTGTGCCTGTGCACCCTTGGTCCACTTGGTGGCGAAGCCACGGGGAACCAGGTAGTTACGGGCGTATCCAGACTTGACCTCGACGACATCGCCTGCGGAACCGAGACGTTCCACATCGTGGGTGAGGATGAGCTTGGTAGTTGCCATTTTTCAGTCCTTCCCTTCGAATCAGCGGCCGGTAGAGGTGTAGGGCAGCAGAGCCATCTCTCGCGCATTCTTGATGGCGCGAGCAATGCGACGCTGCTCCTGGACGGAGACACCGGTGACGCGGCGAGCGCGGATCTTGCCACGGTCCGAGATGAACTTACGCAGCAGAGCGGTGTCCTTGTAGTCGATCGATTCGATCTTGGCCGACTTCAGCGGGTTGGCCTTCTTCTTAATGGGCTTATTGCGAAGTTGAGGCTTCGCCATGATGTTCTCCTTGATGATCTGAGCGAGTGAACGCTCCCAAGCATGTGTTCAGCGTGTGTCAGCGTGTTGCTGACGAAGCGCTATTTAGAAGGGCGGATCTTCGGCGAAAGAGGTCGCAGCACCGGAATCGGATGTGCGCCACGGATCGTCTTGAGAGCCGCCGGCGGGTGCGCCATAGCTGGCCTGGCCCTGTGAGTAACCACCTTGGTTTCCGTAGCCCTGCTGCTGTCCGTAGCCGCCACCCTGGGAGTATCCTCCCTGGGGTGCTCCGCCTTGCGAGGCCGGGCCGCCCGTGCGGGTGACCTGTGCCTTTGCGCGGCGCAGTGAGGGGCCGACCTCGTCGACTTGAAGTTCGACGACGGTACGACGTTCGCCCTCGCGGGTTTCGAAAGAGCGCTGCACGAGGCGACCGGTGACAATGACGCGCATTCCCTTACGCAGGGATTCGCCGACATTTTCAGCCATTTCGCGCCAAACAGAGCAGCGCATGAACAGGGTTTCCCCATCCTTCCATTCGCCGCTTTGACGGTCGAAGGAACGCGGGGTAGATGCCACCGTGAAGTCGGCGACGGGTGCTCCGCTCTGCGTCCAACGCAGTTCCGGATCATTGGTCAAATTGCCAATGATCGTAATGACGGTTTCTCCAGCCATTGGATCTCCTTGGTGGGCTGTATGAGGTGATTGCTCAGGCGAGCAAAGGTCAGTGGGCGTCCGGACGCAGGAGCTTCGTGCGCAGGATGGACTCGTTCAGAGTCATCAAGCGGTTGATTTCCAGCGCAATTTCGGGGGTGGTCGTCATGTTGATGACGACGTAGATGCCCTCGGAACGCTTGAGAATGTCGTAGGCAAGACGACGCTTGCCCCAGATGTCGACCTTTTCGACGGAGCCGCCGTTAGCGGTGACCTGCTCGAGGTACTTCTCCATCTGCGGGGCGACGGTGCGCTCGTCGATCGAAGGATCGAGGATCACCATCAGTTCGTATTCACGCACGTTGATACCCACCTCCTGTGGTCTTCGCGGTCACGGTATTTCCGTGACAGGAGGGTCATGCGTTGCAATTACCGGAGTTTCACCGGCTTTTGCACACGGACACATGGGTGTCCGTGGGACTCATTTCTCACCCGGGTGGGTAGAAACAGTCCAGCGTCAAAGTCTAGCGTTTTTTCAGTTTTCTGTCACTACCTGTCACCCAGTTCAGAGCGTGATTTATTCGGCGCTTTGGACACCGGCCTCGTGGCGAGGAATCAGCGCATGTTTGGGCGAAAACCAAGTGATCCACGAATTGGTCAGCGCACGCGTGAGCATGTACAAACCGGTGACCAAACCGATGAGGACAGCAACTGCCTCAGTTTCTGTAAGAGTGGGGCGCGCAACTGAGAATAGCCAGAGTGCGGGGAGCAGGATCGCCAGGTTGAGGAATGCAGCCTTTGCCAGGGATGCCCCGCGTCCGGCTCCGATCAGGACGCCATCTAGCAGGAAGGCGTGAGATTGAGCGGGGAAGAAGACTGCGTTGACGATCACTGCGGGGATTGCCATGTTTCGCACCACGGCCTCGGAAACGAAGAAGGAAGGGATCCAGGGGGACAGGGCCGCGGTCAGGGCACCGATGATGATCCCCGCAAAAATTCCCCACCACGAGAGGGTGCGAAGAAGTGTGCGCAGCTGGGAGCGATCGCCCGAACCGATTGCGAAGCCGACCAGGGTTTGCGAGGCGATCGCAAGGGAATCGAGAAGGAAAAGGGGGATTTGCCAGGCGGACATGACTACTTGGTAGGCAGCCAGGCCATTCACGCTAATTGCCGTCGCGCTCCAGATCGAGGTGAGGAAGGCCAGACGAATTGCGATCGAACGTGCCAAGAGGGGGCCTCCGACACGGGCGGATTGGTGGATTCCCCTGATCGAGGGCCGCAAGGAGACTCCCAAGGTGCGCGCCGGTCGGGCAAGGATGATGGCCAAGCTGATCGCCATGATTGTTGAGACGATCGAGGTTCCAATACCGCTACCGACAATCCCCAGGTTGATCCCGTAAATGAGGAAGGCGTTGAGGCCGACGTTCAGTGCCGCACCCGCTCCAGCCGCGATGAGAGGAGTGGTGGTGTCCTTCATTCCGCGCAGGACACCCGTGGCCGCCATGGTGATGAGCGAGGCCGCAAGTCCGGGTAGGGATGCGTAGAGGAAGGATTGGGCGTAGGGCATGATTTCGGGTGCTGCGCCCAATGCGTGAAGCAGTGGAATTCCGCAGATTGCCAAGAGGAGAGCTAAGGAAACGCCGATGATGGCTGCGAGCCACATGGCATGTACTCCCAGTTCGCGTGCCCTGCGTTCGTTTCCGGCTCCCATTGCTTGGGCAGTTTCGGCAGTGGTTGAGTAGGCCAGGAAGATCGACATTCCGTAGACGGTGTTGACGATGATCATGGCCAGGGACATGCCGGCGATTTTCTCTGCACCCAAGTGTCCGACCATCGCGGAGTCAATGGTGAGGAAGAGCGGTTGGGCGATTGTTGCGCCCAGGGTTGGGATGGCGAGCGCCAGGATTTGTCTGGTGAGGCTTGTTTTTTTCGTCACCACGGGGGCGCTGTCACCTGTCTTTTCTGAAGGAATGCTGGGAATGGGATCGGATGCTTCGGTAAGTGTGTGCCTATCCACTGAAGTGGATTCATCTGTGGATAGAGCCTGTTCAGAGTGCTCATTTGCAGTTGGTGTCGGTTCATTGTGGATAGAAATATCTGACGCGCGTAAACCTTCAATCTCCGCTTGAGGCTTATGTTTGCGCTGGTCATCGTTATCCACTGATTCTCGCTCCACTTTTTATCCACAGTCTGTGTACACATCTGTGGAAAGATCTTACTCGGAAAATGGCGTGATTCTAGGGAAACTCGAAACTGAGGATAGCCTGAGAGAGGGCTTGGGAAATGCCTGTTATCCACACCTTTCCACAGGACATGTGGATGACACGCGGCCAAATCCACAAGATATCCACATGTCATCCACATTCGTGTTGAACTTGAGGGTGGCACGCTTCCTCACTTGGCAGTACTCTCGCGTGTACGCGCTTTGCGTCGGTAGCTCGAATCGACGCGGCATGCCAATCCCGTCCACATACGCACATTCGCCTAGGAGAGCCCTTAATGGCATCGGAAGATTTTGATCGCACCCCACCTCAGGACATCGACGCTGAGATGTCCGTTTTGGGGTCCATGATGCTCTCCAAGGAAGCTATTGCCGATGTCACCGAAGAAATTCGAGGGACGGATTACTACAAGCCCGCTCACGAAATCATCCACAACACGATCATTGATCTGATGGGGCGCGGAGAACCCGCAGATGCCGTGACGGTGGTAGGCGAACTCCAAAGGCAGGGCGACCTGTCCAGGGTGGGCGGGGCCTCGTATATCCATTCGATTATTGCTGCAGTTCCTACCGCGGCGAACGCCGGCTACTACGCGCGAATTGTTAAGGAGCGCGCGATCTTGCGTCGACTGGTGACTGCGGGAACGCGAGTTGTTCAGCTGGGTTACGCAGATGCCGGTGGTGACGTCGATGAGATCGTTGACCAGGCGCAGGCTGAGATCTTCGCAGTTGCCGAACGTCAGTCGCAAACTGACTACGTGTCGATGGCAGAGATGTCAGAGAACATTCTGGGCGAACTGGAGCAGATTGAACTCAATCAGGGCAAGCTCGCTGGCGTGCCCACGGGATTCGTTGACCTTGATCGAATAACCGGTGGCCTGCGAGGTGGGCAGATGATCATTGTCGCGGCCCGTCCCGCAATGGGTAAGTCGACTTTGGCTCTGGACTTTTGCCGTTCGGCCTCGATCAAACATGGAGTTACCTCGGTCATTTTCTCGTTGGAAATGTCGCAAAACGATATTGCGATGCGCATGCTTTCCGCTGAGTCTTCAGTGTTTATGAGCAAGATGATGAAGGGCGAAATGACCGAGCGTGACTGGCGAAAGGTCTCTGAAACAACCGGCAAGATTTCCGAGGCTCCGGTTTATGTTGATGATTCGGCGAACGTCACCATGACGGAAATTCGTTCAAAGTGTCACCGCCTCAAGCAACAGCACAATCTGGGCCTCGTTGTTGTCGACTACCTGCAGCTGATGACAACGGGTAAGCAGGTTGAATCTCGACAGCAGGAAGTTTCAGTTCTGTCGCGAAACCTCAAGCTTCTTGCGAAGGACCTCGATATTCCAGTCGTTGCTGTCGCCCAGCTGAACCGTGGTCCCGAAGCGCGAACCGACAAGAAACCGATGATGAGTGACCTGCGTGAATCCGGTTCGCTAGAACAGGACGCGGATATCATCATGCTCTTGCATCGTCCCGAATACTACAATTCTGAAGATCGTCCGGGTGAAGCCGATATTATTTTGGCCAAGCATCGTAATGGTGAAACGGGAACTATTCGTGTGCTTTTCCAGGGGCACATGGCTCGCTTCGCGAACTTTACTTCGCGCGAAGAACCTGTGTAGTTTGAAGAGTCAGGAGGGATATGTACGACTTAAATGCTTTCACACCTGCACAAGCGGCTGATCCCTCTTTACCTGCCGAACTGATCGCCCAACTTGCTGCCGCACGCCCTGATTTGCATGCCGTGCTCTTGGAAAACCCTAGTATGTACCCGCAGTTGCGCCAGTGGATTATTGATACGAATGCTCAGCGCGAACCTCAGTTCGTCTACGGTTCGGGAGTAGCCGCGGCAAATGGAGAATTTCCCTCCCAGCCTCAGGCTGACTACTTCCCAGTCCCCGGAACTGACCGTGCACCGCAGGCTCAGTTCTCGCAGCACAGTGAGGCACCGGTCGCAGGACAGTACGCCTCGGCGCAGGTTCAGGCGCCGGCCTCGGCAGTGGGGGAAGCGGTGGACTGGAGCTGGGCACAACCGCGCCAAAGTGGGCCACTTCAAGACCTCGAGGCCTTTGCGAATGGAAAGCGCGTGCGCGAACCCGGGCAGGGAAGGGGCGGGTCCGCTCTTGTGTGGGGAATTGGGGCCTTTATAGCGCTCTGCGCGGGTGTGATCGCTATTGTTTGGAGCGGCGTACTTTAAGCAGACCATCCATGCTGAGCAGAGCCAGTGCAACCCAGACAATGCCAGTTGCAATCCAGCGCGTGGGCTCCATGTGCTCGTGGAAGATGCACACGCCGATGATCAGCTGAATGCTGGGCGAGATGTACTGCAAGAACCCCAAAAGCCCAAGAGGTAGGCCCTGCGAGGCTTTGGCGAAAGTAAGCAGAGGGATGACGGTGAGGATCCCCGAACCAATCAGAAGAGCCAGGTGAAGCTGCCACGACATCGCTCCGTCTCCCGAGCGAGCAAGCGTATGGAAAGAAGTCGCTTGGTGTGCAGCAAGGTAGATGTAGTAACCCAGAAGAATTGGGATGACCACGGCGGTTTCGATCGTCATTCCATCAAGGGGGCGGACCTTGAGTGCGACCTGTTTCTTGACAAGGGAATACAGGCCAAATGATGCGGGTAAGGCCAGCGAGATCCACGGCAGGCGCCCAAGGCCGACAATAATGACCGCAACAGCGATCACACCCAAAACTAATGCGACCCCCTGAAGGCGCGAAATCTTCTCGCGCAGGACGATCATGCCTAGGGCAACGGTCAGCAGGGGGTTGATGTAATAGCCAAGTGCGGCGTCGGTCGTGTGTCCAATGAGTACCGCGTATATATAGGTCGTCCAGTTGATGACGACAAGGAATCCCGCTGCGACCAGAGGCCATGCGATCGAGGGATCGTGGAGAATTCGCCACACTCGCGGCAGTGAGCGGGTCAAGGCCAAGGTGATGAAGCACGCAAGGAAGGCCCACAGTGCGCGGTGGACGATGATCTCTAGGGAACCTGCGGGATCAAGCAGGTGGAAATAGAGCGGGAAGAAACCCCATAAGACATGGGTACCAATACCTAGTGCAAGGTACTTACCGAAGTGCTCGTGTCGTGTGGGATGTTCGCTGGCCATAAATGCAGGGTATCGGTTTGGGTGTAGTGGTGCCCGGTGGCGCGTGCGATTTTCGGGTGGGCTACCCTGATGACATGTTCATACGCCCTGCCACTTCCGAGGATCTGGATTTCATCGAGTCTGCTTTTGATCATGCTCGGGAATTCATGCGGGCGAATGGTAACCCGACGCAGTGGCCCAGCGATTACCCCAACCGCAGTGATGCGCTCAACGACATTGAAAGAGGCGCATGCTTCCTTGTTTGTGATGAACAGGGGCCTTTGGCGGTGTTTAGTTTCGCTCGCGGGCCGGAAGAGGAGTATTCCCAGATTGATGGGGCCTGGCACTTCGATGATGAGTATGGCGTGATCCATCGCCTTGCCAGCGTCCGAGGCCGCGGGGTCACTCGCGCGGTCATGGACTTTTGCGTGGGACAAGTTCCGTATTTACGCTGCGATACGCACCTTGATAATGGACCGATGCGCCGAGCCTTGGAGGCTTATGGCTTTGAGCCGTGCGGGATGATTGCGGTACGAGGCCAGTGTCCGCGAATTGCCTACGATGGGTTGTTTTCTCAAATATCGAAATAGTGTCGAGTAAATACTTGCTGAATCAGCTTTCTTCGTTAGGCTGGAGCTGACCTCAACGACGGCGAGGAGGTGTGACGATGGTGTCTTGGTCAGAGGTTCAGAAGTGGAATGCTGGAGTTTTCACGAGTCTTGCAAAGCAGGTGGGAGACTCTGCAAGAGATTGCAAGTCTGGTCTGAGTGATTTCACACGTGTTCTCGGCGGTTTCGATCTCGAGGGTGCTACCGCCAGTGCGGCTCGTGATCAGGGGCACTTTCGGATCGAGGCGGCCCGCCGTCAGGTGGAAGACCTTCGTGCTTTACAGGAGATTTTCTTGTGGGCCGAGCACGAAATTAATGACATAGTTGCGGATGTTGCGAGTATTCATGAGATTGAGCGGACAACGAATATTACGATTTCTGCGTCAGGTGCGGTAGCCCCGCGCGATCCGATGGTGTTTTATGGCCGAAATAATCCGTTTGTAGACGATGAACCGGCATTGCAGTTCGCTTCCACCCGGATCGCAAGCCTTCTTTCACGCGCTGAGGCCTTTATTAGTGAGCTGGAAGCTCGCTTTTCGCGAGTGAACAGCGGCGAGGCTGGTGCAGAACATGCATATCAGACTTCGGATAACGAAGAAGCTCAACTTCCTCCGCCTGGTTCGAAACCCAGGCAGATTGCTGCGTGGTGGGGCTCGCTCAGTGATCAGCAAAAGAAAAAACTAATTGAGAAGTATCCCGAAATTATTGGAAATCTGGATGGAGTAGACATTGCGACACGTCACGAGGTGAACAGTAATCTTGTTGACGGAATGCTGGCGGAAGCTCGAGATAGAGAGCGTCAAACCCATGACGACCTTGTGTACCGGGGAATGAATTCACATTTGTATGCAAATCGCTATTCGAAGGCACTTGACGATGTAGAAGATCTCGAAGTGCTTCAGCAGTTCCTTCATGACAATCCCGAGAAAAAGTTGTTGGTATGTGATCGCAGTGGTGAGCGGCTCAAGGTTGCTATTGGTATTGGCAATTTTGATGAAGCTCAGCATATTGGCGTATATGTCCCGGGAAAGGGGACGACGGTTAGGGGTAGTTTGCTGGATTGCGTCACGAAATCGGAAGGATTAATTACGGCTGCACAGGGACTGCGGAAATCGAGTTATGCAACAGTAGCTTGGCTGGGATATGACGCACCTTTGAGCATCCCGAATGTGGCAAACACGCATCGTGCGAATGCTGGTGCAGATAGACTTGTAAATTTCCTTGAAGGCCTTCGGGTGATACCCAGGAATAGTCAGGAAAAATTACATCTAACTCTTCTCGGTCATTCTTATGGCTCAACAACGTCGGGGATTGCAGCATCGCATGTTTCGCCAAATGTGGTTGATGATCTCGTGCTGTTTGGCTCCCCTGGTTCGGGGGTTCAACTTGGTGCTGAATACCGTGTCCCGGAAGGGCATCGATGGGTCAGTGCTGTCCCCTATCCTGGAGATATAGTTCAGGGGATAGGTACGGATATAAACTTTGGCCGAAATCCAACCGAAATGCCAGCATTTAGGCACATTAGCGGTGACGCAACAGAGGGGGAAACCTACCACACAATTCCGCGAGGTCCCTTTGGAAACCATTCGACGTATCTAGAGGATGGTACTGAGACGCAGAAGGACATGGCGAGAATTTTGGCTGGCTTGGAGCCAAGCTCATGAAGTTTTTTTGGCGTGTGGTTGTGGTGCTTGTGTGCGCTGTTGTGGGTTTTTTTGTGTTTTCGTTTTATGCGTTGTTGCATGATGATGGTTTGCCGTCGATGGATGGGCGTCTTCCTTTGGAGAAGCGTGTGTCGATTGAGGCGTTTCAGCGTGATGTGGAGCCGCATATTCTCTCTGCTCGGCAGGCACTGTTTGAAGATACCGGTGGAGTACGCCCCTATTCGGAGGGCAGTAGGATAAGTACGGCTGTGGGTGAGTCGTGGACTTTGTATAGCCAGAACACCGATGGGGCTGAAGTGTCTGTGGACGCAGTCTACGAGGTCATGCGTGATTATGTGGAACCTTATGGTTATGTTCTTGCTTTGGATAAGACTTACAAAGACGGTTCACGCAGCTTGGTATGGCGCGACTATGACAATGGCGGAACAGTCGATGTGAATATCAATGGGGATTGGACGAGTTTTGCTTATGAGAGTGGTGCTCGTCCTTCTGATGGTTCTGTGCCTGATCCGCGGGTGTTGATTCCTAATGATTCTCGGGATGTTGCCGGATATGTGAGTCCTAGTCTTCCCAGTATTTGGGATTTTGATAGGGACGCGCCTAGATTTCCAGAGACTGAGGGCAGTAAGTCGTTGGGTGATCGTCAGTCGATTGAGGTATTTCAGCGTGAGGTTGAGCCGGGGATTTTGAGTTTCAGAGACGAAGTTGTTGGTGATTCACCGTATTACGTGGCTCTTTGGCCTAGTGAGATGGATGCGGATGAGGAGGATGTTCGTTTTAAGCGGTATCGGCTTAAGAGCCAGCGTGTTCAGTGTGGTCCGCGTGATGTGGAGCGGGTTATTGAGTGGGGGAATGCTCGTTTGAATCCGCTGGGTTTTGTGTTGGTGTATGACTATGCCAGTCCGGTACCTGGGGTTGGCCACTATCTTGCGTGGAAGGATGAGAAAAATGGGGGGATTGTGACGGTTATTCTTCGCCAGGAGAATACGGAGTTTAGCTACAAGATTGGGGCTCGTCCTTCTGATGGTTCTGTTCCTGACCCAACGGTGTTGATTCCCAACGACCACCGCGACCTACCAGACCCCCTCGCGTAGCCGCGGCCTCGGCTATTCCCTAATACCGACGTGGATGGTGGGAATGTAGACCGGTATGGCCAGTGACGCAAGAAGCTCCTCAAGGCTACTGCGTAAAACCCCTAGATCTGCATACTGCATACCCTGATGCGCCTCACCCGGAAGACGAGAGGGAAGATAGCGCAAAACCTCGTACTGATCACCTTCATAGTCCGTATACAATCCGGTTTCGACGAAGCCGTTGCGCTGATAGAAGGCCAGTCGCCTTTCACGCTGATGGAAATTAGAGGCATCGGTAGTCATTGGCTCGATTTCCAAAGCAATGGCAAAACCGGGGAAACGCTCCTTCAACTGGTCAAGAATTCGCGTTCCATATCCCCGTGAGCGAACCGCGGGATTCGTTGTTAAGAACAGGACAAAAAGCAAATCATCTGAGTGAATAGTGAAAGTCACTCCGCAAAAGCCCGAGGGTTCTTCCGGATCAAAATACGCCGTGAAATCAATAGAACGGCGCAGTGCAAGCGCATTCATCACCCATTCAGGAATGAGTTCGGCGGGTGGAAAGGCCTCGGTAAGGAGGCGACGAACCTGCGGATAGAAGTGGGAATGACGGCGGACGGGCAAAGTGATAAGAGGTGACTCGCTTGAACTCACCCTTCCATACTAAATTTCACCCACATTGGCTGCCTCATGACAATTGTCATGTGAAACTTCGTAAAAACGACACTGTTGTCGTTGTCCCTCACAGGTTTGACTTAAAGCATGAATACGGACACTCAAACCACAACCCCAGTGATCCTTGCGAAAGACCTGGTGAAGACCTACGGGAATGTGCACGCGCTCAAGGGCATGAACCTGCGCGTTGATTCCGGTGAAATCGTTGCTTTCCTTGGCCGAAATGGCGCAGGAAAAAGCACAACAATTGACATCATTCTTGGCCTTCAACAGGCAGATAGCGGAAGCGTTGAAGTTTTCGGCATGAGCGCCAAAGAAGCAATCCGCCGCGGATTGATCGGTGTCGTTCTTCAATCGGGTTCGCTTCCTGGGGACTATAGCGTCGCAGAAATCCTCAAACTCTTCTCGCGCGTCTACAAGCGCACCCAGTCTATTGACCCCCTTGTCGAAGAAACCCACCTTCGCCACCTTCTTGGCCGCAAAATACGCAAGCTCTCCGGTGGTGAGCAGCAACGCGTTCGCCTAGCAATGGCGCTAATTCCTGACCCAGAACTCATCATTCTCGACGAACCGACCGCCGGAATGGACGTCACCATGCGCAAGGAGTTCTGGGATCTCATGAGCACGCAGGCCTCGAAAGGTAAGACGATCCTTTTCGCCACTCACTACCTGGCCGAGGCGCAGGACTACGCTCAGCGTACGGTCATCGTCAATGCGGGCCGCGTGAGCGCCGACGCCCCCACCGAAGAAATCCGCCGAGCGCACTCGTCAACGCGCCTGGCCTTCTCTATCCCTGCTTCCTCTCTTGAGGGAGTGCGTGCAGGACTGACCGCGCGTGCGGCTGAGCTTGGGACCGTGTGGGAGCTTTCCGATATTGCCGAGGTCGATTCCCCCGATTCCGCCTCTGCTTCCTTAGGCGATGGGGACTTGGCTGCCGATCACTGGCTACGCGTGGAGTTCCACACGACCTTCTCTGACGAGGCCGCTCGGCACATCGTCGCCATTCCCCAGGCATGCGAATTCGAGGTTGTTTTCTCGAGCCTCGAGGATGTTTTCACCGAGCTCACGCAGTAGAACGCGGGACGTGAAGTTCTGCCTTTCACTTTGGCCACCTCGCACCTCTTCTCTAAGGATTCACAATGACGACTCACACTCACGCAGCAACAAACCCCTGGATCAGCCGCCGGGCACTGAGCTCCTGGCAGGGATTTGGGCTTCTCACCTGGAAGTCATTCCTGAAGCTAGTTCTCAATCCCGCTATGTTCGCCTTCGCGCTGATCCTTCCGATCTTCATGTACATGATGTTTGGAGCAGGACAGGAGTACTCGAAAGAGTGGGCGATCAATGCAAATATTGGCGCAACGGTCTTGGTGTCAATGACCCTGTACGGCGTAATGATCGCTGCCGCATCGGCTGCAACCGTTGTTGCCCTTGAGCGGACCTCTGGAATCTCCAGGCTCTTTGCGCTGTCCCCCGTGGGTTCGGGTGCCTTCATCTTTTCCCGCTTGATCGCAGCGATTTCCATGAGTGCGCTGGTTATTGTCATTACCTATACCTTCGGATATGCGACCGGAGCACGAATGAGACCCGAGGCCTGGGTTGAAAGTGGGCTCATCACCTTGGCTGCGTCGGTGATTTCCGCGGCCCTTGGTCTGGCGCTGGCCTTCCTCATGCGCTCAGATACCGCCTTTGCGGTCATTAATGGTGTCGTTGTCCTGGGTGCTTTCCTTGCGGGAATGTTCATTCCGATCAATTCCATGGGGTCGATTTTTAAGACGCTCGCGCCCTATAGCCCCTTCTATGGACTCTTCAACCTCTCGCAGCTGCCCCTCTACGGTTTCGATAATTTCGAATGGAAGTGGGTGATTTCCACGGTCGCGTGGCTTATTCCCATGGCACTGCTTGCGATCTGGGCACAGCGCAGGGACACTGATCGCTAAGAAGTCCGCCGCAACCGGGCACACACTTACAGTACTTTCAAGGCAACTACTGGGGAAGGACAGGAATGAGCACCAACACTCAAGGGACCGGTGCCTCGTGGTCACAGCGTCACCCGCGTTTGTCCGCGGTGTTGTGGGCGCTGCCCTACCTGGCGTTCTTGGCCTTTCCCTTGGGGATGATTCCTAGCGTTGAATCCCCCGGGATGATCGCGCTGATCCTCACTCTGACCTTTGGGGTTGCCGCTGCTGATATCGCAATTTACATCGTCAATCCGACCCCTGAATGGGGAGCGCGCATCACCAAGAAAATGTGGATCTCGCACGGGATCCTGCTGGCTCTGGTGATTGCACTGGGACTCATCCTGGTTGTCGCCGGCGCATCGCGAGTAACCTCGGCCCTTTTCATCACCTACTCGATTGCAGGCTGGAACCTTCAGGCCCCCAGGAAATACGTGGTTCCCGGCCTCGTGGCACTTGTCGGCTGGGAAGTTATTGCCATCTTGTTGCCCATTGGCAGTATCGATACGCTGGCCTTGAGCTACGCGATCATCGCGTTGCTAATGGTTTTGGGATTAACCCTGGCCGTGCGCCGCAGTTTCGATAATCACCACTCGGAGCAACAACGCCAACGCCAAGCAATCAGCCTGGTTCGCGAGCGCGAACGCCTGCGTTTTGCCGGGGATCTTCACGATATTCTTGGACACTCGCTGACGGTCATCACCATGAAGAATGAGCTCGCACAGCGCTTGCTTTCCGTGGGAAAGATTGCCGAGGCCAGTGAGCAAATTGCGCAGACCCTGGAGTTATCCCGCCAAGCAAAAGAAGATTTGCGTGGGATTATCGCCGCTTCACGAAGCTTATCCGCCGAGGAAGAGGTCGAGTCGGCCCGTGAACTGTGCGAGCAAGTGGGGATTGAATTTATCGCTGACATTCAAGGCGAAATCCCACCCGGCCCCAGGGCAACTTTGGCTGCACATGTCATCCGAGAGGGGACTGCCAACGCGATTACCCACGCTCGTCCCTCCACAATCAGTGTCCGCCTGACCCCTGATGAGGTTCTGGTGGAAGACGACGGGTATTCACGCAGCTATTCGGAGGCCTCGGCAGGGGGAGGAGCCGGATTGGAAGGACTGCGTCAGCGTGCGGCCTCGGAAGGGGAGATGACGTGGGGGAGCCAGGGGAATACGTGGGCACTGCGCCTGACTTTCCGCGGGGAGTCCGCCTAAGCGGAAGATAGAATTGGCTGGTCAAGTACTGGCGCGTAAAAGGAATGCCAATGATTCACGTGATTGTGGCCGATGATCAGGCCTTGATTCGTGGTGCCTTGAGCGCGCTCATTGACTTGGAAGACGATATGCACGTCGTCGCTCAGGTCGCTCATGGTCGCGAGGCCATCGCCGCGGTCGAGGCCTATACCGCTGAGAATTCCCGTGGTGAAGAAGCTGTGAAAGCTGCGTCGACACTGGTCGTCATTATGGACGTTGAAATGCCCGTGATGGATGGAATCAGTGCAGCCGCGGCCTTGAAAGAGCGCGGGGCGAATGCGCGAGTCCTCATGGTGACGACCTTCGGACGTCCCGGGTACGTCCAGCGCGCATTGGATGCGGGAGCCGTTGGATTCATTGTTAAAGACGCGCCGGCCGAGCAGCTCCTAGAAGCAATTCGACGTACTTCCCAAGGACTGCGCACGGTCGATCCCGCGCTCGCGGTCGATGCGCTCACCAAAGGTCAAAGCCCGCTCAGCGCGCGCGAAGTTGAAGTTCTGCGCGCTTTTGAAAGCGGGGGGACCGTGGAGGATGTCGCCTCGGAGCTCATGTTGTCAGCGGGGACGGTGCGCAACTACGTGAGCTCAGCGATGGATAAGACCCACGCGCGAACGAGAGCTGAAGCACTCAAGGTAGCAACAGAAAACGGGTGGTTGTAAACTGGGATTCCATGGTGAACAGCTATGGACGTCGTCAAGAGACGCAGGAAAACGTTACTCGCCACATCTTTGTCACCGGAGGTGTGGTTTCTTCATTAGGTAAGGGTTTGACCGCTTCTTCGCTGGGGCGTCTGCTGCGTTCGCGCGGTTTGAGCGTTGCCATGCAAAAGCTTGACCCCTACATCAACGTCGATCCCGGGACGATGAACCCCTTCCAACACGGTGAGGTTTTCGTCACTGAAGATGGCGCAGAAACCGACCTCGATATCGGCCACTACGAGCGCTTCTTGGACGTGAACCTCTCCGGCGCGGCGAACGCGACGACCGGCCAGGTGTACTCCACCGTTATTGCAAAGGAACGCCGCGGCGAGTACCTGGGTGATACCGTCCAGGTCATCCCTCACATCACCGATGAAATCAAGCGCGTTATGCGCGCCCAGGCTGTGCCCGATGCTCAGGGCAATGCCCCCGATGTCATCATCACGGAAATTGGCGGAACCGTCGGTGATATCGAGTCCCAGCCCTTCTTGGAGGCCGCGCGTCAGGTGCGCGCTGACCTGGGCCGAGACAATGTTGCCTTTGTGCACGTCGCACTGATCCCCTTCCTTCCCGCTGCTGGTGAACTCAAGACCAAGCCGACCCAGCACTCTGTGGCCGCGCTGCGTTCCATCGGTATTCAGCCCGATGCGCTGGTGCTGCGTACGGATCGCCCGCTGCCCGAGGGGATTAAGGGCAAGGTTGCGCTCATGTGCGATGTCGACCGGGATGCTGTCATCGAATGTAAGGATGCGGCCTCGATCTATGAGGTTCCCCCGACACTGCATCGCGAAGGCTTGGATGCCTTCCTTGTTCAGCGTCTGGGCCTGACTTTCCGCGACGTGGACTGGAGTGAGTGGAACGAGCTGCTTGAGCGCGTTGAATCGCCGAAGTACCGCGTTGAGGTTGCGTTGGTTGGTAAGTACATTGACCTGCACGACGCTTACCTTTCTGTTTCCGAGGCCGTGAAGCACGGTGGTTTTGCAAATAACGCTCGCGTTGACCTGCGTTGGGTTGCCTCCGACACCTGTGAAACCCCCGAGGGTGCGCAAAAGGCTCTGGGTGGCGTTGATGCGATCATCGTCCCCGGTGGTTTTGGTATCCGAGGCATCGAAGGCAAGTTGGGTGCGCTGCGTTGGGCACGCGAGCACAAGATCCCGACCTTGGGATTGTGCTTGGGCTTGCAGTGCATGGTGATCGAGGCCGCGCGTGACCTGCTGGGCCTGGCTGGAGCTTCGTCCACGGAAATGGACCCTGAGACGCCGGATCCGGTTGTTCACACCATGGATTCGCAGGTTGACATTGTTGAGGGTGATGGCGATTTGGGCGGAACCATGCGACTGGGTGCGTACCCCGCGGTCCTTCAGGAAGGTTCTATTGTTGCCGAGGCCTATGGGAAGACCCAGGTTTCGGAGCGCCATCGTCACCGTTTCGAGGTGAACAACGACTACCGCGATCAGCTGGAATCGGTTGGCCTGCACATCTCGGGTACATCACCCGATGGGAACTTGGTCGAGTTTGTTGAGCTGGATCGTTCCCTGCACCCCTACTACGTGGCAACTCAGGCGCACCCCGAGTTCAAGTCGCGTCCGACGAAGGCTCACCCGCTATTCGCGGGTCTGGTTCGCGCCGCACTCGCGCGTCACGCAGAGAACTACGCTGCACGCGGCGGGCGTAAGTAAGGACTGTTGAGGTTTGGGGTCGGTGAAATAACCGGCTCTATCACGCCGATCTCACGGGGTCTTGAGCTGTTATGACTCAGGGCCCCGTGGGCTTTTTCGGGGCCTACAAAGGAAAAACTGAAGGCCAAACACGGCTTCGCGCTACGACCGATCGGCTCCAATAACCGTATTTCCGGGCACGAAGATTGGATCAAGTAGGGTCAGTCCATGCACGGGGCGGTGGATCTTGGCCTCGAAATCTGACGATGTCGTCGACTCATGTCCCTCAGTATCTGCGTCCGCTTCCTTTCGAGGTTCCCCGTCGATTTGGGCAACCAGCATCTCAACCGCTCGCCTCAAAAGCTCATCCGGCCGGGTATCAAAATGGTCGACATCGAAAAGACAGTGGGCTCGCTCTGCATGCCATCCGCTGGCAACCAGTGAGACATCGCGTCCTGGTCTAATTCCCAGATCCATCAGCGCATTGCACCAGTCATCAGCGGAAATCGTCGGTCCAAGAATGTAGGAATCAACCCGTCCCTCGCCGGCAATTTGGCCGACCAAGTGGCGAATTGCCTGAATCCCAGTTCCGCAGGTGCGTGAGAGCAGAGGAATCCCAAGCTCACCAGCAGTATCCACAACCGCTTGCTTAAACTGTGCGACGAAATTCAAGGACTGCACATCTGTGCTGGCCGAGTGTACGAAGGCAACATTGCGTGCCCCCGCATCACGAATGCGGTGCACGGCCTGGGTGCCGGCCTCGTAATAGTCCACGTCAATGGACTGGATCGGCGACTTAAAGGGCCCGGGCCCGGGAGTGCCAATGAAAACCGTGGGGATCTTGCCCTCGGCCACGACCTCCAAGCGGGGATCATTGAAGCGGACTTCCATGATAAACAGGCCATCGCACAGCGCGGTCGTCATGACGCGGCGTAGCCCAGCCGCACCCTCGTTCGCGGTGATCAAAAGCAGATCAAAATCATGTTCACGCAAGAGCTGTGCCAGTGAGATCAGCATGTAGTGCTGGTCCGCCCCATCCGCACCCTCGTGGTAGGGGATGACAACTCCAAGCACGCGCGACTTGCGTGAGCGCAGCGAACGAGCACCCGCATGAGGCTGGTAGCCCAGTTCTTTCATTGCAATTTGGACACGTTTTTCCGTCTCCGGAGACACCGTCCGTCTGCCGCTCATGACGTAGGAGACCGTGGTTTGTGAGACTCCCGCCAGTTTTGCGACATCTCTACTGGTTGGCTGTCGTGCCATCAGTTCCTCCTGCTCTCTTGACAGGAACGCTTTTACTACTTATCTTGAGTTTCACATCACACGCGAGCAGCGATGCTCGCAAAAAATTTTTACATAACGAATACGTATGCGTAATGGATATTACCAGAAAATCTCCTGCATAGAAGCATGGAGCGAATACGTATTCGTACTCTTCGCTAAGGAGTCGTAGGTGTACACGAAAAAGGAGTACCCGGGCGCAGTCGAACTCTCCTATGCGCACGAGTTCATCCGCATTGAGGCCTGGGGTCGCAATGCACTTCGCGTGCGTATAGGCCCCAATGCGAACTTCCCCCAGGGACTGGGCGCGCTCGAGGCCGCACCCCTTAGTGGCCTCGGCGCGACCTCTGGAGCATCCGCGGACCCGCTCACCCAGGCTTCGATGCTGGCAGAGCCTGCCGGGAGTAGCGAACCCTGCTCTGTCACCGAAATCCCCGGCTACGATCGCCCCGAAGAAGTCTTCACCAACGGGCGCATCAGCGTCGTCGCCAACCTTGATGGTGGGACGGGAATTTCCCGATTCCTCCTGGATTTCCACAAGGATGGCGGATCCATCCTGCGCGAAGCCCCTGAGCACTTCTGGTGGCCAGGAGCCCACGGAATCTACCCGGGTTTCGGAGGACACGAAGTGCACCAATGCTTTGCCTCGGACCCCGCCGAGCGCTTCTTCGGAATGGGCCAGCATTCCTACAATTTCCTTGACCACAAGGGCGTCGTCTCTGATCTGATTCAACGAAACGGTGAAGTCTCCATCCCCTTCGTCCTCTCAGACAGGGGCTACGGATTCCTGTGGAACAACCCCAGTGTTGGCCGCGTGGAATTTGCCAAAGAAGCCACCCGCTGGGTCGCGCAGGCAAGCGAATGGATCGACTACTGGGTGTGCGTAGGAGACACTCCCAAGGAAATCCTCCAGTCCTATGCCGACGCTGTGGGCCACGCACCCCGAATTCCTCAGTGGGCACTGGGCTTGTGGCAATCCAAACTGCGCTACACCAGCCAAAACGAACTTATGGAAGTTGCCCGCGAATACCACCGCCGAGGCCTTCCCCTCTCTGTCATCGTTACCGACTTCATCCACTGGCCGGCTATGGGGGAGTGGCGCTTTGACCCAAGCGAATACCCCGACCCCGAAGCGATGATGGCCGAACTGGACGAAATGGGCACCAAACTCATGGTCTCCGTGTGGCCCACGGTCTCACCCCTTGCCGAAACAGATGCGGAAATCCGCGCAAAAGGTTTATTGGTCGGCACCGAAGCCGGAGTTGAATACCACCAAACCTTCCGTGATAAGGGAATGGATCGCCCGCTTCCCGTCGCCTTCTATGACCCCACGAATCCGACGGCGCGCGACTATGTGTGGAACAAGCTCAAGAACAACTACTTCGATCTGGGTGTGCGCGTGTTCTGGCTGGATGCCTGCGAGCCTGAACTCAATCCCGGTCACCCCTCTAACCTGCGTTTTTATGCGGGAAAGGGCCTGAATGTCTCGAACCTTTACCCACGCGAGAATGCTCGCATGATCTGGGAAGGTATGCGTGAAGAGGGCGAAGACGAATTCCTGACCCTGTGCCGCAGCGCCTGGGCAGGCCAGGCAAAATACAGCGCCGCCGTGTGGAGCGGAGATATCGGCCCCACGTGGGAGGCCCTCTACACGCAGGTGCGAGCCGGGCAATCCATTGGAATCGCAGGAATTCCCTGGTGGACCAGTGATATCGGTGGCTTCCACGGAGGCGACGCTAGCGACCCCGCATACCAAGAACTCTTTGCCCGCTGGTTCGAATTCGGAACCTTCTGCCCGCTCATGCGCGTTCATGGACACCGCGAACCCCGCGAAGACGTGGCCTCGGAAAACCCCGGCGGCCCCAACGAAATCTGGTCCTACGGAGAGGAAGTCGCGGATATCTGCTCCCGCTACATCCTCCTACGCGACACCCTTCGCCCCTACCTCACTCGCGTGATGGACGAGGCCAGCGAGCGCGGAATCCCCGCTATGCGCGCCCTCTTCCTGGAATTCCCCGAGGACGAGCGCTGTTGGAGCTGGGACGGGGAGTTCTTCTTGGGTCCCGACCTCCTGGTTTCCCCGATTACCGAGGCAGGCTCCCGCACTGCCCGCGTCTACCTTCCGCGTGGTGCGCGGTGGCGCCAACTTCTCATCGCCCCAAGCCGCGGTGATGAGGCTCAAGAGGCTACGGCCTCGTACATGCTTGGTGAGACTTTCGAAGGCGGAAGTGAACTCACCATAGATGCACCACTGGAGTGCATCCCATTATTCATCCGTGAAAACACGGATCTAGATAGTTGGTTGACGGACAACTATCGACACTCAAAGGAGAGAAAGAATGGCACACGCATCTAAGCGCGCAATGCGCGGGATTGCCTTCTTCGGTGCCGGCGTAATGACACTGGGATTGGCAGCATGCTCCGGGACGAAGACGGATTCGGCCGACTCCGGCAGCGCATCCGGCGGTCAAGTAACCGTTGAGATGTGGGACTACCTGAGCGGTGAAACCGCCAATGACTCGATCAATGCAGCGATCGCTGAGTTCGAGAAGGCCAACCCCGACATCAAGGTCAAGCGCACCACCTTTGCGTTTGCAGACCTGTCCAAGTCCATCCTTCAGGGCTCGGTCGGCGGTCAGGTTCCCGATGTCGCAGTCGTCGACGTTGTCGACAACCAGAACTTCGCATCCCTGGGAATGCTCAAGGATCTGAGCAACGACGGAATCAACAAGTCTGACTTCTTCGATGGCCCCTGGTCCTCGGTCGTCTACGAGGGTAAGACCTACGGTATTCCGCTGAACTCCAACAACCTGGCTCTGTACTACAACAAGCAGATGCTCAAGGACGCGGGCGTTGAGGTTCCGACCGACTGGGCATCCCTCAAGGACGTCGCAAAGAAGACCACCAAGGGTGACGTGAAGGGCATCGCGATCTCGGCCGTGAAGTCCGAGTCCGCTACCTTCCAGATTCTGCCCTTTGTGTGGCAGACCGGCGGTGACCTGAACGATTACGCCACCTCTGGCGCAACCGCTCTGGCCTACCTGCGTGGCCTGATCGACGACGGTTCCATGTCCGAGGCCGTTTCGAACTACACCCAGGAAGACGCACGTACCCAGTTCATCACCGGCAAGTCCGCCATGATGATCAATGGCCCCTGGGAGCTGGCAACCCTGACCAAGGACGCCCAGTTTGACTGGGATGTTGCTCCTCTGCCCAAGGACAAGCGTGCAGCAACCTCGATGGGTGGCGAAAACGTTGTCGTCATGAACGGTGCCAAGCAGTCTGATGCAGCAGTCAAGCTCGCCAAGTTCCTAACCAGCGCAGAAGGCGCCAAGATCTACTGCGATGGCTCCGGCCAGCTGTCCTCTCGCCCCGACCTCCAGGGCAAGCTCAAGCTCTCGAACGATGCAAAGCTCAAGGTCTTCGAAGGCCAGCTTGCTGACGCACACGCACGTGCATACGGCAAGGATTACCCGAAGATTTCTGAGGCCATCCAGCTGTCCATGCAGGAAGCTCTGACGGGCGCATCGACCCCCGAGGCCGCAGCAAAGAAGGCCGCGGACTCAATCAACCCCTTGCTGCCCAAGAACTGAGTAGCGCAAGAAACCGGTTTGCTTGGGGGCGATCGCCCCTAGGTAACCAACACACACATAAAGTTCCCCGCGCGAGTGGGAACGCAACGATGAGCAACGGCTTGAAGCCGCAGCGAATCTCCCGCTCGCGTGGGGAAACATCCCTGTTTTGGTGCTGGCAGGCCACTGAGCCTGCCAGGCCGCAACAGTATTCCCACACAAACCTCGGATCTGTGAGTGAATTTCGATGGCGCGAACGAAAACAGCGGGCCACGACGACGGATCACGTTCTTTGGCGCGAACACGGCGCCTAGGACTGCTTCTGGCGTTACCCGCACTGATTTACATAACGATTTTTCTTGTTGTCCCACTGATCTATAACATCTGGCTGTCCATCTCTGACGCGAACGGCGCAAACCTTATTTCGGGTGACTATCACCCCACGGGCCTGGCGAACTATGAAGCGATGGTCAAGAGCCCAGGCTTCTGGAATGGCGTGAAGCTCTCCATCATCTGGACAGTTGCCTCACTTGCCCTGCAATTCCTTGTTGGTTACGCGCTGGCCTTGTTCTTCCGCAAACCTTTCCCGGGTAACGGCATCATTCGCGCGCTCCTATTGGTCGCCTGGATCCTTCCCGCTGTTGTCACGGGCACGATCTTCCGTTGGATGTTCGACTCTGACTTCGGCGTGATCAACTACTTCTTGATGAGCCTGCACATTATTGATCACCCGGTGATGTGGCTGACCGGTCCAACAACCGCAATGATTGCAATCGTCGTTGCGAACCTGTGGGTTGGTATGCCCTTCAATATGCTGCTGATCCTTTCAGGACTTCACACCATCGATGACGGCCTGTACGAGGCCGCAGAGGTCGACGGCGCTGGCCCAATTCGCACCTTCTTCTCCATCACCGAACCTCTCATGCGCCCCGTGGTGATTTCGCTGCTCTTGCTTGGCGTCATCAATACCTACAAGGTTTTCGACCTGATCTACACCATGACCAAGGGTGGTCCCGTCGAGGCGACCACAACCCTGCCGATCTTCACCTACCTACAAACTTTCAAGGTTTTCGACTTTGGTAACGGTGCGGCAGCTTCAATGCTGACCATGGTTTTGCCGCTGGCTCTGTCGTGGTTCTACGTTCGTTCGCTGGATAAGGAGGACCAGTGATGTCTGAAAAGACCGCTGAAGTTCAAGAAAAAGTCCAGACTGTGGCGGACGAAAGTTCACCTAAAGGCGAGGCGCTTTCCGCAGCCTCGGGAACAAAGGGCTTAGCGAAGACGAAGCGCGAAAAGCGCGAGGGGCGCGTCCGGATTGGGAAATCCGCATTCGCGTGGGTCATGGCAATTTTCTACCTGTTCCCCGTTTACTGGATGGTGTGTACGGCCTTCAAGACGCAGATGGAAACCTTTGCGCAGCCCCCGCATCTGATTCCGCAAAACCCAACCCTGGCCTCGTTTAGGGTCGCTTTCAGTGACAACTTCGGGATCTGGAAGGCGCTGGGAAATTCGGCAATCATCGCAGCCGGATGTTTGGTGCTGACGCTGCTCTTTGCAATTCCCGCGGCCTACGCAATTGCACGAATGAGAAGCACAATCACAACGGGCATGTTGATCTTGCTCAGTGTTGTCCAGCTGCTTCCTGCGATCGCAATCTCGATTCCGATGTTCGTTCTTTTCCGTCACGCTGGAATGGTTAACACCCTTCCCTCGATCATCTTGGCGGATGTGACGGGAACACTACCCTTTGCGATCATCATGCTGCGCCCCTTCTTCAAGCAGTTCCCCAAGGAAGTTGAAGAGGCCGCGCGACTTGATGGATTAGGCATCATTGGAACCATTGTCCGAGTCGTCATCCCGACGATCCGTCCCGGTGTCATTATGATCGGTTCCTTCTCCTTCTTGATGACATGGGGTGAATTTACCTTTGCCTTGACCTTGCTCACGAAGGCGGATCTGCAGCCTTTGACGGTTGCGTTGAACCGACTCATTGGTCAGTACGCAACGAACTGGAATGACCTGATGGCCGTCGCAACGGTTATTGCGATCCCCGTCTTGATCCTGTTCGTCGCCCTTCAGAAGTACATCGTTGCCGGCCTTGCCGGTGGCGCGACGAAGGGGTGAAATCCTGACCCAAAAAGTTGGATGGTGAGTTGCTTGGGGGCATCGGTGTGTGGGCCGGTGCCCCCAAGTTTGTGCCTGCGAGGCAGGAAGAGGGAGTTGTGCGGTCTGTACCGAGTCGTTCTTAGGAGCGGCGCTTGGATACGTAGCCCTGGAGCCCGATAACCGCTGCTCCCCTGCACCAGGTTTCATTCGCTGGCGAGGCCAATTCGATCTTGACCAGCGAGGCTCGTGGGTCGCGGGTTTCCGCTAAGCCCTGGCGCATCCATCGATTGCTCAGCGATGCCATGGCAACGCCTTCGCCGCCGATGATGACGACTTCTGGAGCTGTCAGATTAGCGATTGCGCCGATCAAACGTCCGAGCGCTAATCCGGACGCACGCAAGACGGCGGAAACAGCAGGATCTTCGGACTCTGCCAAAGAAATCACTTCATCCCAGGTGACTTCCCGTCCAAGTGCTTCAGAAATGGAGCGGGTGATCGCGGGGGTTGTCAGCATGGATTCTGCGCAGCCGCGATGCCCTTGCGAGCACAGTGGGCCTAGGGGATCCAGGGGCCAGTGCCCGACCAAACCGATGCCTGAATCCTGGTTTTCTAGCGGTCGCCCGTTTGCAACGCATCCATAACCGGTGCCGACGCCCAAAGTCAGGACCGCAAAATTCCGATGCTGTGCGCCCAGATCAAACCAGTGCTGCGCCTGTGTATAGGCCGTCAGATCATTTGCGACGAAAACAGGGATTTTGGTGTATTCGCGCAAAAGGCCGACAAGATCGACATCTTCCCATTCCAAGAAGGGCGCGGATCGGATGATGCCCTGATCTGTGACAACACCGCCGATGCCCACGCCAATCGCGTCGATGCGGAAAGTCTTTTCGGCCTGGCGTGCCAAGGAGGCAATGCCCTCACCAACGTCCTTGGGGGAGTGCGTGGGAAGAGGAAGCTGATCGTAGCTTAAGACCTGTGCCTTCAGGTTAATGACCGCAGCGGTGAGGCAGTCGTCGGCAACTTTGATTCCCAGGAAATGATGGCTATCGGGAACGACGGCTAGGGGGATCGAAGGGCGGCCGGATGTTCCCGTGCGGGTGGTCCGTACTTCGGTCAGGAGTCCTGAGGCGATCAGATCGGTGCTGATGCGGGTGAGCGTCGCGGGTGCCAGTGAAAGACGACGGGCTAATTCGGAGCGGCCGAGTGGTCCGTGAAGGAGGACTTCGAGTGCCACGCTCTGCGCAAGTTCATCCTGAGGCTGCCACCCCATCATGACCGCCTTTCTTTACCAAATTAAATAAATAGCAGAGTAATTAGACTATAGATCACACACTTGACGCAAGTATTTTTATTTGGTGAAATAACCTCCAGTGGCCAATGATGACCGCCTCACGAAAAGACACACAGCGACGAAGCAGAGAAGTCTAACGAAGGTGAGGGCTGGTGCAGTGAAAGGATTAAATCCCATGTTCGAACTTCTTCCAGTGTCCGCGGCCTTTGAGGTCAAAGACGATGTACGCATCGACATTGTTGCCGATTCACCCCTTCCTCCCGCCGCCACCTTGCGTCTGACCCACCTGGGAGCCCTCATTGCTGAGGCCGAACCTCCGCTGGGTGAATCGGTGTCCTTTGGCACTTTGGAAGAGGGTGGATACGGCGTTCTGATGTGCGATGGGAACGAGGTCCTTGCCTCCACCGCTCTTCAGGTTCTTGGCGATACTCGTCAGCGACTTCGCTACGGTTTCGTTGCAAGCTATGCCCCCGATAAGGATGTCGAGGCCGTCGCTCGCTTGGCGCGCAAGCTGCACCTCAACGGTATTCAGTTCTACGACTGGGCCTACCGCCACGCGGATCTTGTAGGTGGAGGAGAGACCTATCTCGATCCTCTTGACCAACCGATTTCACTGGAAACGGTTCGTCGCCTGATCCGTGCGCTGGCGCAGGCTGGATCTCGCTCATTCGGATACGCCGCTGTCTATGGCGTCGGAAATGAAGAGTGGGGCCAGTGGAAGGATGCTGCACTGATGCAATGTGATGGGACACCCTATGAGCTGGGTGGTTTCCTTCAGATTGTCGACCCGGCTGCTAGGGGATGGCTTGCACACTTCATCGGTGACCTTCAAAAATGCGTTGAGCAGGTGGGGTTCCAGGGATTCCACCTCGATCAATACGGATACCCAAAGTATGCAACTCGTGCCGACGGTGAATTTATCGACTTGTCGCAGAGCTTCACGCGCATGATCGGCGCTGCGCGCGATGGACTTCCAAACACTGTCCTTGTTTTCAACAATGTCAATGACTTCCCAACTTGGGCCACTGCTGGTACTCCCCAAGATACTGTGTACATCGAACCCTGGGCTCCCATTACAACGCTGGGTGCGCTCGCGGGTGTTGCGTCTCGGGCGAGAAGCGTTGCGCAAGGTAAGCCCGTGGTTCTTGCGGCGTATCAAAGCGTCTACTCCAAGGCCTCGGCAGAAGAATCGGAACAGGCGAACAAACTTACGATGGCAACGCTCTTCTCTCACGGGGCAACTCAGCTTCTGGCGGGAGAAGGTGGAAACGTCCTCGTCGACCCCTACTACGTCAATAACCACGAGGCCGCTGACAGCACCGTGGATATGCTCAAGCGCTGGTACGACTTCTTGGTTGAACACGATGAAATCCTGATGGATCCGCGAATTGCAGAAGTGACGGATTCATTTGCGGGCCCATTGAATGAGGATGTTGAGGTTGCCTACGACAATCTGAGCGTGACGGAGGATTCCAAGGAAGGGGCAGTGTGGAGGCGAGTGACGACGACACCCCACGGATTGGTTGTTCACCTCATCAACCTTGTCGGGCAAAAGGACACTCTGTGGGATGGGCCTAAGCGTTCAGGGATTCTTGTTGAAGGTGGACGACTGACATTGCGCTGCTGCGCGGGGCGTACTCCCCGCGTATTCGTGGCGGACCCAGACGGTAGTGGACACCTAGAAGAACTTCGTGTTCACTGTGAGGGAGCGCAGGCAAAGGTGGATCTTCCGCCGCTACAAGTTTGGCAGGTTCTTCGTGTTATTCTCTGAGGCTTCACTTCCCAAAACCAATGCCCTAAGCGAGCTTTCGGCTGATGAATGGTGGAAGAGTGCGGTTGTCTATCAGATTTATCCGCGCTCATTCCAAGACTCCAATGGTGATGGTGTTGGGGACCTTCAGGGAATCCGCTCTCGACTGGGCTATCTGAAAGAGCTGGGAGTTGATGTCCTGTGGCTTTCACCGATCTATCGATCGCCACAGGCCGATAACGGTTACGACATCAGCGATTACCAGGATATTGATCCGGTTTTCGGAACCATGGAGGACTTCGACCAGCTCATTGCCGATGTTCACTCTCTGGGTATGAAGCTGGTTATGGACTTGGTCGTCAACCACACCTCGGATGAACACCCCTGGTTCCTTGAATCGCGCTCATCACTGGATAATCCCAAACGCGATTGGTACTACTGGCGCGATCCGCGGCCAGGTTTTGAAGGCGGAACTCCCGGAGCGGAACCAACGAATTGGGAGTCTTTCTTTTCCGGTCCGGTGTGGAAGTATGACCCGGCGACAGGGCAGTACTACCTGCATCTATTTGCGGAGCAGCAACCCGACCTGAACTGGGAGAACCCAGAAGTTCGTCAGGCCGTCTACGAAATGATGCGCTGGTGGCTTGACCGAGGCGTCGACGGCTTCCGAATGGATGTCATCAACCTGATTTCTAAGGTTCCCGGCCTTCCCGATGGCATCTGTCATCCCGGTCAGGATCTTGCCGACGGAAGCCCCTTCTACATGGAGGGGCCGCGCCTGCACGAATTTCTCCAGGAAATGCACGGAGAGGTTTTCGAAGGCCGCGGAGCGATCTTCACCGTCGGGGAAACCCCCGGAGTGCTCCTTGAAAATGCGCCTCTCTATTCCGATCCTGCGCGCCACGAAGTGAATATGATCTTCCAATTCGAGCACGTTGGCTTGGGCCTGCCTGAAGGAAAATTTGGCCGACGCACACTGGAAGCTGGAGACCTTGCGGATTCGCTTACGCGTTGGCAATATGGCCTCGCCGAGCGGGGATGGAACAGCCTCTACCTGTGCAACCATGATCAACCGCGTACGGTCAGCCGTTTCGGCGATGAAAAGTACTGGTGTGACAGCGCGACTGCGCTTGCGACGATTCTTCACCTCCTGCGCGGAACCCCCTATATCTACCAGGGTGAAGAACTGGGTATGACAAACACGGTCTTCGCGGGGATTGAGGACTTTGAGGATATCGAGTCCACCAACTACTACCGTGTGGCCACTAAACACGGAGACGATCTCGAGCGTGTCCTTGATGGTTTGCGTGCCATGGGCCGCGACAACGCGCGAACTCCCGTCCAGTGGGATGGCTCTGCGCACGCTGGTTTCACTACGGGCACGCCGTGGATTGCGGTCAATCCGAATTACCCGGTGATTAATGCTTCCGAGCAAGTGGGTGATCCGACCTCGGTCTTTGCCTACTTCAAGGCTCTGATTGAATTGCGTCACCGCTTGGCAGTAGTTGCCAACGGAAGTTTTGAGCGCATCGATGCGGGAAGCCGTGAAATCTTCGCTTTCCGCCGTACCTTGGATGAGCACCAGCTGGTAGTTATTGCAAATCTTTCCTCGAAAGATCTGGCTCCGGTCCTTCCTTCAGAAATTTCCGAGGCCGCACCGGAGTTTGTTCCAGTTCTGACTAATGCGAATGTGTGGGAAGAGATGGGTGCGCCGCTTGCTCCGTGGAGGGCGCGGGTTTTTCTTCGATAATTATCGTGTCAACCCCTGAGACCACCCATGTTTGAATTCGCTGGAAATTCACGATTTTTCAATTCAAGGTCACATTGTCAGCTCGAATGGAAGCACCTGCCTGATGGACAATTTCAGAATGTTCAGACTGGGAAATGTCTGACAGTTCGCGAGGACTCTTCAGAGAATGGGACTGTCCTTCATATCTGGGATTGCCACCCAGGGCAGACTGAAAAATGGAGCTTTGGGCGCTAGTTGCTCATAGTTTCGCAATCAGGTTGTGGCCCCATCTTCTAGGAGGGAGAGATGGGGCCACAGCCCTATTATCAGGTATTTTTTAGGTTAATCGAAGGTTATCTTAGGGTTTGGAATTGATGCGTGCAGAGTCACAGTGCTGAACTTTGCGCTGGATGCGCTGTGCGCGGTAACCTATTGACAATTTGGCCTAGATCCAATCCTGCTCATCACGCCATTACCCAGTCTGCAAATACATGAAAACCGGGTGTGCCTAGGTGACAGAGGTGACGGACCAAACAAGACAGATAACGAACGACGCGCTACGAAACCTCAGAACCTGGAAGGATAACCGATGAGCACAATTGCACCTGAACGACACAAAGAGGACGTCATCCGACACGATGATGATTTCTCTTTTGAAGCAGTTCCTTCAAAGAACCGACGGTCATTTTGGGCCGTCGGTTTTGTTATGCTCGGCTTCACCTTCTTCTCGGCTTCGATGAGCGTGGGTGCCAAGCTTGGTAACGGCCTGAACTTCAGCCAATATGTGTGGGCAGTCATCGTCGGTGGCGCAATCCTTGCGGTCTACACGGGTGCGCTGGGCTACATCGGCGCAAAGACCGGTCTGAGCTTCGACCTCATGTCCCGTCGTACCTTCGGCCGCATCGGTTCCTTCCTGCCCTCAGCGCTGATCTCCTTCACTCAGATGGGATGGTTTGGCGTGGGCGTCGCAATGTTCGCAATCCCCACCGCCGAGACCCTGCACATCAACGCGTGGCCCGTCGTCATCATTGCGGGCGGCCTGATGACCGCCTCGGCCTACTTCGGAATCAAGGCCATTGAGATCGTCTCCTTCGTCTCAGTACCTCTGATCGCAATCCTCGGAAGCTACTCCATGATCAGTGCGGTCAACGCAGGCGGCGGTATTGCCGCAGTCTTCGGCCAAAACCAAGGCATGACCACCGTTGCAGCCATCGGCCTCGTGATCGGAAGCTTCGTCTCCGGCGGTAGCGCAACCCCCAACTTCACTCGCTTCGCGAGGTCCGCGACCTCGGCAGTGATTACCACTGTGATCGCCTTCTTCATCGGTAACACCCTGATGTTCTCCTTCGGAGCGGTCGGTGGAGCCTTCACCGGTAAGGACGACATCTTCTACGTAATGATCGCTCAGGGCCTGCTGATTCCTGCGCTGATCGTCTTGGGTGCAAACATCTGGACGACAAACAACAACGCCCTGTACACCACCGGCCTGGGCTACGCGAACATCACCGGAATCAACAAGAAGCCTCTGGTTTTGGTCGCAGGCATCATCGGAACCCTTGGAGCCCTGTGGCTCTACGACAACTTTGTCGGCTGGCTCAGCTTGCTCAATGCCACCCTGCCCCCCATCGGTGCAGTTCTGGTTGCCGATTACTTTGCACGTCGCCGCAGCTACATGGATATGGGATCAGATGACCCCGAGGTCAAATGGGCACCGATCGTCGCACTGGTCGCAGGCGCACTGACCGGCTGGCTGACCCCCGGCTTCGGAATCGTCTCGATCAACGCCATGGTCGTCGCCATCCTCGTCTACTTCGTCGGAAGCGCAATCGAGAAGGGAATCCGTCGATGAGCGCGCAAACTGAAGGAAACAACATGCCTCACACCCAGGCCTCGGCAATGGGAGAAAAAGGCGCGAATCTTCTCATCACGGGCGTCCGTATTGAAGACGGCCCCGCCGGAGTCGACATTCGCATCACGGACGGAAAGTTCGCGGAAATTGGTGCGGGACTGGCGCCTCGTGAAGGCGAAGAGGTCCGCGACTACACGGGCAAGCTGGTTCTACCTCCCTATATCGAGTCGCACGTGCACCTAGACACGGCGCTCACCTCGGGACAGCCGCGCTACAACGAAAGCGGAACCCTCTTCGAGGGCATCGAGGTGTGGAGTGAGCGCAAGCAGACCCTGACCTACGAGGACGTCAAGGACCGTGCGGGCCGGGCGCTTCGTCAGCAGGCACAGTTCGGAATTCAGTACGTGCGTTCGCACGTCGACGTTACTGACCCGGACCTGACAGCCCTTCGCGCGCTCATTGACCTGCGTGAGGAACTCAAGGACTCCATGACCCTGCAGTTGGTCGCCTTCCCGCAGGAAGGCATCGAGTCCTTCCCGAACGGACGCGACCTCATGCGTCGCGCGGCTGAAATGGGCGTCGATGCAATCGGGGCCATCCCGCACTTTGAGTTCACCCGCGAGTACTCCGTGTCCTCGCTGAACTTTGCAGTCGAGCTTGCCCAGGAATACGGACTGCTCATGGACGTGCACTGCGACGAAATTGACGACGAGGCTTCGCGCGGGCTGGAAACCCTGGCCACGCGCGCGCTCGAGGCCGGGATTGGTCCGCGAGTCACCGCCTCGCACACGACCGCGATGCACTCGTATAACAACGCCTACTTCCTGCGCCTGGTGCGCCTGCTCAAGATGAGCGGCATTAACTTCGTGTCGAATCCGCTGGTCAATACGCACCTGCAGGGGCGCGTCGATACCTACCCGAAGCGACGAGGCGTCACCCGCGTGAAGGAACTGACCGAGGCAGGAATCAACGTCTCCTTCGGCCAGGATGATATTGAGGACCCGTGGAACCCCATGGGTACCGGAAACTTGCGAGATGTCGTGCTCAACGGCCTGTACGTCACCCAGATGATGGCGCGCAGTGAGATCACCGGGTCCTACAACTTCATCACTCACAATGCAGCGCGCACGCTCAACCTCTCCGATTACGGCATTGAGGTTGGAAACACGGCGAACTTCATTGTGTTGGATGCCGAGGATTGGTTCCACGCGCTGAGCTTTGGTTCTCCCGTTCTGGCAAACTTCCGCGCTGGTCGGGTTTTGACCGAGTCCGAGGCCGTGGTGCGCACGGTGAATTTCTGAGGCCTGCATAAAAGTCCCGGGGTCAGGTGCGGGCGGGGTCTGTGTGCGGGAGCTTCCCCGACGATAGGGGAGAGCTAGGTTTTACTGTGCGGGCTCACTGAAGCGGGTGTACTCCTGCTTCTCTTCGTCCCAGGACTCCGGGTCGTACAGCACGGCACCGAGAGGCAGAACGAACGTTCTATTAAGAAGCTGCGCCTCGCCGTAGCTGAAACCGTGCGGACTCTCCGGGCGCGCCTCGAACAGGTAATCCTGCGGATCCGCCTGCGCAGAGAACCGTGCCCTCTGCATCCGTCTTTCCAAAGCCTCAAAGGACGGCTCAACGTATGCGAAGCTAGTCTGCCTGAAATCTGCCCGCTGACCGAACGTCGCACCCGGGAAGTAGGCTCCCTCAAAGCTCGTCCCGTTGAAGCTCACCGCCCGCGCGAACGTCACCATGCCGAAGCCGACATGCGCCGTGAACGTCGCCTTGCTAAAGTCGGCATCTTGCGCGAAGGTGACCTTATCGAAGTACGCGTACTGCGGGAAGTCCATATCTTCATATGACGTTCTCGGAAGCGCAATAAACGACGCCCGGCTGAACGTGGCGTCGCCGTCGAACCGCGCCCCATCAAAATCCGCGAACTGCGTGAAGGACGCTCCGCTAAAGTCCGCCGCGCTCGCAAAGCGTACATTGCTGAACATCGCGGACTGCTTGGTGGCTATACCGGCAAAGCGCGCGGCCCCGCCGAACAGCGACTTGGAGAACACCGCCGGGCGGTTGAAGACCGATGCTGCGAAGTGTGCTTCATCGTGGAACGTGGAGGCGGTGAATAGTGCCTCTCCGCCGAAGGTGATCGCCGTGAAGCTGGCTATGCCCGCGGTGTTCAAGCGTGAGAAGTCGGCGTCGGCCTCGAAGGAAGCTACCCCAAAGTCGGCCGCAGCTGAAAAGACCACGTCTGAGAAGTCAACCTCGCCGGTGAAGGTTACGGTTGCGAAGCTTGCCGCGCCCGCGAAGTGCGCGGCGCTGAACCCCACCCAGTCGTTGAAGTTCGCGCCGTGGAAGGATGCGTCAGCGGTGAACTGTGCCGCGGAGAAGCTGGTGTCACCGTGGAAGGTTGCGTTGAAGAAATCTGCCGGGCCGTAGAAGGTTGCGGAGGCGAAATCGGCGTTCTGAAAGTACAGCTGCCCCAGCGGGTAGAAGATGGGCGCGCCGCCAAAGTCGAAGCGCAGGTCAGCCCACATGGGCGATATTGGCGGCACCGCGTGCTGGTCTTCTGCTTTGTCTTTTTCGGGGCTCTCGGCGACTGCGGCGAGGCGGCGGCTGAACTCCATGAAGACCGTGCGGCGCACCAGCTGTTCTTCGCGGAGTGCCTCCTGATCGCGCGTAAAGTCGCCTTCGTACCCTTCGGGTGCCTCGTCTGCTTCTAGGACCTGCCGTTTTTGCGCGAGGGGGTAGGGCGTGCGGATGCACCCGGTCAGCTCGTCGATAATGGCTTGGGCTTCTTCGCGGCGTACCTGCTCGGGGAGAGAGGTGTCGGCGAGCCATTCGTCTGCGAGGTTTACGAGCGTGTATGCCCCGCTGAGGCGTACGGCGGGCTGCCCGTCGAGGAATTGTTCGAGGGCGTGCGTGTAGCGTTCGTGCCGCCCGGCCTGCTGGTTGTGCGCTGGGGTGTTTTTGCGTTGCCGTAGCGCAGTTAAGAGTTTGTTGAGGTTCATGATGGGGCGCCCTTCCTGCTCCGGTGCTGGCTTATATCCAGCATAGGGGAGGACCCCAACCTTTCGCGCTCGCGCTGGTTAAAAGAAGAAGCCCCGTCTGCACGATGAACTGCGCCCCGAAACTTGGACGCGTTTAATGGCAGCCGTTATGCGGCTACCCGT
>UWSI01000015.1 GCA_900541895.1 uncultured Actinomyces sp. | reverse complement strand
TGTCATCACGCTTCACTGGATAATCGTTGCCGCCCTCGTCTAGCCGATCCCCAATGAAGAGCATGTCTTCTGGTGCGATTCCAGTGATTTCAACAAGCTTGCCCATCCCGTAGGCCTTATCGATTCCGTGACGCGTGATATCAACTGAAGTTGATCCTCCCCCACGGACCTCAAGGTCTGGAAGATCCCCTGCAACCGCATCGCGAAGAGCCCGCTTCTTGTCACCTGTCGGGTCCCACGCGCGCTTTGCCTCTAGAGGAGCTTTCTGCCCCAGCGCTGAGAAGGTAATCTGCGAACCTCGGTCCTCAATGATTTCTCCCCAAGGATGGGATTCCCATACCCCTTGCTCACGCGCATGGCGTTCGAGCGACGCGATTGCGCGCTCACGCTGCTCTGTAGTCAGGTCATTGGCATAGACCTGTTCCCACTGAGCATCCCGCTCATCCCAACGGTAGTAGCGCGTCCCGCAGGTGGGCATGAGATGCAAGTTCTTTAATTGAGAAGAAGAAGCGCCGAGGTTGTCCAGTAGCTGGGTGCGAAACTGTCCAAACTCTCCGCCAGAGATCACGCACACTGGGACACAGTCGAGCAGTGCACGAAGTTGATTGGCCATCGGCTCCGGAAGTGCAGACTTCGACGGTGCCAGGGTGTCATCAAGATCAAAGGCGACGAGGCGCACATCTTCCCCTATCGTGTCGGAACTTCGGCCTTTTGCGAAGCAAGAGTTTCATGCTCCTCATCGCCATCCGGAGTTGGCAGGATTCTGAGCATAACCATGGATGCAACAAGCCCTCCCCATACCAGAAGGATCGTCACAATCATCATGATGATAGCAGCGGGGTTCATGCGATCTCCTTAGATGTTGACGAGGTGCTTGAGCGCTGAGGATGCGACCATGGCATCAGGGTAACGATTGCGGATGCCAGGAGCGCGAAACCGACAGATCCCCACCCGAAGATGTTCACAAGATACCCGGCATAGCCGCCGTATCCTTCACTGATACTTGAAATCACTGAGGTCACCATCATGAATGCCAGTACCAGGGGAATGACGATACCAACGAGGTAGTCCCATACGGGAGGAATCGACGGCGCTGAAACAGAGTTAAGGTGCGTACGCAGACCCCGAAGCCTGGGGCGCACGAGTGCGCTGTAGAGCGCCATGGCAATCGCGCACCCAACAACTCCCACATTGTTGATGAAGTTATCAACGATATCCAAGGTATTCAGACCAGAACGTGTCGCAAAAAGCGCCAAAGAAATAATCGTTGTTGGAATTCCCATGACGAGCGAAGCCTTCGCGGGGGTCAAGGCAAACTTATCTTGAATTGCACCAGAAACCACTTGCAAGAGCGAGAGCAAAGAGGTGACGCCTGCGAGGACAAGCGAAGAGAAGAACAGGACTCCGAAAAGCGGACCGCCCGGCATCATCGAAATAATCTTCGGGAAGGTCACGAAGGAAAGAATCGGACCGGTCAGTCCCTTCAACTCAGAAACAGCGATTCCTTGCGAATGCGCCATGAACCCCAGCGCTGAGAACACACCAATACCAGCAAGAATTTCGAAGGACGAGTTAGCAAAGCCAGCGACCAAAGCAGTTCCGGTAACGTTCGATTTCTTGTGGAGGTACGAGGCGTAGGTCAGCATGATTCCAAAGCCAACAGAGAGCGAGAAGAAGATCTGAGCGAACGCGGCGAGCCACACCTTGGGTTGAGCGAGGGAACTCCAATTAGGTGTGAAGAAAGCGCTCAGGCCTTCCAACGCACCGGGCAGAAAGAGCGCACGCACAACAAGAGCGAGGAAGAGGACAACCAGAAGAGGAAGAAAAATCTTATTGGCCTTTTCGACCCCTCGTGCGATGCCAAAAGAGGCAATGAGCAAAATGCAGGCCCATACCAAGACAAGCGGGATAGCAACTGCCGCTACCGGAGTCCACGAGAATTCATCAGAACCGACGGTTCCCAGGAAAGAAGAAAGGAAGAATGTCTTTGAATCCTCACCCCAGGCCTCGGTAATCGAATAGACGACGTAGCTTCCCGACCACGCAACAACTGCGGCGTAGTAGGTAATAATCACGAAGCAAATGAAGACGCACAACCAACCAAGGAACTCTCCCTTGGCGTTCATACGGCGGAAGGCCCAGGGAGGGGTTCCACGGAACTTATGGCCGACGGCGTACTCGAGCCAAAGGATCGGGATACCGGCGAAAAGCAGAGCAACGAGATAGGGAACGAGGAACGCTCCCCCGCCATTGGTGTATGCAACACCTGGGAATCGCCAGATATTACCCAATCCGATCGCGGAACCGATAGCCGCCACTAAAAAGCCAGTTTGGCTGGTCCATGTGTCGCGCGTGCGACGTTTCGCAGGAGATGCTGCCGTGCTCATGTAAACGTTCCTTCCTAATACAGGCCCAAACCTAGTAACGTCTCAGGAGACGAGCAATACTTTTCCACTATGCGAAACGGACTCGCCAGGATCGATACACCCACGCACCAATAAAAACGAGCGTAACAACGCAGACAATTGATGCTCCCGCCGGAAGATCCAAAGACCAGGAGAGGTAAATACCACACAGCGAACTCAGCACACCGATGACGAGCGCACTTGCGATCATCGCTCCCAGCGAATTTGTCAGAAGCCGAGCACTTGCGGCGGGGGTAATGAGCAGGGCAAGAACCAAAATGTTGCCAATGATCTGGACGGAGATCACGACAGCGCCGGCAACACTGATATAGACCAAAAGATCCAGAGCCATCACCGGCAATCCAGCTACTCGAGCGCTTTCTCGATCAAGACTCACCGCAACGACCTCTTTGTAAAAGAAGGCAAAGACCCCAACGATCAGTGCAGATGCAAGCAGCACAAAAGGTACTTCAGAAGCAGGGATACCTGTCAGTGAGCCAAAGAGGAAGTCTTGAAGAGAACCAGCATATCCCGGCGCCCACGAGATGATGACCAGTCCCAAACCAAAGGCCCCAACGAAAAGAACACCAATGATTGAGTCTTCCTTCAAACGCCTATTTTGGGAAAGAAGTGCAACGAGCACAGCAGTACCCACACCGGCAAGCGTTCCTCCCAATACCAGGGAACCTGAACATACAAAAGCGATTGCAAGACCGGGGAAAACCGAGTGAGCGACGGCATCTCCAATGAAAGACATCCCGCGCAGGACAACATGACAGCCAACAACCGCGCATACGCAGGCAGCAACGCAGGTAACAAGAATCGCACGGGGTAAGAATGCCAATGCCGGATTCGTCAGATCACGAAAAAAGTCAATGATACTCAGCACTTAGATCACCCCAAGGACCTTGAGCAACGGATTCGACGGGCGAATATCAAAGGTGCGCATCCACACCTGAGGATCGCGAATTTCTTCCGGCTTCCCCGAGGCGACAACAGTCGAGTTCAGCAAGAACAGTTGATCACAGGCATCAATGGCCCCAAGAATGTCGTGGGTTGTCATGAGGATGGCACAACCACTGAGAGCGAGCCTTCGGAAGACATCCATCAGGCTTTCTTGAGTCGGCATATCCAGTCCGGTAAAGGGTTCATCCAATAGAAGCAATCGTGGACGTAAAGCAAGAGCCCTTGCCACCAGCACACGCTGACGTTGGCCACCCGAGAGCTCCCCGATCACTCGATCTCCGAGCTGCGCTAGGCCAACCTGATGCAGTGCCTCTTCGACGGCGCGATGGTCGTCGATCTTAGCCCGACGCCCCCATCCGATCCGGCGAGCTCGCGCGCTAAGGACTGCTTGACGGATGCTGATAGGAAAATCCCAGGCGAACTCATGACGCTGCGGAACATAACCGACTGATCGAGGCTGAAGCGGGAGGCCCATTGACGTAATGTGAGTCGAGCGAGAGGGAATCACGCCGAGTATTGCGCGCAAGAGAGTCGTCTTTCCAGCACCATTGGGGCCAATGAGCGCACAGAACTCACCGGGAGCAACAGAGAGCGAGAGCGATTTAAGTACCTCACGCCCAGGGTAGGACACGTCCAAGCCACTGATATCGAGTGCTGAAACCGAATTCTCAGTATCCATCAGACATCACTTTCCGCGCCGAAATCACGAAGAACATCCTCGCGTGCTTCCTCAATCTGCTTTTTTGACTTCTTTGTTCGATGGGAAACGACGATAAAGGCAAGCACGCCCAAAGCCAGGCAGATCGCTCCATAGATCAAATACTCACTATTTCCGCCTTGTTCACGCGGTTCCTGCGGCTTGGCAGTGTCCGACCCCTCTTTCGACGAGGCCGCGAGCGCGTTTGGCGTGAGCGCGCGGGCTTCTTCAACCTTTACCCCATCGCCAACAACGAATCGGAGAGTATCCGAAACACATTGCGGTGTTTCTTTGTCCCCAAAGCACCAGCGCACGCTCAGTGCGTAAGCTCCCGGAGCAGAAAACGCCCAATTCGCGTGAACGTGTGTATTAGCTTCAACCCAGATATCTGATTGGGAGGAGGCAGACGAGTCATACAAGACTGTCGGCGCCCCGAAAGCCCCGTCTTGCAGGAAAAGCCAGGCTTTACCGGGTCCTTGAAGGTTCCCCAGAGTCATCGTTGCACCACTGCCCATGACCTTAATGAGTTCCGGGTCTTGAGTGTTCCATCCCAGCCAAACAACGCGAGGGTTTTGAGTCTGGGGAATTACCCAGTATGACTCTCCCTCGTGTGCGTGCAGGAACGAATAGCTGGGGTCTGAGGGAACCTGAAGCTTGCCAGAATCGCTCACACGAAAGACAAGAGTGTGCAAAGGGCGCCAGATCGGTGTCTCTCCTGAGTCATCACGTGCCAGAATTTCCGGTTTCGAATCAACAATCTTTGGACCCAAGTCAACGTGACCGCGTTCAATTGTGGCTTCTTCGCGCACCACCTGTTCTGAGGAGTCGACGTGCTGAGTGAGAGGATCATCCGCGAATGCTGGCAGTAGAACAGCGACACTCACAGCAATACCGACAAAAAGCGCTGAGAGACCCCGCGCCATATTGAACGCACTCATCCTCTTCATCATGTGTGATCCTTTCCCAAACACTGCGACAGTGAGCGAGCATTTGCTTTCATCATGTCGATATACGTCGATGCATCATCATCCAAAGTGTCGCCATATAGCCCGCAGACTCGAACACCGTTTTCTTCTGCAACTTGTGCGATCACAGGGTGACGGTTGCGCTTTTGCGGTTCCAAGAAAACCGCGGAAATTTTCATGTTCTTCAGGGTTTCAGCGATGCGTTTACGATCTGCAATCGAAGCCTCGCTTCCGTCCTGAGCACTCAGGTAACCAGCGATTTCAAAGTCATAGGCGCGCGCAAGATAGGCATAGGCATCGTGCGTAGTGACGAGCTTCCGGTCAAGTGGATTAATCCCCGCAATCGTCTGCGAAACCTCGCGATCAGTCTCATCAAGTTTCGCGATATAGGCCGAGGCGTTGGCTGCGTATTGCGCACTATGCTCGGGATCGCGTGTTGATAACGCATTCTCTATAACTCGCACATAGGCCTGCGCATTATGAATGTCATGCCACGCATGTGGATCAATATCACCGTGGACATGTTTACCAAGCACAGCCTGGGGCAGAACATAGGCCTGCCCATCACCTGAGCCGATAAACTCCCATCCCCGGCCTTTGGGAATCTCACGCAAAGTACGTGAGGGAACATCAATCAGCACTCGCTCGATATTCAAAGAGGCAAGAGTTGAAGGTAGACCGTTGCTCTCCTCCACACCTTCGCGTAGTGGTGCACCCTCAGGTACTCCACCGTCTTTTTCTCGGTCAACCATCAGGGTTAACGCGTTAGACTTCAGGTCCACGGTGATGTCGCTGTGGCCTCGTCGCAAAAGAAAGAGACCACGTTCCCGGGCAACTTTCTCTGAATCAATTCCCACTGCAAAAGTCACCTGCGAGGCAGGAAGCTCTATAGGTTCAGATCCGGGAGCGATACGCAGGCGGGCACGTAGATGCAGCGTGTAGACACCGGGCTGAGTAAAGACCCAACTCATATGTTGGTGCGCTCCGACAGGCAGAATCGAAGTATCTGTCTGCCAATTATTACCGGCGTTAAAACCATCTCGAGAAGCAAAGGCAATCTCGGGACTTCCAAAACTCGTTGTGATGTAAGCACATGCCTGTCCTGGCCCCTCAACATCAGTGACAGAGAGTTCAACCTGGGACGAGCGCTTTGCTTCACTCTGGCTGCCATCGCCGTAGACTCGCATTCCAAGCCAGGGCGTGTCTAGGGAGCGATCTTCGACAAGAGGAATCAAGCTGCCGCCAAACTTTGCGCTTTCTTCCGCCAGTGACAGTGAAATAGCATCCTTGGGAAGATTCGCATCGAGCGCGCGAATCACCGAATGGTCTTCGAGCATCAGGTAGTTTGTAACAGCGATATCCGCATAGGCAATATCGCGAATTCCCCTGAGGCTCAGCTCCCAAGAATGCGGATCTGCACCGTTGGGAATCAGCTGGTGAACATCAACGTAATCACCACCGACATTTCGTGCTAAATCAGCCAAGATCCCCGTTGTCGCGACAATGCTCGGGCGCTGTGATGCGGCATCGAGATGTGGTGCGCAGCCTCCAGATACTGCAGCAAGTACGCATGTAAGGGCTACTCCTGCAATTCGTGCAATCTTCACTGCCTCACCCGCATGCGAGTCGAGGCAAGGATGCACCCACATCCCATGAGGAGGGCCGCAAGGATTATGGGAGCGAGCTCTGTTGCGCCCGCACCCGTTGATGCCAGGCTGCACGGTTGTCCCGAGGCCGTGCGGCCGACGATTGCGTATACCAGAGGACGTCCGTGTTCCCCTGTGCCACCGGCCGCGATCAAGGATCCAGCCGTTCCACTCCCACTTCCGCGCAAGTCCTCGCCACGAGGCGAGACATTCATAGCGATCGTCAGTTGGTAGGAGCCTGGCTCAGTAAAGACCCAGTTTTGGTGCGCATGAGTGTTGGCAGACAGGGTATAGCTCGTTCCTGCGCCGTCAAAAACGTGAGTGCCGATTCCCGCACCTAGGCTTCCCGACTCAAATACTGCGACATTTCCGGGGCCTTGAACATCAAGGAGAGAGAAACGGACCTGCCCGCTGGTTTCAGTGACGATTTCTTCGCGTTGCGAATTCATTCCAAGCCACGGGACACCTCGAATCTGGGTAGCGGGAATCATCCACACATCTTGCCCGGTAGCCGCTGCATAGCTCAGAGCTTCGGGAGCCTTGATCTTTGCCTTATCTCCCAGCGCAAAGGTCATTGATGCGGGATCTTTCCACACCGCGGGCACAGATCGGTCATCTTTAATTCGAGCAACTAACTGACCGTTTTCGATCGCGGGTCCCAGATCAAAGTGACCGTCAGTAATTCCATCTTCGCTACCAACCTGAACGTTCAGGGTCGTGATTGCCTGATTTGGAGTTTCGCTATCGCTGCGGATACGTGAGACTTCATCCTCGTTTGCTTCGCGAGTAATCCGGGTGGGGATACAGCGCTCAGCACCTACGCGCTGGGGCGCATCACGCGTGAGCGATTCTTCTTCGTCACCAGCTGGGATTTCTTCAACCGCTGGGGGAAGCACCCCGCCGCTTAGGACAGGTGAGTTTTGCGGGCCCGAGACCCCTTGGGAGCCTCCTACCTCAATGAGGTACGTGGCGCTACGTGTCGTTTCAAAAGAACCGTCATTTCGATACGCACGCGCTTGAACGCTCAGCTCATAGCTTCCTGCTTGAGAAAACACCCAATTTGCATGCGTGTGTGAAAGATAATCTTGAGCAATTGTTGAGCCATGTGGATCTAGCTCAAATCCCCCCGAGCGCAGTCGCGAACTACGACCCGAAAGGAAGTCTTCGGTCCACAGTGAAATACGTCCTCCGTTGGGATGGGTATAGCTGACATCAAATTCAACGCGTTCAAATCCTGCTGGCGCGAGAGAGAGAACATCCCATCCGGGCCACGGCAAAGTTGGATCTTGAGTTTGTGGAAGGAAGTATCCACTTCCCCCAGGGACAATCTCTTGGGGAAGAGAATGCTTGAGTGCCGAGGAAGGAATGATCAGGCGAAGTTCCTCAGCTTCGTGTTGGACTCCCGATCCGGTGACATCTTCCATCACCTTCAATACGGGCAGTCCCAAATCATCAAGCGTCATGTAGAAGAGGTCAATGTGCCCATGGTCAAGAACAAGACGGCGCTCGCCAAAGTTCGCGCGCGGAGCCGCTTGGGTGGGCGCACTCATCGACGAGGCCACTGAAGCTTCGCGAGCCTCTTTGGCCTCTGGGAGCACCGCTGCCCCCTCACTTTGTGCCGATTCTCGATTGTGCTCGTTCTTTGGGGTCGAGAGATCAGCGCTCTGCGTGGACTTTTCCACCTGGGACTGGGGAGCTTCAATGCTCGCGCTAAACTCAGCCTCGGCAACGAGACGAGGCTCCTGCCCCGGGATTAGTTCCTGAAGGCGAAGGCGCAGTGAGCGAATACCTAGCTCAGCAAAACGTGCATGCAGGGGGTGAGCTGCGAAGTCCTCTCCCTTGGCCTCGAGGACAAATCCTCGGAAGAATTCCTCGGTTCCGTCGATCTCTTCTTCAAACGCAGCTCCACGGCCGAGATGTTCGTGGGATTCAAAACCAAGTGAGTGCGGAGCAATATTTTCCACATCTGCAGTGCCTGTTCGTGCGCTTAATTCAACGGAATAGCGCGAATCCAGCGTAAAGACAGAAGGGTTGAGGTTAATATCGAGCTCATATCCCCCATCGATATCGCGATCTGTGTCACGAGCGACCGGGGTCGTTCGAAGTCGAAGCGCGCCATCATGAAGGGGAAATTCTTCCCGATTTTCTCCAGTAGTACACAGAGACTTCAGCGCCTCATTGTTATCCCCCAGGCACGTCGAGACTTGAAGATTATCGCTTAACAGGTGCTTGTCTTGGGAGGAGGAAAGAGCCTCCGCTTGAGTCGGGGCTGGAAGAAGAATCCACGCACTCATCACCGCAACAGTGATCAATAGCGAAAACAGGGCACGTGTAGTCCTGCGGCACAAAAATGACATGACCAACTCTCTAGAATGATAATCGTTCTCATTCCCATTAAAGAGGGTGGTCACGCCTCAAGTCAAATGGACCGCCTGGCTCTAGTTAAATCCCAACACCCACTGAGAAATGTGATAACCAGCCATAATCACTCCGCGTCCCGCCTTTGAGCGCATCCCAATCAGTCGTCCAAGCAGATCCTTACGTACTGCGTCATAGGCTTCCGGCTTCTTCGTTTGAAGCTGTACCCAGAGCTCATCCTTACGGGCGACATTCTCCTCAGTTCCCGAGCGCAACAGCATCACAGTGCAGATGACGCAGTTGATACGCAGATAATGGACAAGATAGCGGTACAGATGAGGCGGAACCTCATCAGGAGCTGGAATCGCATCAACCATCGCCGCATTCACCCGCAGCAATTGATCAACACGCGAAATCATGACCTGCTCGTTGACCGATTGATCATCACGTCCAATGAAATAGCGGTAAAGATCAACATCGAGATACTCAAAAGTACGGACATCAATAACCGGGACAAAAGAGTAAATGAAATCAACATAGAAGGTGTGCTCAGGAAGCACCAGACCAGAGCGACGCACCAAATCTGTCCGCAAGATTAAGGCATGCATCATCAGATACTGGTCATAGCGACAACGACGAATCTCATCCCAAGAGATCACGCGATCCCTAGGCATCACATTCCCGTAGCGGATCACTGCTTTATGGCTCTTCCCCTGCTTCTCATACACATAATTGGCAAGCAAAAGATCCAAGGGCTCACCCTGAGCTTCGCGAAGCTCCAAGCGCTCAAGAGCACGCTTAAGCGCTAAGCGATCCAACCAATCATCTGCATCGAGAATTTTAAGGTAGCGCCCTCGAGCTCCCGAAATACCAGCATTAACAGCACCACCGTGGCCAGCATTCTCCTGATGAATGACACGGATATGATCTGGATCCGATTGGACCAATCCATCAGCAATCGCAGCCGTGGCGTCGGTTGATCCATCATTAACGATGAGCACCTCAACCTGGTCAAATCCACGCACTGAAGAAACGGCACGATCAAGGTATTCCTGAGCGTTATACGAAGGAATAACAACGGTGAGCACAAAACTTGGTTCCACCTGTTGAATGATAGTGCATGAAGCGCTATTTCTGAGCGAAAGATTATGAAAACATGGCCATTTTCGGGCTATCCTTGACCTAAGGGCTAATTCGCAATGGGGAGGCAATTATGAGCCAAGCACAAGAAATCCTGAATGCACTGGGGGGCTGGGACAACCTGACCGACCTTCAGCATTGCATCACCCGAATCCGCGTTGATTTTAAAGATGATTCGAAGATCGACGAGGCCGGGTTGCGCAAGGCCGGCGCTTTCGGTGTCGTAGTCGTTGGCTCACACGCACAGATCATCATGGGGCCGCAGGCAGAGGAAATCGCAGAGGAAATCAACACGCTGAAGTGAGTCTTCAGCTCCTCTCCCCCACCCCTGGAATCCTGCGAAACCTAGTCGAGCTCTCAGATCAAGTTTTCGCCCAAGAGATCATGGGGCCGGGTTTCGCGATTTCCCCCGACGAGGTTGACACTCTCAACATACTCGCGCCCATAGATGGGACGCTCACTCATCAGCTTCCTCATGCCTGTGCTCTTTCAACGCCTGATGGCCTGAGCATTTTGATACATGCGGGGATCGACACAGTACTACTCAAAGGCGAGGGCTTTTCAACCCACTATCAACGAGGACAGTTCGTTCATGCTGGAGACCCGCTCATTACATGGGATCTTCGTCCAGCACGCCAAGCAGGATATGACCTTGACGTTGTTGTGATTGCAATGCAACCGCCACAGACACTTTGCGAACTCTTAACCGTACCCGGTTCACGCCTAGATACTATGGTGCCCTGCGCACTTGTACGCAGGGCACCAAAAAGTAGCTAATTTCTAGCGAATGTAGCGATCCACACTGGTCAAGAATCGCTTAACACGCTCACAATGCGCCATGTCGTCAATCAAGACTTCTTTGCCATTAAACGCATGAAGTGGAACGCACCAATTCGGATACTCGGCATTGGTACCCGGTAGGTTCTGCGGCAATTTCTCACCAACAACGTCCACCAAAGAAACAGCCAAAAGAAGTGCAGGAGATGCAGCAAGGTAGGCGTGCATCGCAAGAAGTAGTTCTTCATCACTGGGGTGATCTTCGTGAATGAAGCCACCTTCTTTCAGGCGCGAGACCATTCGTTCACGCTCGATGCGATCCGCATCGCGAACCTGATCGAGGTCCTCAACCAAGAGTCCCAACTTATGGCGCAGTTCGGTGTGAGCACCTTCTAGATATCCCAATGTCGGAGGCAAGTCATGCGTTGTTACTGCCGCAAGGCACGATCGACGGTAGTGATCCGGCCAGAGGGGCCATCCACTGCCTTCCTTCTCAAACCACAGAACGGAAGTACCCAAGATTCCACGATCATTGAGATAACCGCGAACCCAAGGCTCAACGGTTCCCAAATCTTCGCCAATGACGACCGCGCCGGCCCGCTGGGCCTCGAGCAGCACAATGCCCACCATGGCCTCGTGATCATAGGACACGTAGGCACCGGCCTGCGCACCCATCCCTTCAGGGATCCACCACAAACGGAAGAGACCAAGGATATGGTCAATACGCACTGCACCCGCGTACGAGAGCACAGAGCGCAACATATCCCGAAGTGGTGCATAGCCCATTTGTGCAAGGGAGCGAGGTGACCACGGAGGCTGCGCCCAATTTTGTCCCTGCTGAGAGTACATATCCGGAGGCGCCCCAACGCTCATACCAGGAGCGAAGGCATCCGGCATCGACCAAATTTCCGAGCCTTTTGAGTGCACTCCCACCGCAAGGTCAGACATGATCCCCATATCCATTCCCATGCGACGAGCATCGTCTTGAGCGCGGATCAGCTGGTCAAAAACGATCCACTGGCACCACTGCCAAAACTCGATTTCAGAGGCGAGACGCTGACGCGCTTGTTCGACACCCGGAGCATCAATCGAGGAGTAGCGCTGTGGAAGGTCAATATCGCCATTTTCAAAGACCAAAGCGGACCACAGGGCAAAATTCTCTAAAGACTCCCCGCCTTGAGCACAAAAGCGTTCAAACTGCGCCTGACGGCTAATCGATCGAGGGAGTTCAAAAATCTTACGCAGCGCTTTGAGCTTTGATTTCCATGAGAGGTCACGGTCGACAACATCCTCATGACTACGGGACGCATGCGCGTAGCGTGTAATTACCCCTCGATCCTTGCTGTCCATGTGCACATACTCATCGATGGCTTCAGGACGAATGTAGAGGGGGCTGGCCCAGCGACGCGACACGGGAAGGTAAGGCGAATTCTCCTGCGGGAATCCCGGCTGCGGGGCATGTAGAGGATTGATTTGCAGGAAGTTTGCACCATCACGCGCAACAATCGCAGCTAGATCCGCCAGGTCCTGCGTATCCCCCATTCCCCAAGAGCCGCTTGAGCGGGTCGAATACAGTTGAGCCGCAACTCCCCAGCGCTTGTGGCCATCATCGAGGCGGCTGGAAAGTCTCTGAGGGACAACAACCAAGGTTGACGAGTATTCACTTCCATCTTCGTGACGTGCAACAATCCGATGCCATCCAAGAGGTAGCCAATTCGGAATTTTAAACGTGGCACGCCCAATCAGATTACCGTCGACCATCCGCGGCGGAATCCAACGGTCAAGCTGCCCAAGCTCATGATGCTGTCCGTCTTCAGTCTCAACGTGGCACCAGACGCCCATCCCGTGAGGAACGTGAACAGGGATCTCCGCCTCGTTTCCCTGGCGACACACTGTAGTGGGAGGAAGGGGTGCCAACCAGACAAGATCTTCATTGTGACGAAAAGCTTCATCAATTTCACTCTGCGAAGGTTCTGTAGAGAGCGAGAAACCCAACGAATTTAACACTGCAACAAGGGAGACATCTTCAACGTGCTTCCAGTTCCCATACCAATCCCAGAAACCGGTAGAGACCCCCACGGTCTCAGCGAGTTCACGCAGGCGTTCTGTTACCGTCTGACTTGCCATAAGGTCCCCTCTGAAATACAGCAATGCCCTTCTATTTTATGGGCTAAAGAAGAGCAGGTGAGACCGATCTTTGTGTGCCAGCAGACACATCCTGCGGTAGACACAGGTGAAGCATCTGCAAGGCGATCTTTCCAGCCCCTGCTCCGAGAACAATTTGGATCACGTGTCCCGAACGCACAACTGCGAGAACTTCAGGAAGACGAAGGCCCATGTCATCAACCTTTTCAGGCGACTTCACTTCAATCCGAATACGCAGCATGCACGGTTCAATATCTTGGATATTTAATGCTCCCCCCAGAGACTCGAGAAGAAGCGCTGCCGTTTCCACGCCTAATTCCCTTTCAGAAACAAGTGACCTATCACTCACAATATATACGAGCGAAGCAATTTGGTGCAATACGTCACTTTCTGCAACTTGTGATACAGAAATGCACTGCTATTTAGACGCAAAATTAGAGACAATATAGCCATGACTACGCCGCTGCCTATTCCCGCAATTTCGACTGAACCGGTCGCTTCAGTCTTAAGAATTCTCAGCCTGCAGGAAAACGGCGATGATTCGTTTATTGCACGTTCACTCCCCCAAGTACGCAGGGTTTACGGCGGCCAGGTTTTGGCACAAGGACTGCTGGCAGCAAGCGCAACTGTCCCAATTGAGAGGCTCCCCCATTCTCTCCACGCTTATTTTGTTCGAGGTGGAGATCCTGAAAATACATTCAGCCTAGACGTCACACGTGTTCTTGATGGCCGGTCATTTTCCAACCGTTCCGTATCTTGCTTCCAAGACACTCGCGAAATTCTCACAATGAGTGTCTCATTCCAAGGCCTCGAAGCTGCGCCCTCCTATTCCCCCGATGCGCCTGAGGTACCTGCCGCGAGTGAGTGTCGATCAGCATTAGAGATCTTCCGTCTAATGGATCATCCCGTTGGCAAATTCCTTGGGAAAACTGCTGCCTTCGACGTACGTCATATCGGCCAGAGTCTCTACACAAAAGCAGACCCACACAAGCTTCCAACGCAGAGACTGTGGATGAAGCCTCGAGCCGAGGTTCCCGCCGAAACAACTCAGCACGTTCATCGTGCGCTTCTTACCTATGTCGTCGACCAAGTGATGCTAGAACCTGCGCTACGTGTTCTGGGAATGTCATGGATGACCCCCGGACTGGTTGCCGCATCTTTAGATCATGCGATGTGGTTCCATCACGATGTTGACATTAATGACTGGCTTCTCTTCGACCAGCGCTGCACCCAAGTCGTGAACGGCCGAGTCCTGGTCGAATGCTCAATCTTCACCGAGGCGGGCGTCCTTGTTGCCCACGCTACTCAAGAAGCGATGCTCCGCGTTCCTAGTGAAGGGCACACTTCAAGCCACTGGGGATTTGGCGTTGATCCCAAGACTGGCAAACCAATGAGTGGAATGGCATAGGGCTAGCAGCCACAGGCACCGGCACACGCACAGCCAACGGCAGAAACTACACGGATTTGTTTATTGTCTGACTTTAAAAACCGTGGGAGGGGGCGGCTAAGCCGTCCCCTCCTACTGAGTTTTAATCCTAGGATCAGTCGCGAGTGAGCTTACGGTGCGTCACGCGGTGAGGCGCTGCTGCATCCAAGCCCAAACGTTCGATCTTGTTCTTCTCATAGGACTCGAAGTTACCTTCAAACCAGTACCACGAGGCAGGGTTCTCTTCGGTTCCCTCCCACGCAAGGATGTGGGTTGCCACACGGTCAAGGAACCAGCGATCGTGGGTGATGACCACCGCACAACCGGGGAATTCCAGAAGCGCGTTTTCCAAAGAGGACAGAGTTTCAACATCGAGGTCGTTGGTCGGTTCGTCCAGCAGCAAGAGGTTTCCCCCCTGCTTCAAAGTGAGCGCGAGATTCAGTCGGTTACGCTCACCACCGGAAAGAACACCCGCAGGCTTCTGCTGGTCTGCACCCTTGAAGCCAAAGGCAGAAACATAAGCACGCGAGGGCATTTCGACATTGCCCACCTGAATGTAGTCCAAGCCGTCAGAGACAACTTCCCACAGAGTCTTGTTGGGATCAATACCCGCGCGGTTCTGGTCGACATAGCTGAGCTTGACGGTTTCACCGATGGTGAGCTCTCCTCCGTCGAGAGATTCAAGACCAACAATGGTCTTGAACAGAGTGGTCTTACCCACGCCGTTAGGACCAATCACACCGACAATACCGTTTCGCGGCAGCGAGAACGACAGGCCATTGATCAAAACGCGATCCCCAAAACCCTTCTTAAGGTTTGTCGCCTCGATGACGATGTTACCCAAGCGGGGCCCCGGCGGAATCTGGATCTCTTCGAAGTCAAGCTTTCGACTGCGTTCGGCCTCGGCAGCCATTTCTTCGTAGCGCTCCAGACGCGCCTTTGACTTTGCCTGGCGTCCCTTAGGACTGGTTCGAACCCATTCAAGTTCTTCCTTCAGACGCTTAGCGAGCTTGGCATCCTTCTGGCCCTGAATCTGGAGACGCTTTTCCTTCGTCTCCAAGTACGTCGAGTAGTTACCTTCGTAGGGGTACAGGTGACCGCGGTCAACTTCAGCAATCCACTGTGCAACGTGGTCGAGGAAGTAGCGATCGTGGGTCACAGCGATCACTGCGCCCGGGTAGGTCGACAGGTGCTTTTCCAACCAGAGCACTGACTCGGCATCCAGGTGGTTTGTTGGTTCGTCAAGAAGCAGAAGATCGGGAGCCTCGATAAGCAAACGACACAGAGCTACTCGGCGTCGTTCACCACCGGAAAGGACACTGACAGGCTGATCCGGCGGCGGGCATCGCAATGCATCCATCGCTTGCTCGAGCTGAGAATCGATATCCCACGCATTGAGAGCATCAATTTCTGTTTGAAGCTTGCCCATCTCTTCCATGAGGGCATCGAAATCGGCGTCGGGATTGGCCATTTCTTCAGAGATTTCATTGAAACGGGCGAGCTTGGCAAAGGTATCAGCCGCACCCATACGCACGTTCTCAAGAACAGTCTTGGAATCATCCAATTCGGGCTCCTGCATGAGGATTCCGACGGTGTAACCGGGGCTCAGGCGCGCCTCGCCATTACTGGGCTCATCCAAGCCAGCCATAATTTTGAGGATCGAGGATTTGCCGGCACCGTTAGGTCCGACCATACCGATCTTCGCACCCGGGTAGAAAGCCATGGTGACATCGTCAAGGATGACTTTGTCACCAATGGCTTTACGAGCCTTAATCATTTGGTAGATGAACTCCGCCATGGATACTCCGTTCAGGATCACGTGACATAACGCCGGCTATGCGGCAGACCCCTTAATGCTAAGGCACGGCGCGTGTTTTTGACATCTACGAAGACTATGCTGCGTCGCTTTCATCGGCTGATTGCAAGTTCTCCCAGCGATCATGAGTCAGATCATCGTCTTGTGCCAGAATATGTTGACTTTCAGGAGAAACCTGCTCTGATTCTTCGGTATCCGCCGCAAACTCTTGTGCTGGAGCAGTTGAAGACTCGGTGACATTGTTACTTGGATGTTGAGGTTTGAGGGCAACAGCCGGACCGAACACCAAATCGATCCCCATAAAACTGGCGTTAATGACCAGTTCGCTCCGGACCTGCTGATCTGGACCTAACCACCCGCGAGCACTGGGTCGCCCACACACAATCACGGGAGTCCCCTTCTGGACACTTCGCGCAATATTTTGCGCTAAACGATCCCATACACACACTGTGTACCACTTCGGCTCACGCTCTTCGTATTGGCCTGCATCCGTGATGCGCCACTGCGGAGCAGCCATCCGAAAGCGCAAGCCTTTAGTTCCATTTTGCGCACTCATACTGCTCAGATCCGAGCCGATCCGACCTCGAAGAACAACGCTTCCTTGGTTATCCATTATTTGTCCTTTCCTTATAGCCCCCAACATGGGGATGCATCCACTGTGCAGGGGAAGAGGAGCTAAAGAAAGACCGGTAGCAGCGTCTGTGGAAAACGCCGATACCGGCACATTCTGTGGATAACTTTGGTGATTAGTCCTCTTTTTCGCCAACCTTTGGAATCCCAAGTTCAACCACTTCATGCGCAACCTCACGTGCGTGTTCGCGAGTAATTGGCTCATGCGGGAAAAGAACTCGGCGATAGTATTCAAGTTCTTGGATTGACTCAAGGATGTCTGCCAAGGCGCGGTGTCCGCCGTGCTTGACGGGAGCTTCCTCAAAAGCCTTTCGATACCAGCGCTTAGCCAATTCCTTAATCGAGGAAACATCAACCAGACGGTAGTGGAGGTGATCAATCACCAAGGGCATATTGGCTTCAAGGAACATCTTGTCTGTCCCCACTGAGTTTCCTGCAAGCAGTGCCTTTTTCGGGGTGGGAACAAAACGTCGGATATAGTCAAGAACCTGCTTCTGAGCATCCTCCATAGTGGTTCCGGAAGGGAGCTCATCCAAGAGGCCGGATGACGTGTGCATCTGGCGAACAAAATCATTCATTCCCTCCAAGGCTTCAGCCGGAGGGGTAATCAAGACGTCAATACCGGGATCGACAATATTGAGATCCGCATCGGTAATCACAACTGCTACTTCGATCAAAGCATCACGAGTGACATCCAATCCAGTCATCTCGCAATCGATCCATACCAATGGTTCTTTCAAATCACTCACAGCTTTAAGTGTAAGCGCATGAATAGGATTTCACTGTCCGGCTTCTCAAAGTCCGCACCACTTCACTGAGCTACGATAAACCTGACTACGACACTAGGAGTACGCATGACAACGGACCAGTTTCCTCTTTCTCCTGATCTCATCGCTCAGGCTTCAGACATTCTGAGTGAGGTCGTAGAGAAAACACCGGTCATGCTTTCAGAGCGACTCAGCGACCTTATCGGCGTATCGGTCTACCTCAAGCGCGAGGATATGCAAAAGTGCCGTTCTTTTAAGGTACGCGGCGCCTATTTCCGAATGAGTACCCTGAGCGAAGAAGAACGCCGCAGAGGTGTTGTCTGCGCATCCGCAGGTAATCACGCACAAGGCCTGGCCTATGCGTGCGCGCAGCTCAAGGTGCGAGGAACCATCTACCTTCCCTCGAACACACCCAAGCAGAAGCGCCAGCGCATTGAAACCATTGGTGGCGACTGGGTGGAACAAGTCATTGTCGATGGAACATTCGACCGTGCCAATGCGCAGGCTCAAGAGGCCGCGCGTCATTCGGGACGCACCTACGTACATCCCTACGATGACCCCTGCACCATTGCCGGTCAGGGCACAATCGCTGTTGAATTGGAAGAGCAGGTGCTTTCCGAGGCAGCGGCAGTTTTGGTCCCAGTCGGTGGCGGTGGCTTGCTCTCGGGTATCGCAACATGGATCCGTTCACGTTTCCCCGATATCAAGATCTACGGCGTTGAGCCTACAGGAGCCGCCTCTATGGCCGCAGCAATGGAAGCGGACCAAATTATCTCCTTGCCCACTGTTGATCCATTCGTTGACGGAACCGCCGTTGGGCGTGCTGGCGAGCTTCCGTACTCGATTGTTAAGGAGCTGGTCGACGATATTTTGGTTGTTCCCGAAGGGGCTGTCTGTACGGAGATGCTTGATCTGTACCATTCCGACGGCGTGATCGCGGAACCGGCAGGCGCATTGGCCTCTGCTGCGGCACGCATGTATTTCTCCGATGCAGAGCAACGCAATGAACTTTTGGGAGGAAAAGAAGGAGCGATTGTCGCAATTGTTTCCGGTGGAAATAACGATATGACGCGCTACGCGGAAATCATGGAACGTTCACTGCGACATGAGGGCCTGCGTCACTACTTCCTCGTCACTTTCCCCCAACAGCCCGGTGCGCTTCGCAGCTTCCTCGAAGATGTTTTGGGGCCTGGAGACGACATTGTTCACTTCGAGTACACGAAGAAAAACAACCGTGATTCGGGACCGGCATTGGTCGGCATCGACTTGGCTGATCGAGAAGATATTACAGGTTTGCGTGCACGCATGGAGGCTTCTCCCCTCCACGTTGAAGAGCTGCGTCCCGACTCTGAAATTTATCGTTTGGTGATCTAAGCATTACACCCTCAACACCCGGCAGGATCTCAGGGAAACACCCTCCTAGCCGGGTGTTTTTATGCTGCAAGGGTATGGACTCGGGTATTGCTGACGCGGACGCTAGGAGTCGAGTTGAAGCGATAGCCCTGGCCACGCAAGGTCGAGATGAGATCAGCTTCCGGAAGCTTGGTACGAAGGCGACGGATGTGCGCATCGATAGTGCGAGTTTGGGATTCAAGACCTTCGCCGTACCATACCGATTCCAGCAGTTCTTCTCGGGAAACGATTTCATCGGCATGTGCTGCAAGGTAGGCCAAGAGTTCGTATTCCCTGTTGGAGAGCTTGACCGAATTCCCGTACACCTCTAGGCGACGGTGATCAAGATCGATATGCGTTGATGCCGGTGAGAGCTTCAGTCCTGCCAAAATATTGAGGAATTCCTCGAAAGAAGTGGAAGCAGACGAAGTGACGGTTTCAGGGGTGTAAACAAGAGCCATGATGTATCCAAACTATTTTGGTACCGCACATACCACAGTCAGCGTGGTTCCTTAAGCGGTAGCGATTGACGGGTTGAAAGGTCAATCACATACACATTCGCGAGCACATGGAGCCGCACATGGGGCGGCAGGTCATGGTCGCGTGAAAAGTCATGGCTTCAGTCTATCGAATGATACAGATGTGTCAAAACGAAAGAATGTGAGGGTGGAAACACGGGAACCACACCCGCATTTCCACCCTCACACACAGGCAGACTACTCAGTTCGCAAGCTGCTGACGAACAATCCGAGTCGCCTCAACAAGGTTCTTCAAGGACTCTTCGGTCTCCGCATAGCCTCGGGTCTTCAGGCCACAGTCAGGGTTCGACCACAAGTTACGCAGCTCAATCGAGTCAGCAGCCAAGGTCAAGAGCTCGGTGAGTTCCTCAACCGAAGGCACACGTGGCGAGTGGATATCCCAGACACCGGGTCCAACGCCATGGCTGAAGCCTTGTTCTGCAAGCTCAGGAAGGACCTCCATGCGCGAACGTGCAGCCTCAATTGAGGTGACATCCGCATCCAGTCCCAAGATCGCATCAAGAATTTGACCAAACTCCGAGTAGCACAGGTGAGTGTGAATCTGAGTATCAGGACGCACTCCGGCAGTTGCTAGACGGAAGGAGTCCACAGCCCACTTGAGGTAATCAGCGTGACGGGCCTGATCCAAAGGAAGCAGTTCACGCAGTGCTGGCTCATCGACCTGAACAACAGCAATTCCGGCGTCCTGAAGATCGGTGACCTCGTCGCGCAGAGCCAGACCGATCTGATCAGCAACCTCCGCCAAGGGCAAATCATTGCGCGGGAAGGACCATGCGATGATCGTGACGGGACCAGTCAACATGCCCTTTACCGGGTGATCAGTCAGCGACTGCGCGTAACGCGCCCATTCAACAGTCATGGCGTGAGGACGGACAACATCCCCCCACAGGATCGACGGACGGGTGCATCGCGAACCATAAGACTGGACCCAACCGTTCTTCGTTGCGGCGAAACCTTCAAGCTGTTCAGCAAAGTACTGAACCATATCGTTACGCTCTGCTTCGCCGTGGACCAGAACATCCAGCCCAAGGTTTTCCTGAAGGCGAATCACTGACTCAATCTCTTCACGCATACGCTGCGCGTAGTCTTCGTCAGAGAGCTCACCCTTGGCCCAAGCGGCACGGGCACGACGAATTTCCTTCGTCTGAGGGAAGGAACCAATAGTAGTGGTCGGAATGAGGGGCAGACCAAGACGCTCGCGCTGAAGCTCATCGCGGACTGCAAAGTCTTCACGCTCACGATCGGCCTCGGTCAAGCGCGCGACGCGCTCACGCAACTCGGGGCGAACCACGCCGGGTGCAGCTGCTCGCTGAGCAAGAACCTCTCGGGTTGCTTCAACGGCCTCGGAAATAGAATCCCAGCCATTGTTCACACCGCGAGCGAGGGTGACAACCTCCCCGACCTTCTGGTCTGCGAAGGCCAGCCATGCGTGAAGGTTCGCGTCGAGTACGGGGTCATCCCACTTCTCCAGTGCGGTGTCATGGGGTACGTGCTGCAAAGAGGTCGAGGTCGAAACGGCGAGCGATGCGGGATTCAATGCTTTGGCTGCATCAAGGCGAGCGATCGCGCTCTCCAAATCGGTTCGCCAGATGTTACGGCCGTCAACAACACCAGCAACCAGAGCGACCTTGGACAGGTCAACTGAGCCGGCCTCGGGAAGAGAACCACGGCACAGATCCAGTCCCAGGGCCTCGATGCCGGTGGAGGCAAGAGCGGCTGCAGCCTGTGCGCCATTGCCATAACCGATGGCCGCGAAGATTGCGGGACGCTTCTCGAGCTTGGCAAGGGCAGCAAAAACGCGAGTCGAGTACTCAATAAGAGTCGCGCGCTCAACGTGGAGGTTATCGGAAGCAAGCGCATGCTCATCGATCTGGACCCAAGGTGCTCCTGCCTCGGCAAGCTGGGCAAGAACCTCAGAGTAGGCCGCAACGACGTCATCAAGGCGTTCGAAGGGGTTGTAATCCGGAGTCGCCTCATCAGCCTTCGCAACAGCAAGGAAGGTCACGGGACCAACGAGAACCGGGCGAACGATGGTGCCCTCTTCCTTTGCTGAAAGGAAACGATCGACGATGGTGTGATCAGCGAAAGAAATCGGCGTATCGGGGCCAATCTCAGGAACCAAGTGGTGGTAGTTCGTATCGAACCACTTGGTCATTTCCAGCGGGGCAACCTGCGCATTGCCGCGAGCCAGGGCAAAGTGCAGATCCAGTCCTTCGAAGGAACGGTAGCGCTCGGGAACCGCGCCCAGAAGCGTAATCGCATCCAGAACCTGGTCGTAGAGCGCGAAAGTTTCAGGGATCGACGCATCATCTTTGCCGAGGCCGAGCTGGGCGAGGCGGTCATGCGTCGTCTTGCGGAGCTGGGCTTCCGTCGCGCGGAGCTCATCGGCGGAGATACGGCCCGCCCAGTAGGCTTCGAGCGCCTTCTTCAGCTCGCGGCCACGACCGATGCGCGGGTAACCCAAGATGGTCGCCGTAGGGAATTGAGTCATTTAGTTATCCTTTTTCATCGTGAAATGGACGGGTCAACACTGGCTTGCAGAAACAAGGCCTGCAGCATCGAGCACATCGAGTGCAGGAGCCGCTTTATTGAAGGTATACATGTGGATTCCGGGAGCACCAGAATCATGCAGGTCGCGAGCAAGACGACCTCCGATTTCGACTCCCATGGAATACATTTCTTGTGGTGAGGATGCTGACTCGAGCTTGCGACGAAGGTATTCGGGGAATACAACTCCGGTCAGTTCGGTCATGCGGTTTACTCGCCGAATATCGGTTGGCGGCAAAATTCCCGGCACGATGGGAATCGTCACGCCATTGGAACGTGCCTTCTCAAGGAAGTTCACATAGGGGTCGACTTCCCAGAAAAGTTGAGTGATCGCAAAGGAGGCACCCGCAGATTGCTTCACCAGAAGGCGCTCAACCTCTTGGGTCGGCGAAGTTCCTGCCGCGGGATTACCCGCGGGAAAAGTGGCAACCGCAATCGTCAAAGGTTTGAAAGCGGCGCGCAAGGCTGCACCGGGATACTGCGCACAGCGAGCAGCCTCAATCGAACGAATCAAGGTCACAAGCTCAGTTGCCGAGGATACTCCCCCGGGAGAGGGCTGCCAATCTGGACGCCCCACCGGCGGATCACCACGAAGAGCAAGGAAGGTTCGAACACCTGCATTGAGATAATCGGTGACGACTTCGCTCACTTCACTGGGAGTCGTTCCCACACAGGTAAGGTGAGCGATTGGTTGAACCGGGCTGTCCTTCACAAGCTTACGCACAACGCCTCGCGCACTGTCGCGATCCTGACCTGCAGCACCATAGGTCACCGAAAGAAAATCGGGAGAGACTGACAGCAAGCGCTCAACGGTTTGCCAAAACGGCTTAACGAGGCTCTCTTTGCGAGGCGGCATGACCTCGAAAGACAGAGTGGTCAGATCAGAAGAACAGTCAGAAGGCTGAGACATACATTTCCTTGAAAGATTGGCGCTATACGCGCCCCGGCAGCTGATTACGGTTCAGTTGCACATTCGTGAGCGAATTGACCCCACGGGGCCTCCAAGGCCAGACATTCTTTCAAGCATGAAGCCATTATCTAGTGTTTCCCACGTTTGCGCACACGCGGCCCACAACTTGGGAAAGTGTGACGGGCGACGACATGTACACTATGAAGGTCTGATCGCACTGCGGCAGGCATGCCTCCGTAGCTCAATGGATAGAGCAAGGGCCTTCTAATCCCGAGGTTGCAGGTTCGAATCCTGTCGGGGGCGCACAATGAAATTCTTTTAAATTTCCTACCTGTATAGGATTTTAGGCCTACAATCTGGCTACGGACCCCCACAGGCACCGATGCAGGAGTAGCCATGTTCTTATCAGTGAGCGCAAGTTTTACACCGTCGACAACGGCGATTGGCTCAAATGTTTTTATGACAGCACTTGCCGGGATCCTCCCCCTCCTGCTGTTCTTTGTCCTTCTTGGCGCATTCAAGGTGAAAACGCACTGGTGTGCTCTGATCTCATTGATTGCTGCCATTTTGATCGCAGTTGTTGGCTTCAAGATGCCCGTCACTCTAAGCCTTCTTGCTGCGGGGCAAGGAATTGTCTTCGCGCTCATCCCGATCATCTACATCATCATTGCCGCGGTGTGGTTGTACAACCTCACCGAGGTTTCGGGACGTTCTAAAGATCTCCGTGCTGTCTTCAATACGATCGGCAAGGGCGACATTCGAGTTCAGGCTCTCATCGTTGCTTTCTCTTTCTGTGGTCTTCTTGAGGGCTTAGCCGGATTCGGTGCCCCCGTCGCGATCGTCGCCGCAATGCTCGTTTCTCTAGGCCTTCGCCCCGTCAAGGCGGCTGTCGTAACGATCGTCGGTAACGCGATCAATGTCGGTTTCGGCGCTATGGCTATTCCCGCAACTACTGCCGGCCGACTGGGCGGACAAAACCCCCTGCTTGTTGCCGCTGACATGGGCCACCTTTCGTGGATCATCGCCTGCTTCGTGCCTCTGATCCTGCTGTGGATTCTCGATGGCGGCCGTGGCGTCGCCCAATTGTGGCCACTGGCATTAATTTCAGGAATCGCAACCGCCGTGGGGCATTTTGTCACGACCGGTTTCTCCTACGAACTCACCGCGGTTTTGGCTTCATTGATTGGTCTTGCGGCTTCTTACGTATTCCTTCTGGTCTGGACCCCAAAGACTCCGGACGAATATCGTTCCGATGACGCTCAGGAAGACCGCCCCGATGGCTCCCGCATCACTCTGGCGCTTCTCCCCTACGTCCTCGTCGTTGTCGTTATTGCACTGACCAAACTGTGGAAGATCGGGGTTGATATCGACAGCGTCTTTAAGGCAACCGACATTAAAATCCCTGTTCCCGGATTACACGGCGTCCTCGTCGACGCCAAAGGCCAGGCTGTGTCCTCTACCATCTACACCTTCCAATTCCTTTCCAACCCCGGAACATGGATTTTTGTCACCGCGATTGCCGTTGCTTTCATTTATGGAAGGACCAGCTCTGGTGGACGCTTCCCGATGACCTTCGGAAAGGGGATTGCGACCCTCTTCAAGACGATCTCAACCTTGAAGATTTCAATCCTCACAATCTGCTTGGTAATGGGGCTTGCGTACGTCATGAATATGTCTGGCCAGACCGGTGCAATCGGTGCGGCGCTTGCGACGACGGGTATTCTCTTCGCTTTCCTTTCCCCGATCTTAGGGTGGTTGGGAACGGCGGTCGCTGGTTCGGCAACAAGCGCTGGTGCGCTCTTCGCAAACCTGCAATCCACCGCCGCTCAAATCGCGGGCCTGGACCCTGCAACTTTGCTAGCTGGCAACACTATCGGTGGCGGCATCGGCAAGATTGTTTCCCCCCAGAACCTCACGATTGCAGCAACTGCAATTAACGAACCCGGAAGCGAAGCGGAGATCCTCAAGAAGGCAGCGCCATACTCGATCGCTCTCCTAGTTATCCTCTGCATTCTTATTTTCCTTGCATCGCAGGGGTACCTCGGTTCGTATATGCCTGACCCGGCCAGTTTTGCAAACTAAATCAACCCCAATTTGGGAGCGTCTTCGCTAATTCGATCATACGAATATGACGAATTAACCAAGTTTCAGCCCAATTGGGCGCCCCGTCAGACACGGAGTTTTCTGCGTTATTTCGCAGTTTTACTTCTTTTACCTGACGGGGCTGTCTCTTATCAATACAGTGAGGACAAAAGTCACACGGACGGAGGTCCTACCTTGCGAATCGCACTATTTGCGACCTGCCTTGCAGACACTATGTTCCCCCAGGCCGCGCAAGCAACGGTCACGCTGCTTGAACGACTGGGCCACGAAGTTGTCTTCCCGGAAGGTCAGGTCTGCTGCGGCCAGATGCATGCCAACACCGGCTACTTCGAAGATGCCGCCAAGATCACTCGCAACCACGTTCGAACCTTCGAACCCGTCCTTGACGGCGAATGGGACGCAATTGTGGTTCCTTCTGGCTCTTGCACGGGTGCCGCCCGACACGAGCAAAAACTCGTCGCTGAGCACGTTGGCGACGATCAGCTCGCAAAGCGCTCCCAGCAGATTGCCGCACACACCTACGATCTCACCGAGCTCATCACCGATGTCTTGGGCCTGGAAGATGTCGGCGCATACTTCCCCCACACCGTGACATATCATCCAACCTGTCACTCTCTGCGCATCGCACGAGTGGGAGATCGCCCTTACCGCCTGCTTCGCGCAGTGGAAGGTCTCACCCTTGTTGACCTTCCCGACGCTGAGGTTTGCTGTGGCTTTGGTGGCACCTTCTCCATGAAGAACTCCGAAACCTCGACTGCGATGCTTGCCGACAAGGTCTCGAATGTTATGTCAACGCACGCCGAGGTCCTCGTCATGGGTGATTACTCCTGCTTGATGCACGTCGGTGGCGGCCTGTCTCGACTGAACTCGGGTATCCGCCCGATGCACCTCGCAGAGATTCTTGCATCCACCAAGGACAAGCCTTTCCTTGGCAACATTTCATTCGCTCCAGAAAGCGCACAGGTGATCTGAAATGTCTGAGACCTTCATCGGTATGCCCGGGGTAGCCTCGAGCGATGAGTCCAATGCTGCGGTTCACACCGGAGGATGGCGAACGACAGTTGAGATCCCCGAAGACACTCTTCGCTGGGGTCCTACTTTCCCCGAGGCCGCGCATAAGACCCTTGCAAACACCCAGATGCGTCGCAATCTGGGCCACGCTACCCGCACTATTCGCGCTAAGCGTGGTCAGCGCGTCGCAGAAATGCCCGACTGGGAAGATCTGCGTGACGCTGCAGAAGCGATCAAGTTTGAGGTCGAATCCCGACTCCCTGAACTTCTGGAAGAATTCGAGCGCAATGTCACCGCACGTGGAGGCATCGTTCACTGGGCACGAGATAAGCATGAAGCGAATCGCATCATCGCGGACATCATTAAGTCCAAGGGCGTCGACGAAGTCGTCAAGATTAAGTCGATGGCAACCCAGGAAACGAACCTCAACGAATTCCTGAAGGACGAAGGTATTTCCGCACGCGAGACCGACCTGGCAGAAATGATCGTTCAGCTTGCTGACGATATGCCCAGCCACATTGTCGTTCCTGCGATTCACCGTAACCGTTCCGAGGTTCGTGGCATTTTCCTCGATCGAATGGAAGATGCGCCGCGTGATCTTTCTGATGATCCTCAGGAATTGACTGCCGCCGCACGCGCACACCTTCGTAAGAAGTTCCTACACGCCAAGGTTGCGGTTTCAGGCACCAACATGGGTGTCGCTGAAACTGGAACAGTGTCGGTCTTCGAATCGGAGGGTAACGGACGTATGTGCCTGACCCTTCCCGATACGCTCATCACATTGATGGGTATCGAAAAGCTGGTTCCTCGTTACCAAGATATCGAGGTCTTCTCCCAGCTTCTCCCCCGCTCTGCTACGGGTGAGCGCATGAACCCCTACACCTCGATGTGGACGGGCGTGACTCCGGGTGATGGCCCGCAGGAATTCCACCTGATCCTGATGGATAACGGACGCACCAAGACTCTTGCTGATCCCATTGGCCGCGAAGCCCTTGCATGCATCCGTTGCGGTTCCTGCATGAACATCTGCCCCGTCTACCAACACACTTCGGGTCACGCCTACGGTTCGGTCTACCCCGGCCCCATCGGCGCTATCCTCACGCCGCAGCTGACTCAAGGCTTGGATGAGAAGGATCCTGTCCACACCCTTCCCTTCGCGTCTTCTCTGTGCGGTGCGTGTGGTGAGGTCTGCCCGGTCAAGATCAAGATTCCGAACATTCTGATCCATATGCGTGCCCGCACCGTGGACGTTAAGCACAACATCGTGCCTGATATCTGGGATTTGGCGATGGATTCTTCAGCCCCTGTCATGTCCAATTCAAAGGCATGGGAGCTGGCTACGACCGGCGTCAAGGCAACTCGCATTGCCAAGAAGAAGGGAAAGATCGGCGCTCTTCCCTTCCCGGCATCGCTGTGGACTACTGCCCGCGATCTTCCGGTCGCTCCGAAGGAAACATTCCGCCAGTGGTGGCGGCGTACTCACCCCGACTCAGATGCCTCGGCTCCACGCTCCGATGCGCCGGCAAAGGATATCCCTTTGGCAAGTGAGCACGGAATGACTACTCACACGAATACTGAGGAGGCCTGAGATGGTTATGGATGCGAAGACCGCTATCCTCGCCCGTGCGCGCGAGGCCATTGAGCGTTCGCAAGAGGGACGTCCCGTCCGCGAGATTCCTCGTAACTACATCCGCGAAGGCCAACATGCCCCCGGTTCGGATGAAGTCGTTGCTGAGATGATTGAGAAGCTTGAGGACTACTCAGCGCAGGTTGTCGAGGCACGCGATGATCAGGCAATCGAAGATGCGATTGCAACGTTCCTTTCCGAGGCCAAGGCTTCCTCGGTTGTCGTTCCCACAGGCCTCGATGATCAGTTCAAGAAGGCGGCTGGACGCGATAAGCGAAAGGTACGTGAGGATTCGCGCGAGAACGCTATTCCGACATTGGAATTGGATGCAATCGATGCCGTCGTGACTCGCACTCGCGTCGGGATTTCCATCTCGGGAACGATTATCTTGGACGGTGAACCTGATCAAGGACGCCGTGCGATCACTCTTGTTCCCGATACTCATGTGGCAATTCTGGAACGCTCTGCAATCGTTCCAACCGTGCCACAGGCCGTCGATATCTTAGGCGAGCATCCCGAGCGCCCAACAACCTGGATCGCCGGTGGTTCTGCAACTTCGGATATCGAATTGGTTCGTGTCAATGGCGTTCACGGTCCTCGCCACCTGCGAGTGATCATCGCACACTAAGCAGTACACGACTGACACTGTGTAATTAAGTGGTGGGGAGGTTCCGAAAGGACCGCCCCACCACTTAACTTTCCTTGTTCAAAGGAGAAGCAAAGAGCTGACTTAACGAAGTCGCCTAATCCATTTTTTGCTCCGCATTTTCCTGCGAGTTCTCAAGGCTGAATGCGAAAGAACGAGCCGTCATATCATTCATCACGACATAAAGTTTCTCGCGCCCCTCGAGCTCAGCAAAGAAAATGTCTTCGAGCTTAATTCCCTGGTGTTCGAGTTCCTTCGTCAGCCATTCCTCGCTCTGACCAGAGGCTTCAAGTTGATCCTGAACAATCTGCCCCTTCGAGACTAAGACGTAGCTCATGCTTCCATCGCTCTTCTTGACAACGGTCAAAGAGCCATTGGATCCATACTGTGCAAACTCAACATCTTCAACTGAAAAGATCCCGCGCGAGCGAAGCTCTTCGGTGAAATTAATGATGTCAAAATTACTGCTTTCATCATCGAGAGAATCAATGACGAAGTGGCCGTGATTGATGATGGTCACCGCTTTGCCCTTGAGGATTTGCCGCGCGGGCATAAAGCGGGAGGCAATGAAGTTGAAAAACGAAATCATGCCCACAGTTGCAAGCAGCAGTACAACGTAGGAGAAAGTCGAAACCGAATGGTTGTAGATAATACCGCCGATGATCCCACCGAGAATAAAGTTTCCGATGAAGTCAATAGAAGTGAATTGGGTAAGGCTCTGTTTCTTTGTCAGAGTGAGGTGAGCAGAGATAATCACGATACCGATGAAAAGTCGGAAAATCGAGTGCGCGTCAAGGATGAGTTCGTGCCACATAAATCAACAATAGAACACGGACTAACTGATAACAGTGTGGGGTCCGGTACCTGTTGGTACCGGACCCCACAAAAACTTGCGAACGGAGGAATCAGTCCTCGACGTCCAGCAGGCCGTTCTTGTACGCCTTCGCCAGACGACGGGGAACACGCACCTCACGGCCGCCCACCTTGATGGTGTTCAGCTCAGTGAGATCGGCCTTCCATGCGGACCGGCGAGTGCGGGTGTTTGCTCGGGACATCTTGCGCTTGGGAACTGCCATGACCCTACCGCTCCTCTTCTAGTTCTGACGTTTTTACCGCGTCGATGCGTATCTTTCAGACACGCAGCCATAGACATATGACTTTCGACAACCTGACCACTGTAGCACGACGGGCCAAAAGTACGCATATTCCAAAGGAATTATTCGTGCGAAGCTCGTCTCATTCCCAGCCTCACAAACACTCATGCAACAATGAAGGCACTATGTCCTCTCTTCGAGTGCTTGCTTCAGGCACACGCCTGTCCCATGAGATTGAAATTAAACGGTCGCGCTTTCTTGCATCGATCGCGAGGACGGATACACCCGAAGAAGCCCGTGAGTTCATTAATTCAGTCAAAGACGCTCATCCGCAGGCACGCCACAACTGCTCAGCATGGATGATCGCGGAAGAAGGCCATTCACCTTCTCAACATTCTTCGGATGACGGAGAGCCTTCAGGCACCGCTGGAACTCCCATGTTGGATGTTCTTAAGCGCAATGAGCTATGGAATGTGACAGTCGTTGTGACGCGCTACTTTGGGGGAATTCTCTTGGGAGCCGGTGGCCTCGTGCGGGCGTATTCAAGCGCAACCAGCGAGGCGCTTGCTCAGGCTCCTTTCGCGCGCTTGGAGGCGCTGTCAGTTGTCAAGACTGAACTCGCTCCCGTTGATGCTGGACGAATTGAAGGCGAGTTACGTCGTTTAGGCGGGCACGTAGTCGATGCTCAGTGGGGATCCACTGTATTACTCACCGTGGCAATGAGTCCACAGCAGCTGAAAATAGCTGAAAATCTGCTCGCCACGCTCAGTTCAGGCCAGTATGTTTTTCGCCCTCTGGGACAACGTTACATAGAAATCGCGGAATAATCCGGCTCCCCATAGAGTTGCAGTTACGTGCATGGCACGAAGCGACATCTAGGAGACATCATGACCAACATCGCAACAGATGTCACCGACCTCATCGGTGGCACTCCCCTGGTTCGAATTAACCGCCTGAACGAAGGTGGCGCGGAAATCGTCGCGAAAGTCGAGGCTTTCAACCCTGCTTCTTCCGTCAAGGATCGTATTGCTCGTTCCATCGTTGATGCCGCAGAGGCTTCCGGGGAACTCAAGCCAGGCGGGACTATTATCGAAGCCACCTCAGGAAATACCGGCGTTGCACTCTCAATGGTTGGTGCAGCACGCGGTTACAAGGTTGTCATTGTCATGCCTTCCTCGATGAGCCTCGAGCGCCGCATTCTTATTCGCGCCTTTGGTGCGGAACTGGTCCTTACCGACCCCAAGGGTGGAGTGACCGCCGCTGTCGCAGAAGCTGAGCGCATCCGTGATTCGCGTCCCGGGTCCATCATCGCCTCCCAGTTCACCAACCCCGCAAATCCCGCCGTGCACCGCCGTACGACCGCAGAAGAGATTCTTCGCGATACCGACGAGAACGTTGATATCTTCATTGCTGGTGTCGGTACGGGTGGAACAGTATCTGGTGTGGGTGCTGTCCTCAAGGAACTCAAGCCCAACGTCAAGGTCATCGCGGTTCAACCGGCAGAGTCCCCGCTTCTTACCGGTGGCGAGGCTGGCCCGCACGGTATCCAGGGACTCGGCCCAAACTTCGTTGCTCAGACCTACGATCCCAGCGTTGTTGACGAAGTAATCGATATTGAAACTCCACTAGCACTGGAAACTTCGCGGCGAGCAGCCGCGGAAGAAGGCCTGCTTGTTGGTATTTCTTCAGGCGCAGCACTTGCCGCTGCAATCCAGGTGGCGCAGCGCCCTGAAAACGAAGGTAAGCGAATCGTCGTGGTCCTCCCCGATACCGGTGAGCGTTACCTTTCGACAGCGCTCTTCGAAAACCTGCGCGACTGACAGGTCTGGGGTGGATGAGATACATGCTCATCCACCCCATTTCTGCGTCCTTGGATGAGAGCGCACAGGACAATCAAAACCCACGAGCACTTCACCCGCATAACAGTGCACAACTACCCACAAGCGACTGACGGAGAACTACCCATGGCCTCGTCTCCACGCAAGATCATTCAGCTTCTTGCCGAGGATCTTCGAACGGCAAAACGGCGCGATCCCGCGGCCCGTTCAACTCTTGAAGTCGCACTCGCCTATCCCGGCGTCCATGCGCTGTGGACTCATCGAGTAACACACGCAATGTGGTCTCACCCCGCGCTACGCACGCCCGCTCGCGTCCTTTCCTCAATTGCAAGGATGGCGACAGGGGTTGACATCCATCCCGAGGCTACTATCGGGCGCCGTGTATTCATTGACCACGCGACGGGGGTCGTCATTGGGCAAACAGCCGAGGTCGGTGAAGACGTTGTAATCTTCCACGGGGTGACCTTGGGTGGCGTCGCTATGAACCCCGGGAAACGGCATCCATCCATCGGTAATCACGTCATGATCGGTGCTGGCGCAAAGATTCTTGGCCCCATCACAGTTGGCGATGGCGCCAAAGTTGGAGCCAATGCCGTCGTCACCAAGGATGTCCCCGAAGATGCTGTTGCAATCGGCGTCCCAGCAAAGTTACGTCAGAAACCGGAAGAACGAATGATGGAGGATGATCGCGACCTCATCATCGATCCAAATTGCTGGGAAGATGATCCGACTTGGTACATCTAAGTTCCTCGCATTTGTCAAGCTTTCGAACAAACTCCCAAAAATAACTCTGTGAGTTCGCACACCTTCTCACGTGCCGCCACCCGTGTAACAGATCACATATTCTGTCCTTATGGACAGGCATTCTCTACAAGCACAGATTGACGCACTGACGCGCCTTCACGGTGCAACAGAGTGTGAGATCGGCGTACTGACGCGCTTCGATATCCCGGAACTTGCTGAGCTTTCTTTAGCCGCATACGGTATCCGCCCAACTATCGAGGCACATATTGAAGCAACAGACGAGATGCGGCTGTGCTTTGACGGGGTTTTCGGCACCCCATTGGAGGGATCCTTCCTAGGTGGTTGGATCGAAGGAGAGCTAATCGCCGCGATTATCGTCGTTGTCGATCCCCCCGTTGAAGAACCCAGTGGACTTCCACAGGTCATCGACCTGATGGTTCACCCGAAGTTCCGGGGCCGCGGAATTGCTACCGCATTGGTCGCAGAGTGCGCACGTCGCTGTAAAGACTGGGGAGCATCTTCCCTTGTCGTCAGAATTGACGAGGCAAATGTTCACCTTCCTCAGATCTACGACATCTTCCAAGAAAGCGACAAATCCCCCGCAAGCTAAGCAGAATTGCTTTAAAGCGCAGGGAATGCTGAACTGCGAATAGCTGCGCTATCCCCTCTCACGCGAGGCTTTTCCTACTGCCTTAGTTCTGACAATTCGAGCACCAGAAAAGACGGCGATTTTGCATGAGCTTTTCACTGATCGTCGTCCCGCATTTAATACATGGCCGTCCACTGCGATGGTAGATATACCATCGCGCCAATTCTTCATCACCTTCAGGAATTGGATCAGGCTGATCCTCGGGACGAATCGTATCGATACGTCCAATCTCTAGGCCTCGTATCATCAGTTCGCACACGGTGTCCCACAGGTGGCCAACACGCTGCACAGAGAGGCGATTTCCAGCCCTCATCGGTGAAATACCAGCCAGGAACAACGCTTCCGCTCGATAGATGTTCCCCACTCCAGCAGCGATCGACTGGTCCATTAAGAGCTCACCGATTGGACGTTTACGTCCGCGGATCATTTCAATGAAACGCCTACGGGTCGCTGGATCTTGCGCGGCACCCGGCTGAAGTGGATCACACCCCAACTTGGATTCGACAACACGTCTATCCTCATCGGAAATGAGCTCGCACCGATTCGGACCGGTGACATCAGCGACTGCATGCTCCGACAATACCCGCAGGCGAACCTGCCCAACAGGATCGGGAGCATTCCATTCTTCACCGCGCTTTTGGATATTTCCAGACGCCAAATTATCTTCGACGTACAGAGTGTCTTCCGCGTAGCTCGCCCACTTCAGAGCCGCATGTCGGTGCCCTTTTGTCGCCACCCAATTCGTGCGTGGTGCACCAATGGAGGATGGGACATCAAAAGCATGCTCATCCGCATCAAAACGCCATGACCCATACAGGCCCAAGTGAATATGGAGCCACTGGAGCTGCTCATCACAGGGGAAAGCCTGCTCTCCCCACAGCGGCGATGATCCTGTAAAGGGCAATGCGGCCTCGGCCTCGGGACTGCCCAAGTGAGCGGCAAACTCAGCCTCCGCAGACTTCGCTTGCTCAGCACAAGAGTCAGCAGCCTCAGCTGGCATAAAACCGACAAACATATGCTTGCCCACCGCCCGCACAGCAACAACCTTATGGTGGTTAATCAACTGTGCGGATGAGGCAAAACGCCCCTGCGGTGACGAAGTTTCGACCTCACTGCCCTGGAAGAGAACAGAAAACGTGTTGGCGATCCGATGGATCGCATCTCCTTCAGGCATGGTTACTTCGGAAGAACGATGTTGACCAGCTGCGGAGCACGCACAATGACCTTTAAGGGCTCGCGTCCATCAAGAAGCTTGACGATCGGAGCTTGTTCAAGGGCAAGGGTACGCAAATCATCTTCGCTAATCGACACGGGAACCTCGAGCTTCGCGCGGAGCTTGCCATTAGCCTGAACGATCGCGGTCACGGTGTCGTCTTCAAGCAAGGACTCGTCTTCCACGACCGGGAAAGGTACTCGAGCAAGCGATTCTTCATGCCCCAACTTCTGCCACAGTTCCTCACAAATGTGCGGAGCAACAGGAGAGAGCATGAGAATGAGGGCCTCAACGGCAACGCGAGGGACGCGATCAAAAGAGGTCAGGTGGTTGTTCAGAACGATCAGCTTGGCGATAGCCGTGTTGATACGCAGGTTCTCGTATTCAACGGTGACCTCGCTGATCGTACGTGCCAGCAGACGCGCCGTCTTCTTATCCATCGGCTCATCGCTAACGGTGACCTCACCCGTCTCTTCATCAAGGACATTGCGCCACAAGCGCTGAAGGAAGCGCTGCGAGCCGACGACTGCACGCGTATCCCAGGGACGCGAAACATCCAGGGGCCCCATGCTCATTTCGTAGACACGGAAGACATCCGCACCGTAGGCGTCGTACATCTCGTCAGGCGTCACGATATTCTTGAGCGACTTGCCCATCTTGCCGTATTCGCGATTGACAGGCTGTCCCTTCCAGGTAAAGCCGCTTGTCTCCTCGCCTTCGACCTCGTCAGCCGGAACGTACTGCCCGCGAGCATCGGTGTACGCATAAGCCTGCACGTAGCCCTGGTTAAACAGCGTGTGGTAGGGCTCGCTATCGGGAACAAATCCCAGATCGAAAAGAACCTTCTGCCAGAAGCGCGCATAGAGTAGGTGGAGCACAGCGTGCTCGACACCGCCAATGTACAGATCAGTTCCACCACTGATCTTGCCCTCACGCGGCCCCATCCAATAGCTCAGATTTTCTGCACCGGCGAAGGTCGTGGGGTTAGTCGGATCGGTATAGCGCATTTCGTACCAGCACGAACCTGCCCACTGAGGCATGGTGTTTGTCTCACGGCGGTACTGCTTGGGACCATCGCCCAAATCGAGGGTGACATTGACCCACTCCTGAGCGCGTCCCAGAGGAGCCTCGGGTTCACTATCCGCGTCGTCAGGGTCGAAGGTACGCGGTGAATAATCACTGATTTCAGGAAGCTCAATGGGAAGCATATCTTCGGGAAGTGAGTGCGCAACGCCATCCTCATCCCACACGATCGGGAAAGGCTCACCCCAGTAACGCTGACGGCTAAAGAGCCAGTCGCGCAGGCGATAGGTTGTTGCGGCGCGCCCCAGGCCCTTGGATTCCAGCCACTTCGTCATCGCTGCCTTTGCAGCGTCCTTATCGAGGCCATTGAGGCTAATTTCCTCATTGGCTGAGTCGACAGCAACACCATCACCGGTATAGGCGCTCTGAGTCAGATCGTGGGCAGTGGGGTCCTCAGCATCACCGATCGTGCGAATGATGTCCAGCTGGAAACGACGCGCAAACTCCCAGTCACGATCATCGTGCGCAGGAACCGCCATGATGGCGCCGGTTCCATAATCCATCAAAACGTAGTCAGCGATAAAGACAGGGATACGCTTCTGGTTCACAGGGTTAATTGCCCACAGCCCAGTGAAGACACCAGTCTTCTCTCCCGCATCCTCTGCGCGCTGTTCCGGGGTCTTTGCAGCAGCCTGTGCACGGTAATCCGCCACTGCCTCTGCAGGAGTTGCATAGCCCGCACTCCACTCGGGGCGCGTTCCTTGCGGCCAAGATGCGGGAAGTTTAAGCGCAGCCTGGTCAGAGGATGAACCGGGAGTGGTTCCACCAAGCAGGGGGTGCTCGGGAGACCAGACCACGAAGGTCGCTCCAAAGAGCGTATCGGGACGTGTCGTGTAAACGGTGAACTCGCTATCTGACACGCCATCACCCACGGCGCGGAAATCGACCTCTGCACCGTGCGAGCGCCCGATCCAATTGCGCTGCATGGTGCGCACCTTTTCAGGCCAATCAATGGTGTCCAAGTCTTCGATCAGGCGATCGCCGTAAGCAGTAATGCGCATCATCCACTGGCGCAGCGAGCGCTTAAAGACCGGGTAGTTACCGCGCTCTGAACGTCCTTCAGCGGTGACTTCTTCATTCGCCAAGACAGTACCCAGACCGGGGCACCAGTTAACAGGAGCCTCAGAAATGTAGGCCAGTCGGTAGGAGTCAATAACGCGCGCACGCTCACGCGGACTCAGCTCATTCCATGATCGAGCGGAGAATTCTTCTGGAAGCTCACGCTCTCCCGACTCAAACTGCGCAACAAGCTCGGAAATCGGGCGCGCAGCACCCAGGCCTCGGCCATCGCGACGGGGTGCCTGGGGATCAAACCACGAATTAAAGACCTGCAGGAAGATCCACTGAGTCCAGTGAACGTAGTCGACATCAGTGGTTGCAAACGAACGACGACGATCATGAGAAAGGCCCAGACGACGCAGCTGGCGTCGCATGTTGGCGATATTTTCTTCGGTCGTCACACGCGGGTGTTGACCGGTTTGAACAGCGAATTGCTCGGCAGGAAGACCGAATGCGTCATATCCCATTGTGTAGAGAACATTTTCGCCACGCATGCGGTGGAAACGAGCAACCGTATCAGTCGCGATATAGCCCAGCGGGTGCCCAACATGCAGGCCCTTACCTGAGGGGTAGGGGAACATATCGAGGAGGAAGAAAGGATCACGCGAGGCAAGGTCTCCAGCAAGATCTCCTTCAGGATTATCTGCAAAGAAGGTCCCTCGCTCGTCCCATAGGTCCTGCCACTTGTTTTCGATCTCACCGGCCAACTGTGCCGTATAACGGAAATTGGGCTCGCCTGTCGAGATCTCGCTCATCCTTGCCTCCATTTACCCTGAAAATTCACTATCTTCAGGCTCGTTCTATGCCTTATATAGGTTAGTGCATTGGCGCGAATTTGCCTGTTTATTCCCACTAGGCAAAACCAGCCGGGGGCTAGACAATAGAGCTATGAGTACCGTTTTTGAAAAAATCATCTCCGGAGAATTCTCCGGACGCTTTGTGTGGGCCGATGACATCTGCGTCGCATTCGCGACAATCGAGCCGACAAGTCCCGGGCACGTCCTAGTTGTTCCGCGCGAGCCCGTCCCTTCATGGACAGCCTTGAATACGTCAACGTGCGAGCATCTCATGAAGGTTGCGCAGCTTATTGGACGTGCCCAAGAAGCCGCTTTTGAAGTACAGCGCTCCGGCCTGGTGATTGCCGGATTTGAGGTGCCACACACCCACCTCCACGTCATTCCCCTGCGTCAAGAAAGCGACGTCCTACTCAGCAATGCTGCTCCGGCCAGTGATACCGAGCTTCACGAGGCCATGGATAAGCTTCGTCAAGAGCTGATCAATGAGGGCTACGGCTCACAGGTACCAGCGTCGATGAACACGCTGAACTAGCCTCATACAATTCACAAACGCTACTTAGGAAGCGTTCCCACGACAGAAATAAGTGCGGCTTCTTGGGCACTCAGCTCAAGGCGTCGCTCTTTTTCTTGGGCCCCACTGCGAGTTTTAGGCGGATAAACGCTGAGCACAAGCTCCCCATTTTCACCACGTTCACGAACTTCAACCTGGTCGTCAAGACCAAGCCCTTTATTTTCAATCGAACGCAAGCTCGCTGCGTCGCTGTCGCTAAAACGCGCGATACACACTCTGTTCCCCGGGATGACCTCAACAAGAGGAATCATTGCTACGAGCTCGACACTACCGTCGGCAGAAGGAATAGGGTCTCCATGTGGGTCGCGCACCGGGTGACCCAAGCGTTCATCGATTCGATTGAGCAGGCGGTCTGAGATCGCATGCTCAAGGATTTCCGCTTCTTCGTGAACTTCATCCCACTCAAAACCGAGCGCATCATGCAGATAGGTTTCGAGTAAGCGATGGCGCCTGACCACTTCCAGTGCGCGTCGGCGTCCTTGCTCAGTCAAGGTCACTTTTCCATAGGGCTCGTGGAAAGCAAGCCCTTCAGTAACCAAACGCTTGACCTTCTCCGAGGCCGTGGAGACAGCAACGCCGACACGCGAAGCAAGGAGACGGACCGCAATACCGGCTTGTCCGTTCTCTTCAGCGCTCCAGATCGTCTTGAGATAGTCCTGAGTAACGGCATTCTCACGTACTGAACGACTATCGCTCATAAAAATGTCAGCTGCTTGCACTCCCCTAGCCTACCGCCTTGAGACTTGAGAAAGGCAGAGCGAATTTGCGAACTACCCAAAACGTATGTATTGTTTTCTCCTGTCCCAAGGACACGCGTCATTAGCTCAATTGGCAGAGCAGCTGACTCTTAATCAGCGGGTTGGGGGTTCAATTCCCTCATGACGCACGCAGCATGTTGATAGATGTGCTACTGTAAACACATAACCCAAGCGTCATTAGCTCAATTGGCAGAGCAGCTGACTCTTAATCAGCGGGTTGAGGGTTCAAGTCCCCCATGACGCACCCATTGCCGAGGCGGCGCCAATGGTCGGATACGACTATGAGTATTCGTGCCCTACTATCCTCGGAGCTTCTTATGCGTCGTCTTACTTCTTCTGAGAAAGATCTGCTCGCATCGATTGAACAACAGCTCAGCGCCCGTCGCCGCACGGTGATTACCCCAGATATCGTCGAACAAGCGACTCACCTGATCCGTTCTATGACAGACCCGCGTCCGGGTCTTCACGAGCTCGTTGGCCCCGTATGTACCACCTCAGACATCGTTGCCTGGCTGGGTATCTCGCGTCAGGGCATCAACAAGGCCGTGCGAACAAACCGTATTCTTGCAGTTCAGTCGCCCACCACTATGTGGTACTACCCCACCTGGCAGCTCATGGCCAACCACTCGGTTATCGATGAAATGTCCGAAGTGCTCGGGCGCCTGCGTGGACGCGTGCATCAATTAACTGCGGCAACATGGTTCCAGCGTCCGATCGAGGTCTTAGAGCAAGCAACTCCGGCACAGTGGATGCTCGATGGGCACGATCTACACACCATAGTCGGCGCAGCTGAAGCCTTTGCTACCGCAGAGGAACGTCGTCCTTCACCGGTGCCGCTTTTCGATCCGGAGATTCAGGCGACCTCTCTATAAGCGAAAGCTCCAGCTTCACAGCAAGTGTTTTTTCACTGATTGGGAAGCTACTTCGCGGATTATCAGAGGTCCCCAAAGATTATCCCGACACCACAGAGTAATCGGGCCAAATCGCAATGAAGCGGTTTGGCCCGATTCCCTGTTAAGCAGCGTTATTGATCCAATCCCAGCAGCTTCCGCACACGTGCGACATGCCCCGTTGCTTTCACGTTATACAGGGCGTGGGTGACGGTTCCAGAGGGGTCAAGGACAACTGTGGAGCGGATAATCCCTTGAAAAACCCTTCCATAGTTCTTCTTTTCACCAAAGGCGCCCCACGTGGTGAGAACTTCCTTTTCGGGATCCGAAGCCAAGGGGAAATTCAGATCTTGACGCGACGCAAAGTTCTCAAGAGCAGTCATCGAATCGGCACTAATGCCGATTACCGAATACCCTGCGCCTTTAAGCGAGTTGAGGCTGTCGCGAAAATCGCATGCTTCTTTCGTGCACCCGGGGGTCGATGCCTTGGGGTAGAAATAAACAACCACACCTGACTTCGCCTGTCCCAGCAGATCGTGCAAGGAAAGCGTGCCGTGAGTTGTTTCAAGAGTAAAATCGGGAGCTTTCTCCCCCACCTGAAGTTGAGTCATAAGCTGAGCTTAGCTGGGGTTCCATCGGCGCGCCCATCCAAGATAGATCCTCAGCATTTACCCCTTCCAATAAGGTAAACTCTGTGCTGTTGCGCGAGTGGCGGAATTGGTAGACGCGCTGGATTTAGGTTCCAGTGTCTTTGACGTGTGGGTTCGAGTCCCATCTTGCGCACTGATAAATTCCTTTGCCCCTACGAGGCCGCACCTGCCTACCCGCGATACGCGCGCTCGATTGTCGCTTCGGCAATCACTCGAGTCCCCCGGTACAGGACCAAAGATTGCCCAGCAGCGACACCGCGGATTGGCTGCGCCAAAGCCACGGACAGCCGTGAGCTTCCGTCTTCATCATTCTCTCGAACAAGCTCCGTCACGACGCTGGGCACCCCATGTGCACGAATCTGAGCTGTTACAACTCCCTCATCGACTTCATTCAGGCAGCGCTGGCCAAGACTTGGGCCAAACTCGCGTGTGGCACCCTCATTGATCTCTCCCGAATCATCAGGTGCGAGCCACACAAGTTCAGAACAATCAATATGGTCGACAGAGAGCAATTCAGAAGCGCCAACAACAACCTGGTTGAGCTGAGGCTTCGTCTCAACGACATATCGAGGCCGCCCGTCGGCTGCCGGGTTGCCCAAGTTCAACCCTCGTCGCTGACCAACGGTGAAATTCCAGTAGCCATCGTGACGACCTACAACATGACCTTCAGTATCAACAATGTCACCCGGGTTGCTCCCGAGGTGTGAACGTAAAAAGCCCTGCGTATCTCCATCAGGAATGAAGCAGATATCGTAAGAATCTGGCTTATTTGATACTCCGAGCCCCATTCTTTCCGCTTCAGAACGCACCCATGATTTCGATGGAGCATCTCCCAGGGGGAAAATTACACGTGGAAGTTCTTCGGGTCCCATAATTGCAAGCACATAGGACTGATCTTTTGCCTCGTCACGTCCACGATGGAGCTGAGGACCCAAATCTGTCTGAACAATACGCGCGTAGTGGCCCGTACAAACCGCATCAAATCCCAGTGCCCGCGCACGCTGGGCAAGCTCCCTAAACTTGACGAATTCGTTGCAACGAACACAAGGATTCGGAGTATGTCCGGCCTTGTACTGCTCAACGAAGTCAGTGATGACTGTCTGCTCAAATTCTTCGGCAAGATCCCACACATAAAATGGAATCCCCATGATTTCGGCAGCACGAGCAGCATCAGCAGCATCTTCAACCGAACAGCAGCCGCGAGAACCCAAACGGCATTCTTGAGGTTGAGACGATAGGGCCATATGCACTCCTACGACCTCGTGTCCGGCCTCTACAGCCTTCGCTGCCGCGACTGCAGAGTCCACTCCACCCGATAGAGCCGCAAGAACCCTCATGCATCCATCCTGTCTCGTTCATCCAATGCCTGTCCCGCTCGGATTGCGGCGGGAAGTGCCGAAAGAAAAGCATCAATATCTTCTACGGTAGTTTCCAAACCCGTGGAAACCCGCAGCACACCAAGTGCTTGATTTTCACTGTAGCCAAGGGCC
>UWSI01000014.1 GCA_900541895.1 uncultured Actinomyces sp. | reverse complement strand
ATCTACACACCCAACCCCCACCACGTCAAACCAAAACCACGTGAACCAGCACACATTACCGTTTCGGGCCCTAGATTTTTATCATTATTGCCAATTCTTTACTATTGCTATACGCTTATCTCAACGTTTTCGCAGCGGCTATTGGGGACTCCCAATCGGCGAGATTCTGCGGTTTTCCGACCAATTCGACTGAGGAGCTCTCATGGCAAGCATCTTGGATGCAATCTCTACGGCCTTGTACAGCTACATCCTGATCATTCTTCTGATCGGTACCGGCTTGTACTTCTTTATCCGAACGAAGGCACTTCCACTTCGCATGTTCTGGGAGTCAATTCGTGTCGTTATGGAAAAACCTGAGAAAGATAGCGACTTCTCCTCGTTCCGCGCACTGATGGTTTCCACAGCCTCGCGCGTGGGCGTAGGTAACATCGCCGGTGTCGCAACGGCTATCGCACTGGGCGGTGCTGGAGCGGTCTTTTGGATGTGGGTTATCGCGACCGTCGGCGCGGCATCCGCTTTCATCGAATCAACCCTGGCTCAGATTTATAAGCGTCGCTCCGCTCACGGCCATTCCTTCGGCGGCCCCGCCTACTACATTAAGGACGGCTTGGGCAAGGGATGGTTGGCAGTCGTCTTCGCAATTGCCTTGATCGTCACCTACATGGGCGGCTTTAATCTGCTTGCCTCCTTCAACGTCAACCAGGCATTCAGCGCATACAGCTGGTACCACGCCAGCTACACGCCGTACATCATCGGCGGCCTGCTTGCTGTTGCAATGGCAGGTTCAATCTTCGGCGGAACCCGTCGTCTCTCGGACATCACTTCTTTCCTCGTCCCGGTCATGGCAATCATTTACTTGGGCGTCGGAATCGTCGTTGTGCTGATCAATTGGCGCAACATCCCCTCGATGCTCGAATCGATCTTTACAGGCGCTTTCGACTTCAAGGCAATCTTCTCCAGCTTCGCAGGTTCGGCAGTTATGTACGGTATTAAGCGCGGACTGTACTCGAACGAAGCCGGTGTCGGTTCCGCTCCCAACGCCGCAGCTTCTGCCTCGGTATCCCACCCCGTCAAGCAGGGTCTGGTTCAGATGCTCTCGGTCTTCATCGACACAATGATCATCTGCACAATCACTGCCTTCGTCATTCTCTCCTCCAACGTTGAACTTAACGGAGACGTGACCGGTGCTCCCCTGGTTCAGAACGCGATGGCCTTGACGGTCGGTTCTTTCGCAGGCCCCTTCACCACCTTTGCCCTACTGCTCTTCGGTTTCACTACCCTGGTTGGCAACTTCTACTACGCCGAGGTAAACCTGCGATTCCTCTTCGGCGATAAGCCCACTCCGCACTGGGTACTCACAATCTTCCGCGCCGTCGCTTCGCTGCTGGTCTTCGCAGGCGCACTGCTGGAGTTCTCGGTCGCATGGAACATTGGCGACATCCTGATGGGCCTCATGGCCTTGATCAACCTGCCCGTGATCATCATCTTGGGCAACAAAGCCATCCGATGCGCCCTCGATTACCAGAAGCAGCGCAAGGCAGGACTTAACCCGACCTTCAAGGCTTCTTCGATTGGCATGACCCAAAAGCTGGATTACTGGCAGGACTAGCTAGGGACAAGGCCCAGGGCCCCTAGCACCGCCCCAGGCCCATCCCCTCGGCAAAGCTCTCGAAAAAAGGAATCCCGGCCACCTCACTGAGGTGACCGGGAATTTCTCTACCCAAAAGAGTTGGAGATACACAAAGGGCCGGGCAATCAGCCCGACCCCGGTTGTGGAGCTAGGGGGATTCGAACCCCCGACCTTCTCATTGCGAACGAGACGCGCTACCAACTGCGCCATAGCCCCAAGGACCTCACCATCATAGCGGCAGAAGTCCGTTTGGCCAAACGGAGCCCCAGCAAGGCTTCGCACGCCAAACTACTGAGCGATACGCGAGTCCAGTGCGGCCTCGACATCCAAGACAACTGCTTCGTAGGCGACGACTTCCTCGGTCGAACGCGCATCCTTTGGCAGTGGTCCAGCGGCGATCGGACGAGCAGGAATACGCGCATCCACCCTTGGGATTCCGCGAATATCGGTATCGGGGTGCACGATGCGTCCGCTCAGTCGTGCGCGCATTGCGTAGGTCGGCGCCGGGATGGCAGCAGGAGTCCAAGTACGACGTTCCACTGGCGCGGGGATCTCTTCCTCGATAGCCGAGGCCACAGTCTGCTCCACAGCTGCCTGCGCTTCATTGTGAAGATCTTCAGCGAGTTCCTCGGACTCGTCCCTAGCCTGGTCCGCGTGCTGACTTTCGTCTTCCACGCCCTCTTCCGAGGCATCGGAAAGAGAGGGCTGGATAGTGTCAGCTTCAACCGTGGTTACTTCAGCCGATGCCTTCGCGGACGCTGATGAGCGGGAGAGCTGGTCGCGAAGCCTGTGGAGCTGTGCAACTTCCTCTTCCCCGATGCGCTGGGAACGAATCGCACACGCACGCGAGAAGACAAGGGTTGCCACGCCCACAGCAAAGGGAAGAAGCGGCCACATCCATGACAGCGAAGTTGCTGCGGCACTACCAGCAAGGATCAAGGTTGCAAGGGCGGCTAGCGCCACGAGCAACACACGTCGGCGGGCAGCAGCGGCCTCGGCACTCAAACGGGCAGCGCGACGGGCGCGCAGTGCAGAAATCTCACGCACTCCGCGACTGCGAGCGCGGGCGGCCTCTGCGGTCAGGACCGGAGCATTGTGTGCCACTGGAGAGCTCCTTCGTTGCACGGGACGGGTGCCGTTGAGTAGCGCGGGCGAGTCGTCAGCGCATTCGTCGACGGGTACGACGCTAGCCGATTCGACGAGACGCAAGCTGGGAGAAAAGCGATCGTTCTCTCGAGATTGCATCATCGCGCTTCGACGAGCAATAAGGTACGGGAGGGTGGCAAGGGTGACGATGACCGCCAGTGCGACTAAAACTCCTCCGTATACCACCCTCTAACGCTAAAACCTCAGCACCATGACAGAGTTCTATAGCGGGCGCGTGTCTGTGATCGTTGGAGGAAAAATACCCCAGCACATTCACATCAATCACAGTTGTCACATGCGCACCATTGACAACATGAATAGGAGTCAAACTAGCGCAAGCTTTGACCGTACAAGGAGGCGACCATGCCACCTTGAGGAAGAGACTCTGCATCCATTGCAAAACTCACGTGGTCGGCCCACTGTCCAGCGATATTCATATAGCGCTCACGATAGCCTTCCTCGCGAAGACCAAGCTTGCGACAAAGACCCAAAGAGCGCTCGTTTTCTGGCCGAACATTAACTTCAATTCGATGCAGGCCGAGTTCACCAATGACCAGATCCATCATGTAGGCGACAACCAAAGAAGCCACGCCCATATGAGCAGCCTCTTGTGCGACCCAATAGCCAAGGATTCCTTGACTCATTGCACCCCATTGCACCTGTGAAAGGGTGAACTGCCCAACCGGATTCCCATCAAATTCGGGCATCAATATTAAAGAGCGACCCTCACGCTGATCGCGGTCTGCACGCCGCATGTAATTCCACAGGGTGGGAAGTTCTTCCACTGCTCCCGTGGGCAAAGTTGCATCCCACGGATTCAGCCAAGCGGAGTTCGCACGTCGCAGCGAATCAATACGCAGATGGTCGCGCCCCAGAAGGGGACGAATTGTCATGATCTCAGGAGGCACAGAGGACGATGCACGAATGAAACCTTCTGAAACTGGATCCTCAATACGCACGCTGAAGAAGGACGGATCACGCCCCCACACCGCAGCGGGTGTAAAAAGCTCGCGCAGTCCCATTCCGAATAGGTACCCAATCAGTCCAAAACCATGCAGCGCAAAGTATCGCCGACGCGCACATTCGTCACATCTTCGGGGACCACCGCAAGCGCATTCGATTCAGCCAGAGCCGAAAGAAGCAACGAGGCAGGAGCTCCCATCACCTTCGCTTGATATCCCGTGCGAGGTTCGCCCACTAGACGCACACGCACGAACTCGCGACGGCCTCGCGGCGAATACCATGAACGATCTACGCGCGCTTCAACACTAGGACGATTAAGCACAGTCCAGCCCTGCATGTGACGCAGTGCGGGACGCACATAGACCTCGAAGCAGACTTGCGCGGAAACCGGGTCCCCGGGAAGGCAGAAAATAGGCGTACCTGCACGCCCCTGGTCGTCACCGCCGACAGTTCCCACGCCAAGGATATGACCGGGCCATGCAGCAACCGAATCGAAGCGAACCGTGCCAAGTGCCGACAAGACCTCTCGGACTGTATCGCCACTTCCGTAAGAGATACCGCCCGTCGTCAAGATCAAATCGGCACGAACCAACTGATCTTCAATAGTTTCACGAAGAACAGAACGCTCATCAGGAACAGCAGACACGCGGAAGGTCTGCGCACCCGCATCAGTGATAGCCGTCGAAAGTGCGTGGCCGTTGGCATCGAAGACCGTCCCCGGGCGTGCTTCACGGCCAGGCTCAACGATCTCATCACCAATGGACAAAATCACCACGCGGGGACGCGGGTGAACCAGAACACGGGAACGACCAACGCCGGCGAGCAAAGCAACCTGACGGGCACCCACACGGGTCCCCGCTCGAAGGACAACGGTTCCTTCTTCCACGTCCTCGGCCTTACGGCGGATGTTCTCCCCCACCGCAGGCTGAGTCTTCGCGGAAACTTTAGAAATGCCATGGTCGCTGAATTCCAGAGCAAGAACTGCATCCGCACCCTGAGGCATAGGAGCACCAGACGCGATACGGATCGCGCGGCCTCGGATCAGGGCAGCCGGGTGAATATCCCCAGCGCGGATCTCTTCCGTAACGGGCAGGACAACAGGGGCATCCGGGCGAGCACCTTCAAGGTCAGCTGCAGCAACCGCGTAGCCATCGCACGCAGCCAGATCAGCAACCGGCAGGTTGAAGGGAGCCTCAACGTCCTCTGCCAAAACGCAGCCCACGGCGTCTGGAAGCTGAACATCCAGAGGGGGCTGCTGCCCAACGGCAGAAATACAGTCTTGATAGAAATCAGCGACCGAGCGCATTACAGACCGAGAACTTTCGCCAAACGGTCTTTCAGCTGGGTACCGGCCTCGTTCACCAAGAACTCCGCCAACTTCGGACCGAGCTTCGGGTCTTCCAAAGCCAGGGCAATATTGGCCTCGAGGTAGCCGAGCTTGTCACCGGTGTCGAAACGACGGTCATTGACAACGACACCGTACAGGCCGCCGCCGTCCTCGGGATCACGATCGATCAGGCGAGCGAAACCATCAGTGAGCTGGTATTCGCCACCACGGCCGGGTTCAATCTTTGTCAGTTCATCGAAGATCGCGGGGTCGAAGACGTAGCGTCCAACAACCGCATACTCACTCATGACCTCTTCAAGCGGCGGCTTCTCAACAACGCGATCAATACGCATAAGATCGCCATCCTTGAGGGAAACACCTTCGGGGATCTCCAGAGGAGTAACCGAAGTCGACGCGTAGGCAGTTGCCTGTTCAGGAGTCACACGCAGAAGCGCAACAACCGAACCACCAAGAGCATGGCGCACATCAATCATGTGTTTGAGCAGCGTGGAATTCGGGTGCATGAGGTCATCCGGAAGCATCACAGCAAAGGGAGCATTTCCAACATGCTGACGGGCCTGCAAAACAGCATGTCCCAGACCCAGCGGGTGCCCCTGGCGCACCGAGTGCATGCGCGCAAGCTTGAGGTATTCACGGGAGAGGGCAAGAAACTCGTCCTTGCCTGCCTTCTCGAGCTCATATTCAAGACCGGGATCGGCATCGAAGTAGGCTTCGATGGATTCCTTACCGGTTCGAGTCACGAAGAGCATATCGTCGATACCGGCATCCGTTGCCTCTCGAGCGATATATTCGATTGAAGGACGGTCAACAACAGGCAGCATTTCCTTGGGCACAGACTTTGTGATTGGCAGGAAACGCGTGCCGCGCCCGGCGGCCGGAACAACCGCGTGACGCACAGGTACATTTCGATCTGTCATAGTCACTAGAGTAGTCGAGGAAGGGGCGTGAGAGCGAAATGACCATGCACAAAAACTTACTTCGTGCTGAAATTCGTGCGCGTAGGAACCAGTATTGGGATTCCCAAGGCCACGGCAAGGTACAGGGTGAGCGTGACGCTTTGACCGCAAATTTCCGTCAAGCGCTCGATGCTTTTGGAATCACTCCCAGCCGCGAGCATCCACTTGCGGCTTTTTATCCAATGGAAAAGGAACCGGATATTTCGGGAATCCTGGCCAGTTTTGACCCCGTTTTACTTCCTGTTCTTGCACGCGAGAACGGCACACTGTTGCGCGAACCCCGCTGGGCTCTTCATTCCCGAGGCGACGAGCTCGCTCGCCCCAACCCGCGCTTCCCAGCCCAAAGCCGCGCACCTATCCGCGAAGCCCAGGCTCTTGAAGCGGCCTCGGTTGTCCTCATCGCCGGTCTTTCAGTCGACGAGGCCGGCACTCGCCTTGGCCAGGGCGGCGGCTGGTACGACCGTGCACTGCTATATAAGAACGCATCAGCCCCTGTCATTGCTTGTATTTTTGATTGGGAGTATCGAGGAAAAGAATGGCTCCCCCATGAGGATCACGATATTCCGGTAGATGGAGTCATTACTCCATTGCGCTTTATTAAACTGGGAGTCAAGTGAATAGCTCCTGCATAGGATAAGCGCAATATGTGAGGAAAACTGCGTATTTTGAGCTTCCCAAGGCACCGATGTAGCCGATAGGCTTTCTCCTTGGTTGACGCATGAGCGTCACGCAACACGTGCGAGTTCGGTGATTTCTAACTGGACTCAGAGCTGACTATCCACAACTCAAGGAGTTTTCCCCATGCTCAAGGGCTTCAAAGAATTCATTTCCCGCGGAAACGCTGTTGATCTTGCCGTCGGTATGGTGATCGGCGCTGCCTTCACCGCAATCGTCACCGCTCTGGTCGAGAAGTTCCTCAACCCCCTCATCGGTGGCCTGGTCGGCAAGCCGAACTTCGACAGCTTCCTGGAGTTCACCGTTGGCTCGGCAACTGTTCAGCCCGGCGCCATCATCACTGCACTGGTCAACTTCCTGATCGTTGCCTTTGCACTGTACCTCTTCGTGGTCATGCCGATGAACGCTCTGAACGCTCGCCGCAAGAAGGAAGAGGTCGAAGAGGCTCCCGCAGTTTCCGAGGACGTCCAGCTACTCTCTGAGATCCGCGACCTGCTCAAGGCTCAGAGCAACAACTGATTGTTCGCCTGAAAACATCACGGTGGTGGCAACCATTTGGTTGCCACCACCGTTTTTCTATGTCATCCTGCACCAACTAAATCCGTGCTTGGGAGTGCGGAGGGACGTTAGCGGCGAGGCGGGCAGTATTCGACTGATCCGCCTCGCCAACTATATGCGCCTTATCAAGCGCATCCTGGCGTTCTTGGTCGGAAACTCGATCCTCCAGCGAGGTAGGGATCCCTTTCGAAATTAGCTTTTCATCGACCTCGTTGACGAAAAGCACACGCCTGCGCTTCCGTGTGCGCATCGCATGTTTTTCGGCTCCTGCGGGCCTATCTCCACTGACTAAATCCGACGCATGAAGGTGCGGGTGCGTCACCTCAGAGGCGTCACTCACTTACTATTCCTACGAATCACATGACGCAAGACCGCATCGGTCTGGGCGCCGCGACGAGTCAATCCAAGTGCGCGCCAGAGCTCGTCGACGGCCTCTTCTTCGCTGCGCTCAACACCATCGGATGCCACCCACAGTGCGACCTCATCCAATTGATCATCGCTATAGGCCGCCAGAGGCAAACCGCGCGCAATCGCGGGGCGATCTCCACGCGCGCTATCAGCATCGTTTTCAGCCTCAGCCTCGGCCTCGTTCTCACGAGCATCCTCAACCAACTCATCACGGCGCTGACGAGCCTGCGAGGCCTCGTCATCATCCTGATCCCCATGCGACTCCTCGGCGGAAACAGAAGCGAAAGCATCTTCTTCTTCAGCTACGCCAAACTCAGCGTCCGGATCTTCGGGAAGCTCAAGTACTGGTGCTGCGGGACCGTTGATCTCATCAACTGCATCCAGCACCAGCTGGACAATACGGTCGGTTTCCTTTGCGGGGTCAATGAAAACGGCCATCGATAATGCGATATGTACCTTCCATCCCTGCTCCTCAAGCATCGAAGGCCACAGGCGATCGCGCACACGCAATGAAGGCTGAGCAACATACTCATCGTCATCAGTAAGAACCGCGAGGAGCAGACGTCCCGGAACCTCGGGGTGTCCGATGGCAAGGGGAATCCGCAAACCACCGGGAATACCGATATTTGCAACAACCTCAAGTCCCAAGCCGTACAGACGATCTGCTAGGTCGATGAGCAAACGATCCGGCTCAATCTCTAGGGTCGGCCAGGCATCAATACCCGCGCCCGACTGTCCTTGAGCAATCTCTAGCAGGTCGACCAGCATCAGTGCACCACGCTGAGACAAACGCGAAGTATCAATCTCTTCGGGTCGAATCGAAGACACAACGGTCAGATCTCCGCGCACCGAGCGCAAGACATCAGCCATTACTCCCGCACCCGCAGGCGAAGAGAAAACACCAAAGTGGTGAATAACGCGACCGTGAGGTGTCTTCGCGAAACCAACCGAAATGATGACGTGGTCGCGGCCTAGTCCTCGTGCACCATCGGGGTCAACAACCACGAAAGGTTCCACACGCGCGGGATCAAAGAACGAGGCCAAGCCCGGCTCGGCACCGATCGTGCGCGTCAGTTGGGCGCGGATTCGCTCGGCGTGCTGTGAATTCAATGCGATGACAGCAAGGGAACGATCAGGGGTTGTCGTCGCGTGCTCAAGGACAGCCTCGACAACAGCATCAACTTCCACGGAAGTCGACTCAACGGCTTCACTTCCCGGAGTTGGCATTCCCGTGCCCTCTGTCCACACCGCGGTCACCGGAGCACTGGCAGAAGTCCACGGAACTGGAACACCCGTATGGTCAACGCGGTATCGGGCAAGAAGCAATGCCATCTGATCGTTCAAGCGCGTGGGGCGAACGTCCATACGCACCTGCGGAAGAACCTCGGCTAGGGCTTCGACGGCATCCTCACTGTGTTCCTGTGCAAGATCAGCAAAAACCACTACCTGCGATGCTCGCGAAATAATCGGGACCAATTCTGCAATGGGGAGTTCATCGATGCCGTCCAAAATAACGACATCAACCTGTTGCTGTTCAGGCAGAATTTGGGGAACCAGCGTAGGAACCGTCAAAACCGCGGGAACAAGCTTCCACGACAAGGGGAATTGCGCGTACAAAGACGTCAGCGGATGCTGGTCTTGGACGGCCAATTCAAGAGCACGCAATGCTTGCGGATCATCGGCCAAAGCCTGCGTACGCACCCGATGCAGACGCGAAATGACCTGCGGGACCAAAGATGCGACCTGGCGGCGATCCAAATCTCGGCCTTCGATCAGGGTTTGCTCCAAAACTGCAGGATCAAACCCGCCCAAGCGCGAATCGGTTGCCAGCATCAAGCCCAAGATCGATGCCCACCACGCTAGGTCGAGTTCGGCATCCAGTTGGTCGTCAGCGACATGACGCTGACGAAGATCTCGGGTCAGCGGTTCAAGACCAAGCTCGGACAGAGCCTTCAATACCGCAACGCGACGAGGAAGCTCGTAACCACCTTCGGGATCGCCGCTGAGCCTCTCGCACAGTTTCGCCAAGTCGGCAATTGGCATCGCCTCAAGATCACCGTAAGCCGTCACAAACATGGGCGTCAGATGCTCAAGATCTTCAGCAACATCCTGGGTCAGTTCTACAGCCTGCGTCAGGTTCGAGGGCAGTGTCGGCCAGCCATCGGAATCGCAATGCTGACGCCACACATCACGTCGTTCCTGGACGGTCAGCAGCGCACGGTGAAGATCATTGACATGGGTCCCCGGGCGGAGCATGTCCTGCGCTTGTTTGACCAAACGGACTCGCTGAGAACGCGACATCGAAATACCGTGTTCTTGCCGCCATTTCTTCGAAGCAGTCGCAATCACCATATCGGCTGCAGAGCGTTCAAAGACGCGGGGCTGGAAGATATCCAGAACCTCACGAACACCCTCGAACATCGACAGCTGCGCGTACCACTGACGCATATCGACAGCGGAAGTGATCCCACTTTCTCCCGCAACCGAGGCCATGATGACTCGCAATTGCGGAAGTGTTTCCTTTGCCAGACGATCAACTCGCTCAAGAACATCAGGAACCTGCTCTTGGGAACCAATGACGATCCCCTTCCAGGGACCAACCTGTGCTTGGCGCGAGAAAACTCCTAGGGCCGAGGCCTCGTGAAGAAGTTCGCGGGCACGCACTCCCTGGTCGGAGGCGATCTCAAGAAGGACATCCTCGCCAAGGCGCACACGAGTTCGGGGAGCGGGCTTTGTTGCCGTCAGATCAGTGAGAACCTGAAGCGCATTGAAAGCACTGACACCGAAATTCTTAAAGGGACGGTGCAGATAGGTGGTGTAAGAAGACAAGGTTTGACGGATGGTACGCAAACGCGCACGCATCTGCGCAACTTCGGCCGTATCTTCAACCGAGTTCGTGTCATCAGCCGCGTGAAGAAGCTTCTCCCCCAGTAGCGCATCGGTCGCATTCGAGCCATCAATACGTACCGCGGCCTCATCGATACCGAGCTCACGAAGACACCCGTGAACCGCAAGGGCACGCGAGGGCGAACCTGCAATATGAACCAGTGTGCGTCCATTCGCGGCACTATCGGCAATAATCGCAGAAATGAGGGAAGCATCATCTGCACCCGAAGGCGTATCAACGATGAAGGAATGACCATCCGCAACGGCCTCGACAACATCTTGTTGCTTCGGTGTCAGGTCACCCGCACCGCGTTCCTCATCGGGGTCGCGATCACTGGGGTTCGATTGGGGAAGAGGACCAGAAATTGCGCTTCTGGCCGCCGCGTCCCCAGCAAGGGCACGAATGACGCGGTTCTTCATCAGAACGGCAGGATGGTCAAGCTCGCGGAGTAGAAGTGCCGCTGGGTGTTCAAAAATCCCAATTGTCAATTCTTCACGAACGTCGAAGTTCTCAAGAACCGAGGCCGCCCGCCGGGCATGGTCCAAAACCACGGATGCAGAAAAACCGTGCGTCTGAGTCGACAGATGTGCAACTTCATCCATATCGATGCGCACGCCCTTGTCCGCGAGCGCATCTTCGAAAGAGGCAGAGAGCTCCATTCCATGACGCAAGGTGATAACGACATCATCACCTTCAATGGCAAGACGCAGCGGGCGAAGAAAAACGGGGGCACTTTGCCTGGCGTCGCCGCTGCCCCACTGCGCGTGACCGATGGCAATGTGAACAGGGGCAACACCGTGACGCATTGCCATTTCATGGGCGAAAGAAACCAGGGAACGTGCGCGCTCAAGAGCACGCTTATGGGCCGCACTTTCGCGGATCAGGCTGGACAATTTCGTGGGTCGTCCGGCATAAAGCTGCGCCAATCCTCCCGGATGCGCCTCAGAAACAGTCAGGCTTGGGAACGAGTTCCCACCTTCCTGCGAAGTCAATAGGCGCAGTTGCGCACGCCATTCTTGGACAACATGGTCGCTGGGTGCGCTCGGCGTTTCGGGAACGGTATCTACCGGTTCCCGTGAGGAATCTTGCGTCGATCGAGAAAAGAAATTAACGGCCACAAAACCACCGTAATGGAAATGACTCCTTCGCCACGAGAGGGAACGCCGTAAGGCAACATTTTCCCAGCACTCGGGCTACCGAGTCCGTCTGCCCGCAGTGACTTAAGCTATCTCCATGAGCACTGTTGCAACTGATTTTGCGTCCAAGCTGGGACCGCTGGTCAATTTGGCCGAACGCGCGGGTATTTCCAGTGAGCACCTTCTCCCCTACGGATTTGATCTGGCAAAGATTGATCTGGCCGCTGTCGACACTTCCGCTCCCCAACGAGCCCGCTACGTCGTTGTGACAGCAACTTCCCCCACACCTTTCGGCGAGGGAAAAACGACGACTGCTATTGGCCTCGTTCAGGGGTTGGCACTTGAAGGCGCTAGCGCCACTTTGACAATCCGCCAGCCATCAATGGGCCCGACTTTCGGTGTCAAAGGCGGTGCGGCCGGCAATGGCAAGAGCCAGGTCCTGCCATTCGAGAAGATGAATCTGCACCTGACCGGCGATTTCCACGCGATCACAGCTGCTCACAACCTGCTGTCCGCAATGATCGATAACCACCTGCATCAGGGAAATGAGCTTCACATCAAGGAACGCTCCATCACATGGCCTCGCGTTCTGGACGTTAATGACCGCTCTTTGCGCCACGTCGTCACGGGCTTGGGGGGCGCAATTGATGGCGTAACTCGGCAGTCGTCCTTTGATATCACCGCTGCCAGCGAGGTCATGGTCATCATGTCCCTAGCCACCTCTTACTCGGACCTCCGCGAGCGCTTGGGACGCATTGTGATCGGTCAAAATGAGGCCGGCGAATATGTCACCGCCGAGGACCTGAAGGCTGCGGGAGCAATGGCTGCGCTCCTTCGCGATGCACTCTGTCCGAACCTTTTGCGCACGACTGAGGGTAGCCCGGTCCTGGTTCACACCGGCCCCTTCGGCAATATTGCAACGGGATGCTCCTCGGTGATCGCGGACCGCCTTGCTGGACAACACAGTGATTACGTGGTGACCGAGGCCGGTTTCGGCGCGGATATGGGCGCTGAGCGTTTCTTCGATATCAAGTGCCCCGTGGGCGGTTTGCGTCCCGATTGCGCGGTAATCGTCACGACGGTTCGCGCACTCAAGTCCCACTCCGGTAAGTACCGCCTCGCTCCGGGCAAACCCCTGCCCGATGCTATGACCGAGGAAAACGTCGAAGAGATTCGCACGGGTAGCGCAAACCTTCTCAAGCACATCGAGATTGTCCGCGGTTTTGGCTTGAACCCCGTCGTTGCGATCAATGTCTTCCCCACCGACCACGAGGCCGAGCTCGCTGAGATCGAGAAAATTTGTGCCGAGGCCGGGGTGCGTGTGGCGCGCTCCCTCGGTGTCGTTGAGGGCGGCGAAGGCGCGCGTGAGCTTGCACGTGAAGTAGCTGCAGCGTGTGAAGAATCCGCCGATGCGCAGATTCGTCCTCTCTACGAAGATACTGATTCCCTCGAGGACAAGATTGCGAAGGTTGCCGCAATGTACGGGGCATCGGGTGTGGATTACACTCCTGCTGCCGCAAAGCGCCTCAAGGAATACCAGGCAGCTGGCTTTGGTTCACTCAAGGTTGTGGTTGCCAAAACTCCGATGTCCCTCAGCGCCGATCCACAAGCGAAGGGCGCGCCTACGGGTTGGACTCTTCCTATTCGCGAAGTCCGTCTTGCGGCTGGGGCAGGCTACGTCTACGCAATTTCGGGAATGCTCTCGACGATGCCCGGTTTGTCGGCTCACCCTGCGGCAGAACGAATTGAACTGACCACTGACGGTGAAATCACCGGGGTGAAGTAAACCTCAAGCAGTTGCGCAGAAGGCTCCCTGTCGATCGTTGCTTCATGCAGGTCAACAGGGAGCCTTCTTGTTGATTAAGCTCAGGCGGGTGCTAGATAACCAGAGGGCATCCCGAACAGTGAAGCATCACCTCGGGTGCCTTATTCCCGTGACACGCACCCAAGCCCGAAGCACACAGCGACTGCGCGCTGGTTGCGTGGCCTCGGCGCTGCATGTCCTCAATGACGACAGCGGCGAATGCCTTCGACACCTGCGCCTGCGCTGCTGCGGCTTCCAGGGTGCACCCCCGCGCCAGCGCCTCTCTAAGACGCTGGACGGGAGAGACAAACTGCGTAGAAGCCATCAGAAAAGTAGCCGTCCGATCTGGAAGACGCCCACAGCCAACAGCCAAGCAGTGCAGAGCTGGACTGCAACAGCGGCAGCCGTGAGCTTTCCGCCAATCTGACGGACTTGTTCAGCTACTGTCGCCATACACGGCGTGTAGGTCAGCACAAAGACCAAGAATGCAAAGGCACCGATTGGCGCTGCATCTCCTGCAGACTTTTGGAAGGACTCGGTGACCAGCTGGGGCAGCGAACCAAGATCATCGCCACCGTCCTCAGCATCTCCACCTTCTGTTTCGGGATCCATGTTGTAGGAGGTGACGATCGACGAGATCACCGTTTCCTTCGCAACGAAGCCGGTCATCAGAGCTCCGGTCATGTGCCACTCACCAAAACCAGCGGGCTTGAAGACAGGCTCAAGCACCTGAGCAGTACGCCCGTAAAGGGAGTCCTCCATAGGGAGTTCAGAGTCTGCGAAAGAGTAGTTTCCTGCCATGGGGATGGCACCCATCAGCCACACGACGAAGGTCATGGCCAAGATGATCTTGCCGGCACCCGTCACGAAGGCCCAGGCACGTAGCCACGTGGTCCGCACGATCACGAAAACACGTGGAACCTGGTACGCGGGAAGTACTAGGAACAGCGGAGAATCCGTGGTCTTCTTCGTGAAGAACGGCTTTAAGATCAACGCTCCGAGAACCACCATGATGAGCGAGAGTACGTAGAGCGAGAAGATTACTGTTCCAGCACTATCGGGGAAGAAAATCCGGGCGATCATCAAGTAGATAGTCAGTCGAGCTGCGCACGAGGTGTAGGGCGTGATGATGGTCGTGACAATTCGCTGGGCAGTGTTGGGAAGCGTTCGCGTTGCTGCCAGCGACGGCAGATTGCAGCCAAATCCCATGATGAGCGGCAAGATCACGCGACCATCCAAGCCGATCGCACGCATGACGCGGTCACCAAGGAAGGCGGCGCGGGCCATGTAGCCAGAGTCTTCCAGGATGGAAATCATCAAGAAGATGATGAACATCAGGGGAATGAAGGAAGAGACCACACCCAAACCGGTGCACAGGCCGCCAATGAGGAAGCTGTGAAGCCAGCTGTCCTGGAGTCCCCCGAGCGTGAGGAGATAGGTGATGCCGTTTGCCAGAGAAAGGAAACCTTCATCCGTTGAAGAGAAGATGTGTTCGAAGAAGTCCTGGACCGGGCTGACCCATTCACCTGCGACTTTAAAAAGGACCCACATGAGAATAAAGAAGATCGGGATTCCCAACCAGGGGTTGAGCAGTACTCGGTCAATCTTGTCAGAGGCCGAGAGGATGGGGTCGCCTTCAGCTTTTCCGACTACTGCGGTTTCGATGCGGTCAACCCAGGCAAAGAGTTCATCTGCTTGGGTTAGCCCACCGCATCCGCAGGTACAGCTTCCATCAGCCGCGTTGACGGGAAGCCCCTTCGGACGCGTGTGCTCTTCGAGCGCGTGACGGACAATTCCCTCTAATAGATCGGGATTGTCGTAGTGGCGCGGGTCTACCGCAAGAACGGGAATTCCCAACTCATCGGCAAGTTTATCGACCGGGTATTTCTGGCCGTCCTTCTCAGAAACGTCAACCATGGTAGCGACGGCAACAACGGGGTGGCCAGCTTGCGCAACCTGTCCCAAGAGGTATAGCGAACGCGTCATTGCGCTAGCGTCCAAAAGGACAATAGCCAGATCAACTTTTCGTCCGGTTCTGGGATCGGTGAATGAACCCTCTGCACCAGAAAGAGTGTCACTCACGACTTGCTCGTCGGGAGAAGATGCGATCAGGGAATAAGTTCCGGGAAGATCAACAAGATTTGCGCCCAGTGCACGCCACGTACCGCGCTTCATTTCAACCGTGGTACCCGGAGCATTAACGACGTGCTGACGGGCACCAGTAATCGCGTTGAACAGTGTTGATTTCCCAACGTTCGGGTTACCAACTAAGACAATCGTTCTTTCTCCACCGCTTGAGGTCGGTGTGTCCAACACAGCGACATCTGATTTGGGAGAGCAGTGCGGGCAGCTCATGCGATTTCCTCCACTTCGATTGCCCGAGCACTGCGACGATCAACAGCGACGCGCGCACCGGCGATATTAACGACGAGGCCTCCGAAAGCGGCCTTGTTCACAATGAAGAATTCGCTTCCTGGGCGAACTCCAAGTTCATACAGACGGAGTCGGTGTTCTGGGGAAACCTCCATGTTTCCGAGGCGAGCCCGAGTCCGTAGTGGAAATTGTGATAGTTGCATATCGCCAAGGTTAGGCAAGCATTATCCACGCAAGTGACACCTTTGTCCCTCACGCAGAAATTGCGCGCCTATTGCGTACTTAAACTCTGCGGAAACACTTCATAACTACTTCCTGAACTGCGCTTTTATCTTCGCCATCACAGTGGATTTATGATCATCACATCTAATTTCCTGCTTGCTTTCAGAAGGGATCAACGATGAGCACCGTCCAGGAAGTGAAGGACATTATCGAACGCGCGGCGAATATGCCATGGGGGCCAGCGTGCAGTGCCGAGCTTGCGCGCGCAGTGGTGCTCGTCAATTCCTTAGAGGGCGAAGAAGAGCTACGCATCGAGACCTACATTCAGCTGGCTACCGCCTATCAGCAGGGAAATGAAGAATGGAAAGCACTGGCACCCACGGCATGGCTCGTCACGAAATTCGAGGAGAATCCCAGTGCTTTCGACGCGGATCAGATCAAATCCTTAGCCTGGTTGTACAAGAACGCCGCGAGCGCAACAGGACGCAACCCCGCAGTATCGAAGGAACAAGCACTGGAGCTCTCTGAAGGCTTCGGGAAATTCATCCAGGATGAGGGATATTCAATGCATGCGGTCCACGGAGTCCGTTTCGCCCTCGCGCTACGGATGGGTGATCCCGCGGCCGCCCACGAAGAATTGGTGAAGTGGCGGGCAACCCCGCGCGATGAAGTTTCCGACTGCGTCCAATGCGATCCTGAACGCCAGATCACCGAGGCCGTTGTTGCAAAAGATTGGGAACGCGCAGTTGCGACAGCGGTACCCTTGCTCGACATCCGCGAGGGCTGCGGAAATCAGCCTGCAGGAGTCCAATCCCTATCAATGATTCCTCTATTGATGTCAGGACGCCCCGAAGCCGCGTGGGAATGCCACGTCCGTTCCTATCGCCAACATCGCCGCAACGCAGAGTACATGGATCTTTTGGGACAACACATGGAGTTCCTTGTGCTCTCCGGGCGTTGGCAGCGTGCGCTCGATATCCTGCGCGACTCCATTGCACTAACCTCCCGCGCGGAAAGCGCAGCCCTTCTTTTCGATTACCTGAAAGGTGCTGCCTTGGCGGCGCGCGAGGCCGTCGACCGAGGTTTAGGAAAACATGCTTTCCGCGCGCTGTGCACTGGGCAATCTCAGTGGTGTCAAGGTCCTCGTTTGGATGTCAATACCTCTTTGGAAGATGTTGCCTCAGGGCTCAAAGAATGGCTGTTCTCTGTCGCTGCGCTTTTCGATACGCGAAATGGCAATGATTTTTACACGGCCTCTGCTGGCGAAGTTCTTGATGAAGGTCCAGTTAATAGCGAAGCAGAAGAACGCGCACAAAAAACCTGGTCTTTTGAGGTTGTGGGCGAACGCGAAGTCCTTCCCGAAGCGATTTCAAGTAGTGACGTCGATGAAACACCGAAATACTCTACGCGTCGCATCAAACAGGAGAAAATGAAAACCACCGATGACACGAATCCCTACCCGCGTGTTGATCTAAGGCCCTTTACTCCCCCGGCCTCGATGCAAGAAGCTTTCAATCGTTTCTCAGCGCTCTCGGGCGCAACCGGTTTCGATCCGGAAGCTCAGTTCATCGCCGACCATGCAACAGTCATGAACGAGTCAGTTCTGGATATCGATTTCAGTCACGCAGACGTCATGGACTACTACATTTTCGCTTGCGTCATCCTCAAATTGCGCCAAAATTTTGATGCTGCTCGCAGGCTTCTCGACCAAGCAGAACAGACGGTTATTGCACTGAAAGATGACACGGCTATTGTTTCTCCCGGCTTTTTCTCAAAGCTCAGAGGACGCCGCGCCCACCTCACTCGCCAGCAGCTCAACCTAGCATGGATCAACCTCCAGCGTTCCTCCTGTGATGTCATGTATTTTTCCCTTCGCGATGAGGAAATCCCCGAAGAAGTAGTGACTCATGCGATGGCCCGCATCACAAACGCTCGCGGATTAATCGGCAAGGTAGTCCCCGAGCTGAATCGCAGTCAGGGAACGGGGAAAGATATTCAGCTCGTTGGCCTCGTTCTCAGCCAATGCGCATCGATTGCGACAATGTGCAAAAACTTCGATGACACTGAGACGACCTACGCACTGTGGGAAAACCTCGAGAGGGCCTTCACGCGTTTTGCACCTTCAAAGAAGCATGTTGCGCTTGAGCTTCTTTTGGAATATCAGGAATTGGAGCTTGGACGCGAAAAGTACATGGCGGCATGCCAATACGCTGACCAAGCTCTGCGTCTTAATGATTTGTGCGACCCCTATACCGCCCTCATATCGCGGGGGACGATTTGCTCGGCTTCACTGCAGGCACACCAACCTGACGAGGCTCTTGCCCAAGCCAAGCACCTCAATGAGATCATTCATGCCTTCCCAACCGCGGTGTGGAATGTCAGTGTCGCACGTCTTTTTTCGCAAGCTCTTGCTGAAAAAGATCGATTCACCGAAGCAACTGAAATCCTTGAAGAGGCCTTCAGTACTCTCAATGATTCCCCGTATATCAGAATGCGCTTGGCCGGAGCTGCCCCAACTTTGGCGCACCTCTACCTCTGCATCGAGGAATACCAAAACGCCTACGACCTTGCGATGAAGTATTCCGCCGTCCTGCGACAAAACGAAATGTATCGACCGGCTTTGAGCCTTGCCGACACCGCCAGCAATGCGGCGAAGGAGTTGGGGAATTATATTGCCGAGGCCGACGCTGCGGATCTTGCTGCACAGTTGAGCCACGAGTGGAAAGACTACTTTAAGGAGCATCAGTACCTTCGCCGCGAGGCAGCGGCAATGGTCAAGGGGCCGCACGTGGGAGAGGACGATCTTGAGCGCGCTCTATCTGTCTTGGAGCTAGACCGTCAGCTCATCGCATCAATCAAAACCGAGTTAACCGAGAAACAGGTAGCCATATCGCATGCCGAAAACAACTACACCTTGGGGTGGGTAACCCTGAAGGCAGGCAAACCGGTTGAGGCTATGGAGGCTCTTCGCGAATCAATCGCTTGCTTCCGTGCATACGAAGAATATGACGAGGCCGGTTATCCGATGGAAGTTCTTGCACGCTGCTATTACGTCACGGGGAATTTCGATGGCCTGCGCGAGTGCGTTGACGAACTCACTGAGATGACAAAACTACCGTCAATGAAACCCACGAGGTTGAGGTCGCTCATTCGCGCGATCCAAGAACTCATCGACGAAGAAGATGCCGGGACCCAAGATCAGTCATAGATCCGTGTGGTTGTGGGGGTAAGGCTCATGCGGCCATTGTGTCGTTTTTGTCCGAATAGCGCACTACATTTAAGCCGTAGGAGGAAAAAGAATAGAGTGGAGCGCATCGAGTACCACCGCCAAGGAAGAGCATGAATACGCGCACTCGTGGATATCTCATCACGATCCTCGCCTCGATTGCCTGGGGCTTCTCGGGAGTCTGTAGTGAATTCCTGATGAAGGACTTTAGCGCGAATCCCTATTGGCTCACCGCTATGCGAGTGCTCCTTGCCGCACCGACTACGATGGCCTTCCTTCTCTTTAAAGACCGAGGTTTCTCCGCCTTGCACAGAAGCCTTCTGCGAAACCGTTGTTCCTACCTGCCGATGGTCATTTATTCGGTTCTCGGACTTGCAGGCAGTCAATTGACCTACGTGGTTGCGATCGGCTATTCCAATGCGGGAACAGCAACGGTTATTGAATTCCTCGGCCCCATCCTGATTGTTGTTTTCGTCTGTATTACCGCACGCCGCCTTCCAAAATACACCGAACTCTTTGCCATTACTTTTGCTTTGCTGGGGACCTTTATTCTGGCAACCCACGGGAAGATTGACTCTATGGCTATTTCCACCGATGCCTTGTACTGGGGTCTTGCCAGCGCGATCGGTTTCGCTCTCTACACGTTGATCCCGGTCAAACTCATCCGCCACTACGGCAGCGAACTGGTCGTTGCTTACGGCTTCATCATCGGCGGGATCATTTTAGGGCTCGGTGTTCGCGTCTGGTCCTACTCCATTAAGTGGAATTTCATGTCGGTGATGGCCATGGCCGGACTGGTCTTAATTGGCACGACTTTCGCATTCACGCTGTTCCTGCAGGGAGTCAGCGATATCGGCCCGGTACGTGCAAGCCTGATTTCCTGCCTTCAGCCGATTTCCGCGACTTTCTTTTCTTTCCTTCTCGTTGGAACCCATTTCACGCTTGTCGATATCGCGGGTATGGCTTTAATTCTGGCAGGCGTTATTATTGTCAGTCTCAAGGATCTTATTTCCGCAAAGCGACTGGATCGTCGTTCTTCTCCCGGAACGAGCGACGAAATGGCCACATCAGAGGGGAAGTGAATGTCAACATTCCAAGTGGACCTCAGGGGGATGGTTGACCTTCTCTCCCGAAATCTGTATTCCGGTCCGCGCGTATACATTCGCGAGCTCCTCCAAAATGGCCTCGACGCTATTGAGGCCCGTAGCGCGCTGGACCCTGACTGCCCGCGCCGCGTCACCATCACAATTGAGGGACGCACACTGAAGTGCCGCGATAGCGGAATTGGACTCACAGAAAAGGAAGCTGCGGGTCTGCTCTCGACTATTGGCGCCTCATCAAAACGTGATGAATTGGGAATGGCTCGCAGTGATTTCTTGGGCCAGTTCGGGATCGGCATGCTTTCATGCTTCATGATTTCCGACTCAATCACCGTTTATTCACGCTCGGCTAAGTCTCCCAACTCCCCCACTGTCATCTGGGAAGGAAAGACGGAAGGCACCTACACCACACAGCCCCTCTTGGCCTCGGACCCCCACAACCTGGGTGAAGCCGGTACCGAAGTGGTTCTCGAGGCCCACCCCGGCGAGCCCTGGATCGACCCTGATACCGTTCGCGCTTTGGTCGATGAATTCGCTTCGCTGCTTCCGATATCGATTGAAGTGCGTTCCGACTCCGCTTCGACTTTCCATGGGAATGAGACGCCGGTATGGGAACTGGAGCCTTCACAACAACAGCAGTGGTGCGACGAGCACCTTTCCTCCTCAGGGATGGACATCATCCCCATCGATGTTCCCGCCGCTGGAGTCAAAGGTATCGCGGTTGTTTCGCAGCGCCCAAATACGCTCTCTAGCTCCAACCACACGGTATATGCAAAGAAGATGCTGGTGTCGCGGACCTGCGAAGGAATCGTTCCACAGTGGGCGTATTTCGTTCGTTTCATTGGGAATGCAAATTACTTGCGCTTGACCGCCTCCCGCGAGCAACTCAGCGATGATGAGCTCTTAGAAAATACTCGCGAGGCTATTGGTAATGAGATTCGCGCCTGGCTCGAGGAGATGGCCGAACACTCACCTTCACGTTTTAACGAGTTCATTTCTACCCATGCGATGGGGCTGCGCGCCGTCGCTATGCGTGACCCTTACATGCTCGACCTCACCGCGCGCTATGTTCCCATGGAAAGCACGGTCGGAGCTGCTCCCATACTGACGCTCCTCTCCTCTGAGGAGACAATCCGCTACACACGTACCGTCGATCAGTACCGAGCTTTAGCCGATGTCGCTGCCTCACAATCCATAGTGCTGGTGAATGCGGGCTACGCCTACGACGAAGAGCTCATCAATGCGCTGATGACGGATCCCCGTTATTCGACCCTGGCGCAGAAACTTCAACTGGTCGACCCCTCAGAGCTACTTGACGCCTTCGAAGAATGCAGTTTATCGGAGCAGGCAGAGGCCATGGACCTCATGCTGCTCGCCGCCGAGGCGATCGACCCCTCTGATTGCGAAGTGGTGCTGCGCCGCTTTACGCCAATCACTCTGCCAGCGCTCTACCTGCCTGACCCAGACTTCGCGGAACGCCACGTTCAGCGTAATTCCCAGGCTCAGGCCTCGAAACTGTGGGCGGGAATCATGGGGGTTACCGATCCCTTCGCAAATTCCAAGCCGCCCAGACTGGTACTGAATCGTTCGAATTCATTGGTGACACGATTGATCGTGGCAAGCCGTTCCCCACAAACCGCCGTCAGTGTCCTGCGCGGGCTCTACGTCCAAAGCCTCTTGGCGGGACGCCAATCTTTGGGCCCCAAAGAAAGGGCCTGGGCGGCACAGCTCTTGGGCTCACTACTCGATTCTGCACTCGGCACTGCTGATAACTGACTCTCCAACGCTCGGAAGGACCTCCTATGCCAAACGCTGAAGACGTACGCGAACTCCTCGACTACACCTCCCAGCTTCCATGGGGACCGGCGCGTAGTAGCCAAGTCGCACAGGCGGTTGTCTGGGCAGATGCACTCGAGGGCGAGGCTGAATTACAGATCGATGCCTACCTCGCTCTGACCTTGTCCTATCAGCAGGGCAACGAAGAATGGAAGGCTCTGGCTCCGGTCTCACTCCTTCTGAGCCGCTTTGAAAAGAACTCAGCGGACTTCACTCCCGAACAGGTCGAAGAACTCGCATGGCTTTTCAAAAGTGCGGTGGCCGCTGCAGGTCGAAACCCTGCGGTCTCGATTGACCAAATTGATGAACTGATCACCTCGCTTGCGACCTTCGTATCCGGCCAAGGTTTTTCCATGCACGCAGTTCACGGGGTGCGCGCCATGATTGGTTTGCGAACGGGGCGTCTGGACGACGCCCGCGAAGCTCTGACCTTGTGGCGCTCTACGCCGAGCGATCAGATTAGCGATTGCGAAGGCTGCGACCCCATGAAGCAGATTAACGAGGCCGTGGCGCACAAGGATTGGGAACGTGCAGTTGCCACCGCGATGCCCCTTTTCGACGAGGAGGGTGCCTGCGGAGCTCAACCCCACGGAATCCGTGCCAAAGCAATGATCCCGCTGTTAATGTCGGGGCGTCCCGAGGCCGCTTGGGAGGCGCATATTCGCTCCTACCGGCACCACCGCGGCGTTGCCAACAGCATCGATTTCATCGGCTTGCATCTCGAATACCTCGTGCGCTCAGGACGTTGGCAGCGCGCCTTAGAGATCCTGCGAGACAGTATCACCATGACCTCTTCTCTTGAAAGTGCCTCACTTCTTGCCGATTATCTTCCGGCTGCTGCACTGACGGCCATCGAGGCCACGCGACGCGGTCACGGCAATGAACCTTTTGGGGCCCTGTGCACCGGCCAGTCGCAGTGGTGCCGGGGACCACAGCTCGATGTCAATACACCGCTTTCCAAGGCCGCCGAAAAGCTCTCGCAATGGGCATTGGATGTTGCCTCTCTCTTCGATCAGCGCAACGGAAACGACTACTACACCCGTTTAGTGCGAGATGTTCTTGAGGCTGGACCAGTTGACGAACAGGCAGAAGCACGCGCGCAGGGCGAGTGGCAGTTGGAGCTGGTCGGTGAGCGCGAGTCCATGCCCGATCCCCTGTCAACTATCGAGGGTGAAGAGTTGCCCGCACTGCAGGTGTCATCCCGCAGCGCTCGCGCACAGGCCGAGACCATTGACCAGTCAAACCCCTATCCGCCCATTGACTATTCACTGCCTCCTTTACCGTCCTCGATGCAAGAGGCTTTCGATCGCTACGCAGCACAGACAGATACCATCGGGTACGACGTTGAGACTAATCTTCTGACGGATTGGTGTCTTGTTCACACCTTGGATGTCGCTGAGCTGCACTTTGACGAAAACGATCCTCAAGCCGCTCTTTCCTTTGCAAGTTTTTCAAAAACTCTTTTGTCTTTGCGTAAAGAGCACGAGAAGTTTCAGTCCGTCTATGAGCGGGTAGCGCCAGTTATTCATTCAATGGCCGAAGATGCTCCGCAGGTCACGCCCGGTTTCTTCGCGAGGATTTTCGGGCGGTCCCACACATCTATCGGACGTAAGGAGCTGAGTACCACGCAGCTGGAATTGCTGCGCTACTCCTGCGAGCTCGATCACTACTCATGGCTTGGTATGGACGCACCGCGCGACCTTCACAAGGATGCAGTGGCGCTATGTGACACTTTCGTCTCTCGCATTGCCTCCATGACGTCAACACTGAACCGAGGTACAGCGAAGGCCGAGGATATTGCAGCAATCATTGATTGCCTCTGCACCTGTGTCGAAATCTTCCTTGATTCGGAGAAAACAACGCAAGCGCTCGATACCCTTGACACGATCGAATCCCTCAAACCCGCTTGCCTACACACTGGTACCAGCGAAGCAGCATTCATGCGCACTCTTAGCCTTGAAGGCGCACAGCTTTACCTTGAAATCGGCGACTACCGCCGAGCCGCCCAGCTGGCTGACCAGGCTCTACGTTTAGAGACACACTCCGACCCCTACACGGCTTTCTTTGCCCGATTGATCATCTGTACTGCCAGCATCAAAGCCTACGAATCAGCCGAGGCTCTCTCCCAAGCCCTGCGCCTGAGTGAAATCATCACGCGCACTCCGCTACGCTCCTTGGGCTTGTCTGCCGCGACAATCATCTCGGATGCATTCGAAGGTGTCCACCGCATCGAGGAAGCAATTGAGCTCCTTGAGCAAACCATTTCGCGGGCAGGTGATTCCTCCTTCGCACGGCTTTTGACAGCGCTCATTCGTCTGACCCTGGCAAGCTACTACCTGTCCATCGACCAAGACGAAGAAGCCTACGAAACCGCAATGGAGGCCATTGACCCACTCATCGCAAGCGGCAACCTGCGCACTGCTTCGCGCGCGGGATCACTGGCCAACGATGCCGCAAAGCGACTGCACGATCGTCCCAAGCGACTAGCAGCGGTTGAGCAAGCTCTTGAGATCGCGAAAGCATTAAAGGCTCCTCACGATGTCATCGCTCTGACTCGAATGGCCGCAAAGGCTTATGTCGACATCCCAACGGGAAAGGTGTCGGAAGCCGATAAAGAACGTGCCCTTCAGGCTGTGGATGCCGGGGCCACGTGGCTTGATTCCGTCACAGAGGAAATAGATCCTCAGGAGATGGCCTTCCTCCGTACCGGAATTACTTACATTAAGGGATGGGTGTACATGACATCCCATGATCACTATCCGGCAATTCCGCTTCTTCAAGAAGCCTTTGCTCTCCAAAAAGAGATCAAGGATGCCGAGAACTATGTCTTCCCGCTGGCTGCCCTCTCGCAGTGCTATTCCGAGCTTGGGGATTCTGATGCGCTTCACAATCTGCTGATCGAAGTGAAGGAGACCATAAAGACCACCTCCCTTCACTCTGGAAAGCTGCGCACTCTTGCCCGCGAGATCGAGAAGGAACTTGGCAGCCAAGGCGAGGCATAAGCAGACGACCTTAACGAATCAGGAAATGCTAATAATCCGCAGCTTCGTTCTTTGCCTCACTCTCGCGGAGTACTAGGACTTTAGTCGGTATACGCTGGTTTTGTTCGAAGCAGATCGTGTTTGTCTGGACTGAACGCCCACACTTCACGGAATGCTCACTCAAAGACCAAGGAGCGACTATGAACGTTGCAGAGCAGCTTGTCTCCCAACTGATCGACGCTGGTGTCCACCGCGTCTATGGCATTGTTGGAGACTCGCTCAACCCCATTGTCGATGCAATCCGCAAGTCTGGCGGCAGCAAGAAGGGCGGTATCGATTGGGTCCATGTCCGCCACGAAGAGGCCGCCGCTTTTGCCGCAGCCGCTGAAGCACAACTGACCGGAAAGCTTGCAGTATGCGCAGGTTCGTGCGGACCGGGCAACCTTCACTTAATCAACGGGCTGTACGATGCACAGCGCTCTGCTGCCCCCGTTCTGGCAATCGCCTCGCACATCCCCAGCGTCCAAATCGGCCAGATGTACTTCCAAGAGACGCATCCCGATCGCTTGTTTAATGAGTGCTCGGTTTACAACGAGATGATTTCCAGTGCCGAGCAGGCCCCGCGCGTCGTTAACGCTGCAATCCGTCACGCTGTTGAACTTTCTGGCGTTTCAGTCATCAGCCTTCCCGGTGATGTCTCTGACCTGAAGGCAACTTCTCCTTCACCGAAGTACGTGCCTTCCCGACGCCCCGTGCTGAGCCCGAATGAGGAAGATGTCCGCCAGCTCGCAGACGTTCTTAACCGCGCAAAGAAGGTTGCAATCTTCGCTGGCGCCGGTGTGGAGGGTGCTCATGACGAAGTCATCGAGCTCGCCGACGTTTTGAAGGCACCCATTGGCCACACCCTGCGCGGCAAGGACTTCATCCAGTACGACAACCCCTTTGATGTAGGTATGACCGGCCTGCTGGGTTACGGCGCAGCAGCTGAGGGCATGAATGATGCAGATGTTCTCATCATGCTGGGCACCGACTTCCCCTACGATCAATTCCTGCCTGGCACCTTCACCGTCCAGGTCGAAAACCATCCGGAAAAGCTGGGACGCCGTACCGACATTTCGCTCCCGATCCACAGCGACGTTAAGCCCTTGATCGCTGCGCTCTTACCGCTGCTCGATCGCGATCGTTCGGATGCCTTCCTTAAGGCCAAGATCAAGAAGCACTCCAAGATCATGCACTCCCCCGTTGGAGCTTACACACGCAATGCGGAGCACATGAAACCGATTCACCCCGAGTACGCTGCTCACATTCTCAATGAGGTTGCATCAAAGGATGCAATCTTTACGGCTGACACGGGCATGTGCAACGTGTGGACCGCACGCTACATCGACCCGCTTGGCACCCGTCGCCTCATCGGCTCTTTCTTACACGGCTCGATGGCCAATGCGCTTCCTCACGCAATCGGAGCGCAGGTTGCCTTCCCGAACCGTCAGGTCATTTCCGTCTCTGGCGATGGTGGCCTTTCAATGCTGCTTGGCGAGCTGGTAACCGCGCGCATGTACGACCTGCCCGTCAAGGTTGTTGTCTTCAACAACTCGACACTGGGCATGGTGAAACTTGAGATGCTGGTCAACGGCCTGCCCGATTACGGCACCGATGTCCACGACGTGAACTACGCGGAAGTCGCAAGCGCAATCGGTTTCCACGGCGAGCGCGTTACCGAACCCAGCCGCCTGCGCGGAGCGCTCCAAGAGGCCTTCGCATACAACGGCCCCGCCTTAATCGAGGTCATGACCGACCCGAACGCACTCTCACTTCCGCCTGAGATCCGTTCGGGACAGGTGATTGGTTTCGCGACCGCGATGAGCAAGATTGTCCTCAACCGCGGCGCTGGCGAAGCTGTCGCAATGGCAACTTCCAATATGCGTAACATTCCGCGCCTGTAAGTCTGAGGGAGCGCTTTCTTAGTTTCCTCATAGCGCTTCTTCTCCTTGACGAGGCCGCGGCCGGGTAGTGCGCACTTCTTTGCACACCTCTGCCGCGGCCTCGCCAATTAGGACAAAGGTCCCGAATTGCTTTCGCCACCCTTGTCGCAATTTCAACCAGTAAACGAATTTTCTCGCAGCTTAAAAACTATCGTTTTAATTCTTCCTAAAATCGTTATTTTCTTGCATAACGATGTGATTGTGACAAATTGAGCGAGATTCGTAAATAAATTCGATTTTTTCCTTTTTTATGACAAATGCGTCCTAAACTGAAAGTGTTACTGTGTCAGCATCGACTAAGGAATCACCATGTCGCACTCATTTATTGCAGTCGCGAATATCGTGAACGGCGTTGATCTGGATACCTTCCCTGCGTGGCTTCGAATTACCCACTTCATCAACTTCATCATGATGGGGTTCCTCATTCGATCCGGCTGGGAAGTTCTAGCATCTCACCCACGACTGTACTGGAATAACCACTGCACCCCCGGCTCTGAGTGGATCAAATTCACCAAGGACAAGGTTTCGACTGTCCCCGGTGAGTTCACCGCTCGCGACGATCAGCGCAGTCTTCACCCGCTGATTTCCCTCCCCGGACGAGGCGAAATTGGACTTGGACGCGCATGGCACGCCCTAGTTACCTCAATCTGGTTGCTCAACGGTTTTATCTACGTTGCTCTACTTTTTGGAACCGGCCAGTGGCGCCGCATCGTCCCTACGTCATGGTCGATTTTCCCCGAGGCCTGGGAAAGCGCCAAGATCTACATGGGCTTGCAGATCCCTTCAATCGAGCACTTCCAGCCCTATGATGCCCTGCAGAAGCTCATGTACTTCACAGTTGTCTTCATCGTTGCGCCTTTGATGATTGCAACCGGACCGGTCATGTCTCCGACCTTCGCGGGGCGCTTCCCTCGCTACGTCAAGCTCTTCCATAACCGTCAGACAGCACGTTCCATCCACTTCCTTGGAATGGCTTTCTACTGTGTATTTGTAGTGATTCACGTTGCCCTGGTTTTTGTGGTTCACCCGCAGTACAACATCGCACACATGATGTTGGGCGAAAACTACAACGACATTACTGCAGCACAATTCGCCCAAGCTGTGACAATGCTGATCCTTGGAATTGTTTTTGCAATCGCTCTATGGATCGGCGCATCCTACTGGTCGTTGACTGACAAGCGCCGCACACAGCGCCTGATCTGGGGAGCAACCCAGCCCATCCGTTCGCTCACCCTCGACAAGATGCACTCTCGTCAGGTCAAGACACGCACCTTCACCGAAGACGATATTTCGCCTTTCCACTGGGTGAACACTCGTCCCCCGACACGCGAGCAATCCGAAGAGTGGGTTGACATGCGTGAACGCGGCTTCGAGGACTACCGCCTGGAGATCGGCGGTTTGGTCGAGGAAGAGAAGTCCTTCTCGATTGATGAGCTCAAGGCACTTGGCCACGTCACTAACATCACCATGCACACCTGCATGCAGGGATGGACCGGCATTGCAAAGTGGGAAGGCATCCGTTTGAAGGACGTCTTAGCTTTGGTGAAGCCAACTGAGGGCGCACGCTACGTTATGGTCACCTCCTACGGACACGTGGGACATATGTACGACGGCGGTCCAACAACTCCGTACTACGAGTGCCTGGAGCCTTCCATGGTTGACGATGATGAATGCATCCTCGCATGGGCCATGAACGGTGAGCCCTTGCCCGACGTTTACGGCGGCCCCCTTCGTCTGCGTGCCGATTCTCAGCACGGCTACAAGATGGTCAAGTGGGTTCACCGCATTGAATGGATTCACGACTACCACGATGTCGGCGATGGTCAGGGCGGTTCCCGTGAGGACTCCGGCCTGCAACACTTTGACGCGCGCGCATAAAGAGCTAGCTATTAATCCGGGATGTTCTCCATACGAAGTTGACAATGACGCAGGCGACAACCTGTATCCTCCTGCAATTCCATATGACAGATCTGAAAGAGCTCATATAACCGGATGACGCGATACGCGTTTGCTCGCAATGTGGGGGCTGCCAATCAAATTGGCAGCCCCCACTACTACATTCACGTGCTTATGTGCCTCTGTCCGCCTCCCTGCTAACCGGATCCCCACTCCCCTTCTGTTCAAAGCCCCCATGCATTGTCTACACAGGACAGAAGCTATAAACCACTTCTCTTCCGCTACTACGCCCGGTACAGGAGTCCTTTGGTTACATTCCAAAGGCCGAAGGCGACCTGCGGGACGCGTATTTCGGCCCATGCAGAGTCACAATAAACACTGGTGGGCTCCATCTATGTAGATGGAGGCCCCCCCCACCAGTACGTGTACCGCGTTTACGCCTGAGACGTCCCTCGTGATTCAGGGGATTTATTCTTCAGGCATTCAACCTCAGTTTTACGCCGAAGTTTCAGACCTACCCTCAGGCCTGCTGACGACGACGCATCAGCGCAGCGCCCAATGCCAGTCCAAGCACACCCAAAGCGATTGCCGGAGCAGTCATAACACCGGTATGCGCCAAGGGAGTCTTCGGCGAAGGAGTGGTACTGGTTGAGGGGGAAGGAGTGGCCTCGGTCGTCGACACAGAGGGAGACGGGGTCACCGTGGTAGCCGGAGGAGTCGTGACAGACGGTGTCGGAGGAGTCGTCCGCAGCTGTCCTTCGACATTGCCCCAGCCAATGGTCTCAACTTTGATTTCCTTCTTCGCGGTCACTCCGTTGACATCAGCGGTGTTATTGAAGGAGTTACCAATCTTGAGTCCCTCTGGAGAATTAAGCTCGGTGTAGTACTTGAGCTCATAGATCGCATCATCGTTGGAGTTCGGGAAAGAGGCAACGAAGCCAGTCGAGGTTTCGGTCAAGGTGAAAGTACCACCGTTGATCGCCTCACCGACCTTCACCCGTGAAGAAGGATGCGCGTGGTAGGGGTCCTTCTTGTAGGCCTCTGTGCTATTCCACTTCAGCAGGCGAGTATGCTGCCAAGCATTCGGATCCGTTGACGGATCATTGAAAAGCTTGTAACCACCATGAGCGGTATCGAAGGTGTCCGTCACCGAAATAACGGGCGCTTGGATCGACTTTGCAGGAATATGAATTTCCCACGTGAAGCGCTCATTGTGTCCGTCATGGAGCTGCCAACCATACTTCCACGGGCTCGGAGGCACCCAAGCCTCCTTGTTCACCACAACGTTGCCATTGGGAATATCGGCTTTGATCTCCACTTTGTGGTTGATCTTGAAAGTCAAGGACGCATCCGTAGTCGTCGAAGCCATATCCGCACGAACGTGGATATCACCCTTCGCGTTTACGTGCGTATTCACGTAGTCCGTAAACGTACAGGTGACCGTCTGCCCAAGACCGAAAGGCACCGTACAGTTCAAAGCAACTCCGCCGGTCTTCTTATCGGTGACGTCGAAGGTCGCGTTACGGGTACGCAATTCAGCCGGCAGGTCGATGGTCAGAGTATCGCCCTGCTTCACGCTCTTACCGCTGGTATCGAAGGTCAGATCGGCTGAGAAGTAATCCCAAAGCCGATTTGGCCCATTGGGACTAAATTCATTAGCAACATTGACGCTGGTGATGATTCCATTCACTTCAGCTGCCGAGGCCGCCGGGGCAGTGGGCGCAAAAACGCTGAGCGCGCCGGCGCCGAGCAAAGCGACTGTGAGTGTCCCAGCAAGAGGAACGCGACGCAACTGCGCGCGCGTAGCTTCGTTATTCATGACGTATGTGTCTTTCTGGAGGGATACCGCTTAAGCGGCTAAGCCCTTTCAGGCTAACACTTTCATCTTCAGCTTTGGTCAAGCGATTATTTTTCAAACAACAATACCAATTTCAGGAAATCCGCAGAATATCAACGATATACGCATTCAATATCAGCGGATTCCCCGATACATTTCTGAATATTCCTGAGTAAATCCCAGTTATTGACACATCGTTAGAGATTCAAAAGCCGGAAGTTACGCAGCACTACAAATTCGCGTCTTTCCGGCTACATACAACTGACCACCAGCACATATTCGTGCAAAATCGCAAAATAACGCTGCTTCTAGGTAAAGTTGTGGGCCCCACCCACAAGGATGGAGCCCACAGTTCAGCTGTTACTTCTCTACAGAGAAGCGCGCCTCGTTCAGACTTAGGCCTGCTGACGACGACGCATGAGCGCGGCACCCAATGCTAGTCCCAGTGCACCCAAACCAATCATCGGAACACTCATAACACCTGTACGTGCCAAGGGAGTCTTCGGCGAAGGAGTGGTGCTGGTGGAGGGGGAAGGGGCCGCCTCGGTTGTCGACTCAGAGGGCGATGGGGTCACCGTGGCAGCGGGAGGAGTCGAGGTCGAGGGAGCGGGAGGAGTCGGGCGATTCTCACCCGAGAGGTCACCCCAGCCAACCGTATCGATCGCGATACTGTGCTCAGCGGTCATCCCATTGACATCAGCCTTGTTATTGAAAACGTTTCCGGGCTTCGCATTTTCAGGAGCATTCAGCACCGTGTAGTACTCGATCATGTAGTACGCATCGCTGTTCGAGTTCGGGAAAGAAGCAACGAACCCGGTCGAGGTCTCGGTCATGGCAAAGGTGCCACCATTGACCGCACCTCCAACCGGAATGCTCTCGTTGTACTTCTGGTAACTGGGGTCAGCCTTGAATTCCGCAAGCGAATTCCACTTGAGCAAGCGGGTACGCTGCCAAGCATTCGGATCCGTTGAGGGATCATTGAAAAGCTTGTAACCACCATTAGCGGTGTCGAAAGTGTCAGTCACCGAAATAATGTTGGAGCGAATTTTACGCTCTGGGATGAAGACCTGCCAGGTAAAGCGTTCCTTGTGGCCTTCATGAAGCTGCCAGCCGTTCTTCCACGGAGTATCAGGAGCATACCCAACTGCATTCGGAACGACGTTGCCATGCTCAATATCTGCAGGCAGCGTAATATCATGACTCAACTTGAACTCAAAGTGCGTTGAAGTGGTCGGGCGCGTAACGTCCGCCAGGACGTGGATATCGCCCTTCATGTTGATGTGGTGATCTGCGTAGTCCGTAAACGCACAGCGCAGCGTCTGTCCCTCGCCATCGGGGATGACACATTTCATTGCGACGCCACCGGTGTTCTTATCTGTAACGTCAAAGGAAGCAGCACGAGTACGCAAGTCACTGGGAAGCTGAATTGTAATGGTGTCAGTTTCGGCAACTTCTACACCAGTCGTATCGAAGCTGAAATCCATGGTGAAGTTATCCCACACACGGTTGGGGCCATCCGGAGTCGAACGGTTTTTCATCACGACGTTCTTGACGACCTGATCGACCGCAACGGGATAGTGATCAGCAGCTTGCGAAGACGAAGCGGTAACAACAGACATCACGCTGGCTCCGGCAAGCGCGCATGCAAGAGCACCGGCAACCGAAACGCGACGCACGCGCACGCTTGTAGCATTGAAAATCATGAAGTTATTTCTTTCTGGAGGGTTGTCACACAAGTGACCGAGCACTAGAAGACTATCACGCCTACATTCAGCTTCAACTCAGGTTACACCACGAACAACACCAGATTTTTGGTCATTTTCTGTGGATTCTCCGAAACTTTTTCAGACAAATACCGATGTATGTTGAGCTACGTCATAAAGAGTCTCCAGGCTACCCCCTAGAGCATTTTGCGTACAAAATGATTTGACCGGTGTCTCCGCACGGTGACACCGGTCAAATCAGACTAGCGAGAAATTAAATTACTGTGCGCGTCGACGCGAAAGCATTGCGCCCAGCGTGCCAGCCAAGGCACCGGCGAGAAGGACAATCGCAGCACTTGCACCCGTATGGGCCAGAACCTTAGGAGCTTCAGTCGAGGTTGAAACACTGGGTTCAGGCTCAGGCGTCGTGGTGGACGGAGTCGGTTCAGGCGTCGGCGTCGTAGTGGACGGAGTCGGGCTCGGCGTCGGCGTCGTAGTGGACGGAGTCGGTTCAGGCGTCGGCGTCGTGGTAGACGGAGTCGGTTCAGGCGTCGGCGTCGTGGTAGACGGGGTCGGGCTCGGCGTCGTGGTGGACGGAGTCGGGCTCGGCGTCGGCGTCGTGGTAGACGGAGTCGGGCTCGGCGTCGGCATCGTAGTTGACGGAGTCGGGCTCGGCGTCTTCTTCTTGTCTGCATCGACATCGCCCCAACCGGCGGTGTTAATGACGATACTCTTCTCAGCAACTTGCTCATTAACGACAGCAGTGTTCTTGAAAGCACTGCCGACGCTTGCACTGGCCGGAACCTTGAGTTCTGTGTAGTACTTGAGCAGGTAGTAAGCATCGCCACCCGAGTTCGGGAAAGATGCGACAAAACCGTTAGCAGTCTCCGTCATGGTGAAGGTGCCGCCATTGATGGAGCCACCAACGTCGACCTTTTCAGCAAAATTCTCACGCTTCGGGTCGTTCTGGAAGTCTTCCAGCGAATTCCACTTCAGAAGACGCGTACGCTGCCATGCACCATTCGGATCATTGAAAAGACGGTAGCCACCGTTGGCGGGATCAAAAGTATCGGTCACGCTGATGGTGCTTGCATGGTTTTGGCGCTCAGGGATGTAGACCTCCCACGTAAAGCGCTCATCATGCCCGTTGTGAAGCTGCCAGCCATCCTTATAGGCCGTCGCGGGCGCATGAGCATTAGCTTTCGGGACAATCTTGCCATTGGGCATGGGAACAGGAAGCGTCACCGTGTGATTCACAGTGAAACTCAAATTTTCACTTGAAGATTCGGCAGCTGTATCACCAACCAAGTGAATCTGCCCCTTCGCATTTTCATGCGTCTTCATGTAATCGGTGAAAACACAGGTGAGTTCAGGCCCTTCACCAGAAGGGACCGAGCACCGAAGTGCTACGCCACCGGTCTGAGCATCAGTCACATCGAAAGATGCCTGACGAGTCCTCAATTCCTTGGGAAGCTTAATGGTAAGCGTGTCATTTTCGCCTACAGTCTTGCCAGTCGTATCGAAGGAGAAAACGGCGTTGAAAGAGTCGAAGACATTGTTGGGGCCATTTGGATGCGTGGTGTTCTTGATCGATGCATCGGTAACCACATTGACATCCGCAGCCTGTGCGACGCCGTTCGAGGTCATCACACCGGCAGCAGCTCCAGCACCGACGAGCGCACAGGCGAGTACCGTTGCTCCCCAAGAAGACGCCGGGCGGACGCGTGTCACTTCAGAGTTCATTACAAGTTATCTTTCGTTGAGAACATCAAACTGTATTGAGGCAATTTGAATGCTAACACAGCAACGTACAGCCTAAGTTCAGAGATTTCTCACACTTTCTACATTTTCCTGATATTGCAAGGAAAATTCCTAATTAATAAGGCGCGAGGCGAGTATTCTTCTTCCGCAATACTCCTATGCGGATGAAAGCCATACGAAATTTCAGATCCCTATAGAAAGCGTGGCTGGTGCAAAAATACGCAGCCACGCTTACGATTATCGATCAATCATTCCGCCCGACGGGCAATGAGTGCAGCTCCTGAAATTCCAAGTAACATCATCAAAAGTCCGATCAGCGCAGCGTCACTTCCCGTACGGGCAAGAACCTTTTGAGGAGGCAAACTTGAGCTTGTTGACGAGGTCGGTGATGGACTCGTCGTCGAGGCTGTGGGTTCCGGCTCAGGCGTCGTTGTAGACGGAGTGGGCTCAGGCGTCGTTGTAGACGGAGTGGGCTCAGGCGTCGTGGTAGACGGGGTCGGCTCAGGCGTTGGTGTGGTCTTTTGATCTGCATCCAGGTCTCCCCAACCAGCAGTCTTAATGGCAATAGTATTCGCAGACTTTTGCCCATTCACAACCGCTGTATTTGCAAAAGTACTGCCGACCTTCGCATTAGCTGGAACATTCAGAACCGTGTAGTACTTGAGAACGTAGTACGCATCGCCCTTAGTATTCGGGAATGAAACACGGAAGCCATCCGCCGTATCCGTCATCTGGAAGATCCCTCCATTAATTGCACCTCCTACCGAAACACTCTCCGCAGGACGTTCATGGTTGGGATCCGCTTTAAAGTCTTCCAGCGAATTCCACTTCATAAGGTGGGTACGCTGCCACGCATTTTCACTGCTCATATCATTGAAAAGACGGTAGCCACCGTACGAGGAATCAAAAGTGTCATTGACCGTTATGGTGTTTTCACCAATATGGCGCTCAGGAATGAAGATCTCCCACGTGAAGCGGTCAGGATGACCATCATGCAGCTGCCACCCGTACTTATACGGCGTCTCCGGGGCGAAACCTATTTTGGGCTTGACAATTGCCCCATGATCAAGGGACATCGGAATATCAACTGAGTGATTAATCGTCGCATGAAGCACTTCACTTGTCGTTTCTTTCACCGAATCTGCGACAAGGACGATATTTCCCCTAGCATTTATATGAGTTGCCATGAAATCAGTGAAAACACAGGTCACTTCTGGACCTTCAGCTGCAGGAACAGTGCAGCGCAGCGCAACACCACCCGATTCCGTATCGGTCACATCGAAAGAAGTACTCCGAGTTCGCAACTCACGGGGGAGCTGAATATTAAGAGTATCGTTCTCAGCGACCGTCTTTCCGGTTGTATCAAAAGTAAGCTCGAGCTTGAAATTGTCGTAGACGTGGTTCGGACCGGCTGGCGTAGACGTATTAGTAATCTTCGCTCCCGTCACGGCATCAATTTGAGCGGCCTCTGCAGATTGGTCACTTGTCACAACCCCCAGCAAAGAACTCACACACACCAAGGCGCCTGCCGCGCCGATCGCAAGCCATGAGGGAACCCGTAAAGCACGCTTCATATCTGACTCCATAACACGATGCACCTCTTCAGCAAGGTAAAAATCTCAGATCCTCAAATACTAGCACTGACTATATACAGATAAAATTAAGTAAAAATTGAGAAATACCCCAAAAGCTGAGTAATTACATAAAAAGAAGCTCGGTAGATCACATAATTATGGCAACTAAGACGTCTCAGATCTCAGACAATATTCAGTTTTGACTCGGATCCAAAGCCATATGAGAATTTTTAATCCGAGCCGCAGGCGTGAAAGCCATCGCGACACCAGCAAGCACTGACAAAACAACGAAGATATACATTGCCGCTTCGACACCCACAACAGAGGCAAGAAGACCTGCAGCGACCGACCCCAGGGGCATCACTCCCCACACCGCAAAACGGAAGGTCGCATTCATGCGCCCAAGCATCCACTTGGGGCAGATCTCCTGCCGCAAACTCATCTGCGTCACGTTGTAGATGGTGATGAAATAAGAGTTCACAACCCCCGCGCCAGCAATCACCCAGCCAGCAAACTCTGGCACGTGAAGCGCTGCTGGCTGCAAGAGAAGGATCGACACTCCAACGACATAAGTGATCACAATGCAACGCCCGATCCCTAGACGCCCAAGCCACAGGGAACGAGTCATCGCTCCAAGAATGCCGCCAAGCGCACCCGCACTCAGAAGTACCCCCAGTTGCGTCGCATTCATGCCCAGCGTTCGAAGCACCAAAATCGGCAAGAGAACACGCACTCCTGAACCCGTAAACGCAGCAAAAGAAATACACGAGAACAGGGGGAAAAGCAGACGCTCGTGCCGAACGAAGCTCAACCCCTCGCGGATTTGTGCAAGCAACGAGGCACTAGGGCGCGCGGGTTTAGGCTCAGGTATCCTAATCCGCCAAATCGCCACCGTTGAGAACACGTACGTTGCTGCGGTAAATACGTAGGCGAGCGGAGGCGCAAAGACCCCCAAGAGCCAGCCACCTAAACCAGGGCCACCCGCAGCGCCAACCTGGTACGAGGCCTCGAGCCGCCCATTCGCAGCTGCGATATAGCGTGTGGACGCGATCGCCGGAACGTAGGACTGATAGGCAACATCGAAGAAGACTGTCGTAAGCCCTAAGAGCGCAGCAACGATCATCAGGTGCGTGAGTGTAAGCGTAAACCACTCATAGGCGATCGGAATTGAAATGAGTGCAAAAACCCGCGCTAGGTCGGAAACAATCATGACCCGGCGTTTACGCCAGCGATCAACCCACGCACCCGCGGGAAGACCGATGAGGAGAAATGCGAGTGTCTGTAAACCGGTAAGAATACCAACTTCAGACTCCGTGGCGTGCAATAGAGAGATAGCGATTGCCGAGGTTGCAAGAGTAGCTACTTGGAAACCAAACTCCGCAGCGGTCTGGCCAGCCCACAGGTGCATGAAAGCAGAATTGCGCGTAAGAGGATGGCTCAACAAGCGCCCAAGCACCTTGTTCATTTCTCCCCCATTCCGCTTAGCCTGCGTCTTGTACTCATCCGATGCCACAACCGTGTGCCCGGGGAGCCTCCCTAGAATAGAGAAAACAGAAAAACGGCCTGAGACCAAGCCGTTTTGCATTTCAGTGCCCCCGAGACGATTCGAACGTCCGACACCCGCTTTAGGAGAGCGGTGCTCTATCCCCTGAGCTACGAGGGCGCACCACCATAGGGTATCACCCACCTCTTCGTTTCTCAGACTCTCGAAAAAGAATACATATAAGCGGCGACACCCGAAGATGTCGCCGCTATTTAAAAACGCATCGTCAGCGCCTACTCCACTCCTGCGAAGGATCAGGCAAGACGTCGTGATGCTTCGAAGGAACAACCATCACCGGACAGGTCGAGTGTGCGATCACCGTCTGCGAAGTCGAACCCAATAAGATGCCGGCAAAGCCACCGCGGCCTCGGGTGCCGACGACAACCAAATCGACGGCAGTCGAAAACTCAATGAGCAACGATGAGGGAGATCCATCAAGTGCATGGCGCGCGACTTTGCGCTGGCGTCCATCCAAAGCTGCGTCAACAGCCTTATCAAGCCCCTCCTTGACATCCTTGAGGAGTTTGTCGCGATCAATATTGGTTGGCAACCACGCCATCATTGTCGTGCCCGTTGCCATCGGGACTGCGGCAACTGCGGTCAGGCGGGCGTCCCACAGCTCGGCCTCGTCAACCGCACGCTTGAGCGCCGAGGTCGCACCTTCGGACCCATCGGAGCCAACGACAATACGCTCAACGGGACTAAATGCCTTACCGGAAGTATGGCGAGGCACAATAACAACCGGGCAATGAGCATGGGCAGGAAGCGCGGAAGACACGGTGCCCAGGAGGCGATCGGCAAAACCGCCACCACCGCGTGAGCCAACGACAATCAAGTCGACTTCGCGCGACATATCGATAAGAATCCCCGCGGGATCACCAGCCTCAACGAGGCCGTGAACGTCAGGAGCTCCAACTTCCTTTGCGAGGTCAACGCCTTGCTTGACGATCTGCGATGCTCCTTCTTTAAGAGCCGCATCGTCGAGAACCGCATATCCGCCATCTAGGGTTGCCGCAGCATACGAGGCAACGGCATACGTACAAATAATATGAAGTCTGCATGAGCGAATCTTAGAGCGCTCTGCGGCCCACTTGACTGCTGCGAAGCTCTCCTTTGAGCCATCGACGCCGACCAAAATCACTTCTGATGTCCCCATGACTACCTCCTCGTGATTACGTCACCACTATTTTGCCCTATTCGCACGTGAAATGTCAGTACTTCAGTGCTTCCACAGCGAAAAAGTGAATACCACGGAGCGCTGGCGGATATAGGGAAGGGGCCGCCAAAGCGACCCCTTCCCTATCACACAAAAACTCAGTAGCGTACGAAGCTGTAGTTACCCCACAGCGGCTGGACCTTTGTCACAGAACCGGGGGTAGTAGCCTCGACGACCATTCCGTTGCCTGCGTAGATGCCCACGTGACCGTAGGCGTGCCACACGAGGTCACCGGGACGCGCTTCAGAAGCGGAGACGAAAGTACCCGCTGCGCCCTGCGCACCAGAGGTACGAGGAATGGAGATACCTGCACGAGCGTAGACGTACTGGGTGAAGCCAGAGCAGTCGAAGCCCGCGGGGGTAGAGCCACCGTAGACGTAAGGAATGCCGGTGAGCGACAGAGCGATCGACACAATGTCGTTACCTGAAGGGTTCAGCGCTGCAGACGAGGTGCCGATCTCCGAGCGAGTGTAGTCGCGGGAAGCAGCGGCGTGAGTCGTTGCAACAGGAGCCGGAGCTTCAGCCGAAGCAGAAACTTCGTCACTAGCAGACCAGGCGATATCCGGGACCGAAACCGTCGTAGGCAGAACGGTTGCGGTGTTGTTCGAAGTATCGACTGCGGCGTCATGGACGGCGGGGGCTGCGGTTGCAGTGCCACCGACGACAGCGGTCAGAGCGAGTCCAGCGGCAGACGCAGCAGCGGTGCCACGAAGCGGTGCCTTAAACGCGGTGAGCGTGTCAGCCAAGTCGAAAACAGGGGCCATCGGGCGACGTGCCTTGCGGTGCCGCGGCGCGGGCTTACCAGTTGTCACAAGTAATCTCCTCTTTGACCTGCGAGGTGAGCTGTCGGGTTCGGGCAGGAGAGCCCGGCTTGGTTTCCCAAGCTTCACCCCAAGACCCAAAGGTCGTAAGTGGTTTCCCCGCGTTGAACCTTCGTCTTACCTATTTCTTCGCGGTTCAACCTCGGTTAACGAAGAACGGTCGGCCAGTGCGGCCATGCATAAAGTCTATCGCACTCACCCTGAAATGTCACGCCAATGTAACGAAACGATGACGAACATATTACAGGTTTTCTTAAGGTTTTGCAGCTTACTTTCAGAATTACTGGTCAGAGAGCTTAATTAAGCGTGATGAAAAGGTGCGGAGCAAGCGCCAAAGGCAGTTGAACGGCCTGACCGGGTACCGATTCCTTCCCATCAGCGGTGTGAGTTACCTCAAGAACGACTTCACGAGGGTCGGCCTCGAAGTTAATCCGAGCCCCTGGACGCACTCCGCACCGAGCAAAGGCATCCAGCACTTGCGTCTCTGCTTGGATGGGTTCACCGATTCGAGTAACCGTCCCAGAAGTGGACTCCCTCATTCGTAAGGCCAATTCCAACGAAATGCCGTCTGAGACCCCATCCGTTCCAGGAATCGGGTTTCCGTAGGGATCGGTAGTCGGGTTATGAAGAATTTCTCCAAGACGCTGCTCAACCTGATCCGACATGACGTGCTCCCAGCGACACGCTTCCTCATGGGTGTGGGCCCAATCCAAACCGATGACATCAGTCAAAAGACGCTCGGCAAGGCGGTGCTTGCGAACCACTTCAATGGCGCGCTCACGTCCCAGAGGCGTTAGTTCCAGCCGTCGGTCCCCCATGACATGCACGAGGCCGTCACGTTCCATTCGTCCAATTGTTTGCGAAACCGTGGGGCCAGAATGCCCCAATCGCTCGACAATTCGAGCGCGAAGAGGCGTCACACCGTCTTCTTCAAGCTCAAAAATTGTCTTGAGATACATTTCGGTGGTATCGATCAGATCGCTCACGATTCCTCCATAGGTAGTTTCTGACCTCAGAGTACATATTTCCGCGCCATCGTGTTCATTAGTGAGGAAAACCGCGCGTCACGGGGAGTCAGATGGACAACGTCAGCATCAATTGAGATAGGCCAATGTTGCTAATTCCCCATATAGGGATCGTGATGAGCATTCGGGTTCTCAATTTCAATGGGGTGTGCACCCGCGCGAACATGCAGATGGATATCCCATCGTTTCATACACACCGCTGCAGCAATAACCGTGACAATCAGGGTCGAGACCGACCCCACCCAAATCGAGGCACGAGCATCAATCACTTGACCAATCCAGCCCACAAAGGGAGCACCGATAGGTGTCGACCCCATGACAACCATGCCGTATAGCGCCAAAACCCGTCCACGTACGTCTTCTGCAGTCGTCGTTTGGACTGCAGCATTTGCCGAAGTGAGCATGGTGATCATGGCAAAACCCGTCGGAACGCACATGATCCCATAGGTTTCATAAGTGGGAGTGAATGCCAGAATCGTTGATACAACACCCAATGCAATAGTCGAGCCAACGACCAAACGAAGACGCGGAAGCTTCCGACGCGCAGCAAAAAGGGCCCCAGAAAACGATCCGACCGCAATCAATGCGCTCAGCATGCCGTACTGGCCCGCTCCCCTATGAAAAACCGTTGTCGCCATGACAGCAGTCGTGAGCTGCTGATTGAGAGCCAAAGCCGAAGCAAAACCAACGACGACAATGATCAGAATAAGATCGGGACGGCCTCGCAAATACGCTAGCCCCTCACGCAGCTGCCCTTTCTTCCGGGGAACCGGCCGGCGGGGCACCAAATCTTTATGGCGAATTGATGTCGTGAACATCGCGGCAATCAGGAACATTCCCGAGTTCACAAAGAAGACCCAGGCCTCGCCCACCCAATCAATCATCAGGCCCGAAATTGCGGGGCCTACCAGACGGGCAAAATTAAAAGCAACAGAGTTGAGCGCCACGGCGTTCGTGATCGATGAAGCGGGAACAAGCTCGGAAACAAAAGCCTGGCGCGCAGGAGAATCAAAAGCCGCGGCGACTCCCCCGCCGAAGGCTAGGGCATACACCAGCCACAGGTGCGCATGCCCCGTAAAAACCATAATTCCCAAGAGCAGGCCGAAAACACCGAAAGATGTCTGGGTGACCTGGATGATTCCTTTGCGATCAAGACGGTCAACCACGACGCCCGCATAGGGACTCAAAAGAAGAATGGGGAGGAATTGAAGAGCTGTGACGACACCGATTTGGAAAGAGGAATTCTGCGTCAATACGGTCAAAACAAGCCAGTCCTGAGCGACGCGCTGCA
>UWSI01000013.1 GCA_900541895.1 uncultured Actinomyces sp. | reverse complement strand
CTCGACCTTTATGCCGGCCCCCGAGCGTTTTGAAGCCGGTAGCCAGCCGATTGCTCAGATCGTTGGCTGGAGTGCTGCTCTTCAATACCTCAGTGGCATCGGCATGGCACGCATTGCTGAGCACGAACGCATTCTGACTTCCTACATGCTTGAAGGCATCTCTGGAATTGACGGTGTTCGCGTGCTGGGACCGGGAGCGGATAAAGAACGGATCGGTGTCGTTGCATTTGCCGTTGAGGGCGTCCATCCGCATGATGTTGGACAAGTCTTGGATTCGCAGGACATCGCGGTGCGAGTCGGCCATCATTGTGCCATTCCATTGCATCACTTCTTTGGAGTCCGTTCCTCGACGCGAGCATCAGTTGGTCCGACAACAACCCGTGAAGAGATTGATCGTTTCATCGATGCCTTAGGACAGGTTCGTTCCTACTTCGGAGGCAAATGATGTCAAGCCTTGAACAGATGTATCAGCAGGTGATTCTTGATCATGCGCGTGAGCGCCACGGGACTGGTGATCCCTCAAGTCTTGCAGCCTCATCGCATCAGGTGAATCCGACTTGTGGAGACGAGACAACACTAGGTGTGACTCTGTCTGACTCAGGTCAGATCGAAGCACTGACATGGGATGGTGATGGCTGCTCGATTTCGCAAGCATCCCTATCGATGCTCTCTGACATGGTGAGCGGAGCTGATTTGGAGCATGTCCGTGAACTCTATGCGGCCATGGAGAAAATGATGCATTCACGCGGACTGGGCGTGGATGACGATACCCTCGACATCCTTGGTGATGCCGCTGCATTGGAGGGGACGTCACAGTTCCCGAATCGTGTGAAGTGCGCACTCCTTGGATGGTATGCATTGCGCGATGCTCTCGCGCAGCTCGGAACCGATATTGCAGGAGAAAACGAGTAATGGATACCTCTTCCAACCCGATGGCACAAACTGATGCTGTCGAGCAGCGCTTCGCCCCTGCGCCTTCTGCAGTTGCAAGCTCTGCCACGTCCGAGCAGGGTTCTGCTTCTGCTCCCGATGCGGCCTCGGCGCATGTATTTAATGTCGAAGGAACTGACATCATTGAGGGCGGAAGCATCGCCGGCCTTGATGTACTTGAGGCACTCAAGGATGTCATCGATCCCGAACTAGGCATCAATATTGTTGACCTTGGTTTGGTTTACGGTGTCAAGGTTGCGACGGATGATTCAATCGTCATTGACATGACCTTGACCTCAGCGGCATGCCCTCTGACTGACATCATCGAGCGCCAGGCTCAGATGGTACTGGCATCGCTCTCGGATGATGTCTTGATCAATTGGGTCTGGATGCCTGCTTGGGGTCCTGATCGAATTACAACTGACGGCCGCGAACAGCTCCGTGCGATTGGTTTTAACGTCTGAGCGAGTAGTGACGTCTCCGTGAACCCCTTCCGCTATGCTGGAGGGGTTCACCTGTTACAGAGGAAAGAGAAGCAATGACCCTGGCCGATGCTCCTGTTGTGCAGCCTGTACTTTTGGGCGGAGATTTTGGAGTTTATGCTCTTGCGCGTTCTTTCCACGAGGCCTATGGCGTGACCTCGATCGTGCTGTCTCACGCGCCGACAGTTGCGATCTCGCGTTCTGCCTTTTGTCGGGTTGAGCCGATCGTTGCGCATGCGTCCGATGAGGAACTTCTGGCAACGCTTGGAAAACTCGCCGATACCTATGCGGACCGTGCTCTGGTCCTTGTTGCTAATCATGACCTTCATTCTGAATTTGTTGCACGTCATTGGGATTCTCTGAGTCAACATTACGCACTCCCATTTCCCTCAATGGACGTTATTGATCGCGTGACGGATAAGGGCGCCTTTGCTCAGCTTTGTGATGAGCTGGGAGTGCCTACGCCGGCGACGCGTGTGGTCTCTTTCCGTAATTTTTCTTCCGAGGCTCCTGTTCGTCCCGAAATTCCGTTTGCTTTCCCCGTGGTGGCAAAACCTGCGCGCGGTAATGATTATGATGCTTTGGAATTTGAAGGAAAACGTAAGATCTGGTTTGTCGAGAGCCAAGAGGAACTGAACGACCTCTGGGATCTTTTGGGACGTGTTGGCTTCCGTGGTGACTTTATTGTTCAGGAACTGATTCCTGGAGATAACACGCAGATGCGTTCAGTGACCGCCTATGTCGACTCTCACGGGCATATGACCTTGATTGGTTCCGCACGCGTTCTCTTGGAAGACCACGCGCCAACCATGATTGGTAATCCCGTTGCAATGATTACCGAGGCGTTTCCTCAGTTGTGGGAGGATGCACGACGCATTCTTGAGGCAGCAAACTATCGTGGCTTCGCTAACTTCGATGTGAAGATTGATCCACGTGATGGTCGCGCGCTCTTCTTTGAAGTGAATCCGCGAATCGGTCGGAACTCTTGGTACATGACCGCGGCGGGACATAACCCCATGATTCCAATGGTTGATGATCTTGTTCGCGGCGAAAAACATAGCCCTGAAGAAGTAAATGAGGAAATCCTCTATTCGATGGTTCCCGATCGATTGCTCTTGCGATACATTCGAGAGCCCGAACTTGCTCAGCGAGTGCGTAGTTTGATTCGAGGGGGGAAGCGTTTCGATCCGCTCTTCTACTCAGCTGATTCGGACCTGCGTCGCTTCCTGACACTCCACCTGCAAAAGCTCAATCACTACCGAAAGTTCCATAGGTACTACCCTCAAGCGAACGATCGTTCATTCTAAGGGGACTTTTCTTATGACAGATACACAGCTTCGTGAGATCACTGCCGAGGAAATGCGTATTGGCGCTGCCGGAGTGACTCCTCTGCCCATTGAACAGTCCGCAATTTGGGAACAGTACGAGGCGGTTGAGGGGCGCAAGCTCTGGGGACGTTTTGAGTATTCAGAAAATGGCAAGCGTATTGCTCTTGTCGCGCTCTACGAGTACTCAATGCGAGGGGCGCGCTACCTTTGGGCGAAACATGGACCGGTGTGGCTCAAAGAGGCTACACCGAGCCGCGAACGTGCTTTCCGCGACGCGCTTGGGCGTTACGTTCGTCAGAAAGACTCATCGATCGTTTTTATTCGCTTAAATGCGATCTTTAATGACACTGATCTTCGCGATGTCATGCAGATTATTACCTATGACCGCACCGTCATCATTCGCTCCTATGGTGGTGACGAGGAAAAGATCCTTGGGGATATGACAAAGGAAGGTCGCCGTCAGCTTCGGCGTTCGCGCAAGGCCCTGGCTGAGGTCCAGACAACGATCGCTGATGAGCATGATCAGGCCGCGGAAGATTTCACTGAGTACTATGAGGTGCTCAAAGAGACCGCCGAGCGCGACGGTTTCAGTCCTCACCCCGCCCAGGTCTACTCAACTATGTTGAAAATCCTTGGCCCTGAGCATTCACGCCTCTTCGTGCTCCGAGTAGACGGGGAAGTGGTCGCATGGAATTTGATCCTTATCAATGACCGCCAGGCTGAATGCTATTACGGTGCAACGACTGCGAAGGCTCGTAAATTGGGAGCAATGCCTGAGCTTGATGTTCAGTGTGCCATCATCTTGGGACCTGAGCTTGACGTCAATGGCGGTATTGACCTGATGGGAATTCACTCACCTCGGGTTCCCGAACTATTTACAGTCGGGAAATACAAGTTGAGTTTTGCGCAGGGCTATACGGACGTCCCGGGAGCATGGGATCTACCTTTGCGTCCGCGTCTGTATGCGGGTCTACGAAACCTACTCTCAATTAAGCGTGCTCTTCGTTCGTGACATTGGGGCGAGACGGCTACGATAGAAGGGTCCAAGCCTGCTGATTCTCGAAAGAGCGTTTGACACGCCATCGTATGCGTGCAGTCAGTGGGTAGAGATGGCGCAAGACGCCAGAACCCGAAGGAGCACAGCTCGTGCCTGTTATTAACGCAACTATTGATGGTGTTGCGGTCGAAATTGAAGAGGGCTGCACCGGAACGCAGCACTACGAATCCCGCAGTGATGTCGTCGCAATGACGGTTGATGGGAACGCATGGGATCTTTCCCGCGAAATTCCTGCCGGTGCAACTGTCGAAGCGATTACTCTGAATTCCCCAGCAGGCCTCGAGATCCTGCGTCACTCCTGCACTCACGTTATGGCGCAGGCAGTCCAAGAGATCTTCCCCGATGTGAATTTGGGAATTGGCCCCTTCATCACTGACGGCTTCTACTATGACTTCGGGAATATTGATTCCGTCACTCCTGAGCTCATGCGCGATATTGAAAAACGCATGAAGCGCATTGTCAAGGAAGGCCAGGCTTTCCGTCGCCGCGTTGTCACTGAAGAAGAAGCACGCGAAGAACTTGCTGATCAGCCCTTCAAGCTCGAGCTGATTAGCACCAAGGGCGGAGGGGCGCAGGATGCCTCCGTCGAGGTTGGTGGTGCGGAACTCACCATTTACGACAATGTCCGCCGTGATGGAACCACTGCCTGGAAAGACCTCTGCCGTGGCCCCCACCTGCCTTCGACAAAACTCATTGGTAACGGATTTGCGTTGACCAAGTCTTCATCCGCTTACTGGCGCGGCGACCAGGCTAACGATCAACTGCAGCGAATTTACGGAACTGCTTGGGCCTCGAAAGACGACCTTGTCGCTTACCAAGAACGATTGAAGGAAGCGGAACGACGCGACCACCGTCGCCTCGGTGCCGAACTTGATCTCTTCTCTTTCCCAGAAGAGCTGGGCGCGGGGTTGCCGATCTTCCACCCCAAGGGTGGCGTGCTCAAGCGCGTCATGGAGGACTACGTCCGTGAGGCCCATATTGAAAATGGCTTCCTTTATGTGGGTACCCCGCACATTTCGAAGGAAGAGCTCTTCCATACTTCGGGACACCTTCCGTACTACGCGGATGGCATGTTCCCTCCGATGGATGATGATGGCCAGCTGTACTACCTCAAGGCAATGAACTGCCCCATGCACAACCTGATCTTCAGGAGCCGAGGCCGTTCATACCGCGAGCTTCCGCTGCGCCTCTTCGAATTCGGTACTGTGTATCGAAATGAGAAGTCCGGTGTTCTTCAGGGACTCACTCGCGTTCGCTCCATCACTCAGGATGATTCGCACTCCTATGTGATGCCGGAACAGGCAGCAGATGAGATTAAGCATCTTTTGAACTTCATTTTGAAGCTTCTGCGAGATTTTGGATTGAGCGATTTCTATCTGGAGCTTTCCACCCGTGATACCGATGGAAAGAAGAAGGATAAGTTCATCGGTACGGATGAACAGTGGGAAGAAGCGACTGAAATTCTGCGTCGCTGCGCCGAAGAGACCGGTCTTCAGACCGTTCCCGATCCGGGCGGTGCCGCATTCTACGGTCCTAAGATTTCGATTCAGGCCAAGGATGCAATCGGTCGTACCTGGCAGATGTCGACGATTCAATACGACTTCAACCAGCCGCACCGTTTCGGACTGGAGTACACGGCTCCCGATGGAAGCCACCGCGAGCCGGTGATGATTCACTCGGCGAAGTTCGGTTCGATTGAACGCTTCATCGGTGTTTTGACTGAGCATTATGCCGGTGCTTTCCCCGCGTGGCTCTCGCCCGTGCAGGTGCGCCTTGTCCCCGTTGCCGAGGCCTTCGATGAGTACGTTGATACGGTTGCGCAGCGTTTGCGTGAACGTGGGATTCGCGTCGAAGTTGATCATTCCGATGATCGCTTTGGTAAGAAGATTCGCAATGCTGCAAAGCAAAAGGTTCCTTTCACCTTGATTGCAGGTGGGGAAGACCAAGAAGCGCAGGCAGTGTCATTCCGTTTCCGCGATGGATCCCAACTCAATGGTGTTCCCCTTGACGAGGCGGTTGAGCGTATTGCTCACCACATCGCGTCCCGCAATAACGCTGATCCCAGCGCTGAGGACTGATAGCAATGAGTAGCACTCTTCCGACCGAGGATTCCCGGGAATTCGCTGGCGTTCCCGACGGTTTCGATCGTTTATGGACGCCGTACCGAATGGCCTATATTAATGGCGATCACAAGCCCGCCGATTCCTCGTCGGAAGAGTGTCCTTTTTGTGTTGCGCCATCGCGCACAGATAAAGAGGGGCTCATCGTTCATCGCGGTGTCAGCTGTTTCGTTCTGATGAATCTCTTTCCGTATAACTCCGGGCATTTGTTGGTCTGTCCCTACCGCCATGTCTCTGACTACACGGATCTGACTGACGAAGAACGTATTGAACTCGGTCGTTTGACTGCCACTGCAATGCGTGTGGAGCGTGCGACGGCGAATCCCGCTGGATTTAATTTGGGTATGAACCAAGGTGATGTTGCAGGCGCGGGGATCGCTGCCCACCTTCATCAGCATGTTGTTCCTCGGTGGGCTGGAGACGCAAACTTCTTCCCAATCATTGCCCGTACCAAGGCAGTGCCTGAACTACTTGAGGATGCGCGTGCTCGGCTAGCCGCAGCATGGCCCATATCATCGGAGGAATAGTGCTTGGAAACCACGGACGCTCGATAACGAAAGCTATTTTTACTCCTGTCGCGAGAGTGCTCGTAGCAGCGCACATTACTCCCAATATGGTCACTATTTCCGGAACCGTTGTGACAATCGCAGTTGCTGTCACGACCTTGCCTTTTGGCTACCTTTGGCAAGGAGCCCTAGCTCTCGCTGTCGTTCTTTTCTGCGATTCGATTGATGGTGTTCTCGCGCGAATGAGTGGGACATCGTCGCCATTTGGAGCCTTTTTAGATTCAACAATGGACAGGTTGGGCGATGGAGCGGTCTTCGGTTCATTGACTGCCTTCGCAATTTTCAGCATGGAAAGCTCACTATCGAGGACTGTTACGATCGTTGCAGGCCTTATTGCGATCGTTGGTGCAGCTACCGTGCCCTATGCGCGTGCACGTGCTGAATCAATTGGGGTTATCGCAAAGGTCGGTATTGCCGAGCGGACTGACCGTCTCATCATTGCTTTGTTGGGAGCTGCACTATACGGGTGGGGCGCACCGGCTGTGTTCCTCGCAGCAAGTTTGTGTTGGGTTGCTTTTGCATCGATCGTTACTGTTGTTCAACGTGTGCATTTCACAGCAACGCATCTTCCTTCATCCCAGGAGTCCTAATGTCAGGACGTGCCTTGGTATGGGCTTTCAGAGTAGTTCCTCGACTACCTTTCTCCTTGGTCACATGGCTCGGCAGACGTGGAGCCGATCTCATGTGTCTACTCAATGGTTCCAGCGTGCGCAGAATGCGAGCCAACCACGAGCGTGTTCTTGGACGCAAGATTTCACGACGCGAGCTTCGAGATGCCGTGCGCTCGCATATCAATGCTTATGTTGAGCAGTTGAGTTTTGGTGGCAGCGTTGGTGAAAAGCTTCGTGCACGTGTTGATCTCAGCCAGGCATACGAATTCCTTCGTCTTGCCGGCGAAGGTCCAGTTGTTTTGGCTTTACCGCATGCGGGAACCTTCGATCGTGTAGGTGCGGCTGTGTGCGCACAGGGTATTTCCGTACTCACTGTTGCCGAGAGATTGAATCCTCCTGAGCTTTTCGATGCCTTCGTGAAACTGCGCACGGACGTCGGGATGGAGATTATCGGCGTTTCGCCGGGAGATAGTGTTTTTCACTCCTTGCTTGAGCAGGCAAAGGGCAGGAAAAACCTTGTGATCCCTCTTCTTGCTGACCGCGATATTTCCGGAACCGGTATTGAGGTTGAGTTCGGTACCAAGTCTGCTTTGGTTGCCGCGGGGCCAGCAGCACTTGCACGAGCGCTCAACGCCCCGCTCATAGCTGGGGTTGTATCAGATGTTGATGGTTCTGGCAGCCCAGAATTTGTGCGTCTGGAAGTTACTGAGAATCTCTACGATCCACAGGTCAAGGATGATGACGTATCTGAGCTCACCCAGAAATGGGTGACTGCGCTTCTTCCAATTCTTCAACGTCGGATTCGCGAGTGGCATATGATGCAAGCAGTTTTTGTTGAGGATTTAGATCCGGAGCGTTTGGCCCGGGCGCGTAAGCGCGCGGCACAGAAAGGAGAATAGGTGAGAGTCGGTATTGTTAACCCTTACTCCTGGGATGTGCCCGGTGGCGTTCAGTTCCATATTCGTGACTTCGCATTGGAGCTTATGAAGCGAGGACACGAGGTGAGTGTTCTTACTCCAGCGAAAAATACCGATGACCTGCCCGAGTGGATAACTACCGTAGGTTCATCGGTCGCTGTTCCTTTTAATGGTTCAGTCGCCCGGCTTTCCTTCACCCCCTTGGCTAACATGCGAACGAAACGGTGGATTGATGAAGGCCACTTTGATCTTCTTCATGTCCACGAACCAGAAGTTCCCTCTATCTCAATGCTGGCATTACGTGCAGCCGAGATTCCGGTTGTTGGAACTTTCCACGCAGCATTGGACTATTCCTTCTCTCGTTCCGTTTCTTCCTCCGCGCTGGACCCGCTATTGGAGAAACTTGCGGCCCGTATCGCTGTTTCAGCAGAAGCACGCCGGACGCTTGTCGAACATAATGGTGGCGATGCGGTCATCATTCCCAATGGGGTTGATACTCATTTCTTCGAGCAGGCTCAGATCAAACCTGAATGGGAAGCGACTCCACAGCGCCCGGTCGTTGTTTTCCTCGGCCGTCTTGACGAGCCCCGGAAGGGATTACCAGTCTTCTCTGCAGCGATCGAAACGGTGCTTGCAGAAATCCCAGGTGCCCGCTTTCTTATTGCGGGACGAGGAAACGCACATGAATACCGCACACAATTGGAGCGTTTTGGGGACTCAGTCGAGTTCCTTGGTGGCGTGAGCGATGAAGAGAAGGCTTCGCTTCTGAAGGGAGCAAGTATTTATGTCGCTCCCCAAACCGGTGGGGAATCCTTCGGAATTGTTCTTGTCGAGGCGATGGCAGCAGGTTGCGCAGTACTTGCCTCTGATCTCGAGGCCTTCAGGGCAGTTCTTGAACAAGGAGAAGTAGGCGCGCTATTTGAGACCGGAAATAGTCAGGATCTTGCTCGTCAACTAGTTAGGCTTCTTCGTGATTCTGAGGAACTCTCAATGCTTGCACGCCGTGGAGAAGCGGCGAGTTCTCGTTATGGATGGGATACGGTCACCGACCAAGTCTTAGCCCTGTATCAGACCGTTTTAGCCTCTGCTCAAGCGCAGCCATCGGCGCCGACAACTCTTGATCTGATTCGTGGCAGGAACGAGGCCGAAGACGATGAGTAATACTTTGATCTTTCTCCTCTTGACTCTTGTCTTGGTCGCGCTGGCCTTTCTTGTGCGTCAATCAGCAATTCTTGCAACACGACTTGACCGTCTTCATTGGCGGATTTTAACGACGAGGGATTCGCTAGCACTTCTTCTTGACGAACGAGCACGCTATAGCGAGAGGATCGCTGACTATCCGGGGTTAACCTCTGAGGAATCTCAAGAGATCCGGGAGGCCTCGACAAGAGCGCGCCGGCAGATCATTCCTCTTGTTGCCGATGGGCTCGACCGGCGGACAAGCGAAGCAAGCATCCGTGAGACCCAAACGCGTGAGAAGGTCATCGAATTTTTTGAAATTCAGTCGCAACTTTCAAAAATTCTCCGAAGTGCGCTTAACGCAAAGCTCCGCAAGGAGATTGATGCCGATGATTACTGGTCTCGCGAACTACGCGAACTGGACCAAGCCTCCTATAAGGTCCAATTAGCTCGATCAATGCATAACCTTTACGTTACTCAGACCCATAAGATTCGTGAGAGAAGCTGGGTACGCTTGGCGCATCTTGCAGGACATGCGCCAATGGCTCAGACAATTGATTTTGATGACGACACCATTGAAGACGGATACGGCTATTAAATGAGTGAAACACACCCGCGTTGGGGAGGTCCCGGTGAGGACTATCGGCTGAAGAAGATCAGAACGACCGAAGCTGAACTATTCGGTCCTGACGACCCAGCCCCCGCACAAGCTCCGACATGGCGAATTCCTCAACGTGTCCGCTCCTTACCTTTCCTTGAAATTATCTTCACAATTTTGGGAACCATCGGTGTCATTGTCCTCATGGTGACGTACGTGCGTACGGGCGGTGTCGTCTCCGCAGCGGTGATGACGACCTTGGCATTAATTCCGCTTATCATTGTCCTCGGAGTGCTCAGCTACCTTGATCGTTGGGAACGTGAGGGTTGGAAATCTAATTTCATCTGTTTCATTTGGGGAGCGGGCGTCGCAACGCTTTCTTCGTTGGTCGTGAATAGCACCTTAAATTTAGATATTGCACGCACACTCGGTGATCAAGATTCCGCAGCGGTCATTGTCTCTGTTTTCGTTGCACCGGTTGCTGAAGAATTCTTCAAGGGCATTGGTGTCATCATCTTCATCCTTGCACGCCGAAATTCCATTAATTCGCGGCTTGATGGTCTGATCTGCGGTGGCATTGTTGGTGCCGGGTTTGCCTTCATTGAGAATATTCAGTACTTCCTGAAATCCAGTTCTTCCGGTGCGTTTATGCTGACAACGACGGTATTTACCCGAGGTATCCTTTCGCCATTCGTCCATCCGATGGCAACCTCTTTTACTGGAATGGCCATCGCACTTGTTTTGATTCGTCGCTACGGTGCGCTGTGGAGCACTATTCGAGTCTTACTTGGTTACCTAACCGCGGTATTCTTCCATGGCCTATGGAACTTTCTTGCGAGCAATAATGGTATCGGCGGTTGGTTCCATTCTTACGTCACCATTGAGGTTCCGATTTTTACGTGTTGGTTCATCTATCTGATTACGCAATCTTCACGTGAAGCAAAACATATCCAGCAGGGGTTAACTCCTTATGTCGTTCAAGGCTGGGTGCTTCCTGTCGAACTTCAAATGGTTACTGACCGTGCGCAGCGTCGTAATGCTGTCAAGTGGGCTGCTAGCGCAGGTTCAGAAGCCCGTAAAGCAATGAATTTCTTCTTGAATTCTCTTGCCGCCATTGGTCTTGATGAGTATGCGCGTCCTTTAAGAAAGCGCGAAGATCCCGCACGCGATGCTTACAATCGAGAACTGCTTACGAAAGCGGTTGAAGCGCGGAAGAAGTTCCTCTCGTTGACGGAACTTTCGCAAGCGGCACGTCGGGTGAGCGCGTGAGCGTTCTAGAGTGGCCTCGTGATGAGGAAGGCTTCCCACATCGAGAGGCAGCACGGGTAATTCTCATCGACAAACAAAATCGGGTTCTTCTTGTAAGAGGACACGATGCTGATAACCCCACGCGCTCATGGTGGTTCACCGTTGGCGGGGGAGTCGAGGACGGGGAAACAAGTCAAGAAGCAGCCCTACGTGAGGTCTTCGAAGAGACCGGTATACAACTCAAGCAGAAGGAACTCGTTGGGCCCATTGCTCGTCGACAGGCAATATTTGACTTTAAGAGTCTTGTTGCTCGCCAAGATGAAGAAATTTTCTGGGCACGCGTTCAAGCCCAGCCTCTCAGCAATTCTCATTGGACCCTAGAAGAACAACGAGTGATCGATGAATACCGTTGGTGGGATCTACACGAACTCGAGAAATATGCCGAGAACCATGAGGTGTACCCACGCTCGCTGGGAGATCTTATTGAGCAATGTCTTCACGGATGGGATGGAACAGTAAAAGACATTGAATAACTAGAAGTTAGCCCCCTGCGATGATGACTCACGCAGGGGGCTAACAATAAGTTTTTACGAGCTATCGGGTGACTATCGTTCCCTTGGGGACGACGGTAATTCCTGATTCCGTGACCGTGAAGCCACGCTCGAGATCGTGTTCCAAATCGAGACCGACAATCGCGCCTTCTTCAACGATGACGTTCTTGTCCAGAATTGTCTTCACGACCTGTGAGGAACGGCCGACACGCACACCGTGCATGATCACTGAGTCAGTGACTTGCGCCCATGAGTGGACATAGGAATTTGGAGAAACGATGGAGTGGTAGACTTCGCCACCCGAAATAATCACCCCGGGTGAAACGAAGGAGTCGACTGCGTGCCCCATGCGCGAATGTTCGTCTCCATAAACGAACTTCGCGGGAGGCAATGAGCCATCCAAAAGGGTCATCGTCGGCCAATCCCTGTTGTAGAGGTTAAAGACCGGGTGAACGCTAATGAGGTCCATATTTGCCTCGTAGTAGGCATCCAAGGTACCGACATCGCGCCAGTAATCGCGGTCTCGATCCGTCGAACCGGGAACATTATTGTCCTTGAAGTCGTAGTAGCCGCACATGCCACGCTCAACGAACCACGGAATAATATTCCCACCCATATCGTGCTTCGACAGGGGATCCTCAGCGTCTTCTCGAAGCGCGGCAATGAGATCCTGAGTTGTGAAGACGTAGTTGCCCATCGAGGCCAGAACCTGAGTGGGATCATCCTCGAGGCCAACTGGATTTTGAGGCTTCTCAACGAACCTATCGACGTGGCCATCCTTGCCTTCGATTACCCCGAGGGCCGATGCTACTTCGATGGGCTGGCGAATTCCCGCGACGGTCGCGGGAAGCCCGGAATCGATGTGGTGTTGGACCATCTGTGAGAAGTCCATGCGGTAAATATTGTCAGCGCCAGTGATGACAATATAGTCGGGATTTTCATCATCAACGATGTTGAGTGACTGGTAGATCGCATCCGCGCTTCCCAAGTACCAGTGTGGCCCACGACGCTGTTGGGCGGGAACTGGAGCAATGAAATTGCCAAGCAGGGGAGAGGTGTACCACGTACGGGTTACGTGCCTGTCCAGTGAATGCGATTTGTACTGAGTCAGTACAACGATCTTCATATAGCCAGAATTGACCATATTCGATAGTGAGAAATCAATGAGTCGGTAATGACCACCGAAGGGAACGGCCGGCTTTGCCCGATCCATGGTGAGAGGCATCAGCCTTTTACCTTCGCCTCCGGCTAGAACGATCGCGAGAACATGATTTTTAGCCATGGCTCTAGAGTATGCGTAAATTCCTCATTTTGGTTGCGGATTTTAGAACGTGGTGAAGAACATATTGAGAGGGAAATTTCCGCTAAGCTAGAAGCACCCGTGCGTCGAAGGAGCTCACATGCGCGTTGACTTGTTGACCAGAGAATACCCGCCACATGTTTACGGAGGCGCGGGAGTTCATGTTACTGAATTAGCTAAGGTTCTTCGCTCTCGAGTGGATGAGCTTCGTATTCACGCTTTTGACGGTCCTCGCGAAGACGCGGGAGATGTCATTGGATATTCAGATCTCCCGGAGCTGGCACAAGCCAACCCTGCTCTACGCACGCTTGGTGTTGATATTGCCATTGCGGCCGATACAGTTGGCGCCGATCTAGTGCACTCACACACGTGGTATGCAAATTTTGCCGGGCACCTATCTTCCTTGATGAACGATATTCCCCACGTCGTGACGGCTCATTCACTGGAGCCACTGCGCCCGTGGAAAGCTGAGCAGCTCGGTGGCGGGTACCGCGTTTCCTCTTTCGTTGAGCGTTCTGCCTACGAGGCTGCGGCAGGTATTGTTGCAGTTTCGCACGGAATGCGCGAGGACATTTTGCGCGCCTATCCGGCTGTGGATGCCGACCGTGTTCATGTTATCCATAACGGAATTGATCTGACTCAATGGCATATTCCAACAACCGATGCTGAGAAAGAACATCAGGTCGAGGTCCTTGAGCACTGGGGTGTAGATCCGGACAGGCCTTCGGTGATCTTCGTTGGGCGGATTACTCGCCAGAAGGGGCTGCCGTACTTCCTGCGAGCAGCACGCCGTCTTCCCGAGGAAGTCCAGGTAATCCTGTGCGCTGGTGCGCCAGATACCCCCCAGATTGCCGCCGAGGTTGAAGGACTAGTTGCCGAGCTGCGCGATAGTCGTAATGGTGTTGTTTTGATCTCCGAAATGCTGCCTCGCGTAGATCTTATTGCCCTCTTAGATGCTGCGACTGTCTTTATTACCCCTTCGATCTATGAACCTCTTGGTATCGTCAATTTGGAGGCTATGGCTGTTGGTCTACCTGTTGTTGGAACAGCAACGGGCGGTATTCCAGATGTCATTGTTGATGGTGAAACAGGTTATCTTGTGCCGATCAAGCAGCTTCATGATGGGACAGGGACACCGTTGGATCCTGAGCAATTTGAAAACGATATGGCTGATCGCTTGATCGAGGTGCTCTCGTCGCCTGAGAAAGCTCATCAAATGGGGCAAACAGGTTTACGTCGTGCACGTGATTATTTCTCGTGGGATGCGATCGCTGATAAGACCGTTGCACTTTATCAGAAGCTCGTTCACTGAGCTGATGGCTTTGAAGAGGACACTTACTGTGAGCTGCGGGATACTAAGACAATGAATACGGTAATTGAGCTCGATGACGTTGTTTTAACGCGTGGTGAAACCCAGATTTTAAACAACATCACGTGGAGTACCCATCGCGGCGAGCAGTGGGCCGTTTTGGGTGCAAATGGAGCAGGAAAGACTTCTCTTGTTCGCGTTGCGAGCGGAAAAGTTCAAGCGACAAGCGGAAGTGTTCGTTTTGACGGCAATCCGATCAATGATATCCAGCCCCAAGAACTTGCATCACGCTGTTCGTTAGTATCTTTGTCGACCACCCAACGACTACGTGCAAGTATGCGTGTGATTGATGTGGTGCGCTCAGCAGCTTGGGGGATTTCAGCACCATTCGCAGAGACTTACGAAGATATCGATACCCAGCGTGCCCGTGACTTGCTCGGTCTTTTTAGTGTTGATCACCTCGAGAAACGTCCTTTCCACACCTTGTCTGAGGGTGAACGCCAGAGGATTGTTCTTGCACGCGGTTTGATGTCGGATCCCGAAGTACTGATTCTTGACGAGCCAACTGCGGGTCTCGACCTTGGAGCACGAGAGCTTCTCATTGCCGCTATGGAAGAGATCATCGCAGGGAAGAATGCCCCTCAGGTTATTTTGGTGACGCATCACCTTGAAGAAATTCCACAGGGGGTCACCCACGCAGCAGTGATGAAGGGCGGGGAAATCTTCGCTACCGGCACTGTCGATGAGGTGCTGAATGGTCGGGTGCTTTCGGATGCCTTCGAACTAGCACTCAGCGTAGAAAACGAAAACGGCCGTTGGTTCGCCCGCGGATTACCCCGTTGATCAATTTTTCGGTACACAGAAGTAGGTGAAAACCAATGATTACCTGGTGGATGTGGTTTCTTGCCGCGCTCGTCTTCGGCATCATCGAGGTATTGACTATTACCTTCGTTTTCCTGATGTTTGCCATCGCTGCAATCGCGGCGGGTCTTGTCGAGTTCTTCGGGGGAGGAACCTTAGCCCAGATCGCCGTTTTCGTTGTTGTTTCAATACTTTTGATCTTCGCGCTTCGCCCATTGATGAAAGGACGCATTCAACGATCAGGTGAGGATGTTCGAACCAATGCCGATGCCTTGATCGGTAAGACCGGTTATGTCACACAGTTGGTGGGCGAGCGTGACGGTCGAATTCAGTTTTCAGGTGGTGAGTGGAGCGCACGAAGTGCCGGAGGTCTGATTCCTGTCGGTACCGAGGTGACCGTTGTCGCCATTGACGGCGCCACCGCAGTTGTTCAACCGCTTTACTCTTAATTTCATCCGGTTTACTCATAGAAAGGGGAGGGATTGATGAATGAAGATCCCATCGGGAGCATCGCAATGATAGTCGGTGCTGTGCTGGCGATTTTCGTCATGATCGCTATCGCTCGCGCTGTCCGTATTGTCCCGCAGTCTGAAGCATACGTCGTGGAACGACTTGGTCGTTTCCGTTCTGTTCTACACGGTGGTATTCACCTGCTTGTTCCCTTCGTCGATCGCGTTGCCGCACGCATCGATCTGCGCGAACAAGTTGTGAATTTCCCTTCGCAGTCAGTGATTACTGCAGACCAGGCAATGGTTGAAATTGATTCGGTCATCTATTTCCAGATTACCGATCCTCGTAGTGCAACCTACGAAGTCGCTAACTTCCTGCAGGCGATCGAGCAGCTGACTGCAACTACTCTTCGTAACCTCATCGGTTCCTTGGACCTGGAAGAAACTCAGACCAGCCGTGAATCTATTAACAAGCAACTTCGTGGTGTGCTTGATGAAGCAACTGGTCCGTGGGGTATTCGCGTGACACGCGTCGAGCTCAAGTCAATTGAACCACCACCGAATGTTCTCTCTGCAATGGTGCAGCAAATTACAGCTGAGCGTACGAAGCGCGCCACGATCTTGACCGCTGAAGCCGAGCGCGAGGCGCAAATTAAGAAGGCGGAAGGGGCGAAGCAGGCTGCCGTTCTCGCTGCGTCAGCACAGCAGGAAGCTCAAGTGCTTCAAGCACGTGGTGAGAAGGAAGCACTGATTCTTCAGGCTGAAGGTGCACGCCAAGCGCAGATCCTCCGTGCAGAGGGTGAAGCAGAAGCAATTTCCGTTGTCTTCAACGCGATCAATCAGGGGCATGCAACTCCTGAACTGTTGTCTTACAAGTACTTGGAGATGCTGCCTCGCATTGCTAATGGTCAGGCTTCAAAGCTGTGGGTTCTTCCTTCGGATCTCACCGGTGCACTGGATGCCATCTCCAAGGGTTTTGGTCGCTCCTAAGGTAAGCAAATGAAACAGCAACAGGAACAGGTCCTTCGTAGTGTTGCCCAGGAAGATATCCGGCTAATCCGCTTGTGGTTTACGGATGTCGCTGGAGTGCTCAAATCGGTCTCAATTGATCCCGGAGAGCTCGAAGAGGCTTTTAGCGAGGGAATCGGTTTTGATGGATCTTCCATTGAAGGTCTGACTCGTGTCTACGAATCCGATATGCTTTTGCATCCTGATGCTGCTACTTTCCAACGTTTGCATACAAAAGATGGCACTGATGTTCACGGTCGGATGCTCTGTGATGTCCTCCCCCCGGATGGTTTGCCATCGCCAGCCGATCCCCGAGGCGCGCTCGAGCGAGCGGTTCAGCGTGCCTCGGAGATGGGCTTCTCAGTCTTCGCCCACCCGGAGATTGAGTTTTACCTTCTTCGTCAGCCGGTTGATATCAATCATCTGGAACCGGTTGACCAAGCGGGCTATTTCGATCATGTGACTCGCGGGCTATCTAACGATTTTCGACGGAAGATCGTGCGTGCCTTGGAAGAGACGGGGATCCAGGTAGAGTTTTCGCACCACGAGGGTGGGCCTGGCCAAAATGAAGTTGATCTACGTGCGGTCGACGCTCTTCATACGGCCGATAACATCATGACCGCCCGGACGTTGATTGAAGAGGTAGCGCTGGCTGAGGGGATGCTTGCCACCTTTATGCCAAAGCCCTTCATTGATCGCCCTGGATCGGGAATGCACACCCACCTTTCCCTGTTTGAAGGCGATGAAAATGCTTTCTATGATCCTTCTGGACGCTACCAGCTCTCAGAGATTGGTCGCTATTTCATTGCTGGTCTGCTCCACCATGCGCGTGAAATAGCCGCGATCACCAATCAGCATGTGAATTCCTACAAGCGTCTATGGGGCGGGGGCGAAGCGCCGTCCTATATTTGTTGGGGTCACAATAATCGTTCGGCGCTCGTTCGCATTCCCGTCTATAAACCCTCGAAGAAGAACAGTGCGCGCATCGAATACAGGGGACTTGATCCTGCAGCAAATCCCTATCTCGCACTCGCTGTGCTTATCAGCGCTGGTCTTGACGGTATCGAAAAGAAGATGCCCCTCGCTGAAGAAGCAGAAGATAACGTGTGGCAACTCAGTGAAACAGAGCGTCAGATTTTAGGCATCCACCCGCTGCCCTCATCACTTTCCGATGCCCTGCGCGCAATGCGTTCATCGGATTTAGTCGCCGAAGCGCTGGGCGAGCAGGTTTTCGAGCACCTCCTGCGTGAAAAAGAAAATGAGTGGCGTGAGTACCGTCGGCAGATTACTCCGGCAGAACTCCGTCAATTCCTCAAGGTCAATGGATGATCTCTGATCGTCAATTACGCCGTTGTGGTGTGACTCAGCCTGAGCGTATTCGCAGACTCTTCGAATCTTCTGGTTTGAGCGATATCGGGCATATTGACTCACTCGAAATATGCGCGGATATTGAACAGTTTGCGGTTTTCTGCGCAAGAGCACACGATGAATGCCCTTCGCTGATCAACCTGCTACAAAATGATGCTGTTAGTGCTAGGCGTCTTGCTGTGGTTCTCGGTTTCTCATCGTGGTGGGGAGACTACCTTCTCCAGCACCCGAATTTCTTCCTTCCAGATGCTCCCGGTGCGACAAAGCTCTGTATGACGGATGAACTCTGGCGACTGCTACCCGAAGGATGGCCTGCAACGACTGCGGACGAGGCTCTTGAGTCGCGTCGGGAAGAGGCGGCCTCGTACCTTCGGATGGTCTATCGGCGGAGGCTTTTTGACATCATCGCGGATGATCTTCTGGCCGAGAATCCTTACGCACCCGACCATATTGAATCCATTACTCAACATCTCTCGCAGGCTGCAGACGAGGCTCTTCAAGGTGCGCTTTACATCGCTAGGCGACTGGAAGACCCCGATGGTGAGGTGCCTTTGTGCATTATCGCAATGGGAAAGACTGGGGGAGGTGAGCTCAATTATGTTTCCGATGTTGATGTCATGTACGTGCTTGCGGATAGTGCGCCCACGGAAGACGCAGAAGTCACTCGTTTACGCCTTGAACGTGCAACGCGTATTGCAAGCTTGGTGGCATCCATCTGCTCCAGTCCTGGTAAAGAGCCGCCACTGTGGAGCGTGGATGCGAATTTACGTCCAGAGGGTCGTGATGGAGCGCTTGTGCGCACCATTGATTCTTACCGAGCCTACTGGGAGCGTTGGGCGCAAAACTGGGAGTTTCAAGCACTCCTGAAGGCACGTCCCTGTGCTGGCGACATGGAAGTCGGGGAACGTTTTCTTGAGTGTGCCCAGCCCTTTATTTGGGAAGCTTCTGCACGGCCAGGTTTTGTCGACGAGGTTCGTTCGATGCGTGCTCAAGTTGAAAACTCAGTGCCGCCAAAGGTGCGTGACAGCGAGTTGAAGCTGGGTGTGGGAGGACTGCGTGATATCGAGTTTTCGATTCAATTTCTGCAGTTGGTCCACGGGAGAAACGATATCCAGATCAGGCAGCGATCAACTCTTGACGCACTAGGGGCATTAAGTGCACGAGGATATATTGCGCGCACGGATGCTGCTAATCTTCGGGAAGCCTATGCGTTCTTGCGTACCCTCGAGCATCGCTCCCAGCTGCTTAGGATGCACCGAACCCATACGCTTCCCACTGGTCTTCGTCAGCTCGAACGCCTTCTGCGTTCGCTTCACGCAACGCCCGCCACAGTTGAGCAGCTTTACGAGCAGCTTCGAGCACTTCGTTTGCGGGTACGAGAGCTTCACCATTCGGTATTCTTCCGGCCAATTATTGCTGCAAGCGCCCGACTGGACGAGGATCTTATTCATCTTGATGACGAAGCGGCGATGGATCGTCTACGAGCGATCGGTTATTTAGACCCGCGTAGCGCACTCAAACATATCGAGTCTCTATGTGCGGGAACTTCCCGGCGTGCGATGATTCAGCGTCATCTTCTTCCCGTATTGCTCTCATGGATTGCCGATGGCGCAAATCCCGATATGGGTTTGCTTAATTTCAGGGTTCTTTCCGATGAGATTGGTGATTCTCATTGGTATTTGGCGCTTTTACGCGATAGCGATTATGCGGCCTCTCAGCTGTGTCGGGTTCTTTCCGCATCCGCGTGGATTGGCTCCTTAATCCGTCTTTTCCCAGAGGCCGTTTCTTGGCTTGATTCAGCTGAATTGCTTGCCACACCTTCATTTGAGGTGCTTTCCCGCCAAATGCGTTCGGTTGCGGGAAGGGCGGGGAGCATTGACGAGGCAATTGAGAAGATTCGCCTTATTCGCACGCGTGAAGTTTTGCGTATTGCACTTCGCGAGGCCACAGGTTCAAAGGAAGGGGTGGGGAGGGATCTCTGTGTTGTTGCTGATGCCTGTGTACTCTCGGCCCTCGAAACCTTCGATGTTTTTGATGAGGGCAAAGAGCATATTCCCGATATGCACATCGAACTGTGTGCCTTGGGTAGTTATGGGGCGCGGGAGCTGTCCTATACATCTGATTTGGATGTTCTTGCCGTCGTTGCTGATAGCTGTGATGCCAGCGCTCTACGACGTGCGCATGATCGAATCACGCAGCTTAAGCAATTGCTTTCTACATCAAGCCGAGCTCTGCCTGTAGCTTTGGATTTTGCTCTGCGTCCCGAGGGGAAAAACGGAGCCTTAGTGCGCACTCTTGACTCCTATACGGAGTATTACGAGCGCTGGGCGCACGTGTGGGAGAAACAAATGCTTGTTCGTCTGCGCCCGCTTGGTAGCGGGAACACCGCAGATGCGCTGTATCAATTTGCGCAAGCATATTGTTTCCGCTCACCTTTGAGCCGCGATGAAACCCGTGAGATTCAATTAATGAAGGTCCGTGTCGAACGAGAAAGAATTCCCGGAGGCATTGACTCGCGGATGCACATCAAACTAGGCCCCGGAGGTCTTTCTGACATCCAATGGCTTGTCGAACTTCTGCAATTGCAGTCGGGGAGTGAGCACTGCAACCTACGTACATCCTCTACACGACAAGCTTTGCTGGAACTACTCCACAGAGGAAAACTTACTCAAAGCGACTACCAACGTGCGGCCTCGACTTGGGAATTTGGGCAAGAACTGAGGCGTGCCCGGGTTATAGCGGCGGGCCCGTCTGCCTCAAAAAACGATGTTGTTCCCTCAAATAGTGAGCAACTTGCTGCGATGGCGATGCTCATGGGTTATCCGCGTGATGAGCGTGAAGAAATGACGACAAAATGGCTGACCTCCTCACGTAAAATGCGGGAGGTATTTGAGAAACTGTTTTGGAATATCTCGTGAAACTAGGCGTATTAGCAGGGGAGCGGCATGAAACTTGCATTAATTAGACATGGACAAACTCCAGCAAACATCACGGCCTCTTTGGATACTCGTCTCCCTGGTTTGCCGCTGACCGAACTTGGGCTTTCACAGGCCGACAGCCTGAAAGAGCGTTTTGTACGTGAAGTGGCAGGGCGATTGGATGCTCTCAGTGTCTCTGCGATGAAACGCACGCAACAGACAGCGGCACCGTTGTGTGAACTTTTCGGAGTAAAACCAGTAGTGACGGCACAGATTCGTGAAGTGAGTGCCGGTGATCTTGAGATGTCATGTGATCCCGTCGCGATCAGGATTTATGTGGAAGCCTGCGCAGCGTGGATGCACGGAGATTTTTCACATCGTATGCCCGGTGCTGAGGATGGTTACGAGTTTCTCGGGCGGGTTATCCCCGAAATTCAAGCCGTGATGGAACGCGCTTACCGTGCTGCGGGGGATGAAGGGACTGGAGCGCTTGTTGCTCATGGAGGTCTGATCCGCGTGATTTCTGCGTATCTCAGTGAGGATATTCGTCGGGGAATTCCGCTTACTCGCTTTATGTCAAATACCGGAATCGTGGTGTTTAACGTTGATATCGAAGAGATTCGCGCCCTCAGCAGTGATGGGATTTTCGCTTCTCTTTCTGCGCTTAGTTGGGATGGGGATCAACTTTGCGGTGACTGAGACTTGCCTCCAGTCTGCGGCGGATTGAAAGTGCGCACCTCATAGGGAAAGTTTCGGTACTTGAGGTAATCGATGAGGAATTGCCGGTGCGCTTCGCATGAAAGCCACTTCTTAGTCCGACCGGTATGAATCTTCGGATTCGACCATTCGATGATGAAAACCGCTGAATTTTCGCATTCTCTTGCAGAGCATACGCAGTGCTCGATACCGTGTCCTAAAGACATGTTCCCTCCTAGAAGAACCAAGTCAATGCTCGATTTTTCGGCGAACATCCACCGTGCTGGCGAGGTGCATTGTCCCATAAAATGCGTGCCCGGTGGGGAAGTGAGGGTATGAGCTGTAAACTGGCACAGTATTGATCCAGCCCAAAAGGGAGAAGTAATGTCGGGACACTCTAAGTGGGCGACTACCAAGCACAAGAAGGCGGCGATTGACGCCAAGCGCGGTAAGCTCTTCGCACGACTGATTAAGAATATTGAAGTTGCTGCTCGTACCGGTGGTGGTGACCCCGCCGGAAATCCCACCCTCTTTGATGCTATTCAGAAGGCAAAGAAAAACTCTGTTCCGGCAGACAACATCGATCGCGCCGTCAAGCGTGGTTCGGGTGCAGAAGCCGGTGGCGCAAATTATGAAACCATTATGTACGAAGGCTACGGCCCCAATGGTGTCGCCTTCTTAGTCGAGTGTTTGACCGACAACCGTAATCGTGCGGCATCCGATGTTCGTCTGGGATTCACCCGTCACGGCGGCTCGCTAGCAGATCCAGGGTCGGTTGCCTACCTGTTCTCAAGGCGTGGTGTCATTGAGGTGCCCGCTGCAGACGGTGTGGATGAAGACAGCATCATGGAAGCCGTTCTTGATGCCGGCGCCGAAGAAGTTGAAGACCTCGGTGAGGGCTTTGTTATTGAGTGTGAGCCCAGCGATGTCGTTGCAGTCCGCAAGGCGTTGCAAGGAGCCGGTATCGATTACGACTCGGCGGAAGTTCAATTCGTCGCCTCCACCGAAGTTGAACTCGATCTCGAAGGCGCGCTTAAGGTCAATAAACTCATTGACGCACTTGAAGATTCTGACGATGTGCAGAACATCTATACCAATATGTCTCTTTCCGATGAGGTACAGGCCCAGCTGGAAGAAGAGGAGTGAGTGATGACTGAGCAGACGGCAACTCGCGAGGTTGGCACCCCGCAGGTCAAGCGCGGAATGGCTCAGATGCTTAAGGGTGGTGTCATCATGGATGTCGTCACTCCTGAGCAAGCGAAGATCGCTGAAGATGCAGGTGCCGTTGCAGTTATGGCGCTCGAACGTGTCCCGGCGGATATTCGCGCCCAGGGCGGTGTTGCTCGCATGTCAGATCCTGATCTGATTGACGGCATTATTAATGCTGTCTCCATTCCGGTTATGGCAAAGGCTCGCATCGGTCACTTTGTTGAAGCACAGGTTCTGCAGTCCCTTGGCGTCGACTACATCGACGAGTCCGAGGTACTGACCCCCGCCGACTACAGTCACCACATCGACAAGTGGAACTTCACCGTTCCATTCGTCTGTGGTGCGACCAACCTCGGTGAGGCGCTGCGTCGTATCAACGAGGGTGCGGCCATGATCCGTTCTAAGGGCGAGGCCGGCACCGGTGACGTCTCCAACGCGACCACGCACATGCGTAAGATCCGTGACGAGATTCGCCGCCTGACCTCCTTGCCTGAGGACGAGCTCTACGTTGCGGCCAAGGAACTTCAGGCACCCTACGAGCTCGTTGCTGAGGTCGCTCGGGAGGGACGCCTCCCCGTCGTGCTCTTCACGGCTGGCGGCATTGCAACCCCCGCTGACGCTGCCATGATGATGCAGCTTGGCGCCGAAGGTGTCTTTGTCGGCTCCGGCATTTTCAAGTCGGGTGATCCTGCGAAGCGTGCGGCCGCTATCGTCAAGGCAACGACTTTCTATGATGATCCTTCGGTCATTGCAGAAGTTTCGCGTGGGCTTGGTGAAGCGATGGTTGGCATTAATGTTGACGACCTTCCTGTTGACCATCGATTGGCTGAACGCGGATGGTAAATATTGGCATTCTCGCCCTTCAGGGCGATGTCGCCGAACATGTGCGGGCGCTGGAAGAATCCGGCGCCCGCGCTGTCCTAGTGCGACGTAGCGAGGAACTCGCGTCGGTTGACGGTTTGGTAATTCCTGGCGGCGAATCGACAACAATGTCCAATCTGCTGCTTTCATTCGGCATTTTTGATCAGCTAGCTGAACAGATATCAAATGGAATGCCGGTCTATGGGACATGCGCGGGAATGATTATGCTAGCGACGACGATTCTTGATGGCAGGGATGACCAGCGTTCATTTGGCGCCATCGACATGGTTGTGCGTCGGAATGCCTTTGGTCGTCAGGTGGACTCTTACGAAGAAGAGCTTGATATCAAAGGAATTGAGGGCAAGCCTTTCCCCGCCGTCTTTATTAGGGCGCCTTGGGTTGAGTCAGTGGGTGAGTCTGTGGATGTGCTCGCGCGCGCCGGAAATACTCCCGATGGACCTATTGTTGCTGTCCGCAGAGGTCAAGCACTCGCAACTTCCTTCCACCCGGAGATCGGCACGGACTGGCGCTTCCACGAGCTCTTTACACGGATGGTTCAGCGGGAATCTTAATCATGCGAGTTTTGGGAATTGACCCGGGTATTACACGCTGTGGCTTGGGCGTTGTTGACGTCGATCCCTCTCGGCGTGCCTCGATGGCTTTTGTTGGCGTTGCCCGGTCTTCAACCGAACTAGCCCAGCATTTTCGGTTAGCCAAGATCGCTGATGCAATTGATCATGTGATCTCCCTTTACGAACCCGAGGTTGTTGCTATCGAACAGGTTTTCGCTCAGGACAATCTTCGTTCGGTTTCGACGACTATGCAGGTTATGGGAGTTGCACTCGCTGCTGCGGGACGGGCTGGACTTCCCATGGCAATTCATACCCCGTCAGAAGTAAAAAGCGCAGTGACGGGGAATGGAAATGCTGATAAGGCGCAGGTACAGCACATGGTTGCTCGTATTCTGGGATTAGATAAACCCCCGAAGCCCGCTGATGCCGCTGACTCATTAGCTATCGCGATCTGCCATGCGTGGCGAGGGACTGGACTGCTTGGAGCTAGGGGAGACTCTACAGTTGCCGTATCTCAGTCGGGAAAGCTTTCGGCCAGGGGGCGCCTGACTCCAGCACAACAAATGTGGGCAGAGGCTCAAGCTGCGCAGCGCCGAACCGGCGCGGTCGACCCCCGTCGTCGACGTAGCTAGGGTATCGTACGTATGTTCGGTCCCATCAAGAGCATCGTTGAGGAGAAAGCATGATTTCCCGAGTTCTTGGCAGCATCGCGCGCATCGGTGTGGGTGATGTCGTTGTTGTTCACGGAGGTATCGGCTTTCAGGTTTTCGTCACTCCACCTTTTGCCAGTGAGCTCCACAAAGACGATGATGTTGAGCTCTATACCCATCTGATTGTTCGTGAAGATTCTTTAACACTCTATGGGTTCAAGACTGAAGAAGAGCGCGAAGTATTCGAAATTCTGATGTCAGTCAGCGGTATCGGCCCTAGGATTGGTCTGGCGGCTCTTTCTGTTTTCACTCCGAATGATCTGCGGCGGGCCGTGGCAGATCAAGATACCGCAGCTCTGGCAAGGATTCCCGGGGTTGGCAAGAAAGTTGCCTCGCGCATGCTGGTGGAACTGGGCGATAAGCTCGGACTCCCGGCTGAACTTCCTCAGGCCTCGGCACCGATGTCGGGAGCAGTTGAAGCAGAAGTGAAGGCAGCGTTGATTGGCTTGGGATGGAACGAATCAAAGGCTGATGCTGCGCTGGCGGAGCTAGGCGGAAATGGTCTCAACGCCTCAGATCTCCTACGTGCAACATTGATTAAGCTGGGAGGCGCAAATGGCCGATGAGTTTGAGGCCTCCGTCAATATCGTTGCCCCAGACGCGGGCGAACTTGAGAGGGCGGCCGAGGCTGCGCTCCGTCCCAAGCGTTTGAGCGAATTTGTTGGCCAGAAGGTCGTCCGTGATCAGCTTCAGTTAGTGTTGGATGCTGCGCGGGCTCGTGGGGCGAGCGCCGATCATGTACTGCTAGCGGGACCGCCTGGACTGGGTAAGACGACACTGGCAATGATCATCGCTGCTGAAATGGGGACATCTCTGCGCCTCACTTCAGGACCAGCGATTCAGCATGCTGGCGATTTAGCGGCAATTTTATCGGGGCTTCAGGAAGGTGATGTCCTCTTCATTGATGAGATTCATCGCCTTGCCCGTACCGCTGAGGAAATGCTTTACCTTGCAATGGAAGACTTCCGAGTTGACGTCGTGGTTGGTAAAGGTCCGGGCGCGACGTCGATTCCGCTGACCCTACCGCCTTTCACTGTTGTTGGCGCGACAACTCGTTCTGGCCTTCTTCCTGCACCGCTTCGTGATCGCTTTGGTTTCACCGCTCATCTCGAGTTTTATTCGACGGATGACCTTGAAATGGTTGTTCGGCGTTCTGCAGAGCTTCTTTCTACTCCCATTGATGCGAAAGCCGCCCACGAAATCGCCTCTCGTTCTAGGGGTACTCCTAGAATCGCCAATAGGCTGCTGCGGCGTGTAGTTGATTACGCCCAAGTCCGAGGCAATGGTCAGCTCACGCTTGATGCTGCGCGAGGTGCTCTTGAGCTCTTCGAGGTCGATGCTTTTGGACTTGACCGTCTGGACCGTGCTGTTCTTGACGCAATGTGTCGCCGTTTTGCGGGAGGACCGGTTGGTCTTACTACGCTTGCAGTGACTGTTGGCGAGGAAGCAGAGACCGTCGAGACTGTTGCAGAGCCCTATTTGGTTCGTGAAGGTTTTATTCTAAGGACGACACGCGGTCGGATGGCAACCGCTAAAGCGTGGAAACATCTTGGTTTAACGCCGCCGGCTGAATCTGCTCTCTTTGAGTAATCTCGTTTTTACGTTGGGATGTCACCCAAATGCGCTGCTTCCTATTACACTGTATGCGGATAGCTTTCATGCATTCCTGCCCCAAGAAGAAAGATAGATCGTGAGTACACAGTTCCTGATTTTCATCGGCCTGATGCTTGTCGTCATTTTTATTTTTAATAGTCGCGCTCGAAAGCGTATGGCTGAACAGGAAAAGAAGGCCGAAGAACGTCGTAAGGAAATGATGGTCCCCGGTGCGTGGGTTCGTTTGCGCTCTGGATTCTGGGGACGTTTCGTTGATCAAGATGGTGAGATCGTCATTCTTGAGACCCCCGGTGGTCACGAAACTTATTGGGATCAGCGAGCAATTCTGGACGTGGCTGAGGAACTTCCATTCCAGAGCACTGATGCAGAGAAAGACGACGCTTCTGGAGAATCTGAAGACGAGCCGGTTCTCGGCTTAGATTCGCAGGACGACTCGACCGAGACGAAGTGATCCCGAAGGGAACTAAAGGTAGACCATCGTGACAACTCAAAAGCGCCATCCTTGGCGTGCTCTATTTACTCTGATCTTTATTTTTGTTCTTGGTACAGCATCTCTTGTTGTTGGAAAACTGACGAATAAAGGTGCTTCATATATTCCCTCGCTTGCGTTGGACTTGCAGGGTGGTACGCAGTTGATCCTGACTCCGGTTGCTTCTGGCGGGGTGGATCGCGAGGTTACTGAGAACGACATTACCCAGGCGATCAACATCATTCGTCAGCGTATTGATGCTTCAGGTGTGTCTGAGTCCGAGATCTCTTCCCTGGGCTCCTCGAATATCTCGGTATCGATTCCAGGTACTCCCTCTCAGGAAACGCTGAACCTGATCCGCTCGTCCTCCCAGATGAATTTCCGCCCGGTTCTAGCAATGCTTCCCGCGGTTACTCAGTCGCAAAGTAACCCGAGCCCGAGTGCGACCGATTCAAGTGGCCAGGCGCAGGCGAACAATCCTGAGGCCGCTGCAAGCTCAACGCCTTCAGCGTCCGAGTCTGCCGACCCTAGCGCATCTGCATCTCCCTCGGTGTCGGCAAGCCCCTCAACTGTTAGCTCCGCTCTAAGTCCTGAGCGTGCAAAAGAACTGGCCGATCAGAATAAAGATGGTCAGCTCTCGAATACTCCCACTGAACAGCCTGAAAATAACTCAGACCTGAAGTGGGCGACCGAGCAAGCTATCTACGATCTGTACACTCTTGATTGCACGACCGGCCGCGGCGGCCGCACTGAAGCGCCTGCTGATAAGCCCTATGTTGCATGTGATTCAAACGGACAGGTTAAGTATCTGCTGGGTCCCGTTGATGTTTCAGGTTCAGAGCTCTCCAAAGCCACTGCCGGAATGGGTATGAACTCCCAGGGACACTCCACTGGTGAGTGGGGCGTTGATCTCACCTTCAACGCTGAGGGAACCAAGCAGTTTGCCGAGGCTTCAAAGCGTCTTTACGACCTGCGCAATGACACCCAAAGCGGGACCAACTTCGGAAAGCCGGATCGGAACCACTTCGCCGTTGTTTTGGACGGCCAAGTGATTACCGCGCCGTCAATGAATGCGGAAATTCCCACGGGTACCGCGCAGATTACGGGTCACTTCACTGCAAAGAGTGCGGCCGCTCTTGCAAACCAGCTGAGCTTTGGTTCGCTCCCGTTGAACTTCGAGGTCCAGTCTGAGCAGCAGATTTCCGCAACCCTTGGCTCCGAACACTTGGAGAAGGGCCTGTGGGCAGGCTTGATTGGTCTGGTTCTTGTTGTCCTTTACATGATTTGGCAGTACCGAGGGCTGGCAATCATCTCCGCTGGTTCGCTTGTCGTCGCGGGCTGCTTGACTTACCTGGTAATCACGGTCTTGTCGTGGGCAGTTGGATACCGACTGTCGCTTGCCGGCATTGCCGGTTTGATCGTTTCAGTCGGCGTGACAGCAGACTCCTTCATCGTGTATTTCGAGCGTATTCGAGATGAAGTGCGCGATGGTCGTCCGCTGAGCGCAGCAGTCGATGAAGGCTGGGACCGTGCCAAGCGAACCATTTTGGTTTCGGATGCGGTCAACCTCGTTGCTGCAGTGGTTCTTTACATCCTGGCTGTTGGTGGCGTTCAGGGCTTCGCATTTACCCTCGGCGTGACAACAGTTGTCGACCTGATCGTGATCTTCCTCTTCACACACCCGATGATGGAGTTGCTCATCCGTACCGAGTTCTTCGGTGGGGGACATAAGCTCTCCGGACTTGATCCCGAGCACCTCGGTGCCCGTTCGGCGGTTACCTACGCCGGCCGAGGCCGCGTGGTGGTTTCGGGTGCTGGTTCCGCTAGCAGCACTCCCGAGACCAACGCTGAAGGCCAGCCGCTCTCTCTGGCAGAACGTAAGCGTGCAGCACGTTTGGCCGAACAGGGCAGTCATGAGGCCGAGGACAACACTTCTTCCGAGCAGGCAGGAGAAGAACAATGATGAGTTATGCCCAGTGGGGTAATGCCCTTTATTCGGGCGAGAAGTCCTATCGGATTGTCCCAAAGCGTCGGATTTTTGTCCGAGCAGCCTTGGTCGTGATGGCTATTTGTGCGGTTCTCATTGGAATTTTTGGACTTAACCGGTCATTTGAATTCACCGGTGGCTCGCAATTCACTTTGACAGGTCTTTCTGAGACTTCCCAGCAGCCGGCATACGATGCTATCCAAAAGGGAAACCTTGCGTCTGAAGTTCGTGTCTCTTCTGTCGGTGTTGATGGCATCCGAGTTCAAACCGAATCTTTGGATTCGCAAAAGACACTCGAGGTTCGCGAAGCCCTTGCAAGCGCCTACAAGGTCGATGCGAAGGATGTTCAGTCTGCGTCTATCGGTCCTTCCTGGGGGCGCGATGTTACTGCTAAAGCTGCGCAATCGCTTGCGATCTTCTTGACGCTTGTCGCGGTGCTGATGGCTGCGTACTTCAGATCGTGGACGATGTCCGTCGCGGCGATTTTCGCGCTCTTCCACGATATTGCGACAACCATCGGTTTCTTCGCAGTTACTCGTGTCGAGGTTTCGCCAGCAACAGTTATCGGCTTTCTGACGATTTTGGGTTATTCGCTCTATGACACCGTCGTGGTGTTCGACAAGGTTCGGGAACTCACAAAGGGTATTAACGATCAAAATCGCTACACCTATGGCGACATGGTCAACCTTGCTGTGAACCAGACAATGGTGCGTTCGCTCAATACCTCGATCGTGGCTTTGCTTCCGGTTGGTTCAATTCTTGTCATCGGTTCGCTGCTTCTGGGCGCGGGCACATTGACCGACATTTCTCTTGCTTTGTTTGTCGGTATGATCGTCGGCACATATTCCTCGATCTTCATTGCTTCGCCGTTGTTGGTTATGCTGGAAGAACGCCGCTCGTCAACCAAGAAACACGATGCTTTGGTTGCGAAGCGACGCGAACGCGAAGGTCGTACCGGCGACGGTGTGCGTGTGGCCCCGGTCCAGCCTGGTCGTCGCCTTGGAAATGAAGCCCAACCCAAGAGGAAGAAGGCCCGCTGATGAGCGCAGAGCTCGGAGCAGAAGTTAGTGAACTTGTCCGCACCCATCTCCGCGAAGTACAAGACTTTCCTGAGGAAGGCGTGCTTTTCCGCGATATCACCCCTCTTTTGGCGGATGGCAACGCTTTCTCGGAATTGATTCGCTTGCTGGCTGACCATTACCGCGGGCGCATCGACGCGGTTGCAGGACTGGAATCTCGCGGTTTTATCCTTGCAGCACCTTTGGCAACTGCGCTCGGCATTGGAATGATCACTGTGCGTAAGGGAGGGAAGCTTCCCGGCCCAGTGATCGGTATCGACTACGACCTCGAATACGGAAGCGCACGAATGGAGCTTAATCCCGGCCTCGTTGAAGAAGGCGCGCGTGTTTTAGTTGTTGACGACGTCTTGGCTACAGGCGGAACGGCAGCTGCTTCTGTCAGGCTTCTCGAGCAGTGTGGTGCGAAGGTCGAGGCCGTCGCAATTCTTTTGGAACTTGAAGCTCTTGGCGGACGTTCCAAGCTTGAACCTCACGTTAAGGTTGAAACTGCTGTCGTTTTCTAAGTCAAGTCTTTCATTCACGATGATCGCTTGTATCATTGAGGAATGAGTGAGCAAAATGACAACGTGACCCGGCCGCCTGCGGCCGGGTCACGCGTGCGTTCAGGCCTGGTGTGGTTCGGTGCTCGTTCGAAGATGACGACGCCTGAGATTGAACCTTTGGTTCGCGCACTTCGTGCCAACCATCCGAAAGCTGATGTTTCTCTGATTGAGCGCGCCTATGCGACGGCTGAGAAGGCGCATCGCGGCCAGATGCGTAAGAGCGGCGAACCGTACATCACTCATCCCGTTGCAGTAGCGACAATTTTGGCTGAAGTCGGCATGACTTCACCTACGCTTGCTGCAGCTCTTCTTCACGATACGGTTGAAGATACTGACTACACCCTTGAGCAGCTCACAGCCGATTTCGGCCCGGCTATTGCTCAGCTGGTTGATGGGGTTACTAAACTCGATAAGATTCGCTATGGTGAGCGTGCGCAGTCTGAAACTCTGCGCAAGATGATTATCGCGATGAGCCGTGATATTCGAGTGCTTCTCATTAAGCTTGCCGATCGTCTTCACAACGCCCGTACCTGGCGTTTTGTCCCTGTCGAATCTGCGAAGAAGAAGGCGCGGGAAACTCTTGAAATCTACGCACCCTTAGCGCACCGCCTCGGGATGAATATGATCAAATGGGAACTGGAAGAGCGATCTTTCAAAATCCTTTATCCCGAAATTTATGAAGAAATTGACCACCTGGTTGCGGAACGAGCACCTGAACGCGATCTTTACCTACGCGAAGTAATTTCTCAGATCGAAGAAGATTTGCGACGTTCGGGTACACAGGGAACGGTGACCGGGCGCCCTAAGAATCACTATTCGATTTATCAGAAGATGATCGTCCGCAATAAGGCATTTGATGAGATCTTTGATCTTGTCGCAGTGCGCGTGTTGGTCGAAACCGTCCGTGATTGCTATGCGGTTCTAGGGGCTCTCCACGGTAGATGGAATCCAATCCCGGGGCGCTTCAAAGACTACATTGCGATGCCGAAGTTTAACTTCTATCAGTCGCTGCACACAACGGTGATTGGCCCGGGTGGCAAACCGGTTGAGATTCAGATTCGCACCTATGAGATGCACGAACATGCAGAACATGGCGTCGCGGCACACTGGAAATACAAGCAGAATCCGAATGCCAACTCTTTGGATTCTGACCGGATGAGCGCTGATGAACAGATGAACTGGTTGCGCGCACTGGTTGATATGGAACGCGAAACGGGGGATCCCGAAGAATTCCTTGATTCGCTTCGATATGAGATTTCTGGCGACGAAGTCTATGTCTTCACACCTAAGGGAGAAGTGGTTGTACTTCCTCGCGGGGCAACTCCCGTGGACTTTGCATACTCAGTGCACACAGAGGTTGGCAATCGGACTGTAGGCGCAAAGGTTAACGGTCGCCTCGTCCCGCTTAATACTCGACTTGAGTCCGGGCAAACCGTTGAAGTCGTCACTTCAAAGTCAGATAAAGCTGGTCCTTCGCGTGACTGGCTTGCGTTCGTTGCTTCGCCGCGTGCTCGGTCAAAGATCAAAGCATGGTTTTCTCGAGAACGAAAAGAAGAAGCAGTAGAGGCAGGTAAGGAAAGTATTGCGCGCGCAATGCGCAAACAAAACTTGCCTTTGCAACGTCTGATGAACCATGATTCTGTTCTTTCAGTCGCAACATCGCTGGGGTATCCAGATATTTCGGGTCTGTATGCAGCTGTTGGCGATGGCCATATTTCTGCGCAGAATATTGTCTCGAAGCTTGTTGAAAATCTCGGTGGGGGAGATGGTACCGAAGAAACCCTCTCCGAGGCTGTCACCCCAGGAGGGCATCTCCATTCGGCCCCTGAGCTCAGCGCGAAGGGACAAGGCGTGAGTGTTGATGGGATGAACGCTAATGACGTGTGGGTGAAACTTGCACGGTGCTGCACGCCGGTTCCCGGTGATGACATCGTCGGTTTTATTACCCGCGGTCAAGGCGTTTCTGTCCACCAGCGCACGTGCCCCAATGCCGTACGTCTGGAAGGTCTGCATCCGGAGCGTTTTGTCAGGGTTTCGTGGAGTAACGAACACTCTCAAGCACAGTATCTCGTTCAAATTCAGACGAAAGCTCTGGACCGCCCCGGGTTGCTTGCAGATCTGACGAAAGTGATGACTGAATATCGAGTCAATATCGTCTCCGCATCTACTGTTTCAACGCGAGACCAGGTGGCAACTGCGCGATTTAGCTTCCATTTGGCTGAAATGAGCCATTTGAATGCGGTTCTTGCTGCGCTGAGGCGTGTGGATGGTGTGTTCGAAGCGGTACGTGTTTCGACCTCCGCGAGTTAGTAACGCTGTCTCATTTTGAGGCAACCTCGTGAGACGTCACCCTATTTTTTATGAGATTGGCGGTTTTTTCCTTTAGGATGGAGCATGTACCGCTGAAGGTATGCCTGTGTGGAAAATCCATGCATCGCGTCGGATGGGAAACTGTCCCAACCTCGAAGGAATATCGTGACTACTTCGCCTGAAACCCAGGCCGCTGAGCCTGAAGTCGCCGCTGCACGTACTGTCGAACCGGCCGGAACGACCGAGCTTTCGATCGATTTTGGTCGAATTGATTCCCAGGGAAATGTGTGGGTTCAAGACGGTGATACCGAGCGAATGATCGGATCCTTCCCCGAGGGCCTTCCATCGGATCCTTTCGCGCTTTACACGCGTCGCTACGCGGACCTCGAAGCGACGATTAAGCTCTTTGAAGACCGTTTGTCGAGCCTTGGGCCGAAGGAGATCGACCAGACTCTTGCCACGCTCAAGGAAGCTGTTGAACAGCCCAATGCTATTGGTGATCTTCCGGCGCTGCGCACACGCGTCCAAGCTGTAGAGGAAAGGGCGCAAGCGCGTAAGGAAGAAGCGAAGGAAGAGCGTCGCCTCGCAAAGGAACACGCTCTGGAAGAGCGCACCGCTCTTGTTGAGCGTGCAGAGGCAATCCTTGCTAAAGAGTCCAACAAGATTCACTGGAAGCAATCGGGTCAGGTCCTGCGCGATCTCCTTGAAGAATGGAAGCAACTTCAGCGTCGTGGACCGCGCTTGGATAAGGCCGCGGAAGATGAACTGTGGAAGCGATTCTCTGCGACCCGTACGCAATTTGATCGTCGTCGTCGGCAGTATTTCTCTGAGCTCGATGAGCGACAAGGACAGGCAAAGCGCGTCAAGGAAGAAATTATTGCTCGCGCAGAAGCCTTGAAGGACTCGACCAATTGGGGTGAAACCTCCAATGCCTTCCGTGAATTGATGGAGCAATGGAAGCGCGCACCGCGTGCTTCTCGTCGTGAAGATGACGCACTGTGGGCACGTTTCCGCGCCGCCCAGCAGGCGTTCTTCGATGCGCGTCACCGCAACGATCTTGCCGTTGATTCTGAGTACCAAGCGAACCTGAGCGCGAAAGAAGAACTTCTGAAGGAAGCTGAGGCGCTTCTGCCAATCACTGACCACGAAGAGGCCAAGTCTGCTCTGAGGTCAATTCAAGATCGTTGGGCTGAGATTGGTCGTGTTCCTTCAGAGCACTTCCGTAAGATCGAAGCCCGGCTTCGCGCAGTTGAAGATGAGCTCCGTAAGGCTGAAGAGGCTGAATGGCGTCGTACGAATCCTGAGACTCGTGCTCGTGCCACGGGAATGCTCGGTCAGCTTGAAGAACAGCTCGATCAGTTGCGCGCTGACCTTGAAGAAGCGAAGGCCTCGGGTGATGACGCGAAGGTTCGCGAACTGACTCAGGCACTGGAAACGAAGCAGGCTTGGTTCGATCAGATTTCCTCTTCGCTGTCGTGAACGAGAACATTCGAATTCACGTCATCCCCACTCCCTTCTATGGCGCGAATTGCTGTGTGATTACGCCGCAGTCTCAGGGAGACGGACAAGTGGGAGCGCTTGTTGTCGATCCTTCTTTCGGTGTGCGTGAAGAAATTCGTCGGGCACTTGAGGAAGACGGAGCATACGTTGGTGCCGTTCTAGCGACGCATGGTCATGCTGACCATGTGTGGGACTGCGCTGAGGTTGCGTCGTGGGCGCCGCAGGGGCCTGGACCTGTCTGGATCCCCGGACCGGACGCATACCGCCTTGATGATCCAGCATCGTACGTTTCGCTCCCACTTCCGGAAGAAGTGAGTGAAGAATGGCGCAAGCCCTCAGTGATCAAGGAATGCCCGGTCGACTCCTTTGAGTATGTTCCTGGCCTTGTTCTCCGCATGGTCCCAGCTCCCGGGCATACTGAAGGTTCGGCGCTTTTCTTGGGAGCCTCGGTGCTCACTGTCTATTGGAATGGCGTGCGCGCGCTAGACACTGGGGTTGTCGTTCCCTGGGCGCTCAGTGGCGACGTTATTTTTGCTGGTTCAGTGGGACGAACTGATATGCCTGGCGGTGACGAGACCCAGATGCGGCATACTTTGCGAACCCTTGCAAATGTGATTGATCCGCAGACGATTCTTTTCCCAGGGCACTCTGTAGCGACGACGATGGGTGATGAATTGGCGAATAATGCCTATCTACGTCGTGCGAAGAGCATCGGTTAATTTCTTTCGTCGTACCCGCGGCTCGGGCCGACAGCTGAGCTCCTCCGTGAAAGAATAGAGATTATGGCACGTACTTCACTTTCAGGATTTCCCGAGTGGCTCCCGCAGGGCCGCATCGTTGAACAAGCGATTCTTGATCACATTCGCTCTGTATTTGAACTCCATGGATTTGCGGGTATCGAAACTCGAGCGGTTGAAACACTTGAACAGCTTCAATCCAAGGGTGAAACCTCGAAAGAGATCTATGTTCTGGATCGCTTACAGGCGCTGAAAGATGAGGGACAGCGCTCTTCCAAAGAACGCCAGATGGGCCTTCACTTTGACTTAACAGTACCCTTCGCAAGATACGTCATTGAGAACGCAAACGAGCTGGATTTCCCCTTCAAGCGTTACCAGATTCAGAAGGTATGGCGCGGAGAACGCCCGCAGGACGGGCGTTTCCGTGAGTTTACTCAGGCTGATATCGATGTTGTTGGTTTGGGAGAGTTGCCCTTCCACTACGAAGTCGATCTTCCTCTTGTCATGGCCGAAGCCTTGATGTCTTTACCGATCCCGCCTGTTCATGTTCTCGTGAATAACCGCAAGGTTGTTCAGGGGGTGTGTGAAGGCATTGGCGTGAGTGATGTTGAATCTGCACTTCGGGGATTGGACAAGCTCGACAAGATCGGTCCAGAGGGTGTGAGGGAAGAACTGGCCGAGGCAGGGTTGAGCCCCGAGCAGATTGACGTTCTTCTATGCATGGCGAAGATTCGTACCGAAGATGCTTCACATCTCCAGCAGGAAGTTGCTGCTTTAGGTGTTTCCAGTGAAACTCTTGATCAAGGTCTTACTGAGCTTTGTTCTCTTGTTGACGAGGCAAATGCTGCAATGCCGGGAGTTATCATCGCTGATCTCAAGATCGCTCGTGGCCTCGACTATTACACCGGTTCGGTTTACGAAAGCGAAATTGTGGGTCATGAAGATCTTGGCTCTATTTGCTCCGGTGGCCGCTATGACTCACTTGCCAAGGACGGGAAGCGCACCTACCCGGGAGTAGGGCTCTCAATTGGTGTTTCTCGGCTCGTCTCGCGAATTCTTTCGCAGGATATGGTTTCCGCTTCACGGAAGGTGCCGACCTGTGTCGTTATTGCCGTTGCTGACGAGTCAGAACGTCGACACTGCAATGCCTTGGCAACCATCTTGCGTAGGCGTGGTATCCCTACCGATGTGGCGCCTAGCGCCGCAAAATTCGGCAAGCAAATTAAGTTCGCCGATAAACGAGGAATCCCCTTCGTATGGTTCCCCGGTTCGGATGGAAACGCTGATACTGTGAAGGACATTCGCACAGGCGAACAGGTAGAGGCTGACATCTACAGTTGGCAACCTCCTGAAGATGATGTGCATCCTGCGATCCGTCCTACGGACGAAATGGATTCCTAAGTCGTTTTAGTGCCTTCGGTGTGCGATCTCACCGAAGGCACTACTGTTTCCGGAGCATTGACCTGATAGCCTTGCTAGGCAACGAGGCGCTACCCAATGGTGGTCGAGCATAGCCTCGGCGGTGAAAACGGTGTGGGGTCGCGCTTCATCCGTGAAGTCGACCCTGAGCGACGCTAATTGTAAGGAAAACTGTGTCCACTGCACCCGAAAACACTACCGAGACTACTTTCGCAGATCTTGGACTGCCTGATGATCTCCTCAAAGCCATCACCAACATGGGCTATGAGGTTCCAACCCCTATCCAGGCTGAGGCAATCCCAGCGCTTCTTGACTTCCATGATGTCGTTGGAATTGCTCAGACGGGAACTGGAAAGACCGCGGCCTTTGGTCTGCCGCTCTTGGCTTTGATTGATTCTGATCAACGTCATGTGCAGGCACTTGTGCTTGCACCTACGCGCGAATTGGCCATGCAGTCCGCTCAGGCGATTTCAGATTTCGCCGCTCAGAGCCGCGATATTGACGTCGTACCCGTCTATGGGGGCTCAGCCTACGGTCCTCAGATCGGCGCGCTTAAGCGTGGTGCGCAGGTCGTTGTCGGCACTCCCGGCCGAGTGATCGACCTTATCGAGAAAGGCGCGTTGGATCTGAGCAACGTCGTCATGTTGGTGCTTGATGAAGCAGATGAAATGCTCCGCATGGGCTTTGCTGAGGACGTCGAGACTATTACCGCCTCGGTTCCTGATGATCGTTTGACTGCCCTCTTTTCTGCAACCATGCCTGCCGCAATTGAGAAAATTGCGCAAACGCATTTGAAGGACCCTCTGAAGATTGCTGTTTCTGAAGAGTCTTCAACTGTTGATACGATTCACCAAACCTATGCTGTTGTTCCTTACAAGCACAAGATTGGTGCGCTTTCGCGTGTTCTTGCTACTCGTGCTCAACACCAGAGCGCGCAAGAATCTGATGCTGCAATTGTCTTCGTCCGCACGCGTCTAGATGTCGAGGAAATTGCTCTTGAACTGAACTCACGAGGCTTTAAGGCCGCAGGTATTTCGGGTGATGTTGCGCAGACCGAACGCGAACGCATGGTGGAACGTCTCAAGAACGGCTCCCTCGACGTTCTGGTTGCAACCGATGTTGCCGCTCGAGGCCTCGATGTTGAACGAATTGGTTTGGTCGTCAACTTTGACGTTCCCCGCGAAGCAGAAGCTTATGTACACCGAATTGGGCGTACTGGGCGCGCCGGGCGTGAAGGGCGCTCGTTGACCTTCTTTACGCCTCGGGAACATGGCCGACTTCGCAAGATCGAGAAGCTTACCGGTACCCCCATGGAAGAGGTTGAGATTCCTTCACCCGCTGCTGTCTCACAGTTCAGAGCCAGCGGAATCTTGGATGCCATTGGCGCGCGTATTGAACGTGGACGACTCGATCTTTACCGGCAGCTTCTTGATGAGGTCCATGACACAACCTCATTGGATATTGAGGATATTGCGGCTGCACTTCTTGCCCAGGCAGTGGGGGATGAAGGACCCGCTGCGCGCATCACTGAGGATCGTCGCGGTAATGGAAAGATTCGTCGCGAGGAAGAACTTGACGAATCGGGCGAATTTGCACGCGCTCACTTTGAGGGAGGCCGCGACAACGACCGCCCACTCAAGGCGCGTAAACAGGGTTCTTCACCTCGGCACGCAGTTGGGACCGGTACGCGCTACCGCATCGAAGTAGGGAAGAAGGACCGCGTCAAGCCCGGTGCGATCGTCGGAGCTATCACCGGTGAAGGTGGTATTGCCGGTGCAGATATCGGTCATATTGATATCTACCCGACCTTCTCTCTAGTCGAAATTCATACAGACCTTCGTCCGGATGCCATGGCTCGGATTTCAAAGGCGCATGTTTCAGGTCGCGCACTGAGAATCCGCGTTGATGAGGGACCCGATGGGAAGGCTCGTTCCCCGAGGAAGGCTGCGCTTTCACGAAAAGACTCCCGAGACTTAGCGAAGTCCCGCACGGAGCGCGGGCGTGGGCACCGTTTAGGCCATGGAGATGATCATCGCCGTGATGATCGCCGAGGCGGTCGCGAGTTCGGCGAAAAGTCCTCGTTTAGGGGTGGGAGAGCTACGCAACCTCAGCGGAAATCGGCCTCGAAGAAGTTGGGGAAGGGACGTCGTTTCGGACGCTGAGCGACAACTACATTACTAAGCAGACGCGCGAGGGAGAAGATCTTCCTCGCGCGTTCTCATTGCCGCACATACACCGACGACAGCGACTCCGAGGGCAACTAAGGTTGCGGGGAGGTAAGCAATGGCACCCGTGAATCCGAGAGCACTCCATAGAGCCAGCGCAAGAGAGACGAAAGCAAGCTCGACAGCTGCACCGGCCGAGTCCGCAACCTGAAGCCACGAGGATGCTCGTCCATGCATTGAGGGATCGGTTGCCCCAAGCGTGAGATCTGAGATCGTAGAGTGCGTGAGGCCAACGCCAAGTCCAGCAAGGAGCCAGGCGATAAAGATTGGCCAGTGAGGGGCGGATGTCTGGAGAAGCATTGTTAGTGGAGCCAGGCCAATGATAACAAAGACCATTCCGATTCGTGGGAGCCTGAGTCGGCTCTTGCCCACGTGGATATGGGACTGGATCACCGAGCCGGCAGCCCAGGATAGGGCGCTTGCAGTAACGACGAGGGAGGCTGAACTCGGAGTCCAGCCCTGAACACGTTGAAGAAGTAAAGGCAATACAACTTCTGCGCCTGTTACCGCTCCCATCATGAGTAAACGAGTTATGACAAGTGATGGGATGCCACGCTTGAGAGTAAAAGAGCCAGGAGGGAGCAGACGCGGAAGCGTTATTGCCGAGAGCGTAAGACCTGCAGAGCCCACAAGCACCATTGCCCAGACCGAAGTAAAAGTACCCGAAATCTGTAGAAGGAAAACACCGATACCGCTGCCTAGCGCCAGTCGGACAAAGCGTGAAGAAGGTAGAACTCCTTGTGATGGGATCGAGAATTTTTTAAGAACCGAATGAAGGGGAATTGCGCCGAATACTGCGAGGAGAGGAGCTAAACCAAAAACCACCCGCCATCCAATATATGTCACGATCAGTCCAGCAAGAGCAGGTCCTACGAGAGAAGGGAAGACCCAAGATAGGGAAAAAGCTGCAAAGTAGCGTGGACGGTGTAGGGGAGTGGCGATTGCTCCGACAAGAACGTAGAGCGGGACAATGATAAATCCTCCACCCAGGCCCTGGATGAGCCGACCGAGAACGAATACTGCGATATGGGGAGCGAGAGCGCTTACTAATAGTCCTACGCAGAAAAGTCCTAATCCCCAGGCAAATACCTTTTTGACGCCCAACGCATCGCTGAGACCTCCTGCTAGGACATTTGCAATCAAATTTGTAATCAGAGCAGCACCCGAAGAAACTGCGAACCAAGAATCTGCATGGAAAGAGGCAACGACGTTCGGCATGATCGTGGTCGTTGCAAGCGATTCAAAAGCGGAAAGCGTAATCAAGATGACGGAGGAGAGCATGAGTCCCTTTTCCGCACTTGACCATGCCTGAGCTCGGGGACTTGGGGACATGTCATTATCCTTGCACATTTCGCCTGAGACTTTGGCCAGTGTCTACAAAAGGTGCGCCTCAATTGTTGGTAGGGCTGATTATTGTTGAGTGAAAACAAACGAATGAACTCCTGCTGTCGACTCGTTGATCGAGGAGTGGGGGAGCATTGGGGGTATTATGTCCGTGCCGCCGCTCGTCTCGCGGATGGTACCAACGAAAGGAAAACCAGTGCTTCGCACTCACAATATTGGAACGCTTGGCCTTGACCTTGTCGGCCAAACCGTCACCTTGACCGGATGGGTCGATCGACGTCGTGACCACGGTGGTGTTGCATTCATCGATCTCCGTGATGCTTCGGGAATTGCGCAGGTGGTCGTTCGCGATGAACGCGTTGCCCACGAATTGCGCAGCGAGTTCGTTTTGAAAGTGACCGGAGAGGTCTGCGCTCGTCCTGAAGGCAACGAGAACCCGAATCTCTCTACGGGTGCTATTGAAGTCATGGGCGACGATATTGAGATTCTCAATACTTCTGCGCCGCTTCCTTTCCAGGTGTCCTCCAACGCGGAAGACTCAGGCAACGTCGGTGAAGAAACGCGTTTGAAGTACCGTTACCTTGATCTGCGTCGTGAACCCGAGCAGTACGCGCTGCGCCTGCGTTCGAAGGTTTCGCGGGCTGCTCGCGATACTCTCTACGCTCATGATTTCGTGGAAATTGAAACGCCGACGCTGACACGTTCCACCCCTGAAGGTGCGCGTGACTTCATTGTTCCTGCTCGTCTGTCACCCGGTTCTTGGTATGCACTGCCGCAGTCCCCGCAGCTTTTCAAGCAGATGCTGATGGTTGCCGGAATGGAACGTTACTTCCAGATTGCACGCTGCTATCGTGATGAAGACTTCCGTGCAGATCGTCAGCCGGAGTTCACACAGCTTGATATTGAGATGAGCTTCGTCGATCAGGACGACGTCATCGCCGTTGCAGAAGAGATTTTGAAGAATGTTTGGGCCCTCATCGGTTACGATCTTCAGACTCCGATTCCTCGCATGACCTACAAGGACGCGATGGAGAAATACGGCTCTGACAAGCCTGATCTTCGTTTCGGATACCAGCTTGTTGATCTGACTGAGTACTTCAAGGACACGACTTTCCGAGTCTTCCAGGCACCCTATGTTGGTGCAGTCGTGATGCCCGGTGGTGGTTCTCAGCCTCGCCGCACCTTCGACAAGTGGCAGGAATGGGCCAAGGCGCGTGGGGCCAAGGGACTTGCTTACGTCACTCTTGATGAGGAAGGCAGCCTTGGCGGTCCGGTTGCAAAGAACATCACTGAAGCTGAGCGCGCTGGCCTCTCCGAGGCCACTGGCGCAAAGCCTGGTGACTGTATTTTCTTCGCTGCTGGTAAGCCCACCGCCTCGCGAGAGCTGCTTGGCGCCGCCCGCCTCGAGATCGGTAAGCGCTGCAACCTGATCGATCCCGACGCGTGGGCGTTTACCTGGGTTGTCGACGCCCCTCTCTTCAAGCCGACCGGAGATGCCGAGGCCGAAGGTGACGTTGCTCTTGGACACAGCGCTTGGACTGCTGTCCATCACGCCTTCACCTCGCCAAAGCCTGAGTGGTTGGATACTTTCGATCAGGATCCTGGGAATGCTTTGGCCTACGCCTATGACATTGTCTGCAATGGTAATGAAATCGGCGGTGGCTCCATCCGTATTCACCGACGTGACGTCCAAAATCGCGTCTTCAAGGTCATGGGTATTGGCGAGGAAGAAGCCCAAACGCAGTTCGGATTCCTCCTTGATGCCTTCAAGTTCGGAGCTCCTCCGCACGGCGGCATCGCCTTCGGATGGGACCGAATTGTTTCGCTGCTCACCAAGTCTGAATCAATTCGCGACGTCATCGCCTTCCCGAAGTCGGGTGGCGGATACGATCCGCTGACCGATGCTCCTGCACCCATTACTCCTGCACAGCGCAAGGAGGCTGGCGTGGATGCGAAGCCGAAGAAGCGCGGCGAAGAGGACTCTGAGATTAGCTCTGAAAAGTAAACGTCCTTTCGGCTAATTTCTAGAAAGTTTCCGGGGTGGTTGATGCGCATCAACCACCCCGGAAATTATTGCTCAGTGAATAGGCAGATCGAGGATTGAGAGGCTAATCTTGGTAGTCAACAGGGCTCAATGCCGATTCCTCAGGAGTGATACGTGATGGCGCTTCTTCCACCCCATTTGCTACCTTCACCGATTCAGGCGCCTCCCGCCGAGCAAGTGATTGAAGGCCCACAGTGGAGGATTGAAATTCTTTCAGACACTGTGATCCGTCTCGAATGGGATCCGAGCGGTGAATTCCTAGATGGACCGACACAGATGATGGCTTGGCGCAAGTGCCTACCTGTGAAGGATCTGCGCATCGACCATGATGAAGTCGGCGGCGTAGTTATTGAGACTGCACATATGTCCTTCCACTATGACGGCAAGGAGCCCAACTCCAATGGATTGTGGGCTCAAGTAAGGGAAGAAGATAGCTGGGGTGGAACCTGGCGTTGGGGGACTGATGCAGAATTTCCCTGGATTCAAGGGAGAAACCTGCGTGGGACGACCAGAACATTGGACACGGTTGATGGACGCTGTGAACTGGATAGAGGAGTCGTCGATGGCCGTGGCATAAGCTCGTTGATTGATGACACCTGCCCGGTCTCTAGCGATGGAGTCTTCCTGGCTGCGCGTCCGGAGCACCTAGACATTTACGTTTTCGCTTGCGGACCAGATTTTCCCGAGGCCGTACGTTCCTTTTACCGTTTAAGCGGTCCTCAAGCGATTCTGCCCCGCTATGCCTTAGGAAATTGGTGGAGTAGATATCACCGCTACACAGATGAGGACTATTTGGAAGTGATGAGCGAATTTGCTCGTCACGATGTTCCGCTTGCAGTCGCTGTCATCGATATGGATTGGCATGTCACCAGCCCTCCCTTGGGAGCTGGGTCAGGATGGACAGGCTACACCTGGGATCCTGAGCTTTTCCCAGATCCACAAAAGTTCCTTGATGCTCTGCATGAGCGTGGTCTTCACACCTCACTCAATCTTCACCCTGCTGATGGTATTCGTTACTTTGAAGAGGGGTACGAGCGCTTAGCTCAAAGAATGGGCGTAGATCCTAGAACTAAAAAGACAATCCTCTTTGAACCAGCGAATCCCGATTTTATGTTGGCGTATTTTGAAGAGATTCTGCATCCACTTGAAGATCAAGGGGTCGACTTCTGGTGGGTTGACTGGCAACAAGGCGAGCATTCAAGCGTTCCTGGACTGGACCCGTTGTGGGTTCTCAACCACTATCACTATCTTGATAATGCTCACCGACATGGACGAGGGCTGACGCTTTCACGCTATTGTGGACCCGGGTCTCAGCGCTTCCCTCTGGGTTTTTCTGGAGATACCTACATTACCTGGGAATCGTTGAAGTTCCAGCCTGAATTTACTGCGACCGCCTCAAATATCGGCTATGGCTGGTGGAGCCATGATATCGGTGGTCACATGCTTGGCGTACGTGATCCAGAGTTGGAGACCCGTTGGATCCAAAGTGGTGTATTTAGCCCAATCATGCGCCTGCATTCATCGAATAATCCATTCACGCGAAAAGAACCATGGGTTTTCGAAGAACCTCATTGTGCAATTCAAGAGGAATACCTACGTTTCAGACACCGACTGATCGGGTATCTCCACTCCGAACAGTTCCACGGTCGTGATGAGCTTCTCCCACTCATTCGTCCAATGTATTGGGAGCATGACGGCCACGCTCAGGCTTGGGAAGTCCCCAATTGCTTCCGCTTTGGATGCGAGCTGATCGCTGCCCCAGTCACTGAACAGCTCTCTGAAGCCTCGTGCCGGGGTCACTCTGAAGCGTGGCTACCAGAGGGCATGTGGGTCGACCTCATGACGAATCTCGCCTACCAGGGTAATCGAAAGCTTTCACTGTGGTCAGAGCTTTCACGGACTCCGCTCTTTGCGCGAAGCGGATCGATCATTCCGCTTTGTGGAAGCGCTGCCGCTCCTGATGGTGAAGGCACATTGGGAATGCTTGGGCGCCAGACAAATGTTGGTACCGGTAATCCTGAAGAAATTGAGCTACTGCTCGTTTTTGGAGCGGATGCAAGCTATGAGCTGATTGAAGATCAAGATAGCGATAGTTCTCTTGTTCGTACGCTCTTTGAATGGGACGATGCTCACCATAGACTCACAATTCATGGTGCCGATGGAGATCTGGACTCAATCCCGGTGCGACGGAAGATCCTTGTTCGCACCTATGGGCATGGAATTGATACCCAACTGACTGACCTTGGTTATATTGAAACGCGCACGGGCGCCAGTTTTGACCTTGAACCAAAGTTGATGAGTGAAGAGGTTAAACGCTCAGAGCAGATTCGTCGAATTTTGACTCATGCTCGTTGTGAGGTTGAGACGCTCACACGTCTCGACGCTACGTGGAAAGAAGGTCGTGGTGCCTTCTTCGCCGCCTTAAGTGCTTCAGGCGTTGCCCCAGATTTGCGTGAGGCACTTGTCCAAATCGCAATTGCATCAGATCTCTAAAGTATCAGGAGCGAATCATGGGGTTAAAGGACGAAAAGAGTTGGTCTGAGCCCGACCTTTCGGCTTTGTGGTGCG
>UWSI01000012.1 GCA_900541895.1 uncultured Actinomyces sp. | reverse complement strand
TAAATTATCGTTTTGCGCCGACCGAACGACCATCCACCCGGCAGTCACCGCGCAACACGAAGAACAATTCGACGCCACGCTGTACCTTTTGACGGAGTCACCGCGCATTCGCCTCCGTGGGTGGATGCGCACCTTCAGTAACGGGATAACCGAACGACGGTACAAGATTCGGTGGCGTATCGACTCATCGGATCAGAACGATGATCCCCTGGCAAAGTTCCACTTCGCCGTGCTACCGCGCCAAATCAGGCCACGAGCACATACTCCGGCACACCGTCACTTTGTATCAACTGGCGCGTACTACGTTTCATGACGATGACCGTGATTGCGGAATCCTTCTCCGCCTTCGCGCGCTCGTTGTTGGTGGTCAGGCCCTCGAACTCCTCGGTGATCGTGCCGTCGCCCTCGTGGAGCTGGAAGGGGTCCGTCAGGGGCATGCCCGGGAATTCGACGTAGCCTTTGTCCACACCCTGCTCGGCGCGCACCTGGTGCTACACCTGCTCGATGTTGATCGATGCGGTGTAGGACATCAGGACGAACTCGTTTGCGAAGATGTTGTTCTTGTATTTCTCTTCTAGGGCCTCGGGTGTGATGACGCCCAGCTGCAGCAGGCGTGCCACGAACGTGCCCGTCCCAACGAAGGGCTCGATGAAAGCCACGCCCGGATCCCCCAGGCTCTGCCCAAACGCTGTGCGCATTGCATCATCCGCACTGCGGATGATGCAGTCCACGCCCTCGCTCAAGCAGTGGGCATTTGAAAGAATCCGACAAATTGGCTCTTCATCAGTGCCCGCGCCTTCCTTCAGCCATTCCATTTCGCGTGCACGCACCGCCGCGTTCATCGTGCCGTCCACGTGCCTGCACTCAACACGAAGATTGTCGGTTGTATCGTCATTCTCCAGATTGCTCAGTCCATCGACCAAATCTGGGAATTGAGCTGCGACCTGTTTTGAAGCTTTGATGTCGCGGCAGAACGCAACCGCGCGACGCATGGGGGAGAGGTCGTCGCCGTAATCGGTGTCTGAGTCAGGGTGTTTCCTCTTAGCAAGCGCATTCCAGCAGCCCGTTAGCTTTGCGGCCGTATCGAGGTTCAGTTCGCCGCCCATCTCTGCAATTGCCTGGTAGTGCTTTGAAACTTCATCTTCGCTGACGGTGAGAATGATGACCTTGTAGTCGGTGAGTAGTCCTTCCTTCACAGCCTGACCAAAGCCCAGACGGAAGAACACCGGACCAAAGGTGTTCTGATCATCCATTGAGGTCAGGATCGCGTCCTTCTCCGACGCCTTATTCTTTGCGTTCTCCGCGAAAATACGCGGTGTCGCCGTCATATACAGGGTCTTTGAGCGGCGGATGAACTTATCGCTGTGGATCTTCGTGAAGGCGCTTTCGTCCTCGCCGGTCAGCGTTGCGCCTGTCGTGCGGTGGGCCTCGTCGCAGATGATCAGGTCGAAGTCACGCCAACTGTCACCAGTGATCTCTTGTGCATCGTGGATGAACTCGATGGATTGATAGGTCGCGAAAACAACCTGCAAACCCTCGGTTGCGTTATTTGCACACAGTGAATGAGCAAGGCGCTGTGCGTCAGTCGTCGCCGGGATCGGTAGATCGACCGTGGAATCGGCAGCAGTATCGTTTCGCGCGGCTGACGATACTTTCGTATCCGAACACACTGCCCACGCGGTAAACGCGCCATCGGCCTCGGCAGCCTAATCATCCAGCGTCTGATTGAGGAGTGCGAGCGAGGGGACTGTGAAAAGAATCCGCGCAGTGCCGCCTTCTCACTCCATGAACTCGCGAGCGATGGTGAGCGCAGTGAAGGTCTTGCCGGTGCCGCAAGCCATGACCATGGTTCCGCGGTCGTGTTTGGTGAACCCCTCCATGACTGCGGAACCTGCGCGTACCTGGTGATCTCGAGGAACTTTGCGCTCGCGGGTCTTGGGTGCCTGCATCGAGCCCAGTGAATACGTGCGCCAGTCGATGTCTGAATCGCGCAGATCCGCCAAGGTGATACGCGAGACAGGGATTTGCTGGCCTTCGATCGCGTCTTGGCGTTCTTACCCCAGTCGGTGCCAGAAGTGTCGACAACGATGCGGCGAGCGAAAGGTTCCTTGCCTGAAGCAGATAGGAAGGTGTCGATATCTGCTTTGCTGACCTTATGGCCCGGTGCGTAGAACTTGCACTGAATGGCCACCGGATCCTCGCCGTCGCGGACCGGGATCGCGACTAGGTCGATGCCAGTGTCACCCGTGCGGCGCTGGGGCTACTCTCCCCACAGGTAGACCTCTTTGAATTGGTGAGTGAAACGCGCGTCATGTAGCAGGAACTGACGGGTGAGTTCCTCGAAGAGCGTGCCCTTCGCGCGCTCGCTTGTCGCGCGCGCACGGTATTCGTTCAGCAGCGTGTCCAGTGCACTGGCTGAAGAAGATGGGGGAGCGGAAGGCTCAGTGACCGCCGATGCAGAAGGGGTAGAGCTCTCGTTGGGCGCTGGAACGCCATCAACGTCAAATGCGAGCTGGTCTGCGTTGGGATCACTGTGCATGGAGATGCCCTTCTGTGTGGCGGATAGGTGCCGGGTGAACATCGCTGATCACTGGCTGCATTCTTAGGGATTTCCCCGAAGGAGTGCTGCGTATTCTCAGATTAATGCATCTGAATGACGTAGATGTAATTTTTGCCTGCTGTATTTTGTACTTTTCGTATTGGGATTGCGCGGATTTGCACAGGTGTCAATCGCTGTTGTCAGCCGGATCAATCCAGCTGGTCATACTTCACGCTGCTCCCACGCGACTTTTCAACCGGATACTTCTGCGCCGTGACAGCAAGCTTTTCCAGCACGATCTGATCGGGCTCAAGCCCGACCTTCATTGCAAGGAAATAACAGTAGGTGAGGACATCGGCGAGCTCTTCCTTGACAGCCTGAGGATCTCCATTGGGCGTCCATTGGAAGCACTCTAAGAGTTCCGCTGCCTCGATCGAAATAGATTTCGCCAAGTTTTCGGGAGTGTGGAACTGGTCCCAGTCGCGCTCCCCAGAGAACGCGCGTAATTTCTGTGCAACCGCATCGTCAAGCATGCTTTCACTTTACTGCGCGCCACCCACATCTGCGGGCACGCGCACGATTCTTCTACTCAAAGACTAGTTGGTATCTTTTTCTTCGCGGATTTCTGAACGCGTCCTCGCCATAGAAATCGATTTGTCTGTCGCCCCACCAGGCAAGAAACTCCTCAGCGGTTTCGCCGTTGTATTTTTCGTCAGATTCGCAGTCAAATGAGGCGATGATTCCTTCGGTTGCTTCAGCCAGAGCTGCACAAACCAAACCGTAACCGGTTGAGGCAACAGGAGGGCCATCAGAGTTATTTTCGTCAAACCAGTAGTGGTCCTGTGCCAGAATTTTTGAAAGTCGAGTTGGGGGAACAATATCTTCGAGCTCTTCGACGATGTACCGATCGTCAGCTTCGATACAAGAACAACTATGCCAGGAATTCGAATCCCAGATCCCATCAATCAAATATTCGAAGCCTAGATACAAATCCGGCGTCCACACCGTGTCTTTTTCGACGTCCTTAATTGGTACCTTCGACGGAGAGGGATAGAAAGCTATAACCTCTATTGTTGAACCGATACCGTGACGGTTCAATAAAGTTTGAAATAACTCTTGTGTGCGCCCACGAATCTCCTCAACAAGAGGCAGGGCATTTACTGTCGGATAAACATCAATGGCTGTCGACATGGGATTATGCTACTCACCCCCGCCTTCAATTCGCGCCTGTTTGGCTCACAAGCGGAAAACAGATTTTAAGTCCAGCTTCCATCCGCTCCATTCGCCCCATGCCACCCGTACCCCCGAAAGCGCCGTCCTTCACCATCACAACGCTCGCTTGGAGGCTCCCACAACAGCACGTAACGAGCGGGAATAGGCTTAGAGGCCACCCCGATCGCAGCGCTAATTCGTCTGCGCAGCGCTTCCCAGTCATTGAAATCTAGCCAGTTGACTCGGAGGAAATGCCAGCCTTGGTCTTGTAGCGCCTGTTCGCGTTGAACCCACGAGCGTTTCGCGCGGTCGAATTCTCCCTGTGTCGAGCCCAGTTTCTCGATCCCATCGAACTCGATGACGAGTTTGCACTGCGAAATCGCGATGTCGGCAAAGAAGCGTCGTCCACCTGCAGATAGCTCATACTGCGTCGAAACTTCGTAGGGGCATAGCGCGCGAACCACCCAAGTCAGTGCGGCCTCGGCAGGATTGCTACACCCAGGATCGATCGTGGTCAGTATCCGTCGCGCGCGGGCAAAACCTCGACGTCCTTTCGCGTGTTCCAAGCGCGAAAGAAGCTTTTCGCGTATGACTTCGGCGCGCCCTCGGCACACATCTTGCGAGAAATTACTGAATCCAGACCACTTGTGGAGGGCGCTGCATCCCAGTGCAAATGCTTGCAGCACGTCATCGTGCATCGTGCAGCGGATCAACGCGTCGTAGGGGTGTTCGGTAAGCAAGCCTGAAACCTGCGTGCGTTCCGAGGTAATCGGGGGAGTGCGCCGATAGACTCGCAGGGCTGCGGGCACAGAAATTGTCTTGCATCTGCACGGAGGAATGAGCTGGCTTGTACGGCGCCCCGGCTGGTACAACTCAACGTTTGGGTTTGAGATCCAGCCTTGCACCCCGTGGAGTAGAAGCGCGGAGCTGCCAACGACAAGTGGTGTTGCTTGTCCTCGCTGTACTGACGCAATGATGCGTGCCAGCGCAATTGATTCCCAGATCTCCCAGGGCTTTGCTTGGCTGAGGTCGAATGGCAACCGGACGTAGGCGCCGCGGTGTAAGCGCAATTGCCCCTTGAGATGGGAACTTCGGCAGGAGCTCCCGCGATAGCTCAAGGTCACGTGCGGCAGTTGCATGCTCATAGTGGACAGTGTGGGGCGGGGGAGAGGGCTGCGTGTTTTCTGGCTGAAAACATGTGGATGAATCGTTGCAAACCCGCATTGTGGAAAAGTTTGTTGCGTGCGCAGCGGGTATTTCGAGCGGTGTTGGGTCGGTTTAGAGCTGTTTCGTGCTTCGTGTGTGGTGTCTACGGCGGAATGCGGTGACCTCGACTCAGATTGACACTGTTTGGCGCGATTGACACCGTTTGGAGGACGGGCATTGCGGTTTTTGGGCTATGCGATGCCGCCGAGTGGTGTCGATGCTGCCATGTGGTGCCAATGCTGCCGAGTGGTGTCGATAGGGGAGGCGTGGGGAGCTGAGTTCAGGAACGAGGCCCCGCCCCACAACCACCCCGAAATATGGACACCTTCTGCTGACCTGCCGCCCCCGCGCAACAATGGCAATATGACAAATCTGAAACTCGCAGTAATCCCCGGTGATGGCATCGGGCAGGAAATCGTCCCCGAAGGCATCAAAGCTCTGGAAGCTGTCATTCCCTCTGACGTCACGCTGCAGTACACAGAATTCGATCTTGGCGCACGGCGCTATCACCGCACCGGTGAGATCCTCACCGACACGGACCTCGAAGTTATCGACCAGCACGATGCCATCCTCTTGGGCGCGATTGGCGATCCCTCGGTCCCCTCAGGTGTCCTTGAGCGCGGCCTGCTCCTCAAGCTCCGATTCTCGCTCGACCACTATGTCAACCTGCGCCCTTCGCACTACTATCCGGGCGTCCCGACCCCGCTGGCTAACCCCGGCGACATTGATTTCATCGTCGTGCGAGAGGGCACTGAAAGCCTTTACGCCGGAAACGGCGGAACTCTGCGCAAGGGGACAATTCACGAGGTCGCGCAGGAGATCTCCGTGAACACAGCCTTTGGCGTTGAGCGCCTTGTGCGCTACGCATTCGAACAGGCAGCAGCTCGTCCGGCTCACCATCTCACGCTGGTCCACAAGCATAATGTTTTGGTTTTCGCCGGTGGCCTGTGGAGCCGTATCGTCGAGGAGGTGGGCCGCGAATACCCGCAGGTCCGTGTCGACTACTGCCACATTGACGCCGCAACGATCTACATGGTGACCGATCCGGGCCGCTTCGACGTCATCGTCACCGATAACCTCTTCGGCGACATCTTGACCGATGAGGCGGGAGCTGTCACCGGCGGCGTTGGCCTTTCGGCCTCGGGAAATATCAACCCCGAAGGTGCGCACCCCTCAATGTTCGAGCCCGTCCACGGCTCCGCGCCCGACATTGCAGGCCAGGGTAAGGCGGACCCGACCGCAACGATTGCTTCTGTTGCGCTCATGCTCAATCATCTCGGATACGCCGATCAGTCGCGCGCGATCATGGACGCGATTGAAGAGGACATGCGTAACCGCGCGGCCGCTAACGCTGCTGGTGATCCCTTGGTCCGTACGACCGAGCAAATCGGCAACGACCTGGTCGCGCTGATTCGCCGCTGACGAGGCCATGGCCGGGGGAGTGGGTGCGAAAGGCCCACCCCACCGGCACCGAGCACGCCGCCCCGGCACCGCGCACCCCACCCCAACTGGTCAGATGGCGGACCACCTAATGCCTGACCCCCGCAAGGGGAATATTCTGAATGTACTTCAGCTTTTGAGGAGGATACGATGACAGAAACGCAGCACACTCCCACCGAATTGGAGCGATTGGGGGAGGAGCCTCTGCCTTCGGCAGATGAACTGGCTGGTCGTTTCCCGCTGACCCAGAACCCGAATCCGACTCCGCAGGCGGATTACGAAAAGGCTATGGAGGAACTGAACTTCGGAACAGTTTTTACCGACCACATGGCACACATGCGTTGGACGCCCGAAACCGGATGGGGCCAGCGTGAGGTCATTCCCTTCGGTCCCCTTGACCTGTCTCCCGCGGCCGCTGTCCTTCACTACGGCCAGTCTGCTTTCGAAGGCATCAAGGCCTACCGTCACTCCGACGGCAGCATTTGGACCTTCCGTCCCGGCTTCAATGCCGCGCGCATGAACCACTCGAATTGGCGTCTGGCTATGCCACAGATGGATCGCGAGGACTTCGTGGGCGCGCTGGTGAACTACGTGCGTGCGGACGAAAAGTGGGTTCCGGGTGCTGAAGGATCCTCTCTCTACCTGCGTCCCTTCACTTTCGCCTCCGAGCCCTTCCTCGGCGTGCGCTCCGCTCACCAGGTTGATTTCTACGTCATCGGTTCCCCGGTTGGCCCCTACTTCAAGTCGGGCACTCAGACCGGCGTCTCCATCTGGGTTGAGAAGCACTATCACCGTGCCGGCCCCGGTGGAACCGGTTCGGCAAAGGCTGGTGGTAACTACGCGGCTTCGCTGCTCCCGCAGAACTTGGCCGCTGAGCGCGGTTTCAAGCAGGTCTGCTACCTGGATACCTACGAGCACAAGTACCTCGAAGAGCTCGGCGGTATGAATATGTTCGTCGTCATGGCCGATGGGAGCGTGCGTACCCCCAAGCTCACCGGCGTGATCCTCGAGGGTGGCACCCGTAGCGCGATTTGCCGCCTCCTGCGTTCGCGTGGTGTGCCGGTAACCGAGGAATCTATCGCTCTTGCCGACTTGGTTGAGGGCATTAAGAACGGTTCGGTCGCTGAGATCTTTGCCTGTGGTACCGCCGCTGTCGTGACCCCGATTGCGCGCCTTGCCTCGGATGATTTCGACGTCGAGCTTCCCGCGGGTCCCGTCACCCACCAGATCTGGAAGGACATCACGGACATCCAGATGGGCCGCGCAGAAGATCCCTTCGGCTGGATGTACCGTCTGGCCTGACCCGATTGCCGAGGCCGTGGCCACCTTCCCGCGCTGCTGAGCATGGGTGAATCCGCGGTTTTGCATCGTAAAACTTTAGTGTGAGGGGCGTTCGGAGTGATCCGAACGCCCCTCACACGTCTTCGCTATGTAGCTTTCCCTTCTATATGACTTTCTGTCATTAAGAAGCTAAGGTAGTCCTAAGTAGCGTCATAATGAAATGACGTCATATAGCCGAATGAGGAGAGCGAATCGATGGGACCCGAGCTCAACGCCTCGCCAAGCGCACTACCGCAGCCTTATCCCAAACAGCGGATATCGAACGTCATTGAGATCATCAAGAATCTGCTGCCTGCGATGTTCCTGATCATTTTCTACATCGAGCTCGGTTCGGTTATTGACTCCCTGATCAGTGGTAATGTCACTTTTCTGTCACTGGGATACCTTTCACTCTTTGCCTTAGCAGCAGGAATGATGGCTTTTAGCGCTTCCTTCTCGAGCGGTACACGCCTGCGCGCAGAAGAACCTCGTATTCGCCACGCCATGGTTGCCCAAGTTTTCCGCCTCGGAGTCAGTGAGCGGACAAAAGAACGCTCGGGTCGCATCGTCAATACCGCAACCGATGGTGTTGAGCGCAGCTCGAATTATCGCGGTACTTTCATCGCACCCATGCTGGCCTCGCTGATCACGCCGATCATGGTTGTTGCAGTCGTATGTGCTTTCGACTGGGTTTCTGCAGCGGTCCTGGCAATTTCCATCCCCGTTGTGCCCCTTACCGTTGGAGCTTTCCAAAAGGCATTCCGTTCGGTGTCCACCCGCTATCGCAGGGCCTCGCGCGCTCTTGCCGCCCAAGAACTTGACGCGATCCAAGGACTTTCAACGCTGTCCTACATCGGCGCAGGGAAGCGTGTGGGCCGCACCCTTGCACAGGCGGCGGAGAATGTTCGCCGCAAAGTCATGCGCTACCTTGCCGGAAACCAGATGGTCCTGCTGGTTGTCGATGGTGTCTTCTCACTGGGAATGATCACCGGTGCGACCGCACTTGCCTACTGGCGTCTGAGTGACGGTTGGTTCAGCGTCGGCCAAGCCATCACCCTTGTTCTGCTCTCCTCGATCATGCTCGACCCTCTGGATCGAATCGGCCAGTTCTTCTACATCGGCATGGGCGGTATCGCTGCAACCCGCGAAATTAAGCGCTTCACCAGCGAAACTCCTGAGGTCGTCGACCCGGCAGAAGGTGGTGCTTGTGCGCCCGCAGTCCTTCCCGCACCCGGGGAAGTGAGCATTGACGGCGTTTCTTTCGCTTACGAGGCCGACACCCCGATCCTGCGCGGAGCTACACTTCGCCTCGCCCCCGGTGAGCACATTGTAATCACCGGTACCTCGGGCGCCGGAAAGTCAACGCTCTCAAGCCTGATCCAGGCGAACCATCGCCCCAATAAGGGATCCATCTGCATTAATGGCGTTGACATCTCCCAGGTACCCCTACAATGGCTTCGCTCGCAAATCGCTGTCGTCGAACAAACCACCTACCTTTTCTCTGACACTTTGCGTGCGAACATCCTGATCGCCAACCCCGCAGCCAGTGACGAAGAGATCCTCACAGCACTGCGCATCGTCGGCCTCGACGATCTTCTGTCGCGACTTCCCGAGGGCTTGGATACCCGCGTTGGTGATAAAGGGCTGGCCCTCTCAGGAGGTGAAGCGCAGCGCGTCGCACTTGCTAGGGCGTTTGTCAAAGACGCCCCAATCCTTTTGCTCGATGAACCCACTGCGCATGTCGATCTGGAAAGTGAAAGACAGATTCTCAACGCTATCGATACCATCGCTCGCGGGCGTACGACCATCACGATTTCTCACCGAGGAGCAACGATCGCCCATGCAGACCGCCAAGTTGAACTGAAGGAAGGGGAACTTCGATGAACCCCCAGAGCTTCACGCGCATGGACCTCTCGCGCCGTCTCATTCGCGTCGCTCGTCCTGTCCTTTTCCCGCTTGTTTTCTCTCTGCTTGCACGCATTGTTGCTTTGGTTTTGGGGATCGCACTCTTTGCGGTGGGAACATGGGCATTGGGCTCCTATGCCTCGGATCCTGCTTCGCTCACCCTGTCAGGGGTGGTCTGGGCGCTGGTGATTATGTCCCTGCTCAAGGCCTTGTTCCGCTATCTCGAGCAATACGCGGGGCACTATGTGGCCTTCCGTTCTTTGGCCCTCCTGCGTAACTATTTCTTTGACTCTCTTGAGCCTCAAGCTCCGGCGATGACGGAAGGCGCCGATACCGGTGACCTGCTGTCGCGAGTCACGAAAGACGTCGATCGTGTTGAGGTCTTCTTCGCTCACACTCTGGTTCCTCTGGCAACGGCTGTGATTGTCCCGATTGGAACTGTTGTGTGGATGGGCGTGGCAATCTCGCCGCTTAATGCTCTTGTTCTCGCACCTTTCCTGATCTTTGTGGGGCTTTGCGTTCCGACCTTAGGTAGTAAGACCACCGACGAAGCTGCGCAAGTGCTTCGCGCAACACGTGGCAGGCTTTCGCACCACGTCACCGACTCGGTTCAGGGCGTGCGCGAAGTCATTGCTTTTGGAGCGCAAGAACGCCGAATCACCGAAATGGCTGACGAGCTGGAAGAGTACATTTTCCACGCTCAGTACAAGACGTCTTTCTGGATTGCTATTCGCCGAGGATTGAATCAAGCGCTGCTTCCCCTCGCAGTTGTTGCCCAGCTTCTTGTTGCCGTCTTTTCGCTTCGTTCGGGTGCTTTGAGCATTGCTCAGGTCACCATGTCTGTGGGTGTTGCTCTTGCTTCTTTCGCGCCGGTGTTGGCTGTCGAAGATCTGACGGCGGATTTGGATCAGGCATACGCCTCGGCAGCGCGGATCTTCGCTGTGACAGACCGCGAAGCACTGGTTCCTGATCCGCAAATCGCTCATTCCATCGACGGACACGGTGATCTTCAGATTACGGGCGTGGACTTTACCTACCCGCAGGTTGCTATAGCTTCAGGCCTTCACGATGATGCGGAGGAATACGAACACCTTCGTCCCCAAGTGCTTCACGACGTGAGCGTCACTATTCCTGCCGGCTCAACAACCGCAATCGTTGGTGCGTCGGGCTCGGGCAAGTCAACCCTTGCCGCGCTGCTTGCCCGCGTGTGGGATCCGGACTCCGGTTCGATCCGCATCGGGGGAGTAGACCTGCGTGAGGACACTCAAGATCACATTCGCTCTGTCATCACCTTGGCTCCGCAGCGTGCACACGTCTTTAACGACTCAATTCGCGCAAACCTTCTGCTCGCGCGCCCTGACGCTACCGATTCCCAGCTCCGCGAGGCCCTGGATGCGGTCGACCTCAGTGAATGGATCGCCGCGGAAAGTGAAGGGATTGACACCAAGGTCGGCGAAATGGGGGAGCGCATCTCCGGCGGACAGCGCCAGCGCCTGGCCCTTGCCCGCGCGCTCTTGCGCGAAACCCCCATCATGATCCTGGACGAGGCCACCTCCCAGGTTGACCGCGAAACCGAAGCTCGAGTTCTGGCGGGGATTCGCCGTCGCACCAGCGATAAGACCGTGATTGTTGTTGCACACCGCCTAGATACTATTCACGATGCTGATCAAATCATCGTTATGGATTCGGGGCGCATTGTTGAAGTTGGAACTTGGGACGAACTTTATGAATCCGGCGGCGCCCTGCGCGCTTTGGCGGACCGTGAAGAAGGTGCACGCTAAACTTTTCACAGATATCACGCGTTTTGTGAAGAGATAACGCCATAGTTCATCTGTGACAACTCGCGGATACGCCGCTGTTACAGAGAAGTTGAGGAGACCGGGATGCAGCAGCTTCAGGGCTGGCGCAAGTTTGACGATTGGGGCTCGCAGAGCGCAATCGCCGAATTCTTGGGTGAAACTCCAGGGCCTCGGCCTGTTTCTGAACTCTGGTTCGGTAATCACCCAGATGGTCCAACCCTCCTCCACGACGGTTCAACTCTGGGCGACCTCATCGCACAAGATCCGAAGAAGGCCCTGGGATCGGGAATCCTCTACGCCTTTGGAACAAATCTTCCCTTCCTGATGAAGGTCATCGCACCCGATGAGACGCTCTCTCTTCAGGTTCATCCCACAAAGGAAATCGCTCGAGAAGGCTACCTACGCGAGGAAGTGCTGGGAATCGAGCGCACCGCTCCCAACCGTTCCTATCGGGATATGAACCACAAGCCCGAAATGCTCTACGCCCTGACCGATTTCGAGGCCCTCATTGGTTTCCGGGTCCCTCGAAAGGCGCGCCGGCTTCTGGAAGGCCTCGAGGGTGAGCTGGCTGAGCTTCTTCGCCGACGACTCAAGCTCTCAACTGTGCGCGGGGGCCTGCGTTCCTTGGCCTCGTGGGTTTTCGATATCGACTCACCCGTCACCCCAGCCCTGGTTGAGGAATTCGTTGATGCTTGCCGCAGGCGTCTGGAATCGGGTCATTCCCCCTCGCTTCGCGCCGATCAATTGGTGTGCGAGTTGGAAGCAGCACACGGTGGCGATTCTGGAATTATCTTGGCATTCCTGATGAATCCCGTTTCGCTTCGTGCAGGTGAGGCTGCGTATATTCCGCCGCGCCAGATCCACGCCTACCAGCGCGGTCTAGGAATCGAGGTTATGGCGGCCTCGGATAACGTCATTCGAGCGGGACTGACCCACAAGCATGTTGACAGTGCACAACTCGTTGAAATTGCCGAGTTCTCTGCGCTTCCTCCAATTCGTCTGGCTCCCGAACATCCCAGCCCGCATTCGGATCGTTTCTTGGCTCCCGCTCAGGAATTTGAACTCACCGTGACGACCTGCACCCCTGACCTCAGCAATCTTCGAGTTCCGGGTGAGGGGCCTCGAATTGCCATGGTGACGCGTGGGCGTTTGAGTTTGTCGACCGAGGCCGGGGAGTGCACCCTGGGCCGCGGAGAGGCAGTGTTCATCTCCGCGTCCGAACATCAGCTGCGTATTGCAGGCGAGGGCGAACTGGTTCAGTGCTCCGCGCCGTGATTGGCTTTCACAGCTCACGCAAAGGGTGAGCAAAACTCTTCCATGCCTTGCGCCGTGATGCTACAGGCATGAGTAATCTTCTTGAACCTATTGTCCAAGCCGTTGTTTCGCTTGTGGGTGCACTTGGCGCCCCAGGAGTTGGAATTGCCGTCGCGGCAGAAAACCTATTCCCACCGATCCCGAGCGAAGTGATTCTGCCTTCCGCGGGCTTTGCTGCTGCCTCGGGAAGTATGGGATTGGTGAGCGCAATTGTGTGGGCAACGATCGGATCAGTTGTCGGTGCGCTCGCACTGTATGCGCTGGGTGCATGGTTTGGGCGTGCGCGTTTCTACTCCTTGGCCTCGAAGATTCCCTTCGTCAAGGAAGCTGATATCGAACGCGCCGAAGCATGGTTTGTGCGCCGAGGCCCGCTGGCAGTTCTTCTGGGACGTGTCGTTCCTGTTGTTCGTTCCTTGATTTCCATTCCGGCCGGTATTGAACGAATGAAACTTCTGCCCTTTACCCTGTACACGGCAATTGGCTCGGCCCTGTGGAATTCCGTTCTCATTGGTGCCGGATATGCGCTGGGCGCGAACTGGGCGATCGTCGAAGAATGGATTTCGCGATACCAACTTATCGTTTTTGGTCTGGCCGGCATTGCTCTGGTCGTGTGGATGGTCAGGAAGTGGACAGTCCGCAGACCCCGTGAAAGTGCAGTAAAAGCACGCCATTCTAGCGAAAACGTGCGCAAGGCCTCGTCCATCTCGTGAACCTAGCGAGCCGTTGCCCGGAGGTCGAACTAGGGTTGAAGGCGTTACAAATTCGTCATAGGGGAGAAATCCATGAGTAAGCCTTTGCGCTCAGCAACATCGACTCAAGGACGCAATATGGCCGGAGCGCGTGCGCTCTGGCGTGCGACCGGAATGACGGATGGGGATTTCGGCAAGCCGATTATCGCGATCGCCAACTCCTACACCCAATTCGTTCCCGGCCACGTCCACCTCAAGGACATGGGCGACTTGGTTGCCGGAGCGATTCGCGAAGCAGGCGGCGTTGCGAAGGAATTTAACACCATCGCTGTTGACGACGGCATCGCAATGGGTCACGACGGCATGCTCTACTCGCTGCCTTCACGTGAGGTAATCGCAGATTCGGTCGAGTACATGGTCAACGCTCACCGCGCCGATGCGCTGGTGTGTATCTCGAACTGCGACAAGATCACCCCCGGTATGCTCATCGCCGCCATGCGTTTGAACATCCCGACGATCTTCGTTTCGGGTGGCCCGATGGAATCCGGTGCTTCGATTGAAGGCGTTGTTGAACACCGTCTTGACCTCATTGACGCCATGGTCATGGCTGTCGATGACTCGGTCTCCGATGCCGAGCTGGCGCGCGTCGAAGCGAACGCCTGCCCGACCTGTGGATCCTGCGCTGGCATGTTCACCGCAAACTCCATGAACTGCTTGAACGAGGCCATTGGCCTGGCACTTCCCGGAAACGGCACCACCTTGGCCACCCAGGTTGAGCGCAAGAAGCTCTTCTTGGAAGCCGGCCACCGCATTGTTGATATGTGCCGTGCGTACTACGACAATGACGATGATTCGGTTCTTCCTCGTTCCATCGCCACCAAGCATGCCTTTGAGAACGCGATGAGCTTGGATGTTGCGATGGGGGGCTCGACCAACACCGTTCTTCACATTCTTGCGATCGCCCACGAGGCCGGGGTGGACTTCACCCTGGATGATATCGATGCGATTTCGCGTCGCGTTCCCTGCCTGTGCAAGGTGGCCCCGAACTCAACGAAGTACCACATCGAGCACGTCCACCGCGCCGGTGGCATTCCCGCACTCCTGGGTGAACTCAACCGCGCTGGTTTGCTGCAGCGCGATGTGCACTCCGTCCATGCTCCTTCCTTGGAAGAATGGCTTGCTCAGTGGGATATCCGCAGTGGCAGCGCGAGCGACGAGGCCAAGCATCGTTACCTTGCGGCGCCCGGTGGCGTGCGCACGACCCATGCTTTCTCGACCGCAAACCTTTTCGAGTCCTTGGAAACTGATTCCGAGAACGGCTGCATCCGCGATGTTGAGCACGCATACACAAAGGACGGTGGACTTGCGGTCCTTTACGGCAACATCGCCGAGAAGGGCGCGATCATTAAGAGCGCGGGTATCGATGAGTCGCTCTTCCACTTCGTTGGCCGTGCTTTCGTCGTGGAGTCTCAAGAAGAGGCCGTTGAATCGATTCTGAGCAAGAAGGTGCAGGAAGGCGACGTCGTCGTCATCACCTACGAAGGCCCCAAGGGCGGTCCGGGCATGCAGGAAATGCTCTACCCGACCTCGTACCTCAAGGGACTGGGTCTGGGTAAGAAGTGCGCACTGATCACCGATGGCCGTTTCTCTGGCGGTACCTCCGGTATCTCCATCGGTCACATCTCTCCCGAAGCCGCTGCCGGCGGTGCGATTGGCTTGGTTCGCACGGGTGATGAGATCGAGATCGACGTCAACAAGCGTCTGCTTCGTGTGAACGTTTCTGACGAGGAACTTGAGCGCCGCCGCGCGGAGATGGGCGCCACCCCGTGGAAGCCGTCCAAGCCTCGTTCGCGTCACGTCTCTGATGCCTTGAAGGTCTACGGAATGCTTGCAGCGTCTGCCGATAAGGGCGGCGTGCGTATTCTGCCCGATTGGGCTTGAGCGCGTGAAGGATAAAGCGATGACCTTAGCGACCTTTGGCCGTTGGGCCTATCTGCTTGTTGCAATCGCCGCCTGGGTGGGTGTCGTTTTCACTCTGGTTATCACCGGTGTGGATGGATATTCTCGCGAGGCCGTGGCCCGGTCTGGGATGTTCGGTGGAGCTCCCTTTGGCTGGGCCGGCTTCGGCCAGCGAATGATTGAATGCCTGTCCTATTTCACTGAGTGGTCAAATATTCTGGTCGCCATTGTCGCGACGTTGATCGTGTGGAAAGGTCCTGACATCGGTTCGTGGGGACGTGCACTTCAGTTGTGTGCCCTCATGATGATTACCGTGACGGCGATCGTCTACCACTTCTTGATTCGTCCCACTGAAGTACTCAGCGGCTGGTCGGTGTTCACGAACCCGCTCCAACACGTTGTTGTTCCGGCGCTAATGATTCTGGCAGCTCTACTGTGTGGACCTCGTGGCGGGTTAGATGCTTCGGTTGTCCTGAAAGCCCTGGTGATCCCAGTGATTTGGGTGGTCTACACCTTAATTCGCGGGGCTTTTGTCCACCAGTATCCGTACGATTTTGTGAACGTGAGCGTCCTGGGTTACCAGCAGGTGCTGATTAACATCGTTGCGATTTTGTGCGGTGCCCTGGTATTTCTTGCGGTTATCGCCGGAATTGACTGGGGTGTAGGGAAGGCTCTACCCGCGCGCAACTAAGCGACGCGGACCAAAGACTGCAGTCCCTACACGGACGATTGTTGCACCTTCTGCGATCGCCCATTCCAAATCGTGACTCATCCCCATGGACAGTTCCAGCTTGTTTGCCGGGATCGCAAGGTGTTGCGCGGCGGTGTTGCGGAGCTCTCGCAGGAGCGCGTAGCCGCGGCGAACATCTGCTTCAGCGGGGGAGTTCAGGCCAACGGTCATGAGGCCTGCGAGCCTGAGGTGCGTAGAGGCATCGACGGCCTCGGCAATCGAGGAAAAATCAGCAGGAGAGCAACCGTGTTTGGTGTCTTCACCTGAGACATTGACTTCGATGAATACCGGGAGTTCTGCGGCCGCTCGTGAATCGATTTTTTCTACCAGAGCTACAGAATCAATCGATTCAATCGCGTCGACACAGGAGAGAGCCTGATTGATCTTATTGGACTGGAGCGGCCCGATCAGGTGAATCTGAGCCCCCGGGACCTCACGGATCGCATCCACGGTTGCTTTCGCCTCTTGAACTCGGTTGTGTCCCAGCAGGATCGGCTGACCTAGGTCGCTCAGGGCCTGGGCCGCCTCGCGACATTCCTCGGGGCTGCGCGTCTTCACTGCGAGTTCTAATGCCACGCGATCGCTGCGGCCGGCGGCTTGGCGTGCGTGCTCAATTCGGTCAAGGGCCTGGGCAATTGCAGACGGGATGCTCATAGCTCAAGTGTAGACGGCTAACTCAGGGACGAATCAGGGGAAAAACAGAGCAAAAAGCGCAGCTGAATCCCGCAGTCACATGGCAGACTTGAGGTAAGTCGAAAGTGAAGTGGATTAGCGAAAGGATGCAGATGCGCTTCTTGCTGAATGTGATTTGGCTGGTTTTTGGTGGGTTCTGGCTGTTTGTGAACTATATTCTGGCCGGAATTGTTGCCTGTATTTTCATCATCACCATCCCTGCAGGAGTCGCATGCTTCCGTATTGCAAGCTATGTGCTGTGGCCGTTTGGAAAGCGCGTTGTTCCAATTCCTGGCGCAGGTGCGGGATCCGCGCTGATGAATTTCGTGTGGTTTATCATCGCAGGGTTCTGGCTGGCAATTGCGCATATCATCACCGCTTTTTTCCAGGCAATCACCATCATCGGTATCCCCTTGGCAATTGGCAATCTCAAGCTCATCCCGATCACCTGCTTCCCCTTCGGCAAGATGGTGATTGACGATCCCACTGCTGGGATCTGATCTCAGGTCTCTACACTGGAAGTATGGCTCGCAAACACTCTAAAGATCACGCTTCAGGCCCCACTCACGCAATTGAGGAATTGAACGAGGCCGGGGTTCCTTTCGTTGTTCACGAGTACGAGCATGATCCTTCCGCGCGTGCCTACGGTGAAGAAACCGTTGAGAAATTGGGGATCGACCCAGCAATTGCTTTCAAGACCTTGATGGTCAAGCTTGAGCCGACGGGGGAGTTCGTGGTGGGGTGTGTTCCCGCGCTTGCGCACCTGTCAATGAAGCTCATTGCCAAAGCCGCCGGAGCGAAGAACGCGGCTATGGCTGATCCTGCCGTTGCGCAGCGCCGTACGGGCTATGTCGTTGGCGGGATTAGTCCTTTGGGGCAAACGACAAAACATCGAATCTTCATTGATTCCTCATGTTTGGATCATGAAACGATGCTGGTATCGGGAGGCCGCAGGGGAGTGAGCGTAGAGCTGAGTCCGCTTGACCTAGCAGAAATTGTTGGTGCCGAGGTCGTCGATCTTGCAGCGCAAGCATAACTTTCCGGGTTTGTGCTCTGCTTCCTCTTAACGATCTTCGAATAACGTTATTTGGAATTAAAATTGCACGATTGTCTAATCGTGCAGATCTCTTGTAATGACAAACCGCATCATGTGTCATGCGTTGTGCTGACGTTGTAAGATTGATGCTGTACATCTATTTGTCGAAGGGGTGAGTCATGAAGACTGCAACACTCAACATGCGTGTGGACCCAAGCGTGAAAGAAGAGGCTGAACGGGTGTATGCCCAGTTTGGGATGAACCTCACTGACGCTGTAAACGTGTTTCTGCACAAGTCGATCATGGAAGGTGGTTTGCCCTTCGAACTGCGCCAGCCTCGTTTCAATGCCGAAACTGAAGCTGCGATGCGTGAAGCCCGCGAGATTGCTGCCGGACGTGTCGCTGCTAGTCGCTATGCCTCGGCATCGCAGGCGTTCGCTGATGTCGATGATGAGTGAATCTCAACAAGGGCGACGGTCCCTTGTGATGACAAGTCAGTTCAAGAAGGATTTGAAGCGGGCCCGTAAACGGGGGCTTCCTAACCGCCTTGCAAACCGTGGGAATTGAAATTGTCCGACAGTCGTGACCGAGTTCAACTTCTGTATCCGAGCTGCCTGATAGAGTAAAGAAATGACCTGTGAACCCGGGCTTGTTCCTGAACTTTCCGTCACCGACTACGAGGCCTCCCGGCATTTCTGGTGTGATCTGATCGGTTTTTCCCTCCGCTATGAGAGGCCCGAAGAGGGGTTTGGATACCTCGTCTTGGGTAGTGCGCACCTGATGCTCGACCAAATCAACCGGGGAAGAACGTGGGCGACCGGCGCACTTGAGCCACCACTTGGTCGCGGGATCAACTTCGAGGTACAAGTCGAGAACCTGGATACCGCATTGCAGCGCATCATGAGCGCAGGGTGGCCAATCTTTGTTGAACCCGAAGAGGAGTGGTATCGAGCAGGTGATATTGAGATCGGTGTCCGTCAGTTCTTGGTTCAGGATCCCGACGGCTATCTCTTGCGTCTTCAGCAGGAGATTGGCGAGCGTCCCGTGGGGGAGAAGTCGTCGCGATCTTTGTAGTAGTCAAGGCTGTCGATTAAGACTTGTCCCCGCTCGTGATCCTGCCAGATCCTAGGCAGAATGCTGTTGTGTGCTCACTGAGCGTATCGTCATAGATACTCGTTGAATCCGTCTATACCCCCTAATGTTGCATCGGAACAGGCCCGCCACTATAGTAGTAATCAACCGATTACAACAAGAGGAAAATGATGAAGATTCTCGTTATTCAGGGCAGTCCAGACGCTGAGAGCTACTCTCATCAACTTGCTTCCGCATACGCCGATGAGGCGCGCGTTGCTGGGCATGACGTGCGTATGATCGATCTGGCGACGGAGGATTTTGATCCTGTTCTGCGCTACGGATATCGCCAGCACATGGAAGATGAAAACGCACCTATGCGATACCAAGAGGACATCGCTTGGGCGGATCATCTCGTGTTCAGTTTCCCGATCTGGTGGTCAGCTGAGCCCGCAATTCTTAAAGGTTTCCTTGATCGCACTCTCACTCCCGGATTTGCGTACCGTTACATCGGTGCTAAGAGCCAGGGACTACTGGAAGGTAAGACCGCAGCGCTAATCGTCACGTCACGTGCGCCATCGTTCATTTACCGGCTCTTCGGAGGTCCGATTTCGCGGTGGAAGCAGATGATTCTGGGATTCGTTGGGATTCGACTCACTAAAACTCTAATGCTCGGCCGGATCGAGCAGGACGTGGATACTCCCTCATACCGCGCTGCATTCGTCGAAAAGGTTCGTGCTTACGCTCGCGGATAGACTGTATGTAACAGTGGCACTGAGAGGATGAGACATGGTTGCGACGCGTATGCCTGCGAATGAGCGCAAGGCGCTCATGCTAGAAGCTGCAGTGCGCGTGTTCGCTCGGGTCGGCTACGCTGCGGCCACGACCGACTCGATCGCGCGTGAGGCAAGTGTCAGTCAGGCATACGTCGTGCGTTTCTTCAGATCTAAGGAGACGCTCTTTGAAGAGGCTGCTACACATGTGGTTGAACAGCTGTGCCAACGCTTCGTCGAAGCCCCGGTGCCGCCGGATGCAAGTGAATTTGAACGCCGACAAGCGCTAGGGGATATGTACGCGGAGATCGTGAGAGACCGCGACACATTCATGATGATCGTACGTCTCTTCATGATGGGATCCGACCCGCGTTTTGGCCAGCTCGCCCGCGAGAGTTTTGCTCGCGTGTACCGTCTGCTTCGGGATGAAGGCGGAATGGATTCAGCCCAGGCCCGGCTCTTTCTTTCTCACGGTTTGCTGATCAACCTGGTGCTTTCTCTTCGTCTATGGGAAGGCGAGAAAGAACTATCGGATGAGATCCTCGAATTCCTTGGGGATGGTCGCGTGGAAAGTATTTATTTACTTCACGAGGGCGACACCTTGCCGGGTGAGGGAACCCCTACCGCGCGTCGACCGTGAGCACTGTCAGAACCGCCCGCTTTTCCTTGTCAGAGGCAGCCAAGTCCACGAGGGCGGCAATACGCCAGTCCATATTGCCTTCAGGATCCGTGATGGTCTGAGTTGCCAACCAGACCGAACCGGCGGGAGCCTCATCGACAGCCCGCGCAAGGGCCTCGAAACGACTGCGCTGATTGGCGTTATCCCTGGCAGAGAAGGGCATCAAGGCCAAGATGTCTTCGCCGCTGATCTGTTCCTCCAAGGCACAAAGCGCTTGGGAACGCGCGCCCTGATTGATATCGATCCAATCGTGCTCAGCCCAGTAGCGTTCCAGCGCATGATCCCAATCATCGCCGGTCCAAGGCGCCGCCTCAGCAAAGAGTCCATCACTATCTGCGGCCTGCGCGCTTGTTCGCTCAAGCCCATCGACATCATCACGACTCATCAACTCAACAAAATTAAAGAGCGCCCGACGTACGGCATTGCGGAAAGCATGACGATTTGCGGTGAAAGCAATAACTCCGGACTCATCGGCTCCGAATGCGCGCTCAAGTCCAACGGTAGAAGAAACCCCTTCGGCCTCGGTCAATTCCTCCCCGTTCATCATTGCTTCCCACTCATCCAGAAGAGAAGAATCAACACTGCGGATCAGATCAGCCAACCACGAAATCATGGACTCAAGTTCGTCAGTCATGATTTCTTCCGGGATCACTTGACGCATCATTCGATAGGCATCACTGAGATAGCGCAAAATGACGCCTTCTGAGCGCCCCACGTCGTAACGGGAAATAAGCTCGGTAAAGGTCATGGCGTTTTCAATCATTTCGCGGATGACCGACTTGGGAGAGAGTTCAAGATCTCCCACCCACGGGTTTGAACGCGCATAGACGCTGAAAGCGGGGGAGAGGAGTTCTTCCAAAGGCTTAGGCCACGAGATCTCCTCTAGAGCAGCCATGCGCTCGTCGTACTCCATCCCCTGCGCCTTCATGGACGCAACGGCCGCGGCTTTCGCCTGGTTTTCCTGCGCATACAGCAGGGGCCGGGGATCCTCAAGCACGGCCTCGACAATGGAAATCACGTCAAGGGCAAAGGTCGGCGAATCCGGATCAAGAAGCTCGAAAGCAGCCAAAGCAAAGGGAGAAAGCGGCTGATTGAGCGCAAAATCATCCGGAAGATCCGCGACCAACTGCAACCTAGAGACACCTAGCTCCTGAGCCCGAGCACTGGAGAGATGCTCAACAACCCCGGCTTGGAGTAGAGAGGTATAAATATCTGCAAGATGACGGATATGTGGGTTCGCTGGAAGTGGCTGGTCATCATTGTGAAGGGCCAAATGAACCAGGTGCTCTGCGGGATCTCGCCCAGCATCTGCTGCTCCACCCAACACGTTGAGAACAGTGGAGTGAGTCATCTCAAAGTGAGACTGCAGGGCTTCGGGAGCAGCATCACGCAAGCGCTCAAAAGTCGAACGAGACCAAGTGATCTGGCCTTCCTTTGGACCGCTGCGCTTCTTAGACGCCTTCTTCTTGGCTCTCTTCGCCTCGCGCTCGTCACGAGCCGCCTCCTGCGCAGCCGTTAAACGGGCGCGCTCGCGGGCTGTTTCCACTTCGTGCTCGGGGGCCAGAACGCGAACAAAACCAACGGTGTCAAAACCTGCACGCCCCGCGCGCCCGGCAATCTGGTGGAATTCACGCGAACGCAGGTGACGCATTTTGCTTCCGTCGAACTTCACCAGGGAGGTGAGCAAAACCGTGCGAATGGGGACATTGATACCGACTCCAAGGGTGTCAGTCCCACAGATAACCGGAAGCAGGCCCTGCTGTGTCAGGCGCTCAACAAGTCGACGATACCTGGGCAGCATTCCCGCGTGGTGAACGCCAATGCCGTGGGAGAGGAGTCCGCGCAAAGTCTGCCCAAAACCCTTTGTAAAACTCACTGACGAGAGCTCACGCGCGATTTGGCTGCGAACCTCGGGGGAAACAAGCTTGCGGTCCATCAATGACGAGGCGGTATCAACCGCATCTTTTTGTGAGAAATGAACGATGTAGATCGGGTGGCGCCCCTCTGACAGTAGGCGCTCGACCGTGTCCTGAAGAGTGTCCACAACATAGTCGTATTCCAAGGGAACAGGGCGCTGTGCGTCGGTAATTTCCACCGTCGGACGTCCCGTGCGTTCCGTCCATTGCTTGCGGAAAACAGTCGTATCTCCAAGCGTCGCGCTCATTGCAATGAACTGTGGACGAGTGAGTTCAAGGAGTGGAACCTGCCATGCCCAGCCTCGTTGCGGATCGGCGTAGAAATGGAACTCGTCCATGACGATCATGTCGGCGTCGAGCGTCGGTCCTTCACGCAGGGACTGATTTGCCAGAATTTCCGCGGTGCAGCAAATGATCGGAGCGTCTGCGTTCAACGAGACATCGCCCGTCACCATTCCGACATTGTCGGCGCCGAACAGCGACACCAAGTCGAAAAACTTTTCGGATACCAGCGCTTTCAGTGGCGCCGTGTAGTACGAGCGGCCGCCATGTGCCATGGACACAAAATGCGCAGCCAAAGCAATAATTGACTTGCCAGAACCCGTGGGCGTTGCTGCAATGACGTGGTTTCCCGACAAAATCTCAATCAAAGACTCATCTTGGTGCCGGTAGAGCGGACGCCCCGTTGATGATGCCCACGACGAAAATGCCTCATAAAGGGCATCATCATCGGTCAGTAAACCGCGATCTTCCAGATCGTCGAGGAGTTCATTTAACGGAGCGCTCATGCTTCTATCTTCCCAGACCTCCCCGCATTTGCGTCCAGTTTGCGGCTAAAAGCGAAGAAGATCGCCCCATCGCGATAGACTTCGAGGCGCTGACCCACAACCTTGTTGAAAGTAGATAGCGGAGGAACGAATGGCGGATCTGGCACAGTCCATCCAAAACATCGCTGACTGGATCACCTTGCACCTGACCGTGTGGATCCTGATTGGCACGGGACTTTACCTCACAGTGCGATCCCGATTCATGCAGATTCGTCAATTCCCCGAAATGATTCGCTCAATTTCGGGTTCTCGCGGCGGGGCGAAGGGTGGAATTTCTTCCTTCCAGGCATTCACGATCTCTCTGGCCGCACGCGTGGGCGTCGGCAACGTCTTTGGCGTGGCCGTTGCGCTGCTCATGGGCGGTCCAGGTGCGATCTTCTGGATGTGGGTTGTTGCACTGGTCGGTATGTCAACCGCCTTTTTCGAGGCCACGCTTGCGCAGATCTTCAAGGTTCGTTCGGCTGACGGAACTTTCCGCGGAGGCCCTGCCTACTACATTGCGCGAGGCATGAAGAATAAGGTATTGGCAAGCATTTTTGCTGTCATCACTGTTGTGACCTGTGCGTTCGTGATCACCTCCGTGCAGTCCAACGCGATCGCCACAACTCTTCTGGGTGCGCTCAGCCCCTCAAGCCGCGAGCCTCTTCCGGGACTTGGTGGCCTTTCCAGCGCACATCTGGTCATTGCAGCATTGCTCTTTGTGTTCTCCGCAATGGTGATTTTCGGTGGAATTAAGACCGTGGCTCGCGTGACCGAATGGATGGCACCGATCATGGCCACCGTCTACGTCATCATGGTTGCCGTGATCTGCGTGATGAACCTGCCCAAGTTTGGTTCTGTTCTGGGACAAATCTTCGCAAGTGCGTTTGCCCCGCAACCGACGCTTGCAGGCCTCGGCGGCGGGATTATCGCTGCGGTCATCAACGGTACGAAGCGCGGCCTCTTCTCGAACGAGGCCGGTCAGGGTACTGCTCCCAATGCGGCTGCAACCGCCACCGTCGCTCACCCCGTTCGCCAGGGCCTCATCCAGTCTCTGGGCGTTTTCGTTGACACGATCATCGTGTGTACCGCAACGGCTTTCGTCATCTTGATTGCTGGCGAAAAGGTCTGGTCAAACCCCGAGGCAAACCCCGCGAACCTCACGACACTTGCTGTGGCCGACCAGCTGGGGCAGTGGACCATCATGCCGATGTCGATTCTGATCTTCGTGCTTGCCTACTCGTCGATCATTGCGGCCTACGTCTATTCCGAAATCAATCTGTCCTTTGTCGTGAAGTCGAAGGCTGCGACTTGGACTGTTCGAGTGATCTCCGTTGCCTCGGTCGTGATCGGTTCGCTGACAACTCTGGATCTTGTATGGAATTCCGTCGATATCGCGATGGCCATCATGACCTTGACGAACTTGGTCGCCTTGATTGTCCTTGCCCCGTGGGGCCTGGGTGCTCTTCGCGACTACGAGGCCCAGCGTCGTCGCGGCATCGCAGATCCTGTCTTCGTTGCGCAGGGTAATGACCTTCTTCCGGGCGACCTTCCCGGTGATATTTGGGCTGCAGAACCCGCTTCGCGTTAGGCTACTGGCAAGACTTAGGAGGTCGCGATGCGCATTGCTCGTTTCTCGCAAGGAAGCTCTATTCACTACGGAGCTTTGGAAGATGAATCGACCCGGATTGTTGGTTTGAAGGGCGATCCTTTGTTCTCGCCGGTCGAGCCCTCTGGCCAGATCTTTGAACTGGATGAAGTTCGCTTGCTTTCTCCGGTGATCCCTCGGTCGAAAGTCATTGGTCTGGGCGGAAACTACCCGGCACCTGGCGAGCAGCGCAGTGAGGATCCGGCGCGTCCCTCCGTCTTCTTCAAGCCGAATACTGCCGTCATTGGCCCGGATGATCCGATCGTCTTTCCTTCCTGGGGCCAGGAAGTCTTTTACGAGGCCGAGCTAGCCGTGGTCATTAAGACCCTGGCAAAGGACGTCAGCATTGAAGACGCCTCTTCCGTGATCTTGGGTTACACCTGCGCGAATGACTTGACCGCTGCGGATGCAGCTCGCGATGACGGGGGAGCACTTGGTCGCGCGAAGAGTTGGGATACCGCGTGCCCGCTGGGTCCGTGGATCACTGTCGGCGGGGATTTTGATCCCGATAATGCTGAAATTTCGGTCCGCATCAATGGGGAAGAACGGGGGAGCGGAAGTACCTCTCAAATGGGATATTCCGTTGCGCGAATTGTTTCCTATGTGTCGGGGATCTGCACGCTTCTTCCCGGAGATGTCATCTTGACCGGTACGCCGGCCGGCGGACCGCTCAAGCACGGTGAACGCGTCGAGGTTGAGGTCGCAGGAATTGGGACGCTAACAAACCTGGCGATGTAGTCATTATTTCTTCTCGCAGTCTTTCTTTGGGGTGGCCGTTTAACACGGCCACCCCAAGGTTTTTGATGACCACATTCTGACGTCTAATCTGTTGAAATTTGGCAGAGAGCCGCTCAGTGGATGTAGCGTAAAAGCATGGCAGCTTTGTCAGGTTTGAGTGGATTCGAAAGATACTACGCTTCGGTGAAGACAAGGATGCCTGAGGAGGTGCCTGATGGACTTTGCTGATCGCCTCGCTGAGGTGCTTTATGACGCCTGGGGTATGAAGGTCGCTGGGAGCTTCGCCGCTACCGGTGGGCTTGTCTTCAACGCCGGAGTTTTTGCCGCTCCCCACGAAGAGGCCGATTACCAAGAGGGTAAATATTCCTTCTACTACTGCGAGCGCGCTTCCCGAGGTGCTCCTCTGTTCCAGACGACTAATCGGCACGTTTTCGACCACTGTGTCCTTCAGAACTATGGAAACCCTCTGCGCATTCGATACGGTTTTCCCAAATTGACACTGGGAGACAGTGCTTCGATCCGTTCGGGGTGGACAATGGTTCACACGGGTTCTTCACTTCGACATGATTACCTTGGAATTCGCTCGGGCGATGGGAACTTCTATCCCTGCGAAACGAGCGATTTTCGCCTGCTCGCAGGTCTTTCTCACGTTGTTAAGTATTCGCCTTTGGATGTGTTGGAGTGTTATTTGCGTCCGGATGCGGGACCGCTTTTATCGCAGTGGCTTTCGAAGCCCGCAAGATGACATTTTCGTGGCATATGATGGGAAACATCTCGCGGAAAGGTGAAATACATGGATTCAACGATGACTCCAGAGCCTAAGGAACCGCAGGGTCCTTGGCGTTGGTTGATGGATAGTGAAGAGGTGAGTTCTTCACTGCTGCGTTCCAGCATTGAGCAGTTCGCCAGCTTGGAGGCCTACACCTCTAAGTACGGCGACATGGTCGATATGATCGGCTACCCCTATCTTTCGCGCGTGTGGCAGGTTGACCCGAACGGCAAGCCCTATTCTTTCCAGCAGCGCTGCCTGGTAATCACCGATGTTCACTCGCCCTACTACGCGTACACGATTGCGAAGCTTCCCGAATATGCGTTGATCGTCACCGGAGTGACTGCACCGAACTTCGGCGCGAAAGGCGGCGCGCGGGAGGTGCGTTTTTTCTACGGCGGCGAGCTACTCACGGTTGCCGAGTGCGTTGAACTGGGAATCTTGAAGGGACGGTCTCTGTCATGAGTACTACCAGTCAACTGATCGAATTCGCTAAGTCCTCCGGTGCTTTCTGGATGAAGCGCGGCACTGGTATTGCACTGACGTGGGATGGCGGTATTTACTGGCATAACTTGTGGACCGAGCACGATGATCAGGGAACTTTGCTGTACAAATACGGTCCCAGTGAGCGCTGGGAGGACCGCTCGACTTTCGTTGCCTCTCCTTTCGAGGACTGGACCGCGAAAGGCGCGATTATCCACGTCGGCGAGTTCGCCCGTAGCTATTTTGGATGGGATCCGATCATCATTCCGCAGGTTGATTCTGATCCCGTTGCTCATCCTTACGTCTATGTGCAATTCTTCCCGTGGGTTGGAGGGCTTGAGCTGGGTGGAAAAGTCCTGCCTTTGACCGTGCGCACAATGTTCCCGACCCATCGAGAACTCACTGCGTTCGCGCATATTGCGACTCTTGATTCGCAGATGCTCCTTGATGCGTATATGTCTGAAGATGGTGGTGCCTTGCGGAATTGGGTTCGCCATAGTTAGTTTCTCGATTTTCGAGGCCGAGGCAGCCGGGTGGACATGTTGAGTTCGCCCGGCTGCTTTTTCGTCCTGTGAAGGTCTTTTGGACCTTCTTTTGAATCTTGAGATTGTGGGGGCGTGGTTGTAGCGTGGGAGCATGGACGAGAGCTTTGGTTCGGACCGTGTTGGAGGTCCGAATGGAAAGTTTCTTGGCGCTGTAGAAGGCGGGCGTGTTGCTTCGTTTGAGGAACGCGGGCTTGCGCCTGGATCAGTACATGAGCCCTACTATCAGTATGTATTTACTGGTCATATGCCTGAGGGCTGGCAGATTGAGCATGGAATCGCTGCATCGTGGGAAAGCGAGTGCGGTGGGGTACGTCAGTTGAGAATTCTTGATGAGCTTGGGAGTCCGGTAAAAATCTCGGACTTGATTAAAAGGGGTGTTTTAAAAGGCGTGGAGGTGCCTGTTGGGTTTTAGTGAGCGTCTTGGTCAGGTGATGCATGAGGTCTGGGGATGTGACGTGGTGGGTGATCTGGGGAAGGATGGTTATTTGGAGTTCTTTCCCACGGACATGGTCTCTGAACCGGAGGTAGTGCATCGTAAGGAGGGTTTGTTTGCCTATTACGAGTATGAGCGCGGGAATATCGGGGCACCGGTTTTTCGGTCGAGTAGTTTGCATGTGATGGAGCATTGTTTAACTCTGTGCTATGGGAATCCTCTTCGTAAAAGGTTAGGGTTTCAGCCTCTTCGTCTTGTTCGTAATTTGTCTATGCGTCCTGGATGGTCGTTGGTTCCGGTGGATTCAAAGCCTTGGCATGGGTTTGTGGGTATACGAAATAGTGAAGGTGTATTTTTCTCATGTAAGACGACGGATGACGATCTTCTTTCGGCGTTGTCGTATGTGGTTGAGTATTCGCCTTTGGATGTGTTGGAGTGCTACCTACGTCCGGATGCTGGTCCGCTCTTGAGTCAGTGGGTTGATCGTGAGTGGACGCCTGAGGAGGATGAATAGGGCTTCTTTGTTGAGGGGACAGTTTTCTGCGTGTGGAGGTGCCCGTTGGATTTTAGCGAGTGTTTCTCTCACGTCGCCGCAGCATCTCTTCCTTTCAAGGTGTGGGCAATCCCTCGAATCAATTTCGTGAGCATCTGCCCTTCGTGTGCTCGCTTTCCCTATAGTTCATAGTGTGGATTGAGAGCCACATGAACTGCGGTAACACGAATGCAGAGGAGCATTGTTCATGAGTGAGACCACTCAGGTTTCGTCTGGTCTAAACATCGAGATGGCCGGTCTTGATGTGATCCCCGAATCCGAAAGAAAAGGCACGCCATCGTCCTTATTCATGCCTTGGTTTGCCGCTAATATCTCTGTCCTCGGTATTTCCTGGGGTTCGTGGGTGCTGGGCTTCGGTCTTTCACTCACGCAGGCGATTCTTGTCAGTGTTGTTGGCGTCGCACTCTCATTCCTTCTGTGCGGATTGATCGCTATCGCCGGTAAGCGGGGTTCTGCACCGACCCTCGTGCTCTCTCGCGCGGCATTCGGATATAACGGAAACCGTATCTCTGCAGCAATCTCGTGGATCCTCACTGTTGGGTGGGAGACCTTCCTTGCCATCATGGCGGTTCAAGCAACCGCGACCGTCATGGGAGCGCTTGGTTTCAGCAACCACCTGCTTGCGCAGATCATCGCCTTGATCGTCGTTGTTGTCCTTGCAGCAGGAGCGGGCATCCTCGGATTTGAAGCGATCATGAAGGTGCAAACGTGGATCACCTGGGCGACGGCAATCCTCACGATCGTCTACCTTCTGCTCTCGGCCTCGACAATCAACTTCGCGGTCCTTTCTGCACGTCCCGCGGCTCCCTTCGCGATGCTCCTGGGTGCGATGTGCATGCTCATGGTTGGTTTTGGTTTTGGATGGATTAACGCAGCAGCGGACTATTCACGCTACCTTCCTCGCAAGGCCTCAACCGCCGGGGTCGTTGGTTGGACGACCGCAGGTGCCGCGCTGCCCGTCATTATCTTGGTGATCTTCGGTGTGCTGCTGGTTGGTTCCAACTACGACACTCTCTCTGAAGCCATCGGCAACGACCCGATCGGCGCGTTGACAACAATTCTTCCGACCTGGTTCCTGATTCCCTTTGCGATCGTTGCAATCCTTGGTCTTGTCGGTGGAATCGTTATGGATATCTATTCTTCTGGACTTTCCTTGTTGGCAACTGGCGTCCCGGTGACCCGCCCCGTTGCCACCGCAATCGACGGCACCATCATGACCATCGGAACGATCGTCGTTGTCTTCTTCGCCGATTCTTTCCTCACTCCTTTCACTGCCTTCCTTACAACCCTTGGCGTGGTCATTGCCACCTGGGGCGGCGTCATGCTTGCTGACATCGCGCTCCGTCATCAGGACTACGACGAGCCCTCACTCTTTACATCAACGGGACGCTACGGTTCCGTTAACTGGGGAGCAATCGTCACACTGGCTGTCGGTTCCTTCGTTGGCTGGGGCTTTGTTGTCAATGCGAATGCCTCGTGGCTTGCGTGGCAGGGTTATCTCCTTGGTCCGCTCGGAGGTCGAGAGGGCGATTGGGCCGGTTCCAACATCGGAATCCTTCTTGCCCTTCTCGTAGGCTTCTGCGGATATTGGCTGACCAGTGCGCGTCGCGTTCGTGCGCAGGAAGCCGCGCCTTCCCACACGCTCGGCTAACTTTTGAGGAAGGTGTGCTTTGACAGCTGATCCCCGTTTCTCTTCTGTTCTTTTCGATCCCGAGGCCACTGCCGCCGCGGAGCAGATTCGTTCCCTTTGCGGGGGAGTTCCCTTCGCATTGGTCGTCTTGGGATCGGGCTTAGCAGACGCGCTTAACGACCAGTGGGGAGTGCCATCGGCCTCGAAGCCTTTGGGCTCACTTCCCGGTGTGAATGCCCCGGTTGCGGATGGGCACCGCAATGAACTTCGTGTCTACATGCGCGAATGCGGCCCCGTTTTGGTTGCAACCGGACGAACTCATCTGTATGAGGGACACGCGCCTCTTGCTGTCACTGCGCTGATCCGTGCGGCTGCGTGCGCGGGTATCCAACGCGCCATTGTCACCAATGCGAATGGATGCCTGCGCGACTGGTCCTTGGGTGATGTCATGATCATTACGGATCATATGAATCTCAGCGGTTCCTCGCCATTTGATGGGCCCCTGTTTGTCGATATCTCACAGGTTTGGGACAGTGAGATGAACAAGAGGATGCGTGAACACTGCAGTCGAGAGGGGACTTACGCCTTCCTTCGCGGGCCTGAGTATCAAACAGGTGCAGAAAGTCGAGCCTTAGCGCAATTCGGCGTTGATTGCGTTGGGATGTCGACCGTTCTTGAGGCGATAACCGCTCACGCACTCGGAGTCCGTGTTGCCGGCATGTCTGTTGTCTCAGACCTGTCTTTCGCTCAGGCGCAAACCGACCCGCAGGACGTTGTGGACGCCGCGCGAAAGGCATCCACAACGGTCGTTGCTGGTATCGAGGCCGCTCTGGACGCGGAGTGAAGGACTAAAGAACGTCCAAAACCCGAGAAACCAATTCTTCAGTGACCTGTGGTGAACACGCCAGGTTCACGCGCACCCACTTCGAGTAACGCTCACCCAGGGTGACACCTTCATTTGTCGCGATGTGCGCGCGTTGGAGCAGGGTCTTGGAAGGATTCGGACCCAACTCTGGGTAGGCCTCGAAACCCCACCACGTCAGGTACGTTGCCTGCGGGGGACGGAAGTCGATCTCGGTGGGTGCCAGTGCCTCGGTAACGGTGCGGATATTGCCCTCGATCACGGACAGGACCTCGTGCTGCCAGTCATCACCGTTTGTGTAGGCCTCGATTGTCCCAAGTGCGCCGATTGTTGAGGTCGAATGGGGGAGCTTTTCCTGGCACACGCGATCCCAACGCGCTCGTAATTCTTGATCGGGCACGATTACCTGGGCATTAGGCAGCCCCGCAATATTCCAGCCCTTTGTTGCCGCAGTTGCGGTGATCGTATGCGCTGCAAATTCTGCGCCCAGTCGCGCATAGGAGGTAAAGCCTCGGCCACCCAAAACCAGGGGGGAGTGGATTTCATCCGCAAAAACCAAAGCGTCGTACTCAGACACCACCATCTGCAAAGCTCGCATCTCGGACTCTGTTAATACGCGCCCCACGGGATTCCACGGATTGCAGAGAATTACTAGGCCAGCCCCGGCCTCGAGACCTGCCTTAATTCCCTCAAGGTCAAGGGTCCAGCCGCCCGGGTATGCGTCATCGTGCAACGAGGGCACGTCGATGACCGGATGCCCCAGCGCGGGAGGAATTGTCAAGAAGGGCATGTACGCGGGAGTCGGCACGATAACCGCTGATCCGGGACGCACCATGTACTGGATCATCACTTCCAATGCCGGAAGGACAGCAGGCGTCATGCGAATTGAATCAACGTCAAGATCCCAGCCGAAGCGCTTCTTCTGGAATTGAGCAGTAGCTTGGGCAACCTCTGGCGCAAGCCAACGGGGGTTGTAGCCCAGCAAACCTTCGCGAATCGCGCGGGTCATTCGCTCCTCGACACAAGGCGCGGTACCGAAATCCATCTCTGCAACCCAAGCGCCCAAGACGTCGCTGCCGTCTGCGGGCTTAACTCCCGTCCACTTCAGTGAACCAACGCGACGGAGTTCCTCAGCGCTGCAAAAATCCATGCGAAAACTTCTTTCCAAACGTGCCCTCAAAGGCAAAGCGTGTGAGCTACCTCCCAGTGTAAGGGGAGTGATGATAATTCGGAATTCGCCTTCATGGAGTGAGCGAAGGTAACAGTGCGCGCATCCCTCGGTGGGGGAGAAGCCCCGCTCAGTCCTCGCACATCCATTGAATTGACGCAGGGCTAATAAGAAGGGGGCTAAACTAGGGGATTATGAGTGTGACAACCGCAAGTGGCGCCGATGTTCGCGTCCGATTCTGCCCTTCGCCAACTGGAACTCCTCACGTGGGAATGGTCCGCACCTGCCTCTTTAACTGGGCATATGCGCGCCACACCGGAGGCACCTTCGTCTTCCGTATTGAAGACACCGATGCTGCTCGCGATTCCCAGGAATCTTTCGATCAGATTCTTGATTCGCTGCGTTGGCTGGGCCTGGATTGGGATGAAGGCGTCGGTAAGGGAGGCCCGCACCCGCCGTACCGCCAGAGTGAGCGCATGGACATCTACCGCGATGTCGCCGCAAAGCTCCTCGAAGCCGGCTACGCCTACGAGTCTTACTCGACTCCTGAAGAGGTCGAAGCCCGCCACATTGCAAAGGGTGAGGATCCCAAGCTCGGTTACGACGGCTTTGACCGTGATCTGACCGAAGAACAGATTGCCGCCTACCGTGCCGAGGGACGCAAGCCGGTCCTGCGCATGCGTATGCCCGATGAAGACATTACCTTCACCGACCTGATTCGCGGAGAGATCACCTTCAAGCCCGGTTCGGTTCCGGACTACGTCATTGTCCGTGCCAATGGTCACCCGCTGTACACGCTGGTCAACCCCGTTGATGACGCGCTCATGGAAATCACGCACGTTCTGCGTGGTGAAGACCTGCTCTCTTCGACGCCTCGTCAGATCGTCCTCTACCGAGCACTGGAAGAACTGGGCATCGCTAAGTTCATGCCTCGCTTTGGTCACCTGCCCTACGTGATGGGTGAAGGAAATAAGAAGCTGTCCAAGCGTGACCCCGAATCGAACCTGCTCCTGCACCGCGAAGCCGGAATGATTCCCGAGGGCTTGAACAACTACCTGGCCCTGCTGGGTTGGTCGATCAGCCCTGATAATGATGTCTTCTCCATGGAAGAGATGGCCGCGGCCTTTGATATCGCCGATGTGAACCCGAACCCGGCACGCTTTGACCACAAGAAGTGCATCGCGATTAACGCCGAGCATATTCGTTTGCTTGCTCCGGATGATTTCCGAGGCCGTATCGTTCCCTTCCTTCACCGTGAGGGATTGGTGTCGGCTGACTCCTATGAGGAGCTGACCTCGGATGAGCAGAAGATTATGCAGCACGCCTCTCCGCTCATCCAGACCCGCATCCAGTTGCTGGGTGAGGCTCCTGGAATGCTGGGCTTCCTCTTCACTGAAGACGATGCGCTTGAGCTGGATGAAAAGTCCGTATCGAAGCTCAAGGAGAATGCTCCTGAGGTTCTGGATGCAACGATCCATTACATCGAGAACTATGACGGCCCCTTCACAACCGAGGCTCTCGAGCATGCCCTCCGTGAGCTGATTGTTGAAGGTATGGATATCAAGCCTCGCGTGGCCTTCGGTCCGATTCGCGTGGCCGTCACCGGTCGCCAGGTTTCCCCGCCGCTGTTTGAGTCCATGGAGATTTTGGGTCGCGAGAGCGTGTTGAACCGTCTGCATGCCTTGCGTAACCGACTGGGCTGAGCATCTGACTGATACCTGATCGCAGGTGCGTGGTGATCAAATATGATCAGTGCCACGTGCCTGCGATTTGGCATCTGAAGCGCATTTGAGTATTCTTTTCTCTTGTCGCCGCCTTGGGTTTTAGCCTGAGCGGATTGCGCCATGGGGTATGGTGTAATTGGCAGCACGAGTGATTCTGGTTCATTTAGTCTAGGTTCGAGTCCTGGTACCCCAGCCATCGCAAAGTTTTTTGCGAGAAGAAAGGCCCCCATCGTCTAGCGGCCTAGGACGACGCCCTCTCACGGCGTTAACACCGGTTCAAATCCGGTTGGGGGTACAAATCCTGTTCATGCCTCGGTATGACGGGAATAGCGCACGTAGTGGCGCGCCGCCCCCATCGTCTAGCGGCCTAGGACGACGCCCTCTCACGGCGTTAACACCGGTTCAAATCCGGTTGGGGGTACAGATACCAGCAGGGCTTCGGCCCTGTTTTTTGTTAGCTGCGCTGCTACCTTTGGCATCTGCAAGAATAAAAGCATGCGCATTGTTTTGGTCTCTGACACCTTCCGCCCGACTATGGGAGGAATTGAAACTCAGGTCGGTGCACTTGCCGATCATCTTCATGCCCGAGGCCACGATATCGTCGTTCTGACCTGCACTCCCGAGGGTGAGGCGCTGTCCACGTCCCCCTATCCGGTGCTGCGTTCCTCGTGGCGCAATCCTTTCAATGCGCCGATTGATCCCAAAGCCCCCCGTCGCTTTACCGACTTCATTCGGCGTTTTAATCCCGATGTTGTCCACTACCACATGGGTGAGCTGACTCCGGTTGTCCAGTCGGTCCTTCTCAACCTAAAGGATTCGAGGATTCCGCAGGTCGTCACCGTTCATTCTCTGTGGGACCCCCGCGTGACAATCCCGACCTTCCGTGCCATCGCACGACGTACAGGACTGTCGAAGGCGCCAATCATGTGGACAGGTGTCTCTGAGCTGGTCAATGAGCAAATCCGCCAGGTCTTGGGGCCAGACATCTGTGTTTCAACCTTGCATAATGGCGTAGATGTCGCGCCCTGGCAGCGCCCGCCTATTGCCCACCAAGGCATCGTCGCGGTGACCGCTACGCGTTTTGCTCCGCGTAAGCGCGTGGATGCCCTGATCGACATCCTTTCTGAAACCCGGCGCCGCTGGGATTCTTATTCCCGAGGCGACGCGGGTGATTTCCCCCTGCGTGCAGTAGTTGCGGGTGAAGGTCCGCTTTTTGACGGTGTTCAGCGCCGCGTTGAGCGCAGTGGGCTGAGGGATTGGGTGCTTCTTCCGGGACGTCTGAGTGCGACGCAGCTCCAGGACCTGTATGCGCGTTCGGATATTTTCCTTGCGCCTTCGGTGAAAGAATCCGCTTCTATCGCTGGACGCGAGGCCTTGGCCTCGGGGCTTGCAGTAATGACACGTTCACAGTCTGGACTTGCAGAAGTCGTTGAAAATGGCCTCAACGGTTGGTGTCTAGACATTGATGACGAGATGATCGAAGCGCTCGTATCTGTGCTTGAGGCTCCCGCACAGCTTGAACGTATTCACGAGCATAATCGCAGTGAAGATTTCCCCTTCACATGGGAGAAAGTCATTGAGGCGACGGAAAACTACTACCGCCGAGCTCAGGAACTGGCTTCGGCGGGGGCTTAGTCTTCCATTCCTTCTGCCGAACGCAAGAAATCGGAGAGTCTGTTAGCTGCAGCAACGGCAGAAGGGCCATGCTGACGGCCAGGCTGACGTCCCATGCGCTCAACAGGACCCGAAATGGTCACTGCGGCCAGCACACGACCCGAAGGTCCACGAACGGGGGCGGAAACTGAAGCAACGCCGGGCTCCCGTTCTGCAACCGACTGCGCCCAGCCTCGGCGACGAACTTGAGCAAGCATCGTCGCATTGAAAGAGGCGCCGTAAAGGCCTCGGTGAAGACGGTCGGGTTCTTCCCATGCAAGAAGGACTTGGGCAGCAGAACCTGCCTTCATGGTCAATGTCGCACCAACAGGGATGGAGTCACGAAGGCCCATCTCGCGTTCGGAAGCTGCAACGCACACTCTAAAGTCGCCTTGGCGGCGGAAAAGCTGAGTGGATTCCTTCGTGTGGTTGCGAAGTGCAACGAGGACTGGCATTGCAGCTGCGAGAAGGCGATCTTCACCCGCAGAGGAAGCAAGTTCTTGAAGGCGCGGTCCTAAGACGAAACGTCCCTGCATGTCGCGCGCAACGAAACGGTGATATTCCAGTGCAACTGCAAGGCGATGTGCAGTGGGGCGCGCCAAACCTGTTGTTGCAACCAATTGAGCCAGGGGGGCCGGACCTGCTTCAAGTGCGCTCAAAACCAATGCGGCTTTATCCAGAACGCCGACACCACTTCCAAAGGCTTCTGAGTCCTCCATGAAGACATTTTCACATCTCATTAAATGAGATATCAAGTCCAACTCTCTAGGAAGTGTCAATCATGGGAAGAAAGAAGTCGATGAAGGAGCGGGAAATGAGCGGAACGCTGGCCGAGAAGGTTTGGGCTGATCACGTCGTAGTGCACGGTGAAAACGGTGCGCCCGATCTTCTGTACATCGACTTGCACTTGGTCCACGAGGTGACCAGTCCGCAGGCATTCGATGGTCTGCGCATGGCCGGACGCCAGGTCCGTCGCCCTGACCTCACGATTGCAACCGAGGATCACAACACTCCTACGGTCAATATTGACCTGCCGATCGCTGATATCACCAGTCGCACGCAGATCGATACCCTGCGAAAGAATGCGAAGGAATTCGGTATCCGTCTGCATTCGCTGGGCGATGCCGACCAAGGAATCGTTCACGTTGTCGGTCCCCAATTGGGGCTCACCCAACCCGGTATGACCATTGTTTGCGGTGACTCGCATACATCAACCCACGGAGCATTCGGTGCGCTGGCAATGGGGATTGGCACCAGCCAGGTCGAGCATGTTCTGGCGACTCAAACACTGCCGATGGCTCCTTTTAAGACCATGGCTATCACCGTCAATGGCTCACTGCCAAAGGGGGCTACTGCGAAGGACATCATCCTTGCTGTGATCGCGAAGATTGGAACCGGTGGGGGACAGGGATACGTCCTTGAGTACCGTGGCCAGGCAATCCGCGAACTCTCGATGGAAGGTCGCATGACGATCTGCAATATGTCCATCGAAGCGGGTGCGCGAGCGGGAATGGTTGCCCCTGATGAAACAACCTTCGAATACCTGAAGGGGCGTCCGCACGCACCCGAAGGTGACGAATGGGATCATGCCCTGGAGTACTGGAAGACCTTGCACTCAGATGAAGATGCGGTCTTTGATGCTGAGGTGGTCCTAAATGCTGAGGACTTGGAGCCCTTTGTTACCTGGGGGACAAACCCCGGACAGGGTGTCCCGCTCTCGGGTAGCGTTCCCAACCCGGATGACTTTGAGGATGAAATCAAGCGAGCCGCAGCGCAGAAGGCTTTGGATTACATGGGGCTTGAAGCTGGCACTCCCATGCGCGATATCAAAATCGACACAGTTTTCTTGGGATCGTGCACAAATGGGCGCATTGAAGACCTGCGTGCCGCTGCAAAGATCATTGAGGGGCACACCAAGGCTCCGGGACTCAGGATGCTGGTTGTCCCCGGTTCTGCACGGGTGCGCCTGCAAGCCGAAGCTGAAGGCCTGGACAAGATCTTCACTGAGTTCGGTGCGGAATGGCGTAATGCCGGCTGCTCGATGTGTCTGGGAATGAACCCCGACCAGCTTGCTCCTCAGGAGCGTTCGGCCTCGACATCAAACCGGAACTTTGAGGGCCGCCAAGGAAAGCTTTCGCGGACCCACCTGGTCTCTCCTCTGGTCGCGGCAGCCACCGCTATTCGTGGCACTCTGTCCTCTCCGGCAGACTTGGACGACTAAGAATTCGCTGATACACATTCGAAGGAAAACTCATGGAAAAGTTCATTTCGCACACGGGTATTGGCGTTCCGCTGCGCCGTTCAAATGTTGACACCGACCAGATCATCCCCGCGGTTTTCTTGAAGCGCGTGACCAAGACTGGATTTGATGACGCTCTGTTCTATGCATGGCGTCGCGACCCAGAGTTCATCTTGAACCGTGAACCCTACAACCAGGGCAGCGTTCTGATCGCCGGACCTGATTTCGGCACTGGTTCCTCGCGTGAACACGCGGTCTGGGCACTGCGTGACTATGGCTTCAAGGTCGTTCTCGCACCGAAGTTTGCTGATATTTTCCGAGGAAATTCAGGCAAACAGGGTTTGGTGACGGGAATTATCAGCGAAGCAGACTGTGAAAAGCTCTGGGATCTGCTCGATGCGAATCCCGGCGCCGAAATCACCGTTTCGCTTGAGGATAAGACCGCGACTCTTGGTGACTTCACCTGCACTTTCGATATTGACGACTACGTGCGCTGGACGCTCATGGAAGGTCTGGATGATATTGCCCTGACACTTCGTCACGAGGCCGAGATCACCGCTTACGAAGAGCGTCGTCCCTCCTTTAAACCGAAGACTCTGCCGGCCAAGACCATGCCTTCGAAGCCGGTCGTTTCCGCCCGTCCCACCGAAGGTGAGTAATTCGCCACGCCCTCAAGATGCGTTAAGCGCACGCAGATGAGGGCGTGCTGCTCTAAAGTGGTCACAGAAGTCGACAGCTAGGAGAGCATCACTATGTCCTCGAAACTTCGAGTTGAAGGTGGCCACCCCCTTGAGGGGACCATTACCGTCCGCGGGGCGAAGAACTTTGTCCCCAAAGCAATGGTTGCGTCACTGCTCGCAGATACTCCCTCCGAGCTGTACAACGTTCCCTTGATTCGTGACGTCGACGTCGTATCTGACCTCCTTGCCCTTCACGGCGTCAAGGTTGATTACGACCAAGAACGCGGTTCGCTGCGGATGGATCCTTCGCAGGTACGTGTTGCTTCACGTTCTGATATCGACACACTTGCCGGGGCCTCGCGCATCCCGATCTTGTTCTGTGGCCCGCTTCTTCATCAGCTGGGTGAAGCTTTCATTCCTGAGCTGGGTGGCTGCGCAATTGGTGGCCGTCCCATCGACTTCCACCTGGAAACTCTGCGTAAGTTCGGTGCAATCGTTGATAAGCAGCCCGAAGGGGTTCATATCAAGCGTCCTACGTCCGGTCTCCACGGTGCGATTATCGAGCTGCCTTTCCCTTCCGTTGGCGCAACCGAGCAGACTCTGCTGACTGCGGTTCGCAACGATGGAATTACCACGCTGAAGGGCGCTGCCATCGAGCCTGAAATCATGGACCTCATCAATGTTTTGCAGAAGATGGGCGCCATTATTTCTGTCGACACTGACCGCACCATCCGCATTGAGGGTGTGGAGTCCCTGAGCGGGTACCGCCACACCGCTCTCCCTGATCGTATCGAGGCCGCCTCTTGGGGCGCTGCAGCTCTTGCGACCCGAGGTGATATTTACGTTCGGGGCGCGCATCAGCCAGATATGACGACCTTCCTCAATACTTTCCGAAAGGTCGGTGGCGCGTTTGATATCGATTCAGAAGGTATTCGTTTCTACCACCCCGGCGGCGAACTCCACTCCATCGCCCTGGAAACCGCGGTTCACCCCGGCTTCATGACCGACTGGCAGCAACCGCTGGTTGTCGCCCTTACTCAAGCAGAAGGACTATCGATCGTCCACGAGACGGTGTACGAAAACCGTTTTGGTTTTACCTCAGCACTGCGTCAGATGGGCGCAAATATCCAGGTGTATCGCGAGTGCTTGGGTGGAACACCCTGTCGTTTTGGCCAGAAAAACTACTACCACTCAGCAGTTATTTCGGGACCGACTCCGCTGCACGCAGCTGATATTGTCGTTCCGGATCTGCGCGGCGGATTCTCACACCTGATTGCAGCCTTGACCGCAACTGGTACATCGACTGTGTCAGGGATTGATGTCATTTCTCGCGGCTACGAACATTTTATTCGCAAGCTTCGTGAGCTCAATGCTCGCGTGGAATACGAAGACTGACGCACCTCTCGAAGGCCGCAGTCGTGGATCAGCCATCCCAGCCCAAACTGAAGCTATTTGTCTCCGCCCTTTCCGGGAAAGGTCGCGCGCTACGTCGAGCTCCCAAGGTAGCGGCACTTTTACGCTCCCAAGGATGGAACGTCGACGTTCGAGTCACCCACCGCTCGGATGATCCGGCAGCTTTGGCGGCAGCATGCACCAATCACTGGGTTGCAGTATTAGGTGGCGATGGCTACATCGCTCGCATTGCTACTCAGGTTGGGGCGCGCGGTGGAGTGGTGATTCCTCTTCCCGGAGGAAGAGGAAATGATCTGTGCCGTTGCCTTGGAATTGGGACTGACGCGGTCGCGCATGTGCGGAGCCTACCAACGGCCTCGGAAATCTGCGCTGAGGACGCGGGGGAGCATCCTCGGATCAGAGGCATCGACGCTATGCAGGTGCGCGCGCTCAATAGGGGCAATGACGGGCAAGATGCCGCCGGGCAGCGGCCACCCTCGCCTGGCAAGGACCTCGAAGGCAATGACCTCGAAGAAAAACCGGCTCAGGTGCTGGGAATCGTGTCTTTCGGCTTAGATGCTTTGGCGAACCAGATCGCAAATGACACATCTATTGCCTCGGGTACTTTCGCTTACGCTTGGGGGGCCTTGCGCGCCCTTCAGCAGTTCCAGCCCAAAACTATGGAAATAGAGGTAGATGGGACGCGAAGGCGAATCCGGGGGTGGCTTGTTTCCGTCTCTAATTCCGGATGGTTTGGAGGTGGGATCAATATTGTTCCCAGTTCCAATCCCAGTGACGGTTGTCTGGAACTTCTCACCGTGGACCCGGTACCGAAGCGCCACGCGATCCGCGTTCTTGCACGGGTTCTTGCAATGCGAAAAGTCGATGATCCGATCCTTCACGTCGAACAGGTCACCAGCGTCAAGATCTGGGAGAGTACCGGGTTAGTTGCAATGGGAGATGGCGACCACGTGGGAGAAGGGCCACTTGAAATCTCGGTCAGCCCTGAGGTTTTTCGCGTCTTTGTTTAAAGCCGTGGCAGTTAGCGCGAACTTGTTGCTTGTCCCAGCTGTCTTGTTGATCTTTGGCCCCAGCACCTTGCTTGGATAAACTACACACATGACTCACCGACTCACAGGTTTCTACCGTTTCGCGCGAGGCGTTTTCCGCAGCTTTATGGTCCCGTGGATGAAGATTGACGTCCAGGGTCTTGAAAATCTCCCCAAGGACCGCGGATACCTGCTGGTATGTAATCACCTGTCAAACATTGATGCGGTCTGTTTACTGTGGGTCATGATGAAAGCGGACGTTCCCGTGCGCATTATGGCCAAGTCAGAGCTATTCAAGGTCCCGCTTTTGGGTGGGGCCATGCGTCGGATGCAACTGCTTCCGGTCGATCGAAAGTCGAAGGAACCGGGGGCGATTTTGGCCTCGGCAGCGAAGGCACTTCGCGATGGCGAATGCGTGGCAATTTACCCCGAAGGCACCTTGACCACTGACCCTGAAGAGTGGCCGATGCGCATTAAGACCGGTGCGGCGCGTCTTGCTCTGGACACGGGGGTTGATGTTATTCCCTTCATCCACTGGGGAGAGCAAAAAATTATGCGTTCGGGATCGGCGCTGATCGATTTTCGTCCCCAACGCAAAGTGAGTGTCCACATTGGCCAGCCAATCGACCTGGATGACCTTCGCCATGACACCGGTTCTGCTGATCATCACGCTGTTGATGAAGCAACCGTACGTATTCAGCGCACGATGATTGATCAGGTTGCTGCTCTTCGCGGAGAAGATGCCCCGCAGGGCGTGTGGGATCGCAAACTGAAGAAACGGGTGGAGATCTAAACCCCTTACTTCTTACTTCGCGATATCAATCACCACGCGCGAGGGGTTGCTGAGCGCGCTCAAAGTCACCTCGCGCTTGTGATCCATTCCAATCACGATATGCGTATTTGCCTCAAAGCTTCCGTCTTCGCGTACGCGAATTGGCCCGACTTCCTTGGTTTTTTCGCCCTTGTAGTAGTCTTTTTGGAGTTCTTCGCTGACGGGCATGGCTCCGCCTTCCAAGGACAACTCAAGGTAAATTGGCGTCCCTAGATCAATTGGATCGCCTTTACCCTGGGTTGCTGGGGAAGTCGTCCACCCGCCTTGCCATCCCACATCGTCGCTTCCCGTGAACTCAACGACGACCCTGTAGAAAGTATCGTGCTCACCGACGCGCAGGTCGTGAAAGACCGGTGCGTGATTAGCGTCCTCTTTGCCCTGCGTGAGGGATGCCTTCCGCGAGGGAATTTCTTCCCGATTCTCAAGAGTAGGGCTGGAAGAGGGCGTGGCCTCGGGAGTGGGGGAGGAAGACGCGCTTTCGCTTGCCGAGGCCGTAGCTGAGCTGTTTGCCGAGGGCGCGGGAGTCGGGGAGCATCCGCTGAGCGTGGCTAGAAGGACTAGTGCGCATAGAGATGAAAAATGGTGCGCCTTCACGATCTCCTCCTTGAGCGATCTACGAGTTTGACTTCCCTCATCCTAATGGGGGCAGACTGCGTCGGGGAGTGAAACCTTGACCTTTGGCAAAGTCGATACCGGATTGAAACCCTGAGTGTGTTCAACATCGAATGACGCGGGCATGAGAAGAGCGACGGGATGGGCTGGCCACGCGGTAGGGTTGAGGCCATGAGTGAAGTCAAACGTCCTCGCGTCCTTGTCGTTTTCGGCGGACGCTCCAGTGAGCACCTGGTGTCCTGTGCGACCGCTGCCGGTGTTCTTCATGCGATTGATCGCGAACGCTTCGATGTGCTTGCGGTTGGAATCACCCGAGACGGCCAATGGGTGCACGTCGATAGCAAGCCTGAGCTTGTCGATCTGCGCACGGCCTCGAATACGACTATTGAGCCGGGACTCAGTCGCGTGAGCCTGCTTCCTGGCCTTGCTCGTTTGGTTGAAACTACCTACGACCGCACTCCCGAAGACGATGATGCTCGGATTGTCAGTGTTGAAGATCTGGGTGTTATCGATGTTGTGCTTCCGCTTCTGCACGGTCCTTATGGCGAAGACGGAACGATCCAGGGTCTCTTCGAGATGGCGAATGTCCGTTACGTCGGCTGTGGTGTGACGTCCAGCGCGGTTTCAATGGATAAGCACTTAACGAAGACTGTCCTTGCCGAGGCGGGGATTGCAGTCGGACGGTGGGAATTGGTGACCGAGAAAGAGTGGTCCCGCGATCCCCAGGAGGTGCGCTCACGGATTGAAGCTTTGGGCTTCCCAGTCTTTGTTAAACCGACTCGAGGTGGTTCGTCGGTTGGGATTTCGCGCGTGGATTCCCCTGATCAGCTGGACCTTGCCATCAAGGAAGCGGCCGCAAACGATCCGCGAATCATCGTCGAGGCGATGGCCTATGGTCGTGAGGTCGAGTGCGGGGTACGCGTTCCTGCGGGTGGCGATTCGATGGCTGCGCCTCTGGGTGAAATCGGTGTTCCTGAAGGCGAGTTCTACGACTACGCCCTGAAGTATGTCGATACCGATGCCATTTCCTTGATGTGCCCGGCGGATGTTCCAGAAGAAGACGCGGCTCGTATTCAAGAAACAGCACTCAAGGCTTTCGAGGCCTTGGAATGCGAGGGTCTGGCCCGTGTCGATTTCTTCTATAACGATGCAACCCACGAGATTATCGTGAATGAAGTGAACACCATGCCCGGCTTTACTCGTTTGTCGCTATATCCGCGTGTGTGGGGCGAAGCTGGATTGAGCTACACCGAATTGGTGACCTCCCTGTTAGAGGAAGCCATGAGCCGACCCTTGGGACTAAGGTAAGATATTTTTATGACGAAAAAACCCAAGGTTACCCTTGTCACCTCGGAGAATATGCCCGAACTTTTCTCCGATGAAAGTGGACTTCCTGACGCTCTTGCAGAGCGCGGAATGGACCCCCAGATTGCTATTTGGAATGATCCCACGGTCGATTGGGACGCAGCGGGGGTCTGCGTGATCCGATCCGTTTCGGATTACGCAACGCAGCGCCAGGAATTTATTAACTGGGCAAATTCAGTGCCGCGTCTGCTCAACCACGCAGATGTCATGGACTGGAACACTGACAAGCACTACATGAAGGATTTGGAGGCCCTGGGGCTTCCTGTTATTCCTACGACGTGGCTTGAGCCCTCGCACGGTTTTTCGAAGCATCAAGTTCACTCGCGCTTCCCGGCTTTGGGCGACTTCGTTGTAAAGCCTGCGGTTTCTTCGGGTGTGCGCGATATCGGTCGTTACACCGCTATCGACACCTCACAGCGTCAAGCAGCTTTGGCTCAAACCATGGAACTGCTTGATGAAGGCCGTTCCGTGATGCTTCAGCGCTACCTAGAAGATATCGACGTCCACGGCGAGGTTTCCCTGGTCTTCTTCAATGGTCTGCTGTCCCACGCAGTTGAGAAGCGCGCGGTTTTGCACCCCTCTTCGGTCACAGACCCATCCATGCACGAGGCCGTGGTGACCGCTCGTCCCGCAGACACCGCCACATGGCAGTGGGGTGAGCAGATCCGTCAGGTTCTGCATGAGTACATGCGTTCGCGTTTGGGACGCGATGAGCTACTTCTCTACAACCGCGTGGACCTGGTTCCCGATGGTGAAGGCTCCTTCCGAGTGATGGAGGTGTCCTTGGTGGACGCGGACCTCTACCTGGAGGCAACACCCGATGCTCTGGGTAACTTCGCTGACGCGATCTCTACCCGTGCATTCTGGTGAGATGTAGATCTTGTCCTTGCTCCTCCCTCGTTTCCTTGTGAAGCGGGGGAGGATGTCTATTCGTGGCAATCACCACGCTTCGCTTTTCGATTTCTCACTTGGCGTGCCCAGATGTTAGAGTTTCTCCGTTGCGTTTTTCGCAGCGCTCAATGGTGGCTGTAGTTCAGTTGGTAGAGCACCTGGTTGTGGTCCAGGACGTCGCGGGTTCGAGTCCCGTCAGCCACCCGGTATAACCCTCAGAACCCTAAGGTTCTGAGGGTTTTTCATATGTTTTGAGTGTTAGCATGTGAGCAATATGCGTGCGTAAGAGAGCTTCCCACACGTGCCGTGTGGCGGGGGTGCTCAGCGCTGGGAGGACAAACAAAGGAGTCTCAGATGCCTCAAGTCCGTGCCTATGCCTGTGATGATGCGCGATCGCAATATCACCCCATGATGATTGATATTCGTGAACCCGGACCGGGTGAAGTACTTTTCGACATTAAATATGCGGGAATTTGCCACTCTGATATCCACACTGCGCGCAGTGAATGGGGACCGATTCCCTATCCCTTCGTCGGCGGACATGAGATTTCTGGCGTTGTGACCAAAGTTGGCGAAGGCGTAACTAAATTCAAGGTAGGGGACCGCATCGGTGTTGGTTGTTTGCAGGGGTCGTGCAAGGAATGCGAATACTGCACCGATGGCCACGAGCAGTTCTGTGACAACCCCCGTGCCTATTGGACGTTCCGGGCGGGCCCAGATGGGAAGCCGACTTTTGGTGGCTATGCCCAGGCAATGACGGTGCGCGAAGACTTCGCTTGTCACGTACCGGATGCTGTGGCCTTGGAACATGCTGCACCACTGATGTGCGCCGGGATCACCATGTATTCACCGCTGCGGCGTTGGGGTGCGGGCCCGGGAAAGAAAGTTGCCATTGTCGGTATGGGCGGCTTGGGGCACATGGGCGTTCAGCTTGCCGCCGCAATGGGTGCAGAAGTTTCCGTGATCTCACATGGTCGTTCAAAGGAAGCCGATGCGCGTCAGTTTGGTGCCACCGCTTTCTATGCAACTGCAGAAGAAGGCACCATCGAATCACTGGCCTCGTCCTTTGACCTCATTATCTGCACGGTGAGCGCGGATGATCTGGATTACCCGGGACTGATCCATGCGCTCAAGCCTTTCGGCGTCTTTGTTGACGTTGGTTTGCCCGAGAACCCGATGGTGATCCCCATGCGAGCTGTGGTCAATGGAAACAAAGTCGTTGCAGGGTCGCAGATCGGTGGCATTGCTGAAACTCAGGAAATGCTGGAGTTCTGCGCCGAGCACGGCGTGCGTCCCGTGATTGAGATCATCGACGGCGATTCCATTACCGAGGACTATGACAAAGTTGTGGCCTCAAAGGTGCGCTACCGCTTCGTGATTGATACATCGACGTTCTAGGAACTGGTTACTGCTGTGATTTCGTGATGCACAGCATGGGTTACTCGTAGAAAAACTGCATCCTCGAAGGCTATATGTACTGTAAACTAGCCTTAACAGAGCCCCGGTCAGGCCTCTTTCCCTTTGGGTAATGCACAAATGACCGGGGCCATTTTTTACCAGCAAAGGTGCTGTTTGATGGATACCTCGATAGATAAAAAGTGGCTCAGCTACGGTGATCAGCTTGAGTTGCTCGTTCGGCGTGGTATGCGAATTGAGGACCAGAGCCGCGCAGAGAAATTACTTTCCTATGTGAGCTACTACCGTCTTTCGGGTTACTTCCGGTACTGGCAGAAAGACCCAAGCTACGGTGATGACTCCTTTATCGATGGAACAAGTTTTGAGAGGATTTACGGCCTCTATGAGGCGGAGAGAAAACTCTCTAGCGTTTCTAAGGAGTTGCTCGCAAAATGCGAGATCCTCCTGAGGACTCGCTTTGCTCATCACTATGGTGAATACTTTGCGCCGTCAAAATCCTTTGCCTACGGAAAGGGCTTCACACAACCTCCATCGGCCGATGAAGATCCGATTCAAGAACGAATACTGTCTGATCTAGATAGGAGTAAAGATTCATTGATCATTATCGAGATGGGGTTAAGCAAGGTTCGCATTTTGCACCTGAGGCGTATGACAGGATGCCAATTTGGGTTGCGGTTGAGGCACTGAGTTTTGGAACGCTTTCGCGAATGATTCAAGCGTCCGGTGAATCTGGAGTTCTGGATGCAATGGCAAGCTCTTTGGGAACTACTCGAAGAGTTTTACCTTCCCAAGTCCGCTCTTTCGTTTATCTGCGTAATCGAACTGCCCACTATGGTCGATTGTGGAACATCTCTGTCCGAGACAGTCCTGCGTTGCAGAAGACAAAGAGGCGAATACGGCGGGATTACAGGCCTTTCGCTGAACAATCAGTGTATGAGATTCTCGTTGCACTGCATGATCTTGGGAAGCGAGCTGGAATCTGTGAAGACTTGCTTGGGTTATACATCGAGCCCCTGCTTAAAAACCAACCGCTGCTCGCGTATGGGATTAGCACCCCAAAAAGATATGGCGAGGTGCCGCGTGAGGTTCTTTTGGGTGACGAGTGA
>UWSI01000011.1 GCA_900541895.1 uncultured Actinomyces sp. | reverse complement strand
GAGGCTGCTGAGGTGCCTGCGGGTACTGTCCGGGTGCGGGGTACTGGCCGCCCATGGGCTGGCCGGGGAACTGGCCCTGTGGGTATTGGCCGCCTTGGGTCTGGGCCTTCTTGCGGTTGCTCATGACAACGAATGCGCCAATGCCACCGATGACGATGACTGCCAGGACCAGCAGGAAGATCCACCTCGAGCCGGAAGAGGAGGAAGACGAGGTGGAGTCAGGTGTCGAGGATGCTTTGCTGGTGGAGTCGGAGTCTGCTGAGGCGCTGCTTGTCGAACTGCTCTTCGCTGTGGAAGAAGCAGCTGCCTTGCCGTTCGTGCTGCCTTCGACCTTGACAGCGGTCTTGACGTTCGACCACGTGACCGTACCCGTTGACTTGTCGATCGTACCGCCATTATCGGCAGAACTGGGAACCAAGCCGCCAGCAAACTTCGCAGTCACCTTCCCAATGCTGTCAAAGTTGTAGCCGGGGAACATTTCAGGCAGGAGCTTCAACACGACATCAGACTCGGAAGTGAAGGTGAAGTTGTTTCCAGAGACCTCCAAGAACTCATTGATATCAGTGTCGTTGGCCTGGCTGATCACGTCACAGACGTTAACTGAGCCTTCTGTATGGAACTTGGTGCTGAGCTCTGGGTTATTGGTTGAAATTACGTTGCATGTTTGCTCTGTCAGCAAAGTTTTTGAGCTGTCCCTATAATGCTGGATGTAGCTCAACTGAGTTGCAGAGGTGAAATCGTAGGTCTCGTCCAAGCCGAGACGCGGTTCGTCAGCGAAAGCAGGGCCTGCTGCCAACGCAAAAGAGCTTGCAATGGCAAGGATGCCGATAGCTCCAATTGAGCGTCGTTTCATGGGAGTTCCTTTGTTTAGAGGGTATGTATTCAACAGAATAAATGCATTTGTGAATACAGACGAATTCGATGACGTTTAAATTCTGAAAATGTCGTGGCCTGAAGATCGCCGCGAATGTGAATGGGTGGTGTGCAAGCTCTGTACACCACCCATTTCAATTATTGGCCTAAAACCGCTCAGGCTTGTGGGTATTGTCCCGGCTGCTGGCCTTGCTCAGGGTACTGCCCCGGCTGCTGAGGTGCCTGCGGGTACTGAGTCGCCTGCGGGTACTGTCCCTGCTCGGGGTATTGACCGGGCTGGGGCTGTCCTGTGGGTGCCGGGTACTGGCCGGGTGCGGGGTACTGACCCTGTTGCGGGTATTGGCCGCCCATGGGCTGGACGGGGTATTGGCCGTTTTGGGGCTGGGCCTTCTTGCGGTTGCTCATGACAACGAATGCGCCAATACCACCGATGACGATGACTGCCAGGACCAGCAGGAGGATCCACCTCGAGCCGGAGGAAGAGGAAGAAGAGGTGGAGTCAGGTGTCGAGGATGCTTTGCTGGTGGAGTCGGAGTCTGCTGAGGCGCTGCTTGTCGAACTGCTCTTCGCTGTTGAGCTACTCTTCGCTGTTGAGCTCGCTGATGAAGAAGCAGCTGCCTTGCCGTTTGTGCTGCCTTCGACCTTGAGCGAAGTCGTCACGTCGGTCCACGTGACCGTACCTGCAGCTTTATCGATGGTGCCACCATTGTCAGCAGAGGTCGGAACCAAGCCGCCCGCGAACTTCGCAGTTACTTTTTGGATCTTATCGATCGCCATGGTCTTTGATAGTTTCTTGAATGCATCGTCACTTTGGGACGTGAAAGTAAATTTGCTCCCCGAAGTTGTGAGAAGTTCTTTAACGTTGCTACCTGAAATCTTCTGGGTCACGTCGCAGATCGTCGATGAACCTTCAGTGCGGAAGGTAGGAGTCACAGTTCCTCGTCGAGCCTTATCGCAATTCTCCTTGGTGATGCGAACTCCGTTGACATCGATAGTGCTCAGTGTGTAGCTGGCTTCCGTTGGAGAAGAGAAATCGTAGATTTCTTCCACGGCGATCTCTGGGTCTGCGAAAGCAGGGTCTGCTGCCAACGCAACAGAGCTTGCAATGGCAAGAATGGCGATAGCTCCAATTGAGCGTCGTTTCATGGGAGCTCCTTTGTTCAGAGGGAATGTATTCAACAGAATAAATGCATTTGTGAATACAGACGAATTGGATGACATTTAAATTCTGAAAATGCCGTGGTTTGAAGAAAGCTGCGAATGTGAATGGGTGGTGTGCAAGCTCTACACACCACCCATTTCAATTATTGGCCTAAAACCGCTCAGGCTTGTGGGTATTGTCCCGGCTGCTGGCCTTGCTCAGGGTACTGCCCCGGCTGCTGAGGTGCCTGCGGGTACTGAGTCGCCTGCGGGTACTGTCCCTGCTCGGGGTATTGACCGGGCTGGGGCTGTCCTGTGGGTGCCGGGTACTGGCCGGGCTGAGGTGCCTGCGGGTACTGTCCGGGTGCGAGGTACTGACCCTGTTGCGGGTATTGGCCGCCCATGGGCTGGACGGGGTACTGGCCCTGTGGGTATTGGCCGCCTTGGGGCTGGGCCTTCTTGCGGTTGCTCATGACAACGAATGCACCGATGCCACCGATGACGATGACTGCCAGGACCAGCAGGAGGATCCACTTCGAACCAGAAGAGGAGGAAGACGAGGTGGAATCAGGCGTTGAGGATGCTGCGCTGGCGGAGTCGGAGTCAGCTGAGGCACTGCTTGTTGAACCGCTCTTCGCTGTGGAAGAAGCAGCTGCCTTACCGTCCGTACTGCCCTTCACCTTGACATTAATCTTGACATTGGACCAAGTAACTGTGCCCGTCGACTTATCGATCGTGCCACCATTATCAGCGGAACTGGGAACCAAGCCTCCAGCGAACTTCGCAGTCACCTTCCCAATGCTGTCAAATTTGCCGTTGGGGAACTCTTTAGACAGGGACTTCAACACGCCATCAGACTCGGAAGTGAAGGTGAAGTTGTTTCCAGAGACCTCCAAGAACTCATCGATATCAGTATCCTTAACCTCGGTGATTACATCACAGACGTTCACTGAGCCTTCTGTGTGGAACTTGGTTTTGAGGTCCGAGTTAGTGCTTGAAATGTAGCTGCATGTTTGCTCTGTAATCAAAGTTTTTGAGCTGTCCCTGTAATGCTGGATGTAGCTCAACTGAGTTGCAGAGGCGAAATCGTAGGTCTCGTCCACGCCGAGAGGTGGTTCGTCAGCGAAAGCTGGTCCTGTTGCCAACACGAGGCTGGCTGTGAGTGCCAGGGTGCCTGCTGCCCCGATCGTGCGTCGCTTCATGAGAGTTCCTTTGCCTAGAGGGAAGCTTGTTCACAGGATAAGCAGTAATTAAGGGCTGTGACGAATTGAGTATCGTTTGAATAACGAAAGGCTTTAAAGAAGCTGAATTGAGTGCAAAAGTGTGGTGGGTGGCGCGTATATAGTGCGCCACCCACCGTATGTATCACGAGTATTGCTCAGGCTTGGGGGTACTGACCTGGCTGCTCTCCTTGTTCAGGAACTTGGCCCTGCTCAGGTTGCTGCGGAGCCTGCGGGTATTGATCCTGCGAGGGGGAAACACCTGACTGGGGCTGTCCGGTCGGTGCGGGGTACTGGCCTCCGAGGGGTGGGAGCGGGAATTGGCCGGTTTGCGGCTGGGCTTTCTTCTTGCGGTTGCTCACGACAACGAACGCACCAATGCCGCCAATAACAACAACTCCAAGGATCAGCAGGAGGATCCACTTTGTCGAGGATGGCGAAGATGAATAGATCTTGCCTTCGGTATGTACATCCGTTGACACATTGATCCAGGTAACCGAATCGCCGGTTGGGGCAATCTGCGTGTCACCACCGTCTGGAACAACTGCAGACTCGATCCTGTATCCCTTGGGGAATGTCGCGATCACCTTCATGTTTTCAATGCCCATGCGGGAACCGAGACCGGTTAAAACAGAGCGACTCTGTGATTCGAAAGTGAAAGTATCGTCGCTGACCTTCAGGATTTTTGCGACTTCGTCAGAAGGAGCGTCTTGGAAGATTGCGCAGGTAGTGCTGGAATTCACCTGCTTAAAAACTGTATTTGCACCAGATGATTGCGCCTTCTCACACGCCTCCTTCGTGACCACGGTGCCCGAAGAATCGCTCATCCTTAAGGTGTAGGTCATCTTTGTTGCAGAAGAGAAGTTGTACTCCTCTTCAAGAGTGATGGTGGAATCAGCGCTGGCAGTACCAGCAGACAAGGCCAACGCCCCGGTGATTGCGATAGCTCCAAGAGATCCAAAAATACGGCGCTTCATAAATCGCCCCCTCTATATGTGATGTTTAAAGCGAAGACAGAATACAGAACCGGCGCCAGATGATCCAGTTTTGTATCGACGTGAGAGTACTTGAAATGGGAAAAGCCCCTAGCTAGCGCTGTTGGTGCTGGGCAGGTCGACAATCCTTTCCCCTGCGTAGTCTGGTGGTCAAAACGATGATCGACGCAAGGAAGGAGACTCCAATAGCAATGTACTTCGCTGGTACCCCTCGGCTTTCGCCTTGGGAAGAAGACTGATCATCATTGGTCGATGCCGAAGGAGCCGCTTGTTGTGTAGAGTCGACCTCTCCAGTGGCACTGACTATGGAAGGTGCATTGGTCCAATGCACTGCTCGCTTGGCTGGATCAACTTCTCCTGAAGTATCGGCGGATGTTGGTACGTATCCCTCGGGGAATTGGACGTTGATGTTGACTGTTGGGCTATCGCCGCTTGTATTAGCACCGTCGGTGATTCCCGCCAAGATTATTGACGTTTGGGATGTGAAAGAAAAACCTTTCTCGGTGACGGTCAGGAACTGTGAGAGCGTTGATCCCTCATAATCTGCTGAAATCCTGCATGTATGAGCTGATCCGTTGGACATAAAAATGGGGGTATCTCCACCGAGCTGGAGCTTGCTGCACGTGTCTTCCGTGAGGGTTGTCCCTGACGCATCGGTGATAGATGCTGTGTAACTCATGTGCGAAGGCGTGCTGAAGTCGTAGCTTTCGTCGATGCTGAGGGTAGGGGTTGCGTAACTTGCACTGCCAATGCAGAGTGCTGAAAGAGACAGGCTGCATACCCATAACATCTTCGGAAGGTTTCGCCTCATAATTATTCCAATCATACGGTTGGGGGATATGTCTATTTTTCTCAAGGATACTGCCATTCTTAGGGTTTCTGGTTGAATATGTTGGCGAAGTAACATGGATATTAATTCCCTCACAATCGCGTCCAAAAGGTAAACAAATTGGAAAAGATAGGTCATTGGATGTCACACTAATGGAACCAGAGTCGGCGGCGTCCGGCCGCGGACCGATAAACCAAAGGAGCGTGCGGCATGGAAACGCCGAACCCCAGTGCAATGGAAGTGAACCTTGAGACTGACCAGCAGGTCCAGTCCAAGGACAAGCCCCAGCGCACGGAACTTAAGCGTGGTTTATCGGCACGCCACATGCAGATGATCGCGATCGGTGGCGCGATCGGTACCGGCCTCTTCGTCGCCTCAGGCGCAACAATCTCAACGGCTGGCCCCGGCGGTGCTTTGGCTGCCTACGCCGTTATTGGCCTCATGGTCCTTCTGCTCATGCAGTCTCTTGGTGAGATGAGCGCACACATGCCCGTCGCAGGATCTTTCCAGACCTACGCCACGCGTTTCGTTAGCCCTTCATTCGGTTTTGCAATGGGCTGGAACTACTGGTTCAACTGGGCGATTACCGTCGCAGCTGAACTTGTGGCATCGGGATTGGTGATGTCTTACTGGTTGCCAGATGTTCCCTCGTGGGTTTGGGCGATTTCCTTCCTTGTCTTACTGACTGTTCTTAATGCCTTGAGTGCCCGTGTCTATGGCGAGGCAGAATTCTGGTTCGCCCTGATCAAGGTCATCACCGTCGTCATCTTCCTGATTTCTGGCACCCTGATGATCTTCGGAATCTTCAACGACTCTCCGGGAGTGCAGAACTGGACGACCGGCGATGCTCCCTTCCACGGTGGATTCTTGGCCATCATCTCAGTCTTCATGATTGCAGGCTTCTCCTTCCAAGGAACCGAACTTGTCGGTGTTGCAGCAGGCGAATCGTCTAATCCTCGCCGCGATGTGCCTCGCGCAATCAAGACCGTGTTCTGGCGCATCATGTTCTTCTACATCGGTGCGATCGCCATCATCGGCACTCTGATTCCTTTCACCGATCCGAACCTGCTGCGCGATTCTGCCTCGGATATTGCATACTCGCCCTTTACCTTGGTCTTTGAGCGTATGGGTGTTGCTGCCGCGGCAGCCGTCATGAACGCCGTCATTTTGACCGCGATTCTCTCCGCAGGAAACTCTGGACTCTACGCATCCACTCGTATGCTTCACTCGATGGCACTGAGCGGCCAGGCTCCTCGCTTCTTTGGAAAGGTCACAAGCCATGGTGTGCCGATCTACGCAATGCTCGCGACCTCGGCTGTTGGTGCACTGGGATTCGTTGCGGCACTGGTGAGTGAAGACACCGCTTACACGTGGTTGCTCAACGTTTCAGGCCTCTCCGGATTCATCGTCTGGCTGGGTATTGCGGCATGCCACTGGCGTTTCCGCAGGGCATATGTCAAGCAGGGGCGCTCCCTTGACGAGCTTCCCTACAAGGCGCCCTTCTTCCCCTTCGGTCCGATCTTGGCCTTCACCATGTGCTTGATCGTTCTGCTGGGCCAGAATTACGAGGCCGTCTTCCGTGGTCAGCTCCTGCAGGTTGCCTCCTCGTACATCGGCCTTCCGATTTTCTTACTCATCTGGTTGGGCTACCACCTGGTGAAGAAGGACCGTACAGTCAGCTTGGACGAAATGGACGTTGAGGGCGTGACCATTACGCCTGAAGAGGCATGAGTCGCTAGCTGTTAAACGCAATTCGGGGGAGGCAGAAATTGCCTCCCCCGAATTATTTGTTCCAGTATTGGGGCTGCTCTCAATAGAGACTGAGAAATGTGGCATCGGACATCGCGGCTCTCTCAAGCCCAAAATATCCGCAGCACACTGCACAGCGCATGAATCTCTACCTCGGTGGTTCGATGTTTACTTGCGCGGGCATATTGAGGATGCCCACGGGGCAGCTCACGCCATTTGGCCCGTGATTGCAATAGCCATCGGGATTCTTTTCTAAGTAGGCCTGGTGGTAGTCCTCGGCCAGATAGAAAGGGCCACCTGACTGGGCAAAGCAGGCCCCGGCCTCGCCAATCGTTGTATAGCAGCGGGCCCCCGGCACCGCGCGTTCCAACTCAGCCACCCACGCACCGCGCAGAAGCGATGCCACCTCAGCCTGCCTCGGCGTCGTCACCCAAATCGCGCTGCGGTACTGAGTGCCCACGTCGTTCCCATGACGGTTGGGGCGAGTGGAATCGTGGTTCTCGAAGAAGGTTTTGATCAGGCTCGCTCCGCCTTCGCCGGTTACGGAAGGGTCGTAGACAACAGCAACGGTCTCAGCGTGGCCCGTGCGTCCTGTACACACCTCTCGGTAGGTGGGGTTTGCATTTCCGCCGCCCATGTAGCCCACAGCCGTTGCCCACACGCCCTTCTGGCGCCAGAAGATACGTTCAACACCCCAGAAGCAACCTGCGGCAAGGTAGAGAACCTCGAAGCCGTTGGGGACCGGATCAGTCGCGCGCGTTCCGTTTACCGGGTGAAGTTCGAGCGCGTCCACGATTGGGTGCCTGCCTCCCGGGATATCTGCGGGAAGAGTGCCCGCAGTAGGGGAGTCTAGGTAGCGCTCGGCGTCCTTTGGTAAACGAGGCCAGTCTTGGTGTGGCCCTGCGGCGTGGCGCTGAGTAGTGGGTGAAGGAATAGCGGTCATCTTTGGCTCCTTAGCTTTGGTAGATAAAGATACTCACCCTTGGCACATAAAAATGTGGCCCCTGCAGTTTCCTGCAAGGACCACATCAAGCGATTAAATCAGCCGAGCGACTGGACGCGACGGGCAAGCTTGGACTTGCGGTTCGCGGCCTGGTTGCGGTGAATAACGCCCTTCGAGACGGCCTTGTCGAGCTTACGCGATGCGACGCGCAGAGCTTCAATAGCTGCTTCCTTGTCGCCAGCCTCGACGGCTTCGCGAGTCTTGCGCACCAGGGTCTTCAGTTCAGACTTGACTGCCAGGTTGCGCTGACGGCGCTTCTCGTTGGTGCGGATCCGCTTGATCTGAGACTTAATGTTCGCCACAGTCGGATTACTCCTTGGTCTTTCGTTCGTACAGGTCGGTGAGGGCTGTGTCAGTGTCGGGACTGGGGCATGGGGACACCCGCAAACGACTCTAACCAGACCCCCTGCCCGACCAGGCTGGGAGTCCGAAGGACAACTTTAGCAGAAATAGAAGCGCAGAACGACCTCCGATATCCCTATAAAAGCCCGATAAATGGTGAGAACGCACACCCTATCGGCGTGGAATTGGCACCCCGGTGCTTACTAATGGGACGATAGACCAGACGTCACAACCCTTCCGGAGGTCTTGCTTGTCCCCGATTCCTACTCCTGAGCAGCTCGCGCAGATCCAACCCGCGGCCACTCCGCAGGAACGTATCCGTAATTTCTGCATCATCGCTCACATCGATCACGGCAAGTCCACTCTGGCTGACCGCATGCTCCAACTCACCGGTGTGGTCGCCAGTCGAGATATGCGCGATCAGTACTTGGATCGCATGGATATTGAGCGCGAACGCGGCATCACTATCAAAAGCCAGGCAGTGCGTATGCCCTGGGCCTTCGAAGGTGAGCCTTTCGCCCTGAATATGATCGATACCCCCGGACACGTCGACTTTACCTACGAGGTCTCGCGGTCCTTGGCCGCATGTGAAGGAGCAGTCCTCCTTGTTGATGCCGCACAGGGTATTGAGGCCCAGACTCTGGCAAACCTCTACCTGGCAATGGAAAATGACCTCACGATCATCCCCGTGCTGAACAAGATTGACCTTCCCGGAGCTCAGCCCGAAAAGTACGCCCAAGAAATTGGTCAGCTCATTGGCGTCGAGCCCGATGAAGTTCTGCGAGTTTCAGGCAAAACTGGCGAAGGCGTTCCCGCCCTTCTTGATGAGATCGTGCGCCAGATTCCCTCGCCTTCGGGTAACCCCGACGCCCCGACCCGAGCGATGATTTTCGACTCTGTTTACGACACCTATCGAGGCGTTGTTACTTACGTCCGAGTTGTCGATGGCATGCTCTCCACCCGCGAGCGCGTCCGAATGATGTCGACGGGCGCGACCCACGAGCTTCTTGAGATTGGTGTTATTTCGCCAGAACCAACCCCCTCGCAAGGGATTGGTGCAGGTGAAGTCGGCTACCTCATCACCGGCGTGAAAGACGTTCGTCAATCCCGTGTTGGTGACACTATGACTTCCGCAGTTCGCGGTGCCGAGGAACCGCTGGCCGGTTACCGCGATCCGCGACCCATGGTCTTCTCGGGCATTTACCCGGTCGATGGTTCGGATTTCCCGGACCTGCGTGACGCACTTGAGCGCCTTCAGCTCAATGATGCAGCGCTCACCTTCGAACCCGAATCCAGTGCGGCACTGGGCTTTGGTTTCCGATGCGGTTTCCTGGGGCTTCTCCACCTCGAAATTGTCCGCGAACGCTTAGAGCGTGAATTCAAGCTGGACCTGATTGCCACGGCTCCGAACGTTGTCTACAAGGTCGTTGCTGAAGATGGGACCGAAATTCAGGTCGATAACCCCTCAGAATTCCCCGAGGGGAAGATCTCTGAGGTCCGTGAGCCAGTTGTTAATGCAACGATCCTGACTCCGACTGAATTCACGGGCACGATTATGGAACTGTGCCAAGATCGCCGTGGAACCATGCGAGGAATGGACTACCTCTCTGAGGATCGCGTTGAGCTGCACTATCAGCTGCCTCTCGCAGAGATCGTCTTCGATTTCTTCGATCACCTGAAGTCGCGCACTCGCGGCTATGCCTCGCTGGACTACCACGAGAGCGGCGAGCAGGTTGCCGACCTGGTCAAGGTCGATATTCTGCTCAACGGTGACCGCGTGGATGCCTTCAGCGCTATTGTCCACAAGGATCAGGCCTATGCCTATGGTCTGCGAATGACGAAGCGCTTGAAGGAACTGATCCCACGTCAACAGTTCGAAATCCCCGTCCAAGCTGCGGTGGGCGCACGCGTTATTGCCCGTGAAAACATCAAGGCTCTTCGCAAGGACATGCTTGCCAAGTGCTACGGCGGCGATATCACTCGTAAGCGCAAGCTGCTGGAGAAGCAGAAGGAAGGCAAGAAACGTATGAAGTCGATCGGGCGCGTGGACGTGCCCCAAGAGGCCTTCATCGCTGCGCTGACCTCTGACGTGCCCACCGGAAAGAAATGATCGTGGCAGAGGATAACGAGGCCGCGGGCGGGGCGGCAGCACAGGCTGCAGATATCGCTCAGTCTGCTGGCGTCAACACGCGCAATGGTCGTCGGCCGGGAGGCGCACCCGAGGGGACCGTCTTCATGAGCCGGACCAAATCCTTCACTCGGCGCAGTCGTGAGCTTCCTCCAAACCTTGCGCGGACGTGGGATGCTCACGCCGAACGCTACGTCATTGAGCCCCGCCGAGGCATTGGCTACACGACCGTTGCCGAGGATTTTCGACTGGACCCCGTTGAACTATTTGGTCGTAGCGCTCCGCTGACTTTGGAGATCGGATCGGGAACGGGCGAACAGATCGTCGCTGCGGCTGCTGCTCATCCCGATCGTGATTATCTTGCGCTTGAAGTGTGGGTTCCTGGGATTGCGAAGTTAGTTTCAAAGGCTGTAGAAGCCGGCGTCGACAATATTCGAGTTCTCGAGGCCGATGTTGCGCAGGCGCTCCCGATCATGCTGGGGGATGCCTGCCTTGACGAGGTCTGGACCTTCTTCCCTGACCCGTGGAGGAAAGCGCGCCACCGCAAGCGCCGCCTCGTTAGCGATGCCTTCGCGCTCCAAGTTGCCCGAGTGCTCCGCGATGGGGGAGTGTGGCGTCTTGCGACCGACTGGGATGACTACGCCTGGCAAATGCGTGATGTCATCGAAGCCTGCCCGCTCTTTGAGAATCCTCACGTGGGGCAAAGGCCTGATCCAGAAGATCCTCAACCCCAGCGCGGTGGATTTGCTCCCCGATATGAGGGGCGAGTCGTCACCCATTTTGAAACCCGAGGTATTGACGCGGGGCGCAGGGCTCATGATGTCGTTGGAGTTCGCGTGCCTCGGAAATGATGGCGATCGGACCCCAAATTGTTGCATGCTCACCATCCTTTTCTCCCGTGTCACAAAGAGATTCACGTGACATTCTGGGTGTCAATATTTCACGTGGTTGACAAAGTTTTATATGCTGTCTGATGCATTGAGCTTTCACCTTGCGTGAAACGCCGGCTTCCTCTTCGCGATAGGCGGATCTGCGAAGAGTGGAGATGCGTTCTCTCGAGAACGCGCGGGGCGGGGCTTCCTCGATGAACCGAGAATCCCCCGCCTCGGTCCGCAACGTGTGCCCGCTTCCCCGTAAGAGGAAGCGGGCACGGTCATATTCTTTTCGAGTTGTACCCGCTGCCCGGGGGGAATTTGTACGCTAGGTGATTTCCACCGCGAACTGTGAAAACATTGCTGATGGGTGTGTGGTCACAACGAAGAAAGAGCTTGCCGTGAAACAGGGTGCTTACGCGCGATTTTTCCAGCGTAGGTTCGTGTGGATCCTCATCATTCTCAGCGCTTTCATCCTTCTTGCCGGATCGTTGCGAGGAGGCATCACCGCGCTGCCTCCGATTATTGACGTTGTTCAAAAAGAACTGGGACTTTCTGCCGCCGAGGCCGGCTTGGTCACTTCTATCCCGGTCTTCTGCTTCGGGTTCTTCACCCCGCTGACCTCGATTGTCCTTCGCCGTGTTGGTCTTAACCACGCTGTGTCACTTGGATTGGTGATCGTCATCGTCGGTGCGATCGTGCGCTCTCTGGGATACAGCTCAACCCTTTTTCTGGGGACTTTCCTGATTGGCCTTGGAACAACGGCGGGGAATCTTGTGATCACCATGCTGATCAGCAGGGACTTTCGCCACCGCGCGGGGATCATGACTGCCATTTACTCCACGATGATCGATGTGATGATCGCGGCCTCGACGGCTTTTACCTTTCCCCTAGTTGCCTATGTTGGTTGGCAAGGTGCTGCTGGAATATGGGGAGTCGGTCCAGCTCTACTTGCCCTAGTGGCCTGCTTGATCGTCTACCCCTTCAAACACCCGGGAATCCGGCCGTTTCTGGCACGCAAGGCAGGTTGGAAGCTTCGCTCAGACGATGGGCTCGTCACCAGCGGAGCGGCCACGGCCTCGGAAATCTATCGCTGGCCGATCGCTTGGCTCATGGCGTGTGCTTTCGCAATCAATACTTTCTGCTATTTCGGTGTTGCTGCATGGTTGCCGCGAATCTTGGCAGAAATGCTGCAGATGAACAGTACCGATGCCGGATTTGCCGCCTCGATCTACCACGTCATTGGAGTCATCGCGCCTCTGACAATGATGGCCCTTCAGCGACTGATCCGTGGCCAAACGTCGACAATCCTGGGGATAGTCTCTTGTGCATGGTTTCTCATGCCCCTTGGGATGCTCCTGTTTCCCTCCTTGTGGGTTGTGTGGAGCGCGTGCGGGGGACTGGGTCAAGGTGCATTCTTCTCAATTACCTTTACGCTGGTTATTGAACGCACGACCACTACGGCGCAGACGCGAACGCTTTCGGCGCTCGTCCAAAGCCTTGGTTATGGTCTTGGTGCGTTGGGGCCGTGGGCTATTGGGCGCATGTTCGATCTGACAGCGAGCTGGTTTTGGCCCTTCATCGTATTGACGATACTGACAGGAAGCCTGGTTGTGATTTCTCAAGTTGTTGCCCGCTCGACCTCCAGGCCGCACTCGCGATGAGTCCAGCACAGCCAGACGGTCAGCCCTGGGATCCACGCGGCGTACTTCTTCCGCAGCTCGCAGAAGCGAGCGCTCATCGCCCATTGTCGATCTACGTCCATGTCCCTTTTTGTCAGGTGCGCTGTGGATATTGTGACTTCAACACCTACACGGTGGGTTTTGGTCCCGGTGCAGACCGCGTGAGCTACGACTCCAGCGCGCTCGCGGAAATGAGCCTAGCTGCGCAAATTCTCAGCGATGCTCAGATGCCTGCACGCCCGGCCTCGAGCATTTTCTTCGGCGGAGGAACACCCACCCTTCTTGACCCCGCCGCGCTCGCCCGTCTACTTGACGGCATTCGCCAGAACTTTGGGATTGTTCCCGGTGCAGAAGTCACGGTGGAAGCCAATCCCGAAAGCCTTGACGAGGCCGTTCTTGAACGTCTGCATAAGGCTGGGTTTACCCGCGTGTCATTTGGTATGCAATCTGCTGTCCCCGCGGTTTTGCGCACGCTGGACCGCCGTCATGACCCAACAAGACTTCCCGGACTTGTTATAGCTGCTCGTCAGCTAGGTTTAGATGTCTCTGTTGATCTCATTTACGGTGCTCCGGGTGAAAGTCTGCAGGATTGGGAGGTTTCTCTTCGCGAGGCCATCGCGATGGAACCGAATCACATCAGTGCTTACGCGCTGGTCATCGAAGAGGGAACCAAGATGGGAATGCAGGTAGCCCGCGGAGAGCTCCCCATGCCAGACCCTGACGATGAGGCCTCGAAATATGAAATTGCCGATCGCCTGCTGGGCGAAGCCGGATACGCCTGGTATGAGATCTCTAATTTTGCCCGGCGGGAATCGGGAGAAGAAGGGTGCCTATCGACTCAGCTTCGTCATGCCTCGAGACACAACCTTGCCTATTGGCGTGACTGGGATTGGTGGGGGTTCGGACCCGGAGCGCACTCTCATGTCGGTCGCTATCGCTGGTGGAATGTCAAGCATCCCTCCGCCTATGCGCAGCGCGTTACCCAGGGGCTTTCCCCCGCACAGGCAGGTGAAATTCTTGATGCGCAAACGCGAGAGATGGAACGTGTTTTGCTCGCAGTGCGCACCAGTGAAGGTGTGGAAGCGCCTCACGCTGGAGCCGAGCGCGACACATTCCTCCAAGCTCTCCCGACTTTGGCCTCGGAAGGGCTGATCGAGGCAGCACCCGCCGCCCAAGGCCGCGCGATCGTGACCCTTCAGGGACGTCTATTGGCGGATTACGTGACCCGCTGCCTCTTGGGTTACTGAGTCTGTGCGGCTACTGAGTTAGGAGTCGCACAACTTCTCCGAATCCGAGTGTTGAAGCGTGTCAGGGGCGCTCGCGCTCATAGTGTTGTGCGGTGACTTCAGATATGTACGGGACAAATATCTTTGAATTCGACCCGCACCGCGATGGGCCGGGCGCTCGGCGACCGCGCTCGGTGGAGGTACCCGTCGAGTACGGCATGGTGCTTGAGGACATTTCCAGCGGATGGGTTGGCGCGGTCACTCGCGTTGAAAAATCCGGGGGAGTGCACCTGGTTGAGCTTGAAGACCGTCGAGGCCGGAAGCGTTCTTTCCCCCTAGGAGGCGGGTTTTGGTTGGAGGGCAAGCCGATTATCGCGCTCCCTCCGAAGGCTGCTCCTGCTCCAAAAGCTCCTACGCTCACCACTCCGGGTGGCCGCGCGCTGACGAATTCGGGGTCGATCGCCCCCGAGAAGCGAGTGGCTCGGGTTGCCAGGCAATCGCGCATCTGGGTTGAAGGCCGTCACGATGCGGAACTGATCCAGCACGTGTGGGGCGAGGACCTAGCCGATGTTGGCGTTGCCGTGCAGCTTCTAGAAGGCGTGGATCACTTAGAGGAAATTCTTGAAGTTTTTGGACCCACAAAAACCGTCCGCGCTGGAGTCCTGGTTGATCACCTGGTCCCGGGCTCCAAGGAATCGCGCATTGCCGAGGCCGTATCTATCCGTTGGAAAGACGCGGTGTTGGTGGTCGGGCACCCCTTCGTTGATATTTGGCAAGCTGTGAAGCCGCAGCGCCTGGGGCTCCAGGCATGGCCGGATGTTCCCAAAGGGACCGATATTAAGCACGGAACCTTGGAATACTTGGGGTGGCCTCACGCAAACCAGGCGGATATTGCTCATGGCTGGAAGCGGATCTTATCGACCGTTCGTAACTATAAGGATCTTGAACCGGCACTTTTGGGTCGGGTTGAAGAGCTCATTGATTTTGTGACGCAGTCGGGTTTGGAATAACTCGGTGGAAAGTGCTGATGAGGGGACGAAAAAGGTAATCCCGCGGTAAACTGGCACTCAGATAGCGTGAGTGCCAAATGAGGGAGGATGAATGAACGACCGGCGTCTGGACGTTCTTCGTGCCATCGTGTCCCAGTATGTCCACACACGTGAACCTGTTGGATCTAAAGCGATCGCGCAATCTCAAGACCTCGGGGTATCTTCGGCCACTATTCGTAACGATATGGCCGTTCTTGAAGAAGCCGGGCTGATCTACCAACCTCATACCAGCGCGGGACGTGTTCCGACGGATAAGGGCTATCGCGCCTTTGTTGATCAGCTGTCCACTCTCAAGCCGATGAGTCCGGCAGAACGCCAAGCCGTCGAAAAATTCTTGGCACAGGCGCAGGATTTAGACGATGTCGTCATGAATACCGTGCGTTTGCTTGCTCAAGTGACGCATCAGGTGGCGCTCATTGAATACCCTGTTCATGCGCGCTCGACGCTCAGTCGAATTGAATGCGTTGACCTGTCAGATCAGCGATTGTTGGTTGTTGTCATTACCCAGCAGGGCAAGGTTTTTGAACGCCTGCGTGAGATGCCTCAGGACGTCACTCAAGATGATCTTTTGGCTGTTCGTGCGGTTCTTAATGCTGCTTACCAGGGAATGAGTGCTGCTCAGGTGCGTGCGCATTGTGAGGTGCTCTCTCAGACACTTCCCCCGACGCTGCTTGCATTTGCAACAGAGATGAGTGACACCGTCGCGACCTTGCTTCAGGGAGAGCCTTCCTCGCGTATCGCAATGGCAGGGATGTCGAATCTTGCGCGCAGTGGTGTTGATTTCCACGACATTGCACCGGTCCTGGACGCTTTGGAAGAGCAGGTTGTCCTTCTTCGTCTTTTCGCTGAGATGGATGAAGGAAACGGCGATGTTCATGTCTCCATTGGCTCTGAAAACGGCCATGACGCTTTCGTTGAAACCTCTCTTGTCTCCGGAACCTATGCCTCCGGAGAAAACTCGGCGCACCTCGGGGTTCTTGGACCCACGCGCATGGACTACGCCTCGGCAATGTCCACGGTCCGCGCCGTGGCCTCGTACCTCTCTAAATTCCTGAATTCCACACACTGAACGGGTTACAAAAGGACATTTGTGAACGACGATTACTACGCAATCCTTGGAGTCTCTCGCGATGCCGACCAGAGCGAGATTAAGAAGGCCTATCGCAAGAAAGCCCGCGAAACTCACCCCGATTATGGTGGGGATGAGGAAGCCTTCAAGGCCGTGTCGGTTGCCTATGAAACCCTCTCCGACCCAGAAAAACGCCGTATGTACGACATTGGCGGTCCCGATGCTGCGCGCGGCGGCGGTGGTTACGGCGCCGAATCCTTCGATTTTGGTGACATTCTGACGACAATGTTCGGCGGCGCCTTCGCCGGTGGCTTTGGTGGAAACCAAGGACCGGCATCACGCACTCGCCAGGGCCGCGACCAGCTGACTCAGGTTGCAATCACTTTGAAGGACGCGGCTTTTGGTGCTCACCAGCAGGTTTCGCTCAACACCTATGTGACCTGCGAGGTGTGCCACGGGGCTATGTGTGAGCCGGGAACCGAAGCGGTGACCTGCACGACCTGTAAGGGGCAGGGATACTCGATCCAGCAGCAGCGCACCATGCTGGGAACTATGCAAACTCAGGTTCCCTGCCCAAGCTGTCAGGGTTATGGAACCGTCATTGAACATCCCTGTCACGAATGCTCCGGTCAGGGACGCGTTCGTGCACATCGCAACTTGACCATTGATATCCCCGCCGGCGCGGGTGATGGAATGCGCCTGCGTCTTGCCGGACAGGGCGAGGCCGGTCCCGGCGGTGGTCCCAATGGTGATCTCTACGTTGACATTGTCGAAAAGCGCGATCCTACTTTCTCGCGTCAGGGTGACGACCTGTACATGACGGTGACCGTTCCCATGACCGCAGCTGCCTTGGGAAGCACTTTTGAGCTGGAGACATTGGACGGCGCTCAGTCTGTGACCATTCAGCCCGGTACACAGCCCGGCGATGAGGTTCGCTTGGATGGACTGGGTGTTGGCCATCTCCAACGCCCCGGTCGCGGAGACCTTCACGTCGCAATTAACGTCGAAATCCCGCGCAAACTTGATGACCGCTCACGCGAGCTCCTTGAAGAGCTCTCCCAGGTTCGCGGAGAAGAAAGCGTCCGTCCTGAAAAGCGCGGATCCTCCTTCTTCGACAAGCTTCGCGAAACCTTCGGCGCCTAGTAAGGACATCACCTGTATGACGCTTCCGGTTTTCATCGCTCCCGACGCGGACGCATTGCGCGCCTGCGCGCGGGGAGATTCCTACGTATTAGACGGGGATGAAGGCTTTCATGCGGCAACCGTTCGACGGATCGATGTCGGAGCCATGCTTGATGTCGTTGACGGGGCGGGGCTTCGTGCTCGCTGCACGGTTATTGACCGCGCAAAAAAGGCCCTAACGCTGCGCATTGACTACCTTGAAGGTGAGGATAAGCCGGGGGTTGAGCTGCTGTTGATCCAAGCCCTCTCAACGGGCGGACGCGATGAAATGGCCATCGAAATGGCAACGGAAGTTGGCGTTGACGCAGTAATGCCATGGCAGGCAAATCGCAGTGAGGTTCGCTGGAAGGGTGAAAAAGCCGCGAAGGGCATACGAAAGTGGGAATCCACATTACGATCAGCGACAAAACAATCGCGGCGCGCATTTATCCCACGCCTTGAAGAAGCCCGTTCATCCGCTGCCTTAGCGCAATGGATTGCGCAGAACACTCAAGATGGCGCTTGGGTTCTGGTCTGTCACGAGAGTACCGATCGCCGCCTGACTAAACTCCTTCCTCAGCTGCGCGAGCTAAGCGCCCACGCCTCGTCGGCCTCGGCCGCCCAGTCCCGGTCTTCTTGTCCTCCCAAGATTGCCGTCATTGTTGGCCCTGAAGGTGGGGTTGACCCCGATGAGCTTTCTCTTTTCGAGGCCGCGGGAGCGAAAATCTGCCTGCTGGGGAATACCGTCCTTCGCGCTTCAAGCGCCGGACCCGTTGCGCTTTCACTGATCAGCGACGCTATTGGGAGATGGTGACATGGACGCCAAACGAATTGATATTCCCCGCGGCGTGGATCCCGTCGTGCTTTTTGGAACTTCAGACCGCGTTTTGCGAGCTCTTGAAAACGGTTTCCCTCAGGTCCGCTTCACCTTACTTGGCCGCACTTTATCCATGGTTGGGCCCGAAGGGATTGCGGATATGGCCGCTCAGCTGGTCGAAGAGCTGATTGAACTTGCTCGAGATGGACATTCTCTTGACGCTGACGGCGTTGAACAGGCAATTGCTCTGCTCATGACGGCGAGTTCCACGGACGAACGCCCCCAAGAAATTCTGCGCTCGCGGGGACGATCCATTCGACCGCAATCTGGTGGGCAAAAAGCGTATGTCGAGGCGATTGAGCGTTCGACCGTCGTCTTTGGGTTGGGACCTGCGGGCACTGGAAAGACCTACCTTGCGATGGCCCAAGCTGTATCCTCCCTGCTTTCCGGACAGGTGCGCCGAATCGTCTTGACCCGCCCTGCGGTTGAAGCGGGAGAAAATCTTGGTTTCCTTCCGGGCACGCTCACGGACAAGATTGATCCCTATCTGCGTCCGCTCTATGACGCGCTGGGAGACATGATGGATCCGGATGCACTGCCAAAACTCATGGCCTCTGGTGCGGTTGAGGTTGCTCCCTTGGCATATATGCGCGGACGAACGCTTAACGATTCCTTCATCATCTTGGATGAGGCTCAGAATACGACGCTTGCACAGATGAAGATGTTCCTGACCCGTCTAGGCTTCAACTCGAAGGTTGTTGTTACCGGTGATGCCTCACAGATCGACCTGGCGGGGGAGCGCTCTAGTGGCCTCTTAGTCATTGAAGATATTCTCAGTGGCATCGATGACATAGAATTTTGTCATCTGACAAGCGCAGATGTTGTGCGTCATCGCCTTGTCGGACAGATTATTGACGCATACGAACGTTGGGATGAGTCCATGGCCAGCCTCAAAGCACGCCGTGACCGTTCCCTGCACGCCCGTACCCGACACAATGGACGCTGAGTCATGACTGAAGTTTTGAACGAAACCGACTACCAGATCGACTGTGAAGAGTTCGTACGCTTGGCTGACTTCGTACTCAGCGCTATGCATGTCTCCACAGAGGTCGAGCTCAATATCATTTTCATTGACCCCGAGCCCATGGAAGAACTCCATGTTCGCTGGCTGGATCTGGAAGGTCCGACCGATGTCATGAGTTTTCCCATGGATGAGCTCCGTCCTGGAACTGCGGATCATCCGACGGAATCGGGAACCCTGGGCGATATTTGCATCTGTCCGCAGGTCGCGGAGCAGCAGGCTCACCAGGCCGGACATTCCTCAGTTGAAGAAATGCTCTTCTTGGCGACTCACGGCATGCTTCACCTTCTGGGTTATGACCATGCAGAACCCGCTGAAAAAGAAGAAATGTTCGCCCTGCAACGCCAGCTCCTCTTGAGCTTCCTCGCACAGCGATGATCGAAGCTGCTATCCCCGTCGCGGGGATGAGTATCCTTGCCGCAATTGCTCTTCTGAGTGCAATGATTCTTGCGGCAAGTGAGTTTTCGATCGCTAAGCTCACCCACGCTGCGGTTGAAGACCTGATCGAGGACGAAAAGAAGAACGCCCGGGCCCTGTTTAAGCTGGTCGATCAGCGTCGCTTAGTTATTTTTGTCCTTCGAGGCGTTCGCACCTTCATGCAGGTTGTCTTTGCCGTTTCAATGGCGACCATTGCTCTGCATTTTTCACACTACTGGTGGCTGGGAGGGCTAGTTGCAATCGTCATTGTGACGATTGCGCAATTCTTTGCTAACAGCATCATTGCCACGCGCTGGGCACAGCGCAATCCCACCGGTATCGCGCTCTTCTTCACGCCCCTGATGACCCGTTTGGTCGCTATCGCACATTTCTTCTCGCCGGCCGCTCAGAAGGTCAAGGCCTACCTTCCGCAGTCTGAGCGAACCGAAGCTGAGATGCGTGCAGATATGGCAGATGAACTGCGTGAAATGGTTGATCGCGTTGGCGAAACAGAAGGCCTTGAAGAAGAGGACCGAGAGATGTTGCGCTCGGTTTTCGAATTAGGGCATACCTTGGTTCGTGAGGTGATGGTCCCGCGGACCGAAATGCTGACGATCGCATTCGATGTTCCGGCTCGGAAGGCATTACGCCTCTTTGTACGCTCCGGTTTCTCACGGCTACCTGTTATCGGAGAGGACACCGACGATGTCCGCGGAATTTTGTTCTTTAAGGATGTCGTTCAGCGCCTTGAAAACCATGATGGAGAACATGAACTTCGCGCTGATCAGATGATGCGTCCTGCCGAGTTCACCATCGAAATGAAGCCGGTCGATGATCTGCTGCGTCAGATGCAGTCCGAACACTTCCACCTCGCCATGGTCGTCGATGAATATGGCGGGATCTCGGGCCTCGTTACCCTCGAAGACATCATCGAAGAAGTCGTTGGCGAACTCACCGACGAACACGATCGCAATACCATCGAGCCCGAAGAAATTTCCCCGGGCATCTGGCGCGTTCCTTCGCGTTTCTCCATTAGCGAGCTTGGAGAGCTGTGGGGACTAGAACTTGAAGACGAAGACGTTGATTCCGTTGGCGGCTTGCTGGCCAAAGCGATTGGCCGTGTTCCGCTTCCGGGGGCAACTGGCGATATGCTCGGTGTGCACATGGTTGCCGAAGAAGCCCGAGGCCGCCGTCGTCAAGTTGGCACAATTGTCTGTTCCTATGTCCCTGAAACCCAGACCGAAGACTCTGAAGATCACCAGGAGTGAGAAAGATGCATTTCCCCAGCGATGATGAATTGATGGCCGGTCCGAACGCCTTCGAAGGCGTGGATCTCGATGCTCTTGAACTTCCTGATGAGGACTCGCAGGACGATGAAGACGTCGATGCTGAGCTTGACGAGGCCGATGATGAGCGCGCCCACGACGTTGAGGATTCCGTCCAATCCTTGCGTCAACTCCGTGCAGAAACAAATGCGGGCGTAGACATCATCGTTCCCGACTTCCCAGAAGACTTTCGCGCGGGCTTCATCTCCATTGTTGGTCGTCCCAATGTCGGAAAGTCGACGCTGACTAACGCTCTTGTTGGCCACAAGGTCGCCATCACCTCGGGCCGCCCCGAAACGACACGCCACAACATTCGCGGGATCGTCCACGGCGAGAACTACCAGTTGGTATTGGTCGATACGCCCGGATACCACCGTCCTCGCACGCTGCTGGGTAAGCGTCTCAATGATATGGTTCGCGAGGCCTTGGCTGAAGTTGATTGCGTGGTCTTCTGCATGCCTGCGGATCAGCGCATCGGACCGGGAGACCAGTTCATTGCTCGGGAGCTACGTTCTGTTCGACGCCCCGTGATTGCGGTTGCGACGAAGTGCGATAGCGTGCCGCGCGAACGCGTGCTTGAACACCTTCTGGCAATTGAAAAGCTGGGGGAGTGGAGCGCGATTGTTCCGGTTTCGTCCTTCAAACACGAAGGCATCGATCGCCTGCGTGAAGTTTTAGCGGAAAAGGTTCCCCTCTCTCCGCCCCTGTACCCGCAGGACGACATCTCCGATGAGTCACGCGAAACGATGATCGCAGAATTCATTCGTGAGGCCGCGCTGGAGGGCGTGCGCGATGAGCTTCCGCACTCGCTTGCCGTGAAGGTCGAAGAGATCATTGAACGCCCCAAGCGTGAAGGCGATGATCGTCCGCCTCTGCTGGATATCCACGTCAATGTCTATGTCGAACGCGATTCCCAAAAAGCCATCATTATTGGCAAGAAAGGCTCGCGTTTGAAGGAGATCGGCACTCGGGCCCGAGCACATATTGAAGAATATCTGGGGCGCCGTGTGTACCTCGATCTGCATGTGCGTACCGCAAAGGACTGGCAGTCCGACCCGAAGATGCTTCAGCGTTTGGGCTTCTAATACCTGAACGTGGGGGATGCAACAAAAGGATCCTGACCAGGGTCCCGAGCTTTGCAGTCTTCTTCGTGGCATGCTTATCCCGTGAGCGAAAATCCCCAGAACCCTAACGCCTCAGCGCCTTTTCCGTTTGACCAGGACGACGCATCACTGACTGTGCACCGCATGGCTGCACATGATCGCCTGTCCCATCAGTCCCGAGTCGTCCTGCGCCTTGGCCAGATGCTTCTTTCTGCCGGCGCGGGCTCGTACCGCGTGAAGGCTTCGATGCGGACCTGTGCCGAGGCCGTTGGTATTGAGAAGCACCATGCTCAGGTGACCTTTACCGAGATTGTTGCGACAGCTTATGCGAATGGTACTTTCCGTACCGAGCTTGCTGAGCAGCGTCTTCTGGGAGTGAATGCGGACAAGATTGACCGCATTACAAACTACTTGGCATCCATTGAAGGCAAGCAGGTGCTTGTTGAGGATGTCGATAGGGCTCTTGACCGGATCGAATGTGTGAAGCCGCTGTATGGCTGGCTAGCGAATGCGCTTGCTTCTGGTCTAGCCTGTGCGGCCTTCTCCTTCCTCAACGCCGGGGGATGGGTTGAGTGCTCTGTCGTGGCAATTGCAGCCTTCTTCGGTCAGTTCCTCCGGCGCCAGATGCTCAAGCGACACATGAACCACTTTGGTGTGTGGATGCTTTGTGGTGCAGTTGCTTCTGCCATCTACATTCTGTGCGTCTATCTGGCTCAGAAATATCTGGGTGTTGAACCCACACATCAAGCGGGCTTCGTTTCTGCGTTGCTCTTCTTGGTTCCCGGCTTTCCATTGGTGACAGGAATTATTGACCTGGTCCGTCACGACTTTGCGGGTGGTATTCAGCGAATCGTGTATGTTGCAATGCTCGTGGTCTCTGCTGGCGTTGCCGTATGGACAATTTCGGAGGTCTTTAATTGGTCGGTCACTCCGCAATACATCGTTGAGCTTCCGCCGATTATTCACTTTATATTGCGCTTCTTTACCAGCTTCGTTGCGGCGTATGGCTTCGCGATGCTCTTTAATTCTCCGCCTAAGGTATGTACGGCTGCGGCTTTTATCGGTGCGGCTATTAATACCGGTCGCATCTTTCTTGCAGTTGTCCTGGGTGTTCCGGTCCCCGCGGCGGTTGGGCTTGCAGCGCTTGCAGCTGGTCTTCTTGCGGCAGCAGTTGCAAACCGCACGCGCTTCTCGCGTGTGACACTCTCCGTTCCCGCGGTGGTCATCATGATCCCGGGTGTGCCCCTGTACCGTTCGCTCACATACTTGAACAATGGGCAGACCATGGACGCATTGGCGCAGCTCTTTACGGTCCTCTTCACGATTGTTGCGATTGGTATCGGCCTGGCGATTTCACGAATGCTTACCGACCGCGCGTGGCTCATGGAGAAACCAGTGTGCGTCCCGAAGCTCGAGGAATGCGGCGTCGAGTAAGAGCCGGTAGGCCAAGTAAACACTGTCCACCATGTGCACTCAAAGTGCCAGTATCAGTGGGTCTTCATAGACTGAAGGTGTGAAGACTACATCGAATGTTCCTCGTCCTGCAGGTTCTGGAATGCCCACGGTCAAGTACCGAGCATTCCTTGATACGAACCCTGTTGATCTTCCTGACCGTCAGTGGCCTTCGAAGCGCATTACCCACGCGCCTCGGTGGCTGTCAACGGATCTACGCGATGGGAACCAAGCCCTGATCGAGCCCATGGATCCGGTGCGTAAGCGCAAGATGTTTGATCTTCTTGTTCGTCTGGGATACAAGGAAATCGAAATTGGATTCCCCTCGGCTTCACAGACTGATTTCGATTTTGTTCGTTCTCTGTTGGAAGATGACGCGCTTCCCGAGGATGTCACTATTTCGGTGCTTACCCAGTCGCGCCCCGAGCTCATTGAGCGCACTGTTGAATCGATTATTGGTTTTCCCCGCGCGACCGTGCACTTGTACAACGCAACCGCTCCGGTTTTTCGTGAGGTTGTCTTCCATGCAGACCGCGAGCAAACTGTTGAACTAGCCCGCTTCGGTACGCGTGAAGTCATTGCACAGGCAGAACGTCAACTGGGCGATGAGACGATCTTCGGTTTTGAGTACTCTCCTGAAATCTTCGTTGACACCGAGCGTGATTTCGCGCTGGAAGTGTGTGAGGCCGTTATGGATATCTGGCAGCCTCAAGATGGCCGCGAGATCATCCTCAACCTGCCTTCGACCGTTGAGCGCGCGACCCCCAATGTCTTCGCCGACCAGATCGAGTACATGTCTCGCAACCTTTCCCGACGTGAGTATATTGCGCTGTCTGTTCACCCGCACAATGACCGTGGAACCGGCGTGGCCAGTGCCGAACTTGCACTCCTCGCTGGTGCTGACCGCATCGAAGGCTGCCTCTTGGGACAAGGTGAGCGCACCGGTAACGTTGACTTGCTGACCTTGGGCCTGAATCTTTTCAGCCAGGGAATTGATCCGGGCATCGACTTCTCGGACATTGACGAGATCCGCCGCACTGTGGAGCACTGCACCCAGATGGAGGCTTCGCCGCGCTCTCCCTACGTCGGAGATTTGGTGTACACCAGCTTCTCGGGCTCTCACCAAGACGCCATCAAGAAGGGTTTTGCTGCTCGCAAGACGAAGGTGGACTCCGCAGGGGGCGACGAGAACGCAGTGGTCTGGGAGCTTCCCTACCTGCCCATCGATCCTCACGATGTCGGTCGCTCCTACGAGGCCGTTGTGCGCGTGAATTCCCAGTCCGGTAAGGGCGGGGTTGCCTACCTCATGTCGCGGGCGCACAACCTGGAGCTGCCTCGCCGCCTGCAGGTAGAGTTCTCGCGAATTGTCCAGCGCCACACCGATACTTACGGCGGAGAGATCAACGCCGAAACATTGTGGAAGATCTTTGCAGACGAGTATTTGCCGACAAGTGCGGCTCCTGGCCTTCAGTCGTGGGGGCGCTTCGAATTGCGTAAGTCCCAGGTGGGAACGGTCGACGATGAGCATGTTGAATTGCACGCAGAGCTTACGGACAACGGTGTGCTCACCGCAATCGACGCAAACGGAACCGGCCCGATTGACGCTTTTGTCTCAGCACTGCATCAATTCGATTTGGACGTGCGCGTCTTGGACTACTCCGAGCACGCAATGAGTCAGGGACGAGATGCGAAGGCCGCTTCATACGTCGAAGCAGCTGTTGATGGAAAGATCGTCTGGGGCGTTGGAATCGACTCTTCGATTACCCGCGCATCGTACAAAGCTGTGATCTCAGCAGTGAACCGTGCACTTCGAGATCGGTAGGTAGGTTTTCGCAACCAAAGCGCACTTTGTGGTGAGTGAGTAACTCCCAGCGCGAGCTGAGGGGGCATCGCTTAGATGCCCCCTCAGCTGTTTTCCCCTCGCCAATGCAGGTGGGGGAAGAAGTCGTACGCGGAAGCTTAATCGGCCTCGTTCGAGGGGAAATCGCCACCGGCAATCTCATCAAGAAGATCAAGGGAAGGAACAAAGAATACCTGTCCGAAGAGCACACTCGAGAAGGTCAGTAGGTAGTCTTTCTTCGCGACCATATTTGTGATCATGCCTTTGGTGACGCTCCAACGAGCGGAGTAGCCGATGAAGTAGGTGCCGGTGACACCGGCTGCAGGGTCGGAGAAAGGCACGTTCATGCGGACGACCTTGTTTTCTTCGCCGTCGACGATGAACTTTGAGGAAACATTGTGCGCATTTGCTGCCTTCGCGTCGTCATCAAGCTCAAGGTCAGTGAACTTCTCGCGCCCGACCGCACGCTCCTGCTCAGCGGTACCCAGCGAACGCCACGCGTCCATGTCGTGAATCCACTTTTGTGCAAAAGCATAGGAACCTCCAGTGAATTGGGGGTCCTCGGCGCCAATCTCTGCCCAGAAGGGGGCATCGGCGTTTGTCGGATTTTCGGTGCCGTCAATGAAACCGATGATTGCTCTGCCTTCGAGGTAGCGGAAGCCGTGAGTCTCATCAACGACCGTTGCGAAGTCTTTGAAGGACAAGCGGTACTGCTCGGCTACTTCGTAGACCACGGCCTCGCGCTGTGCGCGAATATGAAGGAAAAGGTCGGCATCTTCGCCGATGCCTTCGGGCATGGCAATGGAAGGATCGTCCTGATTAGTCAGGCCGGTGAATTCCTCAAGCTCCTGGGGCCGAGGTGCGCCCGGGAAGAGGTAGTCCCAGCCCTTACGGCTCACTCCCAGCGCAACGCGCAGATCATCATTTTGGGCTCGGATATTCATCGAACGCTTGATCGCCTGGCTGCGATCAGCGAAGTCGCGGAAGGCCTCTAGCTCTGCTGCCTGATCCTTGCGATTGAATCGCAGATAAACGAAGAGAACGCACTCGCCGGCATCTTTGTACACGTCTTGGGGATGAGTTGACATTGTGGCCTCCACTTGCAGTTATTCATTCGTCTTCGATGATAGGCCGCTTGATGTATCGAGGCTGGGTGGATGCAGGGAGTGCAGTCAGCGCAGTGGCGGGGGTGGAGTAGTGGAATAACGTTTCAAGGCGGCAAGAACGCTTCCGCGCATGATGACTTCAATTTTGTGTCGTGGCGGGCCTGCTCTGGCAGCGAATGCGAAAATAGGAAGGTGATCAGGAGTTACCGGGATGAGGCAGTGGTTTTGCGTACGCAAAAACTGGGCGAGGCCGACCGTATCATCTGGCTCCTGACCTCTGAACACGGCCAGATTCGAGCGGTCGCAAAAGGCGTTCGGCGAACAACATCGAAGTTCGGAGCGCGACTTGAGCCCTTCTCTGTTGTTGATGTTCAGCTTCACCGTGGGCGGAGCCTCGACACGATCATTCAGGTAGAAACAATTGCCTCGCACGGGGAACTACTCGCAGCGGATTACGAGTTGTACTCGCGTGCCTCGGTGATCGTCGAAACCGCGGATAAGCTTTCGAGCGATGGAGATGATGGAACCCACCAGCAGTATCTTCTGCTGGTCGGAGCTCTCCACGCGCTTTCTCATCGCCGGCACGACCCGGCTCTAATCTTGGCCTCGTACATGCTTCGCGCCTTGGCGATCGCAGGGTGGGCGCCATCGTGTTACGACTGCGCAGTGTGCGGCAGCGAAGGACCGCACCTTGGTTTTTCCATTACTGAGGGTGGGGCCGTGTGTGATAACTGCCGTCCGCCCGGCGCCTCGCTTCCCGCTCCCGATTCGATGGAATTGATGGGTGCTCTTCTCAGTGGTGATTGGGATAGCGCGGATAGCGCGCCAACGTGGGCGCGCAGCGAGATGATGGGCCTGGTCTCTAGTTACACTCAATGGCATATCGAACGACGACTGAAATCCCTGCAACTCCTGGAAAGGAGCCCGCACGCATGAGTCCCGAAATTGCGTCACTGACGCCCATGGAACGCGCTCCCAAAGACCCACGTCAGCCGGTCGCTGGACCGGGGCAGTGGCCTCGGCAAGCACCCGAATTTGCAGCCGGGGAAGTGCCGCGCCACGTCGCCATCATCATGGACGGTAATGGACGCTGGGCCAATGAACGGGGGCTAGCGCGCACAGAAGGCCACCGCTCTGGTGAGTATGCGCTTCTCGACACAATCGCCGGGGCTATCGATGCCGGTGTGCGCTATCTATCCGTCTACACCTTCTCGACGGAAAACTGGAAGCGTTCGCCCGCAGAGGTCCGCTTCATTATGAGCTACGCCAGTGATGTTTTGGCTCGGCGAACGGACATGCTCAATGAGTGGGGAGTTCACGTCCGGTGGAGCGGTCGCGAGCCGAAACTGTGGAAATCGGTCATTCACGCTTTGGAGCGCGCAGAAGAAAAGACGCATGACAACACCACTATGGATTTGGTGATGTGCGTGAATTACGGGGGCCGCGCAGAAATCGCCGATGCAGCCCGCTCAATTGCTCAAGATGTTGCCACAGGGCGTTTGTCGCCGCGCGGGGTAAATGAACGAACTTTCGCTCGCCACCTGTATCTGCCCGATGTTCCCGATGTTGATTTGATGATCCGAACCTCGGGGGAGCAAAGACTTTCGAACTATATGCTCTGGCAAATGGCCTATGCGGAGTTCATGTTTAGCCCTAATCCGTGGCCGACGTTTGACCGTGAAGCCCTGTGGGATTGCCTTCTTGAATACGCTGGACGTGAGAGGCGTTTTGGCGGTGCACAGGACCGCGTGGCTGGCAGGGCTGGCGCTTAGGGCCTCGTTGCGCTGAACCGTCCGGTTTCTAGTGCTTCATCCGTGCTCCACGCTAGCTCCACATGAAGTCGGTGAATGTCACAGGCTATGCCCTGTGTCTTTTGGTGACTTCGTGTGTTTTTTGGGGGAGGGGGCGGAGGAAGGCACGGAAGTCGCGTGTTATTTCGCGACTTCCTGTGTCAATTCGACGTGCGGCTGCTCGCGTCCGCGGCGCCGCTTCATCAGGACAACTGCGGTGATGATCGCTGCGATTGCAGCCAGTCCCAGCCAACCCCACACTGAGCCTGCTGCCGCGCGAACGACGGCCATCCAAACTGCGAGCATTCCCAGGCCGTACATGATCGACCACACAATGCAGCCTGGAATCATGGCAAGCGTGTACTTTTTCCACGACATGCGGACGATACCTGCACCGGCATTGACCGCAGTTTGTACACCAACTGTCAGGAAACACAGCGGAATGATGATAATTCCCCACTGTTCCAAAAGATGAGCACCCGAACGGGGGACAGGCCCCTCAAACCAAGCAGCGATCTTCCCGCGAAGGCCGTTCTTTCCCGAGGCGGTCAGTCCCCCTTTGGCTGCGGCGCGCCCCAGCCAGTAGGTCAGCTGTGCGCGATGAAAGACAATGAAAAAGAGGAAGATAAAAAGTGGGAGTCCTGAGGAAGCCCATGAAGGAGTCATCTGTCTGCCTTTCGCGTGCAATCAGAGCAGAGTCCGAATAGCTCAATTGAGTGCTCAATCTGAGTGTATCCGTGCGAGGCGGCCACCGCAGCAATCCATTTTTCAATCTCGCCTGCCCCCAGGTCTTCAGCGCGCCCACAGTTACGGCAGACCAGATGGTGGTGGTGAGTTTGAGTGTTGCACTTTCGGTAGAGCGCCTCGCCCTCAACGGAGCGCAGAACATCGACTTGGTGGTCTTCGGCCAGCGCCTGGAGGTTGCGATACACGGTTGCCAGACCGATTTTGTGCCCGCGAGCGGTGAGGTCCTCAAATACCTTCTGTGCACTGCGGAAGTCGCGGTGCTCGCTGAGGTTGTCGAAAACCGCCTGGCGTTGCTTGGTCATTCGCTGCATGGCGTCCCTTTCGTTGACGAGGCCTGTCGTGAGTTTTCTTTTCCCTACCCGCGCGCGACGGTGGTGTCCGCACGATCTCTTGGCGAGGCCTCGGGATGTTCCGCGGGCGCGGATAGTTCACGCATTCGCTGCTTGCGACGGAAGTGATCACGCAACCCTCGGATTCCGTATCCAACAGCATAGAGAGCAATCGCGGCTACAACAATCGTTGCACCGGGGGAGAGATCGATGTAGTAGGTCAGGGCTAGCCCTCCCAGACAGAGGAAGGCTCCCAAGAGCATCGCGTAAGCCATAGTGCGTCGGAAGGAATGAGCCCCCAGTTGTGCGATGGCAACAGGGACAACCATGAGGGCTGAAACAAGAAGCGAACCAACAATTCGCATGGCAACGACAACCGTCAGAGCAGACAAAATCGCGATGAACATGGTGAGCGCGCGAACAGGAAGCCCGGTCGAGCGAGCGAATTCCTCATCATTTGTCACTGAGTAGAGCGCCGGAAGCAGGCCGATGCCGATTGCGACAATGACCAGTGCGAGCAGGCAAATTGACCAGACATCACTGCTTGAAACGGTTGAAATTGAGCCGAAAAGATAGGCGTTGAGCTGGGAGGATGTTCCATTTGCCAAGCCGATCAGGAGTACGCCTCCGGCAATCCCGCCATAAAAGAGCATGGCAAGTGCAACATCAGAGGAGGTGCGACCAGACTGTCGGACGAGCTCGATAGTGATCGCGCCAAGCAAAGACACAACTAAGGCTCCGGGGATTGCCCATTGATCGTGTGGCGTGACATTTGCGGCGGTTCCGGCAAGCCATCCCAGTGCGACCCCGGTCAGGGAGATGTGGCCGATCCCGTCACCGAGCATTGCGAGACGTCGGTGAACCAGGTAGGTTCCGACGATCGGAGCGCATAACCCAACGAGGAGTGCGGCAAGAAGGGAACGTTGCATCAAGGGGGATGCAAGCATGTCGAGGATCATCGGCTCCCCTCCATTTCGTGGTGGTCGGCCGTGTTGCAGTGGTCAGAGTGAGGATCACGCACATCGCTTCGAGCGGGCCCGTCATAGGTGAAGTGTCCCGAACGGATATGGAGCTCGCGGTCAAGCACTGGGGCGAGTTCGCCCAGTTCGTGAAGGACCAGCAGGATCGTTACGCCCTCGTCCTTTGCAGCCTGGCATATTTCGGCCAGTCTGCTACGCGAAGAGGCATCGATTCCGGCCATTGGTTCGTCCATGATCAGGAGCTCGGGCTTTCGGACCAACGCGCGCGCGATGAGTACGCGCTGCTGTTGTCCGCCGGAAAGAATGTGGAGGGGATCCTTCGCGCGATGTGCGAGGCCGACGGAACGCAGTGCTTCCAGTGCCTTTGCTCGGTCACCGCGGGAGTGCCACCACTTGCGAGTGCCCAGGAGCCCGGAAAGAACGACTTCGATGCATGATGAAGAGATCGCGCCGCCGGAGGAGGCCCGCTGGGGAACGTAGCCAATACGCTGCCATGGAATCGAGGAACGTTTGCGGATGGAATTTCCAAAGAGCGTGATATCGCCCGAGGAAATTGGTGCAGTTCCAAGGATTGCTTTCATCAGGGTGGACTTCCCTGCGCCATTTGGGCCGGTGACTGCGACGCATTGCCCCTGGGAAATCGATGCGGTGATGCCGTGAAGAATGAGGTCATGGTCCCAGGCGACGTGGACATGGTCCAGTGAAATCACCGGTTCAGTAGAGATATTGAATGTCGTTCCCATTAGTGTCGAGTGTAGTCGTTGGGGCGGCATGGTTCACTGTGGAATCATGCCGCCCCAACGCGCAGATATCAGTTGACTTGTGGTGAAGTGCTTATTCGCAGCTGAGAGCCTTTTGCAGTGCTTCAAGGTTCTCATTCATGACTGCTTCGTAGTCCTTTGAGTCATCAGCTTGAGACTCGATGGGATCGAGAACCGCAGTGGTGATTCCCAGGTCCTTGGCCAGGGTTTCAGCAACCTTGGGGCTGAGGAGCTCTTCGGTGAAGATTGTTGTAATTCCCTTGGCCTTCACCGCGTCGGAAATCTGCTTGAGGCGAGCGGGGGAAGGCGTGGAGTCGGGATCGAGGCCGGACAGCCCCAACTGGGTGAGGCCGGTGCGGTCCGCAAGGTATCCGAAGGCCTCGTGAGAGGTGACGAATTCCTTGTGCTGGCACTTTGCGGTGCCGTCGACGAGCTTCTTGCTCAGTGCTTCCATCTGAGACTTCGTGGATGCAGCGTTCTTCTTGTAGGTCTCTGCGTTGGCGGGATCGGCCTGGGCAAGAGCGTCCCCGATCTGGGTCGCCGCGCTGGCCATGCGCGTGGGATCCAACCAGAAGTGCGGGTCGGTTGAGCCGTGCTCGTGCTCATGTTCGTGAGCTTCTTCGGTCTTTTCGCCGTCGTCAGCGACATCCAATTCGCTTTCATGCTTTTCGGCATCGACCAGATCAACACTGGTGGAGACATCGATAACGGTCTTGGGGGCGTTCAGTTCAACGGCCTTGTCAACAGCGGATTGGAAGCCCTTAAGGTAAACGACGGCTCCGGCCTGAGAGAGTTGCTGAACTTTTTGGTTCGACAGTTCGAGGTCGTGAGGCTCTGCTCCCGGAGGAGTGAGGGATTCGACGTCAACCAGATCGCCGCCGATCTTCTGGGTGAGGTACTGGAGTGGGTAGAAGCTGGCCATAACCTTCATTGGAGAAGCAGAAGCTTGGGAGCTGGAGGCGCTTGAAGATGATGAGGCCGAAGAGGAACATGCGCTTAAGGCAAGCGCTGCGGCGGCTGTAATGGCAAATACGGTGTGTGAACGCGAAAAACTCATGATAATCATTATCAGAGAAGGTGATAATGATTGTCAAAAGCGAGCGTGTCCTGTTGAGCTGCGTACAACAAGGTCGGGAGTGAAGGCAAAATCTTGGTGTTGTTGCGGATGCTGGGACCGAATCGCATCAAAGAGTGACGATACGGCCGAATGTGAAATTGCCTGCACGGGCTGTCGAACCGTCGTCAGTGCGGGAGAGAGGTGGGGCATAAGGAAAGAGTCGTCAAAGCCGATCACCGAGATGTCTTCGGGAACGCTGAGACCTCGAGATTGGATCGTTCTGATTGCTCCCATTGCCTGGAGGTCTGAGCCGGCGATGATGGCTGTGATTCCGGCGTCGATCAGTGCATGAGTAGCCGAGGCCGCAGCTTCGTAGGTGTAGAAGGTCTCGATGACCGTGGGGGCGGTGATCCCGAATTCTTGAGTCATCACTTGGCGGAAAGCCTCGGCCTTGCGTCGCGCGGGGACGACATGATGGCGCCCACCCAGCATGGCAATCTTTCGGTGACCCAGTTCTTTGAGATGTTGGATGGACGCGCGGATTCCAAGAGCGTCTTCAGTTGAAAAATCTGGTGCTTGGACTTCCTTTCGTGCGCCATTAATGGTGACGAAGGGCATGTGGATCTGTGAAAGATTCGCATAGCGACTTAAGTCAGCTTGAAGGTCCGCGTGTCGACCGGAGACGAAGATTAATCCAGAAACTCCTCGCGCAAGAAAAGCTTGAGTGTGTTCCTCTTCGCTGGTAGTGCCTGGAGTTTGCGAGGCGATGAAGGCTTGGCCGCCTTCCCTATCGACCTCGGAATGAAGGATATGGGCAAAAGTGGCAAAGATGGGGTTTGTCAGTTCTGGGACGATCACTCCGATGATGAGGCGATTGTCGTCAGCCTGCATGCTGGGGCGTTCGTAGCCAAGTTCGTCGATTGCGGTGAGAACTCGATATCGAGTGTCGTCTGAGACCTGCCCGACTCCGTTAAATACGCGAGAAACTGTGGCAATGGACACGCCGGCATGTGAGGCGATGTCCGCCATGCGGGTGCGGTTCTTCGACATCGAAGTGCCTTTCGGAAGTGGGCAGGTGCGATGGTTGGGATCTGGGGTAAAGATATCATTTCTCTAACAATTCTGAAAACGCTTGCTGAAAATGATTTTCTGCGGCTACAGTGTCCTTAAGTGCGAAGTACAACTGTGTACGAGCAGAACTCAAATGATCAGGAGTTGACATGCGACGAGGCATTACGATGTTCGGCGTTTTGGCAGTTACAGCAACGCTTGCAGCGTGCTCCAATGGAAGCTCGAGCTCTTCAAGCAGTCAGTCTGCATCCGCGGGTTCCGGTTCTTCCGTCGGTTCCCTGACGGTCTGGGCTGACGACACCCGTTACTCGCAGATTCAGGAACTGGCCAAGGGCTTCACTGCAGCCACAAAGGTGGACGTCCAGGTTGTTCAGAAGTCTGAAACTGACATGGACCAAGAATTTATTAGCCAGGTCCCGACCGGTAACGGCCCTGACGTGATTGTTATGGCCCATGACAAGCTCGGCCAGATGGTGAAGAACGGCGTTGTTTCCCCCGTTGACTTGGGCGAAGCAAAGTCCAAGTTCTCCGAGGCGGCAATCCAGGGCGTGACCTACGACGGCAAGACCTACGGCGTTCCTTACGCGGTCGAGTCTGTCGCATTGGTTCGTAACAACAAGCTCACCACTGACACCCCGAAGACCTTCGACGAAATGATTGCATCGGGTAAGAAGGCCGGTTCGGAGTACCCCTTCGTTGTTCAGATGAGCACCGACGGCGACCCCTACCACCTCTACGCTTTCGAAAGTTCCTTCGGTAATGAGGTCTTCAAGCAGAATGCTGATGGTTCCTACACCTCAGACCTGACTCTGGGCGGCGAAGGCGCATCCGAGTTCACTCAGTGGCTGAAGGAACAGGGTGCAGCAAAGACCCTGAACCCGAATATCACCTCCGATATTGCCAAGGATGCTTTCCTCAAGGGCAATGCGGCTTACATGGTGACCGGCCCCTGGAACGTGACTGCTGCTAAGGCAGCTGGACTTGACGTTTCCGTCCTTCCGATTCCTTCTGCTGGCGGTAAGGAAGCTAAGCCCTTCGTTGGCGTTCAGATGTTCTACCAGAGCTCCAAGACCAAGAACCAGGTTCTGGTCAGCAAGTTCTTCCAGTACCTGGAGACCAAGGAAGCGCAATCCAAACTGCAGGAGCTGGGCGGACGCGTTCCGGCAATGACCGAGGTTGCTAACTCCCTGAGCGATGAAAACCTCAAGCAGTTCGCCGCTATCGCAGGAAAGGGCCTCCCCATGCCGGCAATCCCCGCAATGGGTTCCGTTTGGGATTACTGGGGCAAGACTGAGGTTGCCATCGTGAATGGCGCCGATCCCGCATCCTCGTGGGAGACCATGGTCAACAACATTCAGACTTCCATCAACAAGTAGTGAGGTCTCCCGGTTTTGCGGGCGCCCAAACCGGGTGCCCGCAAAACCCATCCCTGAGCATTTTGTGCTCATGGTCCCTTAATCGCTGTTCAAGGTAACGAAGGACCACAATGCCTGCAGCTTCTTCCTCGAGTGCCGTTCAGAAGGACCGAACCTCGCATGCGCGTGACGTCATGCGACCCGGTTTTATTGCAAAACTCATCATTATGATGCTCATTGACGCGCTGGGCATCTATGGAATCATGGCGGCATGGGCCGTCAATTCTCGGATCATCATCGGTGTGATGGCGGTCCTGCTCATCATCGTTAACTGGGTGTATTTCTCGAAGAGGGCACTTCCTGCCAAATATCTTCTTCCCGGTATGATCTTCCTTTTGATCTATCAGCTCTTTGTCATGGGCTACACCGGGTATGTTTCTCTGACTAACTACGGAGATGGCCACAACTCGACAAAGGCAGACGCGATTGAAGTTGCTCTTTCGTCGAGCCGTCAGCGTGTTGAAGGATCTCCCACCGTTCAGACCGCTGTCGTTGAAGATGGGAGCGAACTGGGCCTCGTTGTCGCAGACCCCGCGACCGGCGAACTGAAGCTTGGTACGGTAAGCAAGCCCCTCAAGAGTGTCCAGGGTACGGTCACTGCAATGGGGATTACCGAGGTTTCGGGCTATAAAGTCCTCGACCTAGCTGCTCTTGCCAGCCGCCAGGCGGAAGTTTCTCAACTGACGGTCCCCGTAAGCTCTAACCCGAATGATGGCTTCTATCTGACAACAGATGGAACTTCTGGCTACCTCGCCAAGTCCACCTTGACCTATGACGAAGCCGCCGATACTTTGACGAACGCTGAGACTGGCGTCGTTTACAAAGCGAATAATCAAAAGGGCGTCTTTGAAGATAGTCAGGGAAACCAGCTGCCCACCGGCTGGCGAGTCTTTGTTGGCGCTTCCAACTACTCGCAGATGTTTTCGGGTTCCGGAATTGTCAAGCCCTTCCTGAATGCGCTTGTTTGGTCCTTCGTTTTTGCTATTGGCTCGGTGCTGACGACTTTCGCTTTTGGATTGGTCCTTGCGCTGATCTTCTCGGATCAGCGCATCCGAGGTCGAAAGATCTACCAGTCCTTGATGATCCTTCCCTACGCATTCCCAGCCTTCTTGGCAACCCTGGTATGGAAGGGCATGCTCAATGAGGAATTTGGCTTCATTAACAAGGTCTTGCTCGGTGGGGCGGAGATCCATTGGCTGACCAATGGACTTTTGGCAAAGGTCGCGATCCTCGGTGTGAATCTCTGGCTGGGATTCCCCTATATGTTCCTCGTCTGCTTGGGCGCGCTTCAGTCTCTTCCGGGAGACGTTGAAGAAGCCGCGAAGATGGACGGTGCATCTGGATTGCGTACCGTGTGGTCAATTAAGTTGCCGCTGGTTTTGCAGTCCACGACCCCGCTGCTGATTGCCTCTTTCGCATTTAACTTCAACAACTTCTCCTTGATTTACATGCTGACGAAGGGTGGCCCGGACTTCGATGGTGCGCCCCATGGTTTGGGGCAGACCGACATCTTGATCTCGATGGTCTATAAGATTGCCTTCGCTGGTAACCAGCACAACTATGGTTTGGCCTCGGCGATGTCGATCTTCATCTTCGTGGTGGTTGGCGTGATTGCCTGGCTTGGATTCCGTCAGACGAAGGCATTGGAGGAACTGTGATGGCTGCACAAAGAAAAGAAAAGACGCAGTTGACAACGCTCCACGGCTTACGTTGGTTTATGGAAGTCGGCTGGAAGCACATCGTGGGTATTGCGGTGATTATTTACTGCCTTATCCCGCTGCTCTATGTGCTTTCGGTGTCCTTCATTCCGAACGCGACGCTGACCTCTAATATTAGCTTCTCTGATGGACTAACCCTCGATCACTTCAAGGCGTTGGGGAGTGACCAGTACAGCATGTACTGGAAGTGGATTTTTAATTCACTGGTGGTTTCAAGCGTTACGGCAATTGGAACGGTTCTCATGGGCGCAGCCGCAGCCTACGCCTTCAGCCGTTTCCGTTTCCGAGGCCGTCGTGGAACCCTGGCCTTCCTGCTTCTGGTTCAGATGTTCCCGCAGATGCTAGCTTTCGTGGCGCTGTTCCTGCTCTTGCTGGGAATTAAGGATATCTTCCCGGTTCTGGGCTTGAACTCGAAGCTCGGCCTGATCTGCGTCTACCTCGGTGGCGCATTGGGTTCGAACACCTTCCTGCTCTTCGGTTTCTTCAACTCCGTTCCTCGTGAACTTGACGAGGCCGCAGAGATTGATGGCGCATCGCATGCCCAGACTTTCTGGACCATCATCATGCCGCTGGTTCTGCCGGTTTTGGCTGTTGTTGGTTTGCTGAGCTTCATTTCCAGCTTCGGCGACTTCGTCATTGCCACGGTTGTTATGCAAACTCCCGATCAGTACACGCTGGCGGTTGGTATGTACAACTGGGGGTCGAGTGAACTGAATGCCCCGTGGGGTGTTTTCGCGGCTGGTTCGATCATCGCTGCAATTCCGGTGATCTTGCTCTTCCAGTACCTGCAGAAGTACATCGTTTCCGGTCTGACCTCCGGTGCGGTGAAGGGCTGAGCGCCCGCTTTTCGCTGACCTGGCCCCGGCCTCGTTCCTCATTGTGGGGACGAGGCCGGGGTTCTTTTTATGCGCGAAAGTGGGGAAGTGGGCGGTGCTTCGCAAGAGATTTTGATCGGGGACTTGACAGGTTGGTTGGTTATATGGTTCATTAGTCATGTAATGAACCATTGAACCGGGGAGGTTGCCCATGGCACCCACGTTCGTCTCGGGGATCCCGATCTACGTCCAGATCGCCGACGACATTCGCGCGCAGATCCTGCGCGGCGCTCTGCGCGCCGGGGACCAGCTCACCTCCACCACGGAGTACTCCGCCACCTACCGCATCAATCCCGCTACCGTCGGCAAGGCCTTTGCGATCCTCGTCGACGAGGGGCTCGTTGAAAAGCGGCGCGGTATCGGCATGTTCGTCGCCGAAGGCGCACAGCACGCGCTCGTAGCCGACGGGCTCGCGTCCTACGTGGAGGAGACCCTGAACCCCGCCGTCGAAGCGGGCCTCGCCCTGGGCCTCGATATTGACGCCATCATCGACCACGTCCGCGCCTACAGCGCCGACACGACCGCCAAGGACAACTCATGATCACCCTCAACTCAATCAGTCACACGTATCCAGGAGAGAATGAGGCGGCGCTGCGCGATGTCTCCCTCACCCTCGGAGACGCCACCGTCACCGCCCTCGTCGGCCCCAACGGCTCGGGCAAGACGACGCTCATGCAGATCCTTGGTGGCCTGCTTCCGCCGTCGTCAGGAAATGTGTCCCTGTGTGGAACGGAGGTGAGCTCTAACGACCTACTCGGTTACTCAATCGTGGTCTCTTCCGACAGGGACTTTGATAATTCATCGGCTTCGGCCTTGGTTGCCTACGCCGCGCTCCGTCCGACCTGGGATCAGAAACTCTTCGACCACTACGTTCAGCGTTTCTCCTTCCAGCTGAAGGGACGCAAGAAGCTGCGCAAGATGTCCTCGGGGCAGGCTGCCATCCTGGCCGGCGCTGTGGCACTGGCATCGGGTGCGCCCATTACCGTCCTTGATGAGATTCAGGCTCCCATGGATGTTCCCACCCGATACGCGTTCTACGAGGAACTGCTCACCCTGGCCTCCGACAGCATGGAGGGACGTCGCCCGCGGCGCGCCTTCGTTGTGTCCTCACATATGGTCTCCGAACTCGAAAACGTTGCCGAAGATGTCGTCGCCCTCAAAAATGGGCGTCTGCTTGCCCATGAGAGCGTTGACGAGTTTACTTCGCGTATCCGTGCGATTACCGGTAACGCCGCCGATGTGGAACGCTTCCTGGCCGATCATTCCGATATCGCCGTCATCACTTCTCGTGCGCTTGGGTCCGCACGAGAAGTCATCGTGGATCTGCGTGGCCGTGGTGTCGCTGACCATGAGATTGCATCCCACTCCTTGACCTCTTCGCCCTGTTCTTTCCAGGACGCCTTCGCCTACCTCATCCAGGAGAACGACCAATGAGCACTGCCACCCCCGACCTCATCAAATCCACCCCCTCCCCCCTGCGCATTGGCCTTGTCAACTCGAGATTCACTGTGGTGCTCTACCTGCTGGTAGTGAGCTGCCAGTTCCTGGTCAACTTCGTGATCAACGGCATCGTCTACCTATCAGTCTCCGATGTCACCAAGAACATTGAACAGACCGCCACAAACTCCGCTTTTGTCACGGGTACTTTCCTCTTTATCTGTGGGATCGTCAGCGCCACCGTCGACTTGCGAGCCTCTGCTCTCAGCGGTGGATCACGTACCGCACTCACCGTGGCGAGTTACGTGCACTCCGTTGTCATCATTGTCCTGGGGTCTCTTATCTGGTGGCTTCTTATCGCCATCCATCCCTTGCTCTTCATCATGGGACAGCAGTCCTTCCCGCTCGGCGTCGACTCGTGGATCTTCGTTCTTCTCGCATGGGTGGCGTGCGACGGAGCCGGGCGCTTCATTGGTGGACTTTCCCGCTGCATCGGGGTGACCTGGAAGCGAGTCTTTGTGCTCATGGGTGCGATTCCGCTGGGTATCTGTGGCATTGGTGTGCCGGTCATGTGGCTGGTCCTCGGCCTTGTCCACAAGTCTGGCTACCTGCCCCCGATGCCCACGGCCGCTTACCTGCTGGGCCTTATCTCTCTGATGGTCGTGGCCGCTGGCTGGTCGCTGACCGCCTCTGGGCACATCCGGCGCGTCGGCTGAAAGGCACATCGGCCAAATGAGTGTGGGGAGCAGCTACAGCTGCTCCCCACACTCATTTCTCTCGCGTCACTCTACTCTGGTTGGTTCTGATCATGGAGAGGTTATCTTCTTCTGCGCGGATGAAACCTGTATTCACTTCTTTAATTGCTTCTGTGATCCCAGCAGCAATAAAAGTCATTTGTGAGAGGAGCTCGTTGATAGCTTCGGTCTTGTGTGAAAGTAGATCTTGGTAGGATCCGCCGCCATTGATCTCTAGGTCTTTGTTAGAAGCGAGAAGCTCTCCTGCCTGGTCGCAGTCTCGTGCGGCACGCGAGACTTGTTCGGGGCTCCACTCAATCCGATCTGATGAGGTCATGGCAATCTCCTTTGATGCCTTTATGTTGTGAAGATTCTTAGGGTGCAACTTGGGATGCAAGCTGCATCCAGAGCATTGTTTGGTTGTAGCAGGTCAATTCGGTTGTGGTATGTGGCTTTCGCATCTTTTCAAGCATGCTGGGAGTATGCCTGAGAAAGTTGTCTGGTAATTCAACAGTATTGATCATGTAGGTTCCCGATGGCATTGATAGTGCGGCGTTCGTAGTGTGTGCATGAAAACCTGAGGAAGTACGTCGCCAGCTTGTCCAGATTGTGTACTCCCACCGGTTTTTCTGAATATCGTGTAAAAAGGCGGGGCTTGACTGGGGGAACTCCAGTCCAGTGAGCAGAATATTTCTCGCAGTTTCCAGATCGGCATGGTTTGCCGCATCAATAAATGCCGATGGAATAGAAGCGGGACCGTCATTGAGGTTTCGCCGTGTGAAGATTGGTGAGTTTGCTGCCACGATGTGGGGGACTTCTTCGGTATCAACGAGATAAATCGTCGTTTGCGTGGGGTCAGTGGTACTTCGAAATACCGTTGTCTGTTTTTGCCCAATAAATGCGCAAAGGCGGCGTTTATACGATGGCTTGTATGTTGGCGAGAGAGAGTACAGAGTTAGCGGCGTCTGAGATTCGCTGATAGGTGCAACCAGCAATTGAGCCTCCTCGCTAAGTATTCCGCTGGAATCAAAAAGCTCGAAGAGATCAGCACCCACCTCCCGAAATTCCTGCAAAGTTAGCTCTGTTGCATGTCGGCGCATTGTCGCTTCGATTAGAGTCTGAGCGAGAGACGTTGGTACTTCGATGACTGGTCGATCTTGAGTGTTCATTGCGTAATTTTCAGAGTATTGATCACAGTGAAGATGTCAGAGGCACATGCTGGGAATAGATGTGTCGTTGTGGTTAGCGTTGCTGTAAAGCGGAGAGGCGCCGGTGTAGTGGGTGTCGCCCATTGGAACTGGATACTCGTAAAAGATGTCCCCTCATCAATGTATATTCCGGTGCACATGATGGCTCCTGGCGGTCGGGGACTAGGAATCTCTTCGAGGGTGATCCACCCGGGGATTGTGGTACGTAAAGCCTCGGTGAGATCGCCTATTTGAGGGATAGTGTTGATGGGTGACACGGTAAGGGTGATCGTAGAGGAAAAACGTGCGTTGGGATCATCCGGACCGGTGAGTGCGAGGAGGAGTGTTTCTCGCGTGGGTTTCTGAATTGCAGACGTGGCAAGCGAGTGCCACCTGCTAGGAGGTGTACAAGTTGCAGTGAGTGTCATGGCGGTGTTTTCAATCTGGAGTATCGAGGTTTCAGCGATGGCGGAGCCAGTGGGGATAATATTTCCGTTCTCGTCGATGAGTCCGCGGCGTTTGTGCCATTGCCAGTTCGCATCAATGCAGTGAGGAACTGGGAGGGGAAGGAAATAGGCTGCTGCAACGGCGAACAAGAAGTAGCCAAATAGCCTTAGAGACTTGTAGGTCCACTGCGGTACGCCAGAGAGCTCTGCCAAAACAGACGTGCATACTATGAGGCCACCTAAGCAGAACAGAGGAATTCGTACCGAGAAACCACGAGTTGAATGGCTGGCTGATGAAGTGGCACGCCAGAAAACTGCAAGCGGTGAGTCGGTATAGGTTTCAATCCACCACATGAACAAGCCGATACTCACAACGGTGAGCGGAATAAGGACTACGAACATGATTTATCCAAAGAAATGCTCGATTGCATAGTCGGCCCCATCAGTTCCCATATTTGTTAAGAAAGTTCCTGTTCTCTCTGCAAAATAGCCTCCGACTATTCCACCGATAAATCCCCCGATAATGATTCCAGGAACTCCTCCGAATGCTCCTATTGCGGCCCCTATTTTGGCACCGCCTATGGCCCCTCCATATGCACTTAATCCAGAAACGCTGCCTTTAATACCGGCTCGTGCGATTTTTTCGCCTGTTCCCATTTCAGGATGATGGTAACTGTCTGATTGGTAAGATTCGTATGCGCTTAGGCCTCCTCCGATGATGGCAAAACCACGCCCCGCGATTTTTCCTCCTTTTTCTAAGAGTGAGAATTCTTGTGGGGTGTGTGGTGATTTAATAGGGACCGAAATTTCGGATGTCTTTCCCGAGGCAGTCCCTATGGGAGTTTTGTGCTTCGGGATATGTATGTCAGGCGCGTGTGCGCCACGTTTGGGCTGCCAGTTTTCAAGTTTACCTTGATCAAAAAACTGCTTGACTTCCATAACGCCTTCACTGCCAGAACTGGGCTGGAATGTGGCATTCATGTGAACTAGATAAGTACCATGCGCGATCTTCGTTAGATTTTGTGCACATCCGTTTAAATATGAAGGCAGCTTATAAAGTGCGTGTCTGCCATTGGGAGGAAAGAATTTAGCAAGAAAGAATTTTGCCAAGCCTGAAAGGGACTGCTCAAGTACCGATGTATTGAGGCGGTTAAGGTCCATATAGAACTCGTAGTCGGCGCTATCTAAGTCTTCCTGTATCCAATGCTTTTGCCAATCTAACTCATCGAATGTCGCTTTAAGCTTTTCAATATTAATGTCTTCGAGGATGATTGTTGCGCTTTCTCCGCATTCGCGTACGGTTAGCCCAGCGTTTTTCGCATTGGCGCGAATTGCCCGCAATTTCTCGCGATTCTTATAGGATGCGTGTGCGTAAGTGGACACGATTTCTCGAAGTGATTCGAGAAGTTTAACAGTATCTAAAGCGCAATCCTCAAGGCGTTTTAGATCATTACTGGCGTCAGGGATACATGATGCGATCTGTTGTTCGATAGCGCGTCGAGCATCATGAGCGTACTGAGCGGCATTCCTTACTGAGGTAATGAGTACAGGAAACTGGCTGTCAGCAGCGAACAATCCCTCGACATCTATTGGGAAGCTCCAGGAGAAACTCCAGGTGCGTCCGGAGACGGGGGCATAAACACAATGAGGGATACTGGATATTGCTGTCTCAGGTAACATTGCGTACCCCGCATTCGCTGTGGTCATGACGCGTCGCTGCGTATACAACAGAGGGTACGCGCGGTATGTCCATTGGGCAAGGACTTCAGCATAGAGCTCCCCGTAAAGCCTAAGTATGTTGATCAGATGTTTTCAAGGAATGGCGTTAGAGTGTGTTTTTCTATTCTTGTCGAGGATTTAGCGGCGTTTGTGCCATTGCCAGTTCACATCGATACAGTGAGGAACTGAGAAGAGCTCTTCGGCTGAGAAAGATATTGGCTACACAGCGAAGAAGCGTGCCAGTTGGCTCCACAGCTCTGTTCGCGTGCACTTCTCCAAGTCTCCTACCGGACCCGAAGGCTGAGCAAGATCGTGCGCATTGGAGGGCTGTGTCAGATAGCTTTCGGGAAGGGTGCGTGCATTCACCACGTATGCCGCCCAAGGAACAGAGAGAACAGTGTAACTGCGGTGCACATGATAGCCCTGAGGGGTTCGCATCCAGCTTGTCCACACGGCGTATTCCCAGTTCTTTTCCCTAACGAAACGAGTAAAAGATGACCGCTTCTTCGATTTCTCCAACTCTTCAAGAAGGATGTCGTGCGCGGCTACGGCATCACCGGAATTTGCCGCATCAATGAACTCGATGGGCATACGTTTGGGACCATCGAACCGATTCTTGAGGGAAGGAAAGGTTGAAAACTCTGCGACGATCTGCGGTACATCGTGCGTTTCCGCACGATAAACCTGGGTTGTTTCAGGTTCTTTTAAACTACTGAGAATGGTCGATTGTCCCGGAGCGATGAAGGCGCACTGCCTGCGAACCCCGGAAGAGGGGTAACGCGGTGACACCGCAAATTGCGTGAGGGGAGTACTGTCCTCACGGATCGGTGCAAGGAGCATCTGCGCTTGCCCGCCCAAAGCACCATCGGCCTCGTAAATAGTGTCGAGGCCCATCTGGGCTTCCCCCGAAATACCTTCCCGCGCAGATTCTTCGGGGCCCGCGAGGGCAATGAACGCGGGAACCGAGGCTGTCGGTAGGGTGAGGGGAGCGGAGAAATACGTGCTCATGGTGCCACGCTCATCTTCGTCACCATCGTTCCCATATCCTTGAAATGCTCGGGAAACATGCGCGTTGTTGTTGTTGCTGTGGCGGTGATCCTGACGAATGTCGACGAGTCAAGTTTTTCAACCCATGACCATTGAATAGCTGTCAAGGAAACGCCTTCATCAGTGTATGTTCCCGTACACATGAGGGACGCTTTCGGCTTGCTCTGCGTGATCTCGTCGAGCGTAAACCACCCCGGAATCTGTCTGGAAATTGCCTCGCTCAAAGTGCCCAGCGGTAGACGTTGCTCACTGCTTGCCGGAGTTGCGCAGATTGTCAGCGTTGATGGCCGCAGATTCTTGTAATCCATAGGTCCTTGGGCGATCAGAACAACGGGGGCCAAAGGAGTAGGCGTGAGATAAGAGGGCATTTCCTCAACGCGCTGCCAGCCTAGAGGAAGGCCAATACGAGTTGAGAACTCTTTTTTCTGGCTATCGCCCAGCGTGAGTTCTGTAGTGGTACGAACCGTGCCGCCGCGGGGAAGAAGATTTCCTAATTCGTCAACAAGCCCTTTGCGGACACTGTCGTGCCATCTGGGATCCAGCCATGTCGGAAAGTTCAGAGGGAGATGACACAGGGGAATAAGAAGGGCTGAAGCGATTGTGAGCCAGCCAAGGGCAAGAACGATGTCCGTGCTCAAGCCGTGTTGCCGGGCAAAAATTGCCATTCCGCCAAGTAACGCAGTCAATGCCCATGCGCATAACCGCAGGAAATTTGCCGGATCTAGTTTTTGGACGTTTGTATAGGGCCAAGACCTCAGAGCCAAAGGCGACTTACTGAATGCGACAAAAAGTATAAAAAGAAGACGCAGAGCAAAAGCAAGGACCCACACGATGACCATTTCGCGCGGGATCGTGTAGGCCAAGGTCGAAATCACCATGCGCACGCCTTGATGCTATGACATGGGAATATTGCAAAGCAATCTGCTGACTTTTCAGCAATTACTGGCTCGCATGGCACTCTCCAAGCCCCCCAAGCATTCACCGGCTAAAATATGCACAGACCACTGCGCCAGCCAGGTGCGGTGAGCCCTATTAAAGGAGTTTTCGTGGCACAGCCATCCACCTCTCGTCTTGATTCAGTTATTTCTCTTGCTAAGCGTCGCGGCTTTGTTTTCCCCTGCGGTGAGATTTATGGCGGTACTCGCTCCGCCTGGGACTACGGCCCGCTGGGAGTGGAACTCAAAGAGAACATCAAACGTCAGTGGTGGAACTACATGGTTCGCCGCCGCGCGGACGTTGTTGGCTTGGATTCCTCGGTGATTTTGCCCCGCGAGGTGTGGGTCGCTTCCGGGCACGTCAAGGCCTTCACCGACCCGCTGATTGAGTGCCTGAACTGTCACAAGCGCTCTCGCGAAGATCAGCTCATCGAAGAGCTCGCGGATAAGAAGGGTGTTGAAGAATCCTCCCTGTCCCTGGAAGACATCGCCTGCCCCAACTGTGGCGTTCGTGGCCAGTGGACTGAGCCCAAGGCATTCTCGGGTCTGCTGAAGACCTTCCTTGGTCCCGTTGACGACGAGGCCGGCCTGCACTACCTGCGTCCCGAAACCGCACAGGGAATCTTCGTTAACTTCGCCAATGTCATGACCGCGGCACGTAAGAAGCCGCCCTTTGGCATCGGCCAGATTGGTAAGTCTTTCCGCAACGAGATCACGCCCGGTAACTTCATCTTCCGTACCCGTGAATTCGAGCAGATGGAACTTGAGTTCTTCTGCGAGCCCGGAACTGATGAAGAATGGCACCAGTACTGGATCGACTACCGCAAGGCATGGTACGTCGGCCTGGGTATCGCCGAGGAAAACCTGCGCGAGTACGAGCACCCCAAGGAAAAGCTTTCCCACTACTCCAAGCGCACCGTTGACCTGGAATACCGTTTCGGTTTCCAGAACTCCGAATGGGGCGAACTCGAAGGTATCGCCAACCGTACCGACTACGACCTCGGTGTTCACGCTGAGGCCAGTGGTGCCAAGCTCGACTACTTCGACCAGACGACCGGTGAGCGCTGGACCCCCTACGTCATCGAGCCTTCCGCCGGCCTGACCCGCTCCCTCATGGCCTTCCTCATCGAGGCCTACCACGAGGACGAGGCCCCCAACGCAAAGGGCGGCGTCGACAAGCGCGTTGTCCTCAAGCTCGACCCGCGTCTGGCTCCCGTCAAGGTTGCTGTCCTGCCACTGTCCCGTAAGGACGAACTGACTGGTCCGGCACAGGAACTGGCTCAGGAACTACGCGACCTGTGGAACATCGAGTACGACGATGCCGGTGCCGTTGGCCGCCGCTACCGTCGCCAGGACGAGATCGGCACCCCCTTCTGCATTACCTACGACTTTGATTCCGTTGAGGATCACGCCGTCACCATTCGTGAGCGTGACTCGATGGAGCAGGTCCGTATTCCGCTCGACCAGGTCAAGTCCTACCTGATTGAGCGCTTGGGAGTTTGCTGAGTGACCTCGCAATCTCACGTTAGTGGCCCAGCCTGTTTGCAGGTTGGGCCACTGCGGCTGTTTACTCCCGTCGTCTTGGCTCCAATGGCCGGAGTGACGGATGCGCCTTTCCGCCGATTGTGCCGCATGTTTGGTGAAGAGGCCTTGGGTGGGCCTTCGCCCCTGACTGGAATTCCCAGCCCTGCTGCTCTGCCCGGCGCAACTGAAAGCGCTCGCCCGGCCGCGGAAAACGAGGAAGAAACTAGAGCGGGCGCGGAACTCACGCCCCACGTCGATGCGCCAGTGGGCCTGTACGTCATGGAAATGGTGACCTCGCGAGCCCTGGTCGAGGGCAATGCGCGCACGATGGCGATGATTCGCCCTGACTCCGCCGAACGCGTGCATTCCGTGCAGCTGTACGGAGTGAACCCCCAGGTCATGACGCGCGCAACCCAGATCATGATCGAAGGCGAATACGCCGACCATATTGACCTCAACTTCGGCTGTCCCGTCCCCAAGGTGACGCGAAAGGGTGGGGGAGCAGCACTTCCGTGGAAACGGGACCTCTACACCGACCTGCTGCGCGCGGTTGTGACCCAGGCGCGGGCCAGCGGGGATGCATGTGGCCGCGAGATTCCGGTGACGGTGAAGATCCGCATGGGAATTGATAGCGGGCACGAAACCGGCCTCGAGGCCGCGCAGATCGCTCAAGAACTCGGTGCTGCAGCCGTGACCGTACACGCTCGCACCCAAACTCAGCACTACGCGGGCCAAGCGCATTGGGATTACATTGCGCGCATCAAAGAAGCCTTGGATATTCCGGTCTTCGGTAACGGCGATGTTTTCGAGGCCGCGGATGCGATAGAGATGCTGCGCCAAACCGGGTGCGATGGCATTTCTGTTGGCCGAGGCGCTCAGGGGCGTCCGTGGATTTTCCGCGATATCGTCGCCGCCTACCACGGGAGGCCGGCTTTCCCAGCACCGTCGCTTCGCGAGGTTGCCTCCATCATTGAAACCCATGCGCGCTGGTGTGTGGAAGAAGAAGGCGACGAAGACCGAGCGATGCGTGAAATGCGCAAACACATCGGCTGGTACCTGCGTGGTTTCAAGGTGGGTGGGCCTCAGCGCCACGCGTTGGGGATGGTCTCCACTCTCGATGAGCTCAGCGCTCGCCTGGCGGACTTGGACCTCGATCAAGATTTTCCCGAGGCCGCGCGTGGGCCTCGTGGGCGCGCTGGGGGAGAGAAGACCCCGCACCTGCCCGACGGATGGTTGGATCACCGATACTTGACGGACGCCGAGCGGGCGTCGATTCATCATGCGGAAGTTGGCTACTAAAGGGTTGCTGAGTAGAGGGGACGTCATGGAGCCTGTTATTGGACGCAGTGATTTGGGCGAGGCCTACGGCGCAGCACCTTCGGGTGTGGGCGCGGGATCGCTTGACCCCGCGGGTGCTATTTCCCCACGAGGCCGAGTGCTTCTGGGCGGTGGGCAGCCGCTAGTTTTCATTGTTCCCCTGATGGCGGGGGATGCGCATGGAGTCCTTGAACAGATCGAGGCTGCTTCGGGTGAGCCGCACGATATGTTCGAGTGGCGCGTGGACTACCTGGATGTTCTTACGGGGCTTTCAGGTGAGGAACTGAGTGACCAGGCCCGTGAAGAAATTTCGAGGTCTGCGGCTAAGATCTTGGGGGCTTCGGATGTGCCCGTTTTGGCTACTGTCCGCACAGTTGCTCAGGGCGGAAATGCTGAAGTTTCAACGCCGGTTTATGCCCAGATCGTTGAGCTGCTGGCTGAGTGCGGGATGGACGCGGTAGATGTGGAAATGGCTCCGGCGGCACCTGCATTGACCGAGAAGGTACACGCCGCGGGTGCAAAGGTCGTCATGTCCTTCCATGACTTCGAGGTAACTCCCGAATCGGAGATCATGCGAGAGCTTTTGGAAACTATGGCGGCCTTGGGTGCAGACGTCGCAAAGCTTGCGGTTTTGGCAAATTCAGAGCGAGACGCGCTCAATGTTGAATTGGTCCAGAGGTGGGCGGCTGAGTACGTGTCGGTTCCCTCAATCGTTTTAGCGATGGGAGAGTTTGGACGCCAGACGCGTGCGACTCAACCTGAAGATGGGGGAGTTGCCTCTTTCGTTGCCGTGAGCGGACGTGAGAGCGCGCCCGGTCAGTGGAGTGCTCAGGAATTGGCCCAGAGGCTCGGGCGCGAATAAAGGCCTCCGGAGTGCTTTTCGGGGTGAACTATGCCTTGAGAGGTTCCTGGGACTGAAAGACAAAACTGGGGCGCCTCCTAAGAGACGCCCCAGTTGACGCCAGACTCAACTAATCAGTTGAGATCCTTGGTTGCTGCGCGCAGCATCCAGGCCTGCTTCTCCAGGCCGGTTGCAATGCCGATCAGCAGATCGTTGGACAGGTGATCGTGCTCGTCAACGGGATCAAGGGTTGCCTTGATGCGCTCGGAGGTCGCCAGCAGGCGCTCTTCGTACTGGCGAGCAGTCTTATCGGTGGGCAGGAAGCCGGGGTCCATCGGATCAACCAGTGAGGTCGCTGCAACGGTCGCTGCACGCGCATCGGGTGCAACTTCGATGGCGGACATGCGCTCAGCAACATCATCAGCGGCAAGGCGAACCTGGTCGATGATTTCATCCAGGTGCAGGTGGAGCGAACGGAAGCCGAGGCCTTCGATGTTCCAGTGTGCCTGCTTGCCCTGAAGCGACAGATCGGTCAGATCAACAAGAGCCTGCTGCAAAGCTGCTGCAACTACGGGGTGTGCGTGAGTCATATTGTTCTCCTAAAACCTAACTGAACGTGCGAACCGTAAGGGCCGCACCACTGCTATCACTTCTGACAACTCCATTTTTGGCGATTGCATTCCCTTTCGCACCATAAGGTGAAATATCCGACAAGGGTTGTGACACAACATCGATAAAGCGTCAGAAGTACTCAAGAATCGTCGAATATTACTTAAATAGTGTTCCCAAAATTGAACGCGTCAGCGAGCGCGCTGCAGTCGTTCCAACGGACTTGACCGTCGACTCAATCACGCGCTGCGTGGCGCGTGCACGACGCTCCTCAGCTTTTTCGGCCTCGCGACGCTTGCGTTCTTCGGCCTTCTCGACCTCGCGCTGCAAGCGCTCAAGTTCCTTCTGGCGCGCTGCCTCTTCCTTCGCGGCCTGCTTCTCGGCTTCCTTCTGCGCCTTCGCTTCTTCAAGCTGACGCTGTGCCTCAGCGGCCTTCTCCTCAGCGGCCTTAGCGGCATCTGCAAGACGCGCTTGCATCAATTCGAATGCCGATTCGTTATCGACCGCGTCACGATAACGCGACAGGAGAGGTGAGGAATTAATGATTGAAGAGACACCACCTGGATCAGCCGGGCCCATGACAGCGGCGGGTGCATCCAACATGGTCGGAGCAACCGGGGTCGGGCGACCCTTCTCATCCAGAACCGTCACGACAGCCTGACCGGTACCCAGCGAAGTCAGCACCTCAGCCAGATCCAGGGGAGAGGTCGGGAAGGTCGAAACTGCCTTCTTGAGGTTTGCCGCATCGTTTGGAGTGTGCGCGCGCAGTGCGTGCTGAACGCGTGAACCGAGCTGAGCCAAAACCTCGTCGGGGACATCGGTGGGGGACTGGGTAACAAAGACAATGCCCACGCCCTTGGAACGAATCAGACGCACTGTCTGCACGACCGCCTGGAGGAACTGCTTCGAGGCATCGGTGAAGAGCAGGTGAGCCTCGTCAAAGAAGAAGACCAACTTCGGCTTATCGGGGTTGCCCACTTCCGGCAAAGTCTCGAAGAGCTCAGCCAAGAGCCACATGAGGAAGGTCGAGAACAAAGCGCCCTGGCTGCCCAGGTCGGGAAGTTCCAGCGACGAAATGACGCCGCGACCGTCCATTGACACGCGCATGAGATCGGCGATATTGAAGGCGGGCTCACCGAAGAATACATCGCCGCCCGAGGCCTCCAGAGCAGCAAGCTCGCGCAGGATCACGCCTGCAGTTGCTGGGGAAACACCACCGATTCCCTTGAGTTCTTCCTTGCCTTCGTCATTGTTTGTCAGGTAGTCAATGACCGAGCGCAGGTCCTTGAGGTCGATCAGCGCGAGCTGCTGACCGTCGGCCCAGTGGAAGATCAACTGAAGGGCTGAGGCCTGAGTGTCGTTCAAGCCCAGCACGCGCGAAAGCAGAAGCGGGCCGAATTCGGTGATGGTTGTACGGATTGGCACGCCTTCACCGCGGCCACCCAGAGTGAGCAGTTCCGTGGGGAACGCCTTTCCTTCCCAGTTCTGGCCAATGCTTGCGCAACGTGCGAGGAGCTTCTCCGAAGAGGTACCCGCCTGAGCCAGACCGGTGAGGTCACCCTTGATATCGGTGACAAAAACGGGGACTCCGGCTTCTGAGAGGCGCTCGGCCATCAGTTGCAGGGTTCGAGTCTTACCGGTACCGGTTGCGCCCGCAACCAAGCAGTGGCGGTTCATGAGCCCCAGCGGGATTCCGACAGGTGCGCCGGGAACCGAAGTATCTCCATCCAGGAAAGCGCCCAGTCGCATTGAAGGCGAAGTGAAGGAGTAGCCCGCGCGGACCTGCTCCGCGTAGCCCTGCAGTTCGCCTTCACTTGCCGAGGCCTGGGTCGGGGTAGCGGGAACAGCCGGCGCACTTTCTGCAGGCGCAGCTTCCGGGCTTTCGGCAGGAGCCGCCTGCTGGGTTGCTACCTCGGTTGAATCAGCCTGGGGTGCGGCCTCGT
>UWSI01000010.1 GCA_900541895.1 uncultured Actinomyces sp. | reverse complement strand
ACACATCTGTGTGGCCCGCCCCTACAGTCTTCGCTGCTTTATAGCGCTCAGACTCAGTGCTTGGAGACGCTCACAGCGAGCTTCTCCCCTGCTTCAACCGACAGGGACAATGCCAGAGTTTCGGAAGCAATCATGTCCTTCCAGGTCTCGACATCGCTCACGTGATCGGAGGGAACCGTCAGCGTCAGGTCGATGCGGTCCGCAATGTGCAGGCCAGCATTCTTACGCTCATCTTGGACGGCGCGAACGACGTCGCGGGCGTAGCCCTCGGCCTCGAGCTCAGGGGTCAGCTCCGTATCGAGCACCACGAAGGTACCCGAGGGCAGAACATCTGCAACCTGTCCCTCGGCAGCGTCCACGGAGGTAGACACGGAGAACATGTCGCCGGTCAATACCAGCGGCGCCCCATCCAGCTCAACGGAGGCGAAACGGCACTCGCCGTCCACGACCTCCCATTCACCGGACTTTTGAGCCTTGAACAGCTGGCTGGTCAGCTTACGAACCGAGGGATCGAAAGCACGCGGGTTGAGCGCGAGCTCGGTGCGCACACTCAGGCCCGAAGTTTCGGGAGAAGCGAAAACAACGGACTTGACGTTGACCTCGGAGGCAATAAGATCCGCGAAGGGCTCCAGTTCCTTGTGGTGCTCAGAGACAACCTGCAGGGACGCCAAAGGCTGGCGAACACGCAACTGGTGGGTCTTACGCAGAGCGTGAGCAGCGGAGACGACGGAACGAACCTCGTCCATGGCCTCGACAAGCGCAGAGTCAGCCACGGCCTCGGAAATCACGGGGAAGTCCACCAAGTGCACGGACTCCCCGCCCGTCAGACCGCGCCAGATCTCCTCGGAAAGCAACGGCAGCAAGGGAGCTGCCAGCTCCATGAGGGTCACCAAAGCGGTGTAGAGGGCATCGAATGCTGCACTGTCCTCGTCCCAGAAACGCTGGCGCTGAGTACGCACATACCAGTTCGTCAGAACATCCAGGTAGTCACGGATCGCGTCACAGGCACCGGCAACGTCATAGGCGTCCAATGCGCCGCGAGTATCCTCAGCCAAGGAGCGCGTGTGAGCAAGCAGGTAGCGATCCATCTGAGGCAGCGCATCGACAACTGCCTGATCCGATAGGTCAAGGCGCTTGGCCTCGTAGCCCGCTCCCCCGTTGCACGCACCGGCGTACAGCGTGAAGAAGTAGTAGGTGTTCCAAATCGGCAGGAGCACCTGGCGAACCGTGTCACGGATCGACTCTTCCTTAACCATGAGGTTTCCACCGCGCACGACCGGGCTGGACATCAGGAACCAACGCATCGCGTCGGAACCGTACTTGTTGAAGACCTCGGCCACATCCGGGTAGTTACGCAGAGACTTGCTCATCTTCAGACCGTCGTCACCCAGAACAATGCCGTGGGAGACGCAGGAGCGGAACGCTGGGCGATCGAAGAGCGCAGTTGCAAGGACGTGCAGCGTGTAGAACCAGCCGCGCGTCTGACCGATGTACTCGACGATGAAGTCGCCCGGGTAGTGGTTCTCGAACCACTCCTGGTTCTCAAAGGGGTAGTGAACCTGCGCGAAGGGCATGGATCCCGACTCAAACCAGCAGTCAAAGACGTCGGAAATACGGCGCATGGTCGACTTACCCGTCGGATCATCCGGGTTCGGGCGGGTGAGCGAATCAATGAAGGGACGGTGGAAGTCCGTGACCTTCACGCCGAAATCGGCCTCCAACTCTGCAATCGAGCCATAAACATCGGTGCGCGGATAGGCCGGATCATCCGATACCCACACGGGGATCGGCGCACCCCAGAAGCGGTTACGCGAAATCGACCAGTCGCGGCCCCCCTCCAGCCACTTGCCGAAAATACCGTCCTTGATGTGGGCAGGGGTCCACGTGATCTCTTGGTTGAGCTCCACCATGCGATCGCGGATCTCGGTCACGCGCACGAACCACGAGGAGACTGCCTTGTACATGAGAGGCTTGCGGCAGCGCCAGCAGTGCGGGTAGGAGTGCACGTAGGACTTCTCACGCACCAGCACAGCGCGGATTTCGGGCGCGCGGCGCGCAATCGGTCCGCCCTGCTCGCGCAGGTCTGCCACGACGTAGCGGTTTGCGTCAAAAATCTGCATGCCCTCGTAATCGGGGACCTCCGAGGTGAAAACACCGCCCTCATCAATGGGCAGCACCACGCCGATACCGTATTCCATACAGGTCCACATATCGTCTTCACCGAAGGCGGGAGCCTGGTGGACAAGACCGGTACCATCCGTAGTCGTCACGTAGTCAGCGGCAATGATCGACCAGCCGTTCGGGCCGGGGGCACCACCCTCTGCACGGCGCTCGGGAGTATCAAAGAAGTCGTAGATCGGGTGGTAGTGCAGACCGACCAGTTCCGAGCCCTTATAGGTGGCGACGACCTGCGGGTCTTCACCCAGTTCCTTGGCATAAGCGCTGATCAGGTCAGAGGCGATCAGAACACGCTCACCAGCAAGGACACTCTCATGATCTGGCGCAACCTGAACCAGGGCATAGTCGATCTGCGGACCGACAGCAATAGCCGAGTTCGAAGGAAGAGTCCACGGCGTGGTCGTCCAGATCAGTGCCAATTCGGGACGCTCGGAATCTTCGCGCAGCTTCTTTTCCAGACGCAGACCGACGGTAACGGTGTTATCAGTGCGATCCTGATACACATCGTCGTCCATCTTGAGCTCGTGGTTGCTCAAGGGAGTGCGGTCGTGCCAGCAGTACGGCAGAACGCGGTACCCCTGGTAGGCCAGGCCCTTGTCATAAAGCTGCTTGAATGCCCACAAGACCGATTCCGTGTAGGACATATCCAAGGTCTTGTAGTCGTTATCGAAATCGACCCAACGAGCCTGGCGAGTAACGTACTCTTCCCATTCCTTGGTGTAGCGAAGCACGGAGGAACGGCAGGCCGCATTGAAGGCCTCGATGCCGATTCCGCCGGGACGCGTGATTTCGGTGACGTCTTCGATTCCCAGCTGGCGCTGCGCTTCAAGCTCTGCGGGCAGACCGTGGGTATCCCAACCGAAACGGCGCTCAACGTGGTGTCCGAGCATGGTCTGGTAGCGACCGACAACGTCCTTGATGTAGCCAGTCAGCAGGTGACCGTAGTGCGGGAGGCCGTTTGCAAAAGGCGGGCCGTCGTAAAACACGAATTCGTTCTGACCGCCCTTACCGGCGGGACGGCGAGTAATGGATTTACGGAAGGTGTCATCAGCGGCCCAGAAAGCCAGGGTCTGTCCTTCCATCTGAGGGAAGGACGGGCTTGGATCCACTTGCTCATCGCGATGGCGCGGGTAGAAGCCGTGCTTCGTCATGTTTCGTCCTTGTGTCGCAGGTCCACAGGGACGAGGATCAGCGTTGCCGATTCCCGCGGTACCACCCCGCTTGCTACGCGCTGCGTAGCCGCTCATTAACAGCTGTGACGGGCTTACCCGTTCGGTTCTACTGGGGCGCTGTGAATTACCGCGCCCGTTCTTCCGAATGCTCCCCGGTGATTCCTACAGATGTAGCCGGATCAACACCTGTTCCAGTCTACGCAAGTCGTGCACACATGGCATGTTCATCTCGCTGTCGGCACAAAAATGAGATCAGCATCGCGATAGAGTTAACGATGTATGCACAGCCACGCAACAAGGAAGAAGGCACATGGAGATTTCCCGACCTTCGACGGCCGTTACAGCGGTTGTGTGCCTTGCTTTGGTCTGCGCCTACCGCTTTCAAGAGGCATTGACTGCTGCGGGTATCCCGATTTCCCGCATGATTGCAATCTTTTCGGGGATCACCCTTCAGTCTTTACCTTTCTTGGCGATCAGTTCCCTCATTGCCGCTGCGATTGAGGTGTTTCTTTCCCCTCGCCAGCTTGCACGTTTCTTCCCACGAGGCCGCATTGCCGGTTGCGTCGTTGCTTTCGCCTATTCCGCACTTCTTCCCGTCTGCGATTGTTCAACCGTTCCTCTTGTACGTACCCTGCTGCGCAGAGGCGTTCCTCCGCGCACTGTTTTCATCATTCTTTTTGCGGCGCCATCCATCAACCCGCTTGTCTTGTTTTCAACGTGGTACGCCTTTGGCCCGTCACTGAAAGCGGTATCGCTCCGCGTGACGGCAGCCGTCATCTGCACCATGACAATTGCTCTTTTACTCAGCATCCGCATGCCGTCTCTGACGGCGGTTTTGCGTCAGAGCGAGTCGGATGACTCCTGTGAGTGTTCACATGGTTGCGGAGCCCACGCGGCGCACGCTACGCGAGGGCGCTTTTCTTCATTTTCTTCCGCGTCGGCCTCGGCCTTCCTGCGCGTCGTGCCCTATATGTTGATCGGAGCCGCGCTCTCCAGCCTCATCCAAGGGCTTCTCCCTGCTGGGTTTATCACGGGACATACTTCCTCATATGTCTCCATTGCCGTCGCGATGTTGATGGCTTTTGTTCTCTCTCAGTGTTCATCATCCGATGCGATCGTGGCGCGGAGCATGACAAGTTTGCTTCCCCCCGGTGCGCTCATGACCTTCATGCTCATGGGCCCCATGCTTGATGTGAAGAACGTCTTCATGTTGTCAGCCGTTTTCTCGACGCGCTTTACTCTTCGTATCTGCGCAACCATCACCGCAGTTGTTGCGTTGGCCGGTCTTGTCTTGACCTGGTGGGGCTTGGGAGGTGCATTGTGAGAACACGCGCTTTGATCTTTGTCCTGGCTGCAGTGAGCTTAGGCTTCCTATTCCTTTCGAGGCGATGGGTTTATTTCTTCCCGCCTCGTTTCCTTCCGCTCATCATTTTCTTGTGTGTCGTCTTCACTGTGTGGGCCGTTGTCGACCTTTTTGCACGTCGGCAGGAAAAACATACTCACCGAACACGCGCGAATGCGGTATATCTTCTCATCCCAGTCATTGCATGGTCCTTGCCTTTTTCTCTGGCCCCCTCGAGTTTCCTTGGGTCAACGAGCTCCGCGAGTGCTATTTCACCGACGCCCATCCCTTCACCTACAGTTCCTTCTTCCTCAGCGAACTTCAAAGCCGACCATGTCATCGACACAAACAATTACTACGAGAGCGTTATCGACATGGTGACTCACCCCGATCACTGGGACGGCAAAACAATTGAGGTAACTGGCTTCGTTTTACCCAAAGACAAGGCTTCCTCCGAGGCAGGGATGCCGCCATTCGGTCCGGATGACAGCTTCGGCTTATCCCGGATGACCATGTGGTGCTGCGCAGCTGATGCTTACGCCTTAGGTTTTGCCGTGGATAACAAAACCTCATTCACGCCACAGGCTGATCAATGGGTTCGCATCCAAGGAACCTTAGAAGTCCGCAACTCAAAAGCTCTCTATCTGAAGGCAACAAGTATTACGCCGGCCAACCCACCCGATACCCCCTTTGTCTATGAAAAGAAGTAGGGGCGCCCAGACGCCATGACGGCGTCGAGCACCCCTACCGGGAGTTCCTCATTACTTAGACGAGGAATCAGAATTTTGGGAGTCAGAGCTTTGAGAAGAGTTCTCTGCAGCCTTCTTCTTTGCAGTTGAGTCCTCAGACCCCTTCTTGGAGGATCCGTTCTGAGATCCCGGGCCGCCCTGACCACCAGACATGCCTTGTCCACCGGGGCCACCTTGGCCTTGTTGACCACCGGGCATACCCTGCCCGCCAGGGATCCCCTGACCCTGCTGCCCACCAGGCATGCCTTGTCCGCCGGGGCCACCTTGGTCTTGGTGTCCTCTCGGACCACCCTGACCCGGCTGTCCGGGTACTGCCTGCGATTGCTGCGTCGGAGCGGGAGAGGCCACCGAGCTCGTTGCCCAACCTGCACCAAAACCTGCAACCAAGAAAGCTCCTGCCGCACCGGCAGTGACCGCCTTCTTCTTCCAGGAGGGCTTTGCTGAGGCCTCGTGAGAGACAAGCTCATCAGCGGTAATCCACGCGCCTTCATAGGTTCCGTCTTCCTTCTGGTAGGCGACGTTCACATAGGTTGTCTTGTCGGCATGAGCTTCGTGTGCCTGCGCATCCTGGGCCTGTGTATCGATGACTCGAGTCTCGTCCAGGTGATCCTTGTTCATTTCTTCTGCAGTCATTGTTTCTTCCTTTCGAATGGGCATCTGCCCTGTCGTCTTGGTCTTAAGGTATGGATCACCTCTATGTCTGTTTTATGTCGCACCTAAGGTTTTCCTGTGAGAAGAGAAACCTTTTCTATGACACAGCTCACAGAAATTATTTTTGTCCACGCCAACGGCCAAAATTCACTCGGCGATAGCGTGTAGGTACCTCAAAGATGAGGCATCACGGATCAATCCGATGAGTTCATTCCTCTCCCCTTTTAGGACGGACCTCATGTCAACCTCACGTACGGCAGTTCCGCTGACCGAAGCCCAGCGTCGGGCGCGGAAATACGCCACTTTCCTTGCACTCATTGCAACCTTGGGCCCCTTCTTCTACGGATTCGAAGGAATGGTCCTCAACGCCGCAATTAAAGCGGTCGGCACCACCTTCCACCTCGGCCCATTCCTCCAGGGCGTTGCCGGCGCGGCCGGTGTGATCGGCGGCCTCATCGGCGCACTAGGAGCGGGACGCATTTCCGACAAGATCGGCCGCAAGACAACCCTGATGTGGGTTGGTCCCTTCCTTCTCTTCGAAGCACTCCTTGGGCCGCTCTCACCGCTTCTGGGCGCCTTCGGATACCCCTTCCTTCTCCTCACCCGCATTGTCGGCGGCATTGGTTTTGGTGCAGCAACCACCGTTGCCCCCGGTTACGTTGCGGAAATTGCACCGGCTGATATCCGAGGCCGTCTAATTGGCTTCCGTCAGCTGGCCATCATCCTCGGCCTTTTCTTCGCCGGCCTCATCAATATGGGTGTCGTACGCCTGACCGGTGGCGCTGCGAAGCCCGCCTTCTGGGGACTGCAGACCTGGCAGGTGCTTTTCGCATGCCTCATCATCCCCGCTCTTCTCTTCGTGATCTTCACGGCCCAAATCCCCGAGTCGCCTCGTTACCTGGTGTCGGTCGGAAAGACCGCAGAAGCTGAGGCTGTCCTTGCAAAGGTCAGCGGTGAAGACGATCCCGCAGCGCGCGTCAAGGCAATCGCCGTTTCGATGGAAGAAACTGGCGGACGCAAGCTCAGCATTGGCGAAATCTTCTCCTCGAAGTGGCGCGGACTGGTCTTGGTTGGCATGATGATCGCCGCGTTCCAGCAGCTCACGGGCATCAACGGTGTCTTCTTCTACTCGAACTCTCTCTTCGCAGCAGTGGGATTCAACGAATCAATGGCACTGCAGCAGACCCTGCTCATCACGGGCTTCAAGATCGTCGGCGTCGTGTCCGGCATTCTTCTTGTCGACCATGTGGGACGTAAGCGGATGCTCATCTACGGAGGCACCCTGATCTTTGTTTCCCTGGGCGTCGTTGCAACCGTCTTCACCCTGGCACCCGTTGTCGACGGAAAGCCCGACGTTGCAGACAACCCGGCCTTGGCATTCCTTGCCGTCGCAGCGCTGTGCACCTTCCTGCTGGGCTTCACTTCCTCGTGGGGACCGATCTTCTCGATCGTCATGGGCGAAATGTTCCCCAACTCGATTCGCGGTGGCGCAATGTCCATGGCCTCGGGAGCAGACTTCTTCGTCAACTTCCTTGTCGTTTTGCTATTCCCATTCCTGATCTCGTGGTCGCCGGCAGGCACCTACTGGATCTACTGTGCATTCGGTGTCCTGGCAGTCATCTTCACCGCGAAGTACCTGAAGGAAACCACTGGTACCGAACTCGAAGACATGGACAAACTCGCTGCTTCCGAGAAGTGAAAGGACCATCATGTCTGACACATACGAACGCTCCAGTGACATCCCGGATAATGTCCGCAATGTCCTGGTGATCATGACGGACCAGCATCGCACGGATACGATCGGCTGCCTGGGCAACCCTCACGCCCAAACCCCCGTCATTGACGAGATGGGACGCAACGGTTTCGCCTTCACCAATTGCTTTACTCCCACTGCGATCTGCACACCTGCACGCGCCTCACTTCTGACAGGAAAGCGACCCGGAAAGCACCTGGTGCTGGCCAACCCCGAATGGAACATCGCCTACCAGACGATGATTCCCCTTGGGACCTGGACCTACACTCAGGCACTTCGGGACGCGGGCTACAACGTAGGCATCGTCGGAAAGTATCACTGCGGGGCGAACCTCCCCGACAAGTTCGGTGCCGACGACGATACCTACTGGGGTGCAGAAAACCCCGTCGCCAATGAAAAGTACGTCGCGTGGCTCAACGAACACGGGCTTCCGCCAGTTCGCGCACATGACTTCTGGCGAGGAAAGCTCCCCGGCGGCCGCGACGGACACATCATTGCAGCACGCCTCGAGCAACCAGAAGAAGCAACCTTCGAGCGTTTCTTGGCAGATCGCGCCATTGAGAAGCTTCGCGAATATGCGGCCGATTGGAAGGAAAACGGACAGCCTTTCAGCTTGGACGTCCACTTCTTTGGCCCGCACCTCCCCTACTTCCTCCCCGACGAGTGGTTCGACCTGATCGATCCGAACGATGTCACCTTGCCCGAAAACTTCGGTGACTCGCTCATCGGTAAGCCGCAGATCCAGCAGAACTACGCGACCTACTGGTCAACATCGTCCTTCGATAACGATCAGTGGAAGAAGCTCATTGCTGTCTACTGGGGATACGTCGCCATGATCGACTTCGAAATCGGCCGAATCATGGATGTGGCACGCGAGCTGGGCATCCTGGATGACACCGCAGTCTTCTTCTGCGCAGACCACGGAGAATTCACCGGCTCCCACCGCCTCAATGACAAGGGACCGATGATGTACGACGACATCTACAACGTCCCCTTCATCGCACATATCCCCGGTGTTTCCGCGGTGGGCCAATCCGATGCCTTCGTGTCTTTGATCGATCTTCCTGCAACCGTCCTCGATATCGCTGGACTTGACCCGGCATTGGTTGAAGACGGACGTTCGATCGTCGACCTGACGCGAGGCGAGGATGTGCCAGGTTGGCGTGAAGACATCGTCTGCGAATTCCACGGACACCACTTCCCGCTGCAACAGCGAATGCTGCGCACCAAGGAATTCAAGCTCGTCATCTCACCGGAGTCGATCAATGAACTCTACGATTTGAGAGTTGATCCCGCAGAGATGAACAATGTATACACGGTGCCCGTCTACGACGACATTCGCCGTGAACTCGCAACGAACCTATACCTCCAGCTCCGCGAGCGCGGAGACCACTCCTTCGCGAAGTGGATGGCAGCCATGACGGATTTTGATATTCCGCTGGTCAACACCGCTCGAAGCGATCTCGACGAGGTCATGGGTAAGTAACACACCATCGGTGTGGGCCTTCCGGGGCGTGCGGGAGGCCCACACCATACAACATCGAAGGAGAGGACATGGACTACGATCTTCACGCCGCCGTGCCCTCTTTGGAAGATCAGATCACCAGCTATCTTGGTGAAAATCCCCCTTCCTCGCGCTCACAGCTGTGCGAAGCTCTTGAGGTTTCCAGAACAACACTCGGGCGCGCGATCAAAAAACTCATCGATGCTCACGCCGTCATCTCTCTCAAGGGGGATGAACGAAGCGGGGCGGGCCGTCCGTCAACTCTGTTTACATCGGCACGTTTGTGCGCATACTCGGTCGGCATCGTGATTAGCCGAGCCTCTTTCGCCGGGGTTTTACTCAATCGAGGCGGTGATGTCCTGATTGCACAATCAGTACCCGCCTCACGTCCCATCAACTATCTTGAAGCACTCGACGCCATGGGAGCGATGCTCCTCGAGCGCGCACAGGCGCGCGGTATCATCACTGACTACGTCAGTACCATCGGGATTGGTCTGCCCGTCCCCATGGGTTCAAATATTTCCCACTCGCCCCATTCCCCTTACCCCAGCCGTGAAAGCGTTATCGATATCATTTCGCGCCGCTGGAAAGGGAATATCCTCATTGATACAACTGCCCGCCTGTCTGCCCTGAGCGAGGCACTATGGGGAGCGGGTCAGGGATACCCATCAATCCTTTACGTTCGACTATCCAACGGCATTGGCGCCAGCCTGGTGATTTCCTATCGCCTATCGGGTGGAGACTTTGGCTTCACTGGAGAACTGGGGCATATGCGCATTCCGAACGTGCACACCCCATGTACATGCGGGAAAGAGGGGTGTCTAGAAACCCTCGCCTCTATTCCCTCGCTCTGCGCCCAGTGTGATGTCTCGTCTTTGAGCGAATTGGCGACCAAAGTGAACAATCGGGAGTCCCGAACGCTATCGATCCTCGAACACGCGATGGATGCCGTTGGGGCTTGCTGTGCAAACGCTGCTCTTCTCATCAACCCTCGCGCAATCATCGTGGCTGGGGAACTCCCCGAGGCGATCCCCCAGGTCTCCGATATGATTGCCCACGGCCTCGAGAGCGAATTAATTCCCGCAATGAAGTGGCACATCGATGTCGTCCGCGCAGAACTTGGCCCACTTGCTGGGGCCCAGGCCGCGGCCTACGCATCCCAAACCACGGCCTCGTCGATCAAGAAGGAAAGCGAAGGGACACGATGACGCATTCCCCCACCCTTACGCTCCCCTTCTCAGTTGTTGCCAAACCAACGGGAGCCGCTTGCAATCTTGACTGCCAGTACTGCTTCTTCCTTTCGAAAGAACTGCTGTACGACCAAAAACGCCAGACGATGAGTGAAGAAACTCTTGAAACTTACGTCAAGAATTTTCTATCAGCCAGCCTCGACGGAGAAGTCACCATGCTCTGGCAGGGAGGCGAGCCGACTCTGCGCGGCCTCCCTTTTTTCGAACGCCTCATTGAGCTGTGCGAAAAGTATCGTCGTCCCACCCAAGAGGTTCGCCATGCCATCCAAACCAATGGGACACTCGTTACGCCGTCATGGGCCAGTTTTTTCAAGGAAAACAATTTTCTTGTCGGCATCTCCATCGATGGCCCGAAAGAACTCCACGATGCCTATCGTCTGAACCGCGGCGGGCATGGAACTCACTCGATGGTGATTCGCGGGTGGGAACACCTGCGTCACGCCGATGTCGACACCAATATCTTGTGCACGGTCCACGCTGCTAACGAAGACCACGGCCTTGAGGTCTATCGCTATTTCCGTGATGAACTCGGGGCGCAGTACATGCAATTTATCCCCATCGTCGAGCGCGTTCCCAAAGAGCACCTGCGCCAAGCCGAACTCGGGTGGAGAAGTGGAAGCTCGGCACTCCTCTACCGCCAAGACGGAGACTGCGTGACTTCACGTTCCACTTCACCAAAAGGGTACGGAAAGTTCCTCTCCTCAATTTTTGATGAGTGGGTCTGCTCTGACGTGGGCTCCGTCTTCGTACAAGACTTCGATTCCTCGATCTCTGCGCTCTTTGGTTCAGCAAGCGTATGTGTCCACGCGCCATCATGTGGGGCGAATATGGCGATGGAGTTTAACGGAGATGTCTATGCCTGCGATCACTGGGTTGAACCCGAGTGGCTTGTTGGCAACATTGCGCACAGCGATTTCCCAGCCCTTGCAACTTCGGAAAAGATGCGTGCTTTTGATACGAAGAAGCAAGATCTGGACGATGAGTGCTGGAGCTGTCCTTTCCTGCGCTTGTGCTGGGGCGGATGCCCAAAGGACCGTTTCATCGCGACCGATTCTGGTCCTTCACACAATTACCTCTGCCAGGGATACAGGCATTTCTATTCCCACGCTCTCCCCTACTTCAAAGCGATGGCCTTCCTGATCTCGCGCGGTACAAGCGCTGATCAAATCATGGATCCAACCATTGCTCATTCACTGGGACTCACGCCCCCGATCAAGGAGGATCACGGTGCTCATTGAGGCGGCAATCGTCGGCATTGGCATTGGCATTGTTGTTGGAGCGCTGGGTGCTGGTGGCGGAATTCTTTCTGTTCCCGTCTTGGTGTATCTCTTGGGGCAAAATCCGCATCAAGCTGCGACATTGTCGCTCATCATCGTCGGTGCGACCGCATGCGTTTCATTGGTGACCCGCGCGCCCAGCGGCCACGTTGATTGGAAGCACGGAAGCCTTTTTGCCTTCGCGGGGATTGTTGGCACCTGGGGAGGTTCTGCCCTTAATCCTTTGGTCTCAGCACGCACGCTCATGCTGGAGTTTTGTATTCTTCTGGCGTTCGTCGCGGTATTCATGGTGCACAAACAGTTGCGTGCCCGCGCTGATGCCTTCCCTTCGTCGATTGACGAGGCCGCACTTGAGGATTCCCCACGCTCGCTTGCGTCGACCCTAAAGAACGCAGCCTTAGTTGTTCTTCTCGCTAGCGTGACCGGTTTTCTCACCGGTTTCTTTGGTGTCGGTGGGGGTTTCGCTATCGTTCCTGCACTTCATCTTGTTCTGCGCTACCCAATGAAAAAAGCATCAGCAACATCCCTGTTGATCATGCTCATTACAGCAGTGTTTGGCTTGGCTTCACGTGCACTGGGTGGAACCTTGGATATCAGTGCCGAGGCCGGGGTCATGGTTGCGTGCTTCGCTGTGGCCTCGATGTGCGGAGGCGTTGTCGGAGCACGACTTACTCGAAAGGTAAGCTCGACCGCACTAGCTTGGGCATTCATTGTTCTCTTGATCGGAGTGGCAAGCGTGAGCGCTTATGCCACGCTACGCGCATAACTGAGCAAAGTGAGGCAGAAGGATCGCGACCTGCAGCGTCTGTCCTAGGCCTCGGGCGCAGTTCTGGCCACAAGAGTATTCGTCGCCTGAGCAACCGGGCGCACGATCATCGAATCGATATTGACGTGACGTGGTCGCTCGAGGGTCCACACGATCGCCTCGGCGATGTCCTCAGCGATAAGCGGCTGTGCCACCCCCTCGTAGACGCGGTCGGCAGCTTCCTGAGAGCCCAGGCGATTGAGAGAAAATTCTTCAGTCCGCACCATACCTGGGGCAATTTCGATCACGCGAACGGGTTCACCCACCAGTTCTTGGCGCAGGGTATTGGCAATAATGCGTTCAGCGTGCTTAGCTGCAACGTAACCGCCGCCTCCCGGATACGTGTCGTGGGCGGCTGTTGACGTCAGGAAGACGAGGTCCCCTCCCCGCTCGCGCATCGAGGGGAGAAATGCTTGCGTGCAATGCAAAGCGGTGAGGACATTGCGCTCAAACATTGCGCTCCACCTTGCAGGATCTGCCTCGGCGACCCGATCAGCTCCGATAGCTCCGCCGGCGTTATTCACCAGCGCATCAACGGGGCCGCCTTCCAAGACGCGCGCAGCCATCTCTTCCACCTGCGCGCGGTCGCTCAGATCGGCTGCCCAATACTCACAACCAATCTGATCAGCAAGGGCCTCTAGGCGCTCGCGGCGTCGGGCTACGGCAACGACCTGCCATCCATGTTCAGCCAGAAGACGGGCGGTTGCTTCCCCGATTCCACTGGAAGCTCCTGTAACAACGACGCGGCGAGAGGTACTCATGGGGTAACAGTAATATCCCCGGGGGCGCATCGTCTGCGCGCCGCCCGGGGATACTCTTTACATCTCAGCCCTCGGGAAGACCGTAGGCCTTGTGAAGCAGCCAAATCGGGTGAACAACATTCGCACCCGTTGCAGTACGGATCTGCCAACGACAGGTTTCGGTGTCGCACGCTGCAAGCTCGACATTGACCTGCTTGACGAAGTCAAAGACGGGCTTTCCAACCGCCTGAGCGATCGCGTACTTTTCTTTCTTCATTCCGTAGGTTCCCGCAATGCCACAGCAGGGCTGTTGGGATTCCTTCACCGTCACACCGGGGATCAGGCTCATCAGCTCAACGGCGGGCATACCCAGTCCTTGAGACTTGAGCTGGCAGGGTGCGTGGTACGGAATGGTGACATCGATTCGCTGCATATCCATGTCAAGCTCCCCGCGATCATAAAGATCAATAAGGAACTCGCAGATATCCCAGGTACGCGAGGAAACATCGCGGAGCTCAGGGGTGTCCATTCCCAAAATATCGTGAGCTTCGTGACGGAGCATGCCACCACACGAACCTGAGGAGGAAATGATCGGCGCATCGCGGTTAGCCTTGCGCAAATCGTTCGTCAGGCGAGAGACATACTTTCGCGACTCGTCGTAGAGGCCGTTGGACTGAAGAGCCAAACCACAGCAGCCGTGGTGCGGGACCAGAACTTCGTAGCCCAGGTGCTCCAAAACCAAGACGGAGTGGATAGAGGTTTCGACCTCAAAGTATTGGCCGGCGCATCCGTGGAAGAAGATGACCTGTCCCTTTGTTCCTGACTCAGGAAGCGGGGTGTGCTTCTTGAACCAGCTTTCAAAAGTACGTCCATATGCGCGGGGCATGGGAGCGTTGCGGTCAACACCGATGACCTTTTCCATCGCGACACGAATCGGCTTCACGTCCAGTGCCCAGTTTGCAATGGGGGCAAAAGGAGTCATGACAGAGCCGATCAGGCCGGTACGACCAATCAGCTGGTCACGAAGCGGGATTCCCTGCTTCCTCTTCATGTCGGTACGCGCATGGTGGATCATCTCAGTGACCTTCACTCCCTGCGGGCATACCAGCGAGCAGGTACCGCATGAGGAGCAGTAGTCAATCGAGTGGTCGACAATGTGGCCATCTTTGCGATAGCGCTCAGACTGCGGTCCAGAGTACTTGGGGCCAGCGAAAAGATCTGTCACGCGCATGACCGGGCATTGCGTTTCGCAGATCGTGCACTTCACACAGGCATCCAGGGTTGATCGAAGGCCAAATTCGCCTCCGTTAATCCCCAGAACGTCACTTTCTTCGACGCTGGGTGCCATTTCCAGGCTCATTGAAGTTCCTCCACAATCGAATCCGCTGCGCGCAGCGCGCTTGCCAGTGCAATTCCGTCACCGGACTTTTCCTTCCAACGGGTTGCACCGCTCAGGTTTCCGCCGGCAGCATACACATTGGTGTAGACGGGGCCTGCGCCCGGAGTGCACACACGCATATGCTCATCAACATCAAAGCCAACCTTGAAAAGAGGCTGTTCGCTTCCCCAAAAATCACCATTCAGCAAGGTGGTATCGACTCCGGTCAGCGGAAGTCGCATCACGGTATCGCTGACGTTACCGTAAGAATCAATCTCCAGAGCACCGGACTCAAAACCACCGGCTGCAAGGATCAGAGTCTTTGTTTCAATGGTGCGTGGGTGTCCCGCGGTTGAAACGGTCACGCTGCGCAGTCGGTCGCCATCGGCCTCGTAAGAAACTAACGACGATCCCAGCATGACGCGGCAGTTTGCCTTCGCAATCTCGGTGAGCTCCTGATTGAGGCGCATTCCGGGAACCGACGGCGGCTGCAGAATGATTTCAAAGACGGGATGACCAAGCATTTCCTGGATGTCTTTCCAAGCAGTCGGATCATTGAGCCCGAGCACGGCAGGAAGACCAACCGTTTCACCGGGGCGAACGACCTGCTTGAGCAGTTCAACCAAGCGAACACGGTTTTCTTTCAGATCGAGCGCACGGGCAAAGTTAGTTCCCGTCGTATCGCGTTCTTCACCGCGGACGTCCAAATCGACGTATGCAGATCGCGCCGAGATCGGATTACCGTTTACGTCCTTTTGCAAGCGCAGATTCTCTGCTGCCAGTGCCGGGTAGAAGTCCTTGAGTCGGTTGAAACCAACGATCAGGAATTCCTGGCCAACTGGAATTCCAGCCTCCATCGAAGGCTGATACAACGCAGTGGGACGCAGAGCGCCCAGTGCAGTTGGGATGCGAACGTTATGGTCAAGCGATCCGACAAGGCGTTCAGGGCCAAGAAGCTCACGGATCCATTCGAAGGATTGAGCGACCGAATCCACACCAAGTCGAGCGTAGGGGTGCTCCGGACGTTCATTGGCCAGATTCTCAATGGCCTCGAGGGGATGCTGAACGAACTCTGGGGCGTATCCAAGGGCGTCGATTGTTCCCTGTCCCAGTTGAAGTCCACCGATTCCCTTGGTGACAAGAGTGACCTTTGCTCCGCGTTGTGCCAGTCGGATGCTGGCAGCAAGACCGGCAAGGCCCGCTCCGATAACGACTGCGTCACGCATGAGTATGACCTTCCTTCTCTTCCCCAGCTGCGGGGTTTTCTTCCTCGCCTTCAAGGGCATCCCAGTATTCACATTCACGCGGAACCGCGTTGGGGACGGTCGGCAAATGCTCGACGTCGAGGGTTCCTTCGTGGATCCAGTTGTCCAAGGCCGCCTGGCGCGCCTGCTTTCCGAAGAGGATCGGCCACAAACCAATCCAACGATTCTTCAGGAACAAACGAAGCAACTCGTTCGCACGAGGAGCATCAATATCGCCGCGTTCATGCGCAATTCCTGCGCTGCGCTGCGAGCAGAAGCCACCTTGGCAGGGTCCCATTCCCAGGCGAATCTGACGACGGACGTCATCAAGCTGGCCGCCGGGAAGTGCATCCATGGTGCGTTCAAGCATTTCGCGGGTGACCAATTCACACTCACAGATGATCTCTTCACTGGAAGGTGACTTTCCGTGGTGTTCGACTTCGTCGAGGCGGTGGCCGATGTAGTAGTTCGACTTTCCTTCTGCCTCGGGAACAGCTTCTTCCGCTGTACGACAGGGACGTTCCTCGCCCATCTGCTGACACATGATGTCAACAATGCGTTCTGCCATGAGGCGGTAGGTCGTGAGCTTACCGCCGGCAATCGTCAAGATGCCATCGACGCCGTCGCGGTTGAGGTGGTCGACAACATGCATTCCACGTGCCATGTGGCGGGTATCCGTTTCGGAGACACGACTGTCCTTAATCAGCGGCCGCGCACCTGCCCATGCGTGAAGAGCACGCGATTGGCGGAAGCCAGGAATCAATGCTTCACCGGCATCAAGCATTTGCTGAACTTGGTCGGCAAGAATCGGAAGTTTATCCGGATCCTCAGCCTTAAGGTCCGTCGTACCGATGATGCACACCGGGTGAACCGGAACCAAGATGTCGCCATCTGCAGGCCAGATACAGCGGTTAATAACCGTTTGAGAGAGGCGGTGATTCATTGCAATCATGATGCCTGCGCCGGGGACAACCTCAACGCCATGACAGTCAGCAAGAGCAGCGATCTGTCCCGCCCAGGGACCGCCGCAGTTCAAAACGAAGGAGCAATCGATACGGATGTCTTCACCGCTTCGTTCATCGCGCGCAAAAACCGCTTCAATGCGATCCTCCGATCGCTGAATTCCGGTTGCCCGCGTGTAGGTAAGGATCTCAGCACCGTAGGCAATAGCGGAGCGAGCTGCGCCCCACGTCATACGCCAACCGTCAACGGTTCCATCTTCAACCGCGAAGGCCCTCTTGAGGTGGGGGTCCAGTCGAGGTTCACGGCGCAGGGCCTCGGCGGGGGAAATCTCTTCGGCGGGAACGCGAGCCGCCCTAGCGCGCTCGAGGAAGTGGTCGGCGTATTCCTCATCATCTGCAGATGTCGTGACGAAAAGGCCGCCTGTCCTTTCAACGGCATCGGCATTAATACGCGAGACAATTGCGTTCTCTTCAGCGCATTCAGTCGCAGATTCCGGGTCGGATGCGATATAGCGTCCACCGGAGTGGAGCAGGCCGTGGTAGCGACCTGAGGTTCCTTGAGCCATATCGGCTCGGTCAAGAAGTATTGCGCGGAATCCGCGCATTGCCACATCGCGGACAACGCCGGCGCCGGTTGAGCCGCCGCCAATGACTACGACATCGGTCTCCATCGTCCTCATAGCGTTCGCTGTTCCTTAATTCTGTTTGAGCTTATGTACCACTTAAATCATTACTCTTTTAACGCCTCTGCACATCCGCCCACACCGTTTTGCACATATGTGCAGACGGGGGTATTTACCATGTAATCATTCGCAGGAAACTTAGGTATCCCTAAACATTAGGGGTGCAATCGCACGTCCGAGCAACGTACAGTGTCCCTATGACTGAGACCCAGAGCTACCGCCCTCAAGACGATTTCTACCGCTTCATCAACGGCCAATGGCTTGCCACCCACAAGATTCCTGCAGATCGCCCGATGGACGGCATCTTCAACCAGCTCCACGATCAATCTGAGCTATGGGAAAAGGAGATTGCCGAGGATGCGAGCTTAGGCAAAATCCCAGGACACAATGCAGAATTAATCGCCCATCTCTACGGCACCTTCATGGATGAAGAAGCTGTCGAGACCGCAGGCTACTCCCCTATTGCAGGAAAGCTTGAGCGTCTGCGCTCCGTGAGTACACACCTCGAACTCGCACGCTTAATGGGGACTTTCCGCTACGAAGGCATTGGAGGCCTCTTCGGGAGCTATGTCGGCACCGATGCCCACAACTCCAGCCAACACCAATTGGATATTTACCAGAGCGGCATTTCACTTCCCGACGAGGCCTACTACCGCGAGGAGCAGCATCGCCCAATCCTCGAGGCCTGGGAGGCCTACGTTGCCACCCTCTTCACCCTTGTCGGAATTGATCAGGAGCAGGCAGCTGAACATGCACGCGCCGTGAAAGAACTGGAAACGCAGATTGCGTCCTTCCATCGCGATGCAGTCTCGAACCGCGACCCACTCTTGGCTGATCACCCCATGACATGGAAGGAACTGTGCAGCTCTTATCCCTCATTCCCCTGGGAAGAGTGGGCCGTATCCGCGCATCTTCCCATCGATAAGGTCGATACTCTCAACGTCTCCCAGCCAGAATTCCTTGAACATGCAACCACGCTCTGGTCTCAAACGGATCTTGAAACACTGAAGCTGTGGATGGAACATTCGCTCATCGATGAATACGCGATGCTGTTGTCGAGTGAGTTTATTGAGGCATCTTTCAACTTCCACGGTCGAGCTCTTTCAGGAACCGAGGAACTTCGCCCCCGCTGGAAGCGTGGACTTTCCCTGGTATCTTCTCTCCTGGGCGAGGCCATGGGTGAAATTTGGGTGTCGCGCCACTTCCCTCCTGAAAACAAGGCCACTATGGACGAGCTCGTCCATTCTCTTCTTAAGGCTTACCACCAGGCCCTGTCCACATGCGATTGGATGGGTGAAGAAACGCGAGCAGCAGCTCTCAAGAAACTTTCAACTTTCACCCCGAAGATTGGCTACCCCGACCGTTGGATCGACTATTCTCCACTGAGCGTGGAGTCCCTTTCCCTCGTTGATACTGTCGAGGCCGCGACGAGGTTCCACGTTCAACGCCGCTGGGATAAGTTGGGTGGCCCTGTCGATCGCACTGAATGGCACATGACGCCTCAAACGGTCAATGCCTACTACGACCCAACGATGAACGAAATTGTTTTCCCCGCGGCCATTCTTCAAGCGCCCTTCTTTGATCCAAAGGCTGACGATGCATCGAATTTCGGTGCAATCGGTGCGATTATCGGTCATGAGATTGGACATGGATTCGATGACCAAGGTTCGCGTTTCGATGCAGAGGGAAATCTGGAGAACTGGTGGACTGAGGAGGACCGTGCTCGTTTCGAAGAACGCACAAAGCGCCTGATCGAACAATACGATGCTCTGACCCCACGTGATCTTGAGGGCGAGGAGCCTGCGCTCCACGTTAATGGAGCATTAACTCTGGGCGAAAATATTGGAGATCTCGCCGGTCTTTCTATTGCCTGGCAGGCCTACGTCTCTCGTTTGAACAAAAAGGGAATAACACCAGAAACTGCCCCTGTGATCGACGGATTAACCGCGGCGCAGCGCTTCTTCGCTTCTTGGGCACGCGGGTGGAGGACCGCTATCCGACGCGAATTTGCCAAACAGCTCCTGAGTATTGACCCGCACTCCCCCGCAGAATTCCGTTGCAATCAAGTTGTCGCAAACATGGATTCCTTTGCCGAGGCCTATGATCTGGCACCCGATGATGCTCTGTGGATTGCCCCCAACGAACGCGTTCATATTTGGTAGCCAGGACAACTGACTTTTCATTTCGTCACAACAATGCAACAGATGGCGCGGCAAGGTTCGCACCATCGGCGTAAACATGCAAAAATAAACACGTTTACGCGCAGCATGCGCGTGTGAATCGTCAACACAATTGGAAGGTACGTAATGCCTGGCCTGAACCTGACGCGCGAAGAAGCACAGCAGCGCGCAGCAGTGATCTCAGTTGATCACTACGACGTCGAACTCGACCTCACTCGCGGAGACAGGGACTTCCTTTCTCGCACCACCGTTACCTTCAGTGCTACTGAGGGCGAAGCGACCTTCGCTGATCTAGTCTCGAATAACGTTCATTCGATCGTTTTCAACGGTGAAACTTTGGACCCGGTGATTCACCAGGACAATCGTATTACCCTTCCTCCGCTTGCGGCACACAACACCTTGACTGTCGAGGCTGACTGCCAGTACATGCACACCGGTGAAGGCCTTCACCGCTTCGTGGACCCCGCGGATTCACAGGCCTACTGCTACTCGCAGTTCGAGGTTCCCGATGCCCGCCGTGTTTTTACAACTTTCGAGCAGCCCGACCTCAAGGCGACCTTTACTTTCACGGTCACCGTTCCTGCAGGCTGGAAGGTCTTCTCGAACTCGGCTACCCCCGAGCCTGAAGTTCACGAGGATCGCTGGACGTATCGCTTCGAAGAAACCGAGCGCATCTCAACCTATATCACTGCGATTATCGCTGGCCCCTACCAGGGCGTTACCGATTCCCTAGTTTCCAGCGATGGCCGCACGATTCCGCTCGGCGTGTGGTGCCGTGCATCCCTTATCGACTCCTTGGATTCTGATCGCATCCTCGAAATCACCCGCCAGGGATTCTCCTTCTTCGAGGCCGCTTACGGAATTCCTTACCCCTTCAAGACCTACGACCAGATCTTCGTCCCCGAATACAACGCGGGTGCGATGGAGAACGCCGGCTGTGTCACTTTCCGTGACCAGTACATTTTCCGTACCCGCCCCACGACTGCTGACTTGGAAGCTCGTGCCAATACGATCCTCCACGAGCTGGCACACATGTGGTTTGGCGATCTGGTCACCATGAAGTGGTGGAACGATCTGTGGCTCAATGAGTCTTTCGCTGAATTTATGAGCCACTTGGCACTGGCTGAGGCAACCGAATACACAGAAGGTTGGACTGGCTTCATGCTCCGTAAGGACTGGGGTATGAACCAGGATCAGCTTCCTACCACTCACCCCATTACCGCTGAGATCCGTGATCTTGCCGATGTTGAGGTGAACTTCGACGGCATTACCTATGCAAAGGGAGCCTCAGTTCTCCGACAGCTGGTCAGCTATGTCGGCCGCGAGCACTTCTTCGCAGGCCTGCATGAGTACCTGACGAAGCACTCCTACCAGAACGCCACCTTGGCAGATCTTCTTGACGAGCTTGAAAAGGCCTCGGGCCGCGATCTCAAGCAGTGGTCGCGAGTCTGGCTGGAAGAAGCAGGCATCACTCTGCTTCGCCCCGAAATTGAGGTCGACGATAATGGGACAATCACCAAGCTTGCTGTGCTTCAGGAGTCTTTCTCTGAGGGGTCGTCTCTGCGTCCTCACCGCTTGATTGTTTCCGGTTACAGTGCAAACGAAGAGGGAGCAATCTCTCGCGTCTTCAGCCAGGAACTTGATGTTGATGGCGCCTCGACCATCGTCGAGGAAGCTCAGGGAATCGCACGCCCTGATCTCATCCTCATTAACGACCAAGATCTGGCCTACGCAAAGGTTCGCTTGGATCCGCAGTCTCTTGACTTCGCAATCCGCAATATCTCGCGATTCGAGGATTCCTTGACTCGCGGCGTGATCATGGCCTCGGCTTGGGACATGACCCGCGATGGTGAGATGCCCGCACACAACTACCTCACGCTGTTGCTCACCGCTCTGCCTGTTGAGCGCAATGCGACCATGCTGCGTCTTTACCTGCGTCACCTCGACCAGGCACTGGAAACCTACGTCGCACCCTCGAAGCGTGCTGCTCTGCAAGAGCGCGTTGCTTCAGCTTTGCTCATCCTTGCGCGTACCGCGGCGGCTCACTCCGACGAACAACAGCTTTTTGTGCGCGAGCTTGCGCACTGCGCTGTTCTCCCCGAGCACTTCGAAGCCATTCAGGGACTCTACGATGGAACCCAGACCCTGATGGGCCTGGATCTGGACGTTGACCTGCGCTGGGCTCTCCTCATTGCTCTGGTACGCGGAGGCGTTGCCGTTGAGGCCGAGATCGCAGCCCTCGAGAGCGAAGACGACACGATGACGGGTCACCAGAAGGCCGCCGCTGCGCGAGCCGCAGTGCCCGATCAGGGTGTCAAGCAGCAGACATGGGATGCTGTTCTTCGCGATCTGTCCATTCCCAATGACACCCGTTGGGCGATGGTTTCGGGCTTCTGGGCCCAGGCGCGAACGAACCCCGACATGTATGTCCCAGTGGTTGCCGACTACTTCGATTCTCTTGAGCAGATCTGGAGGGATCACACCTTCCACATCGCTGAAGATATTGTGACCTTGATGTTCCCCAAGGCCATTGCGGGATACACCCAGGGTATCGATCCGATCGCCAAGGGAAACGAGTGGATCTTCAACCACCGGACGGCATCAGCTGCATTGCTTCGCCTGCTCCGCGAGCAGATTTCGACCACTGAGCGCATGCTGAACGCTCAGGCTGCAGACCTGAACTGATATAAGCGATATAAGTGGGGGTTGGTTCTACGTGAACCAACCCCCACTTTGTCTTATACGAATTTAGACTTCAAGCTCATCATCGATCATTCCCGTTCCGGCACCAACAAAGGTCGCTACGCCCATGAGTAAACCGGTTACGGACATGGCAATCAATGGAATGGTTTGATTCCCCAGCGACTGAAGCAAAAGGCCAAAACCAATCGGTCCAACTGCAGCGATGATATAGCCAATAGGCTGAACCAAGGCCGACAGATCCGCAGTCACTGCGGCATCGCGAGAGCGTGCGGGAATGAGCGCCAAAATCAGCGGGAAGGTGAAACCACCAATTGCTAAGAGTGATACCCAGATCAGTGCGTAGCTCCCGGGGAACGCTGCAAGTCCAATCCAACCGCAGAAGGTAAGAAGACCCAAGAATGCAGCGAGCCATGGAATATGCGTTCCAACGGTATCAATCATGAAGGGAATGACCAGACCGCCCACAACCGCCCACAAATTGACCAGCGCCGCCATGAGAGAAGCAAAGGATGCAGAGTACCCGGAATTCATAAGAATTTGAGGAAGGAAGGCAAATTGCACATAAGCGTTGAGTGATTGCAGCCCAAATCCAAGAACCAGAGAAATAGCTGTTCGCGAGCGGTAGATTGGCAATCTTGAGGTCGAAACTCGCAGAGAATCTTCCTGATTTTGAGGTTTATCGTCCAAGGGCGATTCATGCACTACCCGCGCCGCTGCGCCATCAGGGCGATCCTTACCTGCACGCACTGTAACCCTAATCCACACCAGACCTGCCAAGAAGGCAAAGACAACCCAAGCTGCCAGAGAATACTGCCAATAACGGCCATCCCTGCCAGCAAGAGGAACAGCAAGAGCTGAGCCAAAGGCGCCGCCGATTAAAAGGAGCGTCCCATAGGCAGTTACAAGCAGGGTCCCCCTCCCGGCCTCGTGGTACTTAATCCACGCGGGAACCAAGACATTAGCCAGCGCGGGCCCAACGAGAGCAACAACACTGAGGACACAGAAGAAAGTAAAGTTCCCAGCCCAGGGACGAAGAAGCAAACCAAGCCCACTGATGAATGTCCCAAGCGTGAGGAGCATACTCATTCCCCAGCGCTTCGACATGGGGACAGCCATCAGACCAACACCTGCAAAAACCAAACAGGGAAGAGCAGAAAGAACTCCCAGTGCACCCGCGCCCGCGTGATAGGCCTGCGAAATATGCCCAAGCAACGGTCCAATTGATGTTGCCCCGGAACGCATGGTCATACTCATGGCGACGATGCCAAGGAAGGCAAGAGACGTCGAGACTGCGGCTCTGGAATACGATTTTCGCTGTTCAGTCATCATCGCTGTGTGTTCTTCATTTCATTATCCCCAGTATTTACAAAATTTTCCCAAATTGTGACCATGCATTGAACTTAATTTTCATAGGGAGATTAGACTTGTAATCACTAGTCTGACCGAGAGATGGCCGCATTAGCGACCACACCCACCGTCAGCACACGGAAAGGATTCACGTGTCTACGCCTACAACGAGCACTCGCTCGTCACTGAAGGAATTAACCTTCCGCGGCATCATTATTGGTGGAATTATCACCCTGTTGTTTACCGCGGCAAACGTTTACCTCGGATTGAAAGTCGGATTAACCTTCGCAACCTCGATCCCTGCAGCCGTCATCTCGATGGCAATTCTACGGTTTTTTGCCGATCACACCATCCAAGAAAACAACATCGTCCAAACGATTGCATCTGCTGCAGGAACTCTTTCCGCAGTAATCTTCATCCTCCCCGGCTTGGTCATTGTCGGCTGGTGGAGTGGTTTCCCCTACTGGACGACAATGGCCGTTTGCGCAGTCGGTGGCCTTCTAGGCGTTATGTACTCGATCCCGCTGCGTCGCGCGCTGGTGACCGGATGTGATCTGCCCTACCCCGAAGGTGTCGCAGGAGCCGAAATCCTCAAAGTCGGCGATGCACACGAGAAGTCAGACGATAACACTCTTGGCCTCCACGCAATTATCTGGGGTTCGATTTGCTCAGCAGCGATGTCTTTGCTGTCCTACATGAAGGTTGCATCCTCATCGATTTCCGCAACGTTTAAGCTCGGAGCTGGAGCAACCTCGATCGGCACTTCCCTGTCGCTTGCCTTGATCGGCGTTGGGCACCTTGTTGGATTGACTGTTGGCATCGCGATGCTCATCGGCATGTTCGTTTCCTACTTCATCCTGATTCCCTACTTCAGCGCCGGCCAGCTTGATGGATCGGCAGTATCTGACGTCGTCGATACAGTCTTTTCCACCCAAGTACGTTATATCGGTGCAGGTGTCATGGCTGTTGCCGCAATCTGGACCCTTATCAAGATCATTTCTCCGATCGTCAAGGGAATCCGCGATGCAATGCGTTCCTCACACACCCGTCACGATGGTGGCGAGGTTCCTCAGACCGAACGTGACATCCCGATCACGGTTGTCGCACTGGTGATTGTGCTGTCAATGATCCCCGTGGGCGGCCTGCTCTGGCTGTTTACAAACGGCACGGAAATCGCACACAACACAGCAATGCTCATCGCTGTTTCGGTGATCTTCACCCTTCTTGCAGGCCTTCTGGTCGCAGCGGTCTGTGGTTACATGGCCGGCCTCATCGGTTCATCCAATAGCCCCGTATCAGGCGTGGGTATTTTGGTTGTCGTCCTCACTGCGCTGGCGATTGTCGCGGTTCACGGTCACGGCTCCTCTGCTGCAGAGACAACAGCCCTGATTGCCTACACGCTCTTTACCGCAGCGATTGTCTTCTGTATTGCGACGATCTCGAATGATAACCTACAGGACCTCAAGACCGGTCAGCTGGTAAACGCAACCCCGTGGAAGCAGCAGGTGGCTTTGGTCATCGGCGTTGTTTTTGGGGCGCTTGTCATTCCTCCGGTTTTGAACCTTATGCAGAATGCCTTCGGTTTCCAGGGAGCTCCCAACGCCGGCGCTGACGCGCTTGCCGCTCCTCAGGCTTCGTTGATTTCCGCCCTCGCAAAGGGCGTCATCGGTGGAACTCAGAATTGGAGCCTTCTGGGTCTGGGAGCCATCATCGGCATTGTTATCGTCATCATTGACGAGGTTTTGAACCTCACCACGAAGCGTCGTTTTGCTCTGCCGCCTTTGGCAGTGGGCATGGGTATGTATCTTCCCGCCTCGCTGACGATTCTGATTCCCGTCGGCGGCATCATCGGCTTCTTCTACGATCGTTGGTCGCTCACTCGCAAGGATCCCGAGCGCGCTCGCCGTATGGGTACACTCCTAGCAACCGGCTTGATCGTCGGCGAGAGCCTCTTTGGCGTGATCTACGCGGGTATTGTTGGCGCGACAGGAAATGAAGAACCCCTTGCCGTCGTGGGCGATTCCTTCGCAACGCCGGCAACCTTCATCGGCGCGATCTTCTTCATCGGAAGCATTGCCCTCCTCTACCGCTGGATTCGTGGAGTGGTTGCGCGCACGGATAGTGAGCCTACCCTTCCCGAGGCGGGAGCTGAGGAAGCAATCGACGTGCACTAAGCGTCGCTTAGCCTAAAGTTGGAGGGGAGCCGGATTTGATCCGACTCCCCTCCCGCTCTATTCGAAGCACTCCCTGAGATCACTTCTTATCAGTAGCCGCGCGTATTTAACTTCTTTTCCTATACAAAAATCCGCTGGATGTTCACACATCCAGCGGTCTTTTTGTGGAGCTAAGGGGATTCGAACCCCTGACCTCTTCCATGCCATGGAAGCGCGCTACCAACTGCGCCATAGCCCCGTAGGTTCCGGCGATTTCTCGCTCGGACCTGTTAAGAATAGCGGACGATACCCGCCAAGGCAAAATTAAGGAGCTGTGCGAGGAAACACACCTATGCTCTCTTAGGCCCCAAAAACCTCCGGGCGGGCCCCAACATTATGTGAAGCCAAACGCCAACGGGCGGCACCCGAGGCACCAGAACCGCCGCCACCGGCAAGAACAAGTTCTGACCAGTGAACATTGTCAACGCCGCGGATGCAATCAAAATGACGCGGATCCAAGCCAATCGTGGACATCACACCGCGCGCAATAGCTGCGCCATGCGAAACGGCAACCAAAGTACCACCTTCGGGAACCTCTGCTGCATGTTCAAGCACAGCCTCGCGAACGCGATCGCCCACTGTGCCTCCGGGCTCAACACCTGCTCCCGCACTTTCACCCGTTTGACGCCACTCGAGCAGCCACTCGGGGTATTGCTCGGCAATCTGATCGAAATCCAAACCTTCGAAAACGCCGTAGGAACGCTCGAGAAGGCGCTTATCGACCGCGATCTGCCCCACTTCGACGCCTAAGGTCTTCAGCTCCTCAGCCAATGCCTGAGCGGTATTAAACGCACGTTCCAAAGGTGAGGAGACAAGACGAACAGCCGTTGCTGAAACATAATCGGCGTTCAGGCCACCAATTCGACCTCCGCCGGCAAGCCGGCGAGCCAGAACCTTACCGCCTTCGACGGCCTGCTCACGGCCAACCGAGTTCAAAGGAATATCAATAATCCCCTGGAAACGATGCTGGACGTTGTAGTCGGTCTGTCCATGGCGAAGAAAAACAATCCGCCGTGCGCCAGCAATCTGGGAGTACCCAGCCACAGCCTCGGCAGAAACGGAAGAAGTATCGATGCTCATTCGCCCATCTCCTCAATAACCTGCGAAGGAGTCATAACGCGACGCACAGCTGCAGCGGGCGCCACATCAGGAAGTTCAAGGCGAGTAATTGTCTGATCCGACCACAAACGCTCAAGAGCGTAAAACTCGCGGTCTTCCTGGCTCATCACGTGAATAACAACATCGCCGTAGTCGGCCAACACCCAGGTGCCTTCGCTGCGGCCCTCGATGCGCTGAGGAATGATGTGGTAATCTCGCCCGATCTCGTCCATGATTTCCTCAGCGATTGCGCGCACCTGACGCGAGGAAGGGGCAGAGACCAGAAGGAAAGACTCCGCGATCCCCAAACGCTGCGAAACGTCAATCAACACTGGATCTTGCGCGAGTTTATTGGCCGCGCCGCGCAGGGCACTGCTAATCAGGTCTTTGCTTTGAACGTCCACATTTTTCCTTTCGCCGTTTTCAGTCTGCCATTTTCTGGGCCACGCGGCTACCGAAGGACACGGCGGTCCAGCAACTGGACCACTGCGTGAAGGCTACTGATACAGCCTGTATTTGTTGATGTATTGGACAACCCCATCGGGCACCAAATACCACACAGGCTTTCCACGTTCGACGCGCTTGCGGCAGTCCGTTGAAGAAATTGCCATTGCGGGCACCTCCAGTAGGGACACCGACGAAGCGGGAAGTTTCTTCGCATCAAGCACGTGTCCTGGACGCGTCACCCCAATAAAGTGCGCAATTTCGAAGAGAAGATCAGCGTCTTTCCATTGAACGATCTGTGTTAGCGCATCCGCACCGGTGATGAAGTAGAAGTCCGCATCCGGGTAGATTTTTCGCAGATCATGAAGGGTATCGATCGTGTAGGTTGTCCCGCCTCGGTCAATATCGACTCGCGAAACTGAAAATCGAGGGTTTGAGGCCGTCGCGATCACCGTCATCAAATAGCGATGTTCCGCAGGAGTCACCTTGCGACCCGCTTTGAAGGGCTGCATAGCCGTAGGAACGAAAATCACTTGGTCGAGCTGGAAGACGTCCATGACTTCAGAGGCCGCCACCAAGTGACCGTGGTGGATTGGATCGAAGGTTCCACCCATAATTCCAATCGAGCGACGTAGTTTTCCCGAGGCCGAGTCCAAAGTTGGCATGCTTGCCCTCCCTACTTTCGAACTGCTCCGTCACCTTCAATAACCCACTGGCTGGTTGTCAACTCAGCCAACCCCATGGGGCCGCGGGCATGCAATTTCTGCGTGGAAATACCGATTTCCGCACCCAATCCAAGTTGTCCACCATCAGTGAAGCGCGTCGAAGCGTTAACGGCAATAGCTGCGCTATCAATATTTGAGCGGAAATAGTTCGCAGCACTGATTGATGCCGTGCAAATCGCTTCGGTGTGTCCTGAGGAATAGCGACGAATATGTTCAACCGCTTCCTCAATAGAGTCAACGACCTTCACTGCCAGGTCCATTGACAAATATTCGGTACGCCAGTCGTCCTCTGTCGCCTCGCTGATCAAATTCTGATCAACGCTACTCACATGCGCGGCACATTCACGCGCTGCAGCATCGGCATGAATGCGCACTCCAAGACGAGTAAGCTCCGCCAAAACTTGAGGGAGGAAGCTACGGACCATATCGCGGTGGACAAGAAGGGTTTCAGCAGCGTTACAGACCCCAACCCTTTGAGTTTTCGCGTTGATAATGATTCGCAGCGCCGCGTCAACATCTGCTCCCGAATCAACATAGACATGGCAGTTTCCCGTTCCCGTCTCGATAACAGGAACGGTCGATTCTTCCACCACAGCACGGATCAGGCCTTCGCCACCGCGCGGAATCAAAACATCGATGCCTCCGCGTGCGCGCATCATGGCACGTGCCCCGTCCCTCCCCCAGGGATCAACTGTTTGAACAAGATCAGCTGAAAAACCAAGGGAATCAATGGCCGCACGAATAACCTCAACAAGAGTCTCGTTGGTATTCTGCGCTGCACTTCCACCGCGAAGGATCACTGCATTTCCGGCTTTCAAGCACAGGATCGAGGCATCGACAGTGACATTCGGACGAGCCTCATAAATCATCCCAACAACACCCATGGGAACTCGAAGCTGAGTAACACGAAGACCATCGTCTGTACGGCCACCGCGAATCACGGTACCAACAGGGTCTTCAAGAGCAATAACGTCAAGTACCGCGCTGGAAATTGCGCGAATACGGGATTCATCAAGCCGGAGACGGTCAATAAGACCAGCAGCCATACCGCGTTCTTCGGCACGCTGGCAGTCCTGCGCATTTGCATGAAGGATCTGCTCACAGTGGTCGACGAGTGCGCGAGAAATCGCCAGGAGAATGCCGTTGCGCTGCGCGGTAGTCGACGTTGCCAGCGCTCGCTGCGCCCGCTTCGCACGGTCAGTTAACTCGAAAATATCCAGATCATTACTCATGTTCTACTCCCGAACCAGAAGGGCTAGATCATCGCGGTGAACCGCTGGGCGCATGTGCTTATTCGTTTCCGAGTCCTCGTGCGAGTCAATGATGCGCGCGAGTGTATCTGAGTCGTAGCGCGAAATTCCGCGCGCAATCAGTCCATTATCATCTGCAATGTCGACAACATCGCCCGCTGAAAAAACACCCAAGACCTCTTTAATACCCGCGGGAAGAAGGGATTTCTTACCGTGGGTGATTGCCCTGCGCGCACCGGCATCAATGAGTAATTGACCATTAGAGGTGGCAACATGGGCAATCCAAAGCGTGCGAGAAGCTGGGCGATGACGCGTGGGTTCAAACCACGTACCAACTGCTTCACCACTGAGGGCTTCGCTCAAGCGATCAGCACTGGTAAGAACAACCCCGATGCCGGCATGTTGCGCCATGCTAGCAGCATGTAGCTTCGTTGCCATGCCTCCAGTGCCCACCGACGAGCCCGCTCCCCTGACGTCAACGTTGCTGAGTTCATCGGTCGCGTGAACTTCAGAAATTAAACGAGCATCGGGCTGCGAAGGAGGAGCTGTATAGAGCCCATCGACGTCGGTGAGCAGAATCAAGATATCCGCACCCACCATTTGCGCGACATACGAGGCCAGCCGGTCATTATCACCGAAACGTACCTCACGGGTCGTGACTGCATCATTTTCATTAATGATCGGCACAACACCGTAGGCAAGAAGTTTATCCAGCGCAGACATCGCGTTCGTGTAGTGTTCACGCTGCATCACATCCGCAGCGGTCAGCAGCACCTGCGCAACGTGTAGATGATGAGCCTGGAAAGCTGAGGACCAGCGAGCCATCAGGTATCCCTGTCCCATCGCCGCAGCAGCCTGCACACTTGCAAGGTCCTTCGGGCGCGCGCTCAGGCCAAGAGGCTCCAAACCGGCAGCGACAGCTCCCGAAGAAACAATAAGAATCTCGCATCCTCGCCTTGCCTTCGCCGAAACCAGCCTTGCAACGGAATCAATGCGATTCAGATCAAGCCCGCCATCCTCACGCGTAAGCGATGAGGAACCGATTTTCACAACGATACGACGCGCCTGTTGCACCGCACTACCCCTTGGGGACATTTAGCGTTCATCCTCCGGATCGGTCCAGACACCACTGGACCTTTCGGTCCACAGTTCTTCACGAGCAGCTGACTTCGCGTCCATCATGTCGCGATAGCGTTCGCGACGTTCACTTGTTGTACGCCGCTCGTTTCGGTCCAGACGCAGGTCAGTTCCTCGCTGTCCAAGCAGCTCAGGACCGGTCGTCAAGGTAGGCTCCCAATCAAAAATAACGCCGTCGTGAAGAGTTCCAATAACGACGGTATCGCCAGCGTGAGCTCCCGCCTTCATCAGTTCTTCTTCTACACCGGCACCGGCAAGGCGATCGGCAAGGTAACCCACGGCCTCGTCGTTGGAGAAGTCGGTCTGGAGCACCCAACGCTCGGGTTTGCGCCCACGCACCTGGTAAACGGTCTCCCCCGCGTGTTCGACAACGCGGACAGTAATCTCATCCTTGCTTCCCACCGGTCGAGGCCGAAGAACCGTACGTGCCGCTTCGAGCGCGGGCAGTTGTGCTCGATGTTCATCGACAAGGCGAGCAAGCGCAAATGAAAATTCCTTCAGGCCTTCGTGGCTTACTGCTGAGACCTCAAAAATTGCCCAACCAAAGACCTCAAGCTCAGGCTTGGTAATCTCCGCCAAGTCCTTGCCGTCAGGAATATCGATCTTGTTCAGCGCGATCACACGAGGACGCTGCATCAGGGGAACATAGCCCTCAATCTCTCCCAGATCGCCCTCGTATGCAGCGAGTTCTGCTTCAATCGTCCGCAGGTCGGAAACCGGATCTCGATCGACCTCAAAAGTCGCAGTATCCAAGACGTGCACAATAACTGCGCAACGCTCGATATGGCGCAGAAAGTCTAGACCAAGTCCCTTACCTGCAGAAGCACCGGGAATAAGTCCGGGAACATCGGCAACGGTGAAGCGCGCTTCTCCAGCTTGGACAACGCCCAAGTTGGGAACGAGGGTCGTGAAGGGGTAGTCGGCAATCTTTGGACGCGCTGCAGACATCGCAGCGATTAACGATGACTTTCCAGCCGAGGGATATCCAACAAGGGCAACATCTGCAACAGACTTCAACTCCAGAACAACATTGTGTTCTTCACCGGGTTCGCCCAGAAGAGCAAAACCGGGAGCCTTACGCTTCTTCGAGGCGAGGGCAGCATTCCCCAAACCACCGCGGCCACCTTCGGCTACGACAAATTGAGCTCCAACCCCCGTAAGGTCAGCAAGGAGCTCACCGCGAGTCGACTTCACAACGGTGCCATCCGGGACCGGAAGAATTGTGTCCGCACCATTTTTTCCCTGACGGAAGTCACCCATGCCCTGGGTTCCATTTTCCGCGCGCTGATGCGGGTTCCGGTGGTAGGTCAGCAGAGTCGTGACCTGGGGGTCGACTTGAAGGATGACAGAGCCGCCATTGCCACCGTTTCCACCGTCAGGTCCTCCCAGCGGCTTAAACTTTTCGCGTTTCACCGAGGCAACACCATGGCCGCCATTGCCTCCCTGGGCGAAAATCGTTACTCGATCGACAAAGCTTGCCACTGTGGTCTCCAGTCTTGGCCAGTGCGCGCCAGCGCGAATCAGGATAGTGAAAAGGGGCATCCGGCCTTGTGCCGGACGCCCCCAATCAGCGGTCGGTCTCAGGCAGAGACCGGCTCAACGATGTTGACAACCCTACGGTCACGACGGGTTGCGAACTCAACCGCACCCGCGCGCAGCGCGAAGAGGGTGTCGTCCTTGCCACGACCAACGCCCTCACCGGGGTGGAAGTGGGTGCCGCGCTGACGAACGATAATTTCGCCGGCGTTTACCAGCTGGCCGCCGTAGCGCTTGACGCCCAGTCGCTGGGCGTTCGAGTCGCGGCCGTTGCGGGAGGAGCCAAGGCCCTTCTTATGTGCCATCTCGACGTCTACTTTCTATATCGAACGGTTCAGGCGATCTCAGTGATCTTGACAACCGAGAGCTTCTGGCGATGGCCCTGACGCTTACGGTAACCGGTCTTGTTCTTGTACTTAATAATGGAGATCTTCGGGCCCTTAGCAGAGTCAACAACCTCTGCCTTGACCGTGACCTTCTCCAGTGCGCTGGGCTCGACGGTGATTGCATCGCCATCGACCAGCATCAAAGGCTGGAGTTCGATGCTGGCACCAATTTCTTCTGCCAGCTTGTCGACGACGACGACGTCACCGACGGACACCTTTTCCTGCCGGCCGCCGGCCTTGACGATCGCGTAGACCACGTTGAAGCTCATCTCTTCTCGAAACTTGGACGGGCTAGGCTTCCACGTTCGAACAACGTTCCTCATCAAGAAACACTAAGCCCGTTGGCGCTCGTTGCGCCGACGATCAAATTTAGCTGAAAACCCCGACTGAAGCAAACCGCTAGAGGGATTTTCTTCGTTTTTTGGGTGTGTGCTTGGGCACTGTCACCCTTCAACCGGGGGTGCTGCGGGTTCACTCACGGCAACCCGGCGCCGGCGAGAGCGCTTTACAGGAGCTGTTTCTTCACTCCGCGGGGGAACGCTGATCACAATCTCTTGCGTCGTATGGGTTGCAGCAACGGGTGCAGCTGGCTCCGGAAGATCAATATGGACCCGAGTGGGTTCACTCGCCTCACTCACCGCGCGACGTCGACGTGAACGCGCAGGACGAGGCGGCTGAGTAGCCTTCTCGGGGGTCGAAGCTTCCTCACGAACCGCTGCAGATTGCAGCTGGGTTTGTTCGGGCGCAGCTGTGGGGACATCCTGAGACTCGGGAGCAGCTTCTCCCCCACGGGTAGCAGGACCATCTTCCTGGGGACGCGTGACCCTGCGTGAACGACGCTGGCGTTTTACCTCTGTCGAGGCCTCGCGCACAGCCTCTCGCTGCTGCGACGCATCCTGCTGTGCAGATTCGGACTTCTCGTCCGAAACTTGCGCTTCATCGTCTTGGTGAGCAGACTGAGCTGACTCCTCACGGCTGCTCGCAGCTGCGATTGCAGTCATCGCCTCACGAGCTCGCTCGTGCTCAGGGCTATCTTCAACGCGCGCACGATTTTGAGACTTCTTCGAGCGCTTCGGGGCTTCCTCAGCCGCACCTTGAATCTCTACCGGGTGGTGATGAACAATGAATCCGCGGCCCTCGCAAGCCTCACAGGTGGTAGAGAAGGCCTCAACCAGCCCCTCACCCACACGCTTACGGGTCATCTGGACCAGACCCAGTGACGTAATTTCAGTGACTTGATGACGTGTGCGATCTCGGCCCAAGCACTCAACCAGACGACGAAGAACAAGATCACGGTTCGACTCCAAAACCATGTCAACGAAGTCGATAATGACAATTCCACCGATATCGCGCAGACGAAGCTGGCGGACAATCTCTTCGGCGGCCTCGAGATTATTTCGGGTGACCGTCTCTTCCAAAGTTCCGCCCGCACCGATGAACTTACCGGTGTTCACATCGATGACGGTCATGGCTTCGGTGCGATCGATGATGAGCGTGCCACCACTGGGCAACCAGACCTTGCGGTCCATTCCCTTGGCAAGCTGCTCATCCACGCGGTAGGCATGGAAAACATCTTCTGTTCCAACCCACTTGGTCACGCGATCAGAAAGCTCTGGAGAAAGCTCGTCAACGTAAGCCTTGACCGTTTCATAGGTCTCGCTACCTTCAATGATGAGCTCCGCAAAGTCTTCATTGAAGATGTCGCGGACAACACGAACCGCAAGTTCAGGCTCACCGCGCAGCAAAACCGGGGCATTCTTCGTCGAAGAAAGCTTGGATTCAATATCGTCCCACTGCTTAGTCAAACGGCGAACATCATCGCGAATTTGCTCTTCCGTTGCCCCTTCAGCTGCAGTACGCACAATGACGCCGGCAGAATCAGGGACAACCTGCTTAAGGATCTTCTTCAAACGGATGCGCTCACGCTCAGGAAGCTTTCGCGAAATGCCCATCATGGAGCCACCGGGAATCAAGACAAGGTAGCGTCCAGCCAAAGTAATCTGACTGGTCAGGCGCGCACCCTTGTGACCGATCGGATCCTTTGTGACCTGAACGAGGACCGGGTCACCGGATTTCAAGGCAGATTCGATGCGGCGAGGCTTTCCTTCAAGACCAACAGCGTCCCAATTCACTTCACCGGCATAAAGGACAGCATTGCGCCCCTTACCGATGTCAACGAAGGCAGCTTCCATCGAGGGCAGAACGTTTTGAACGCGCCCCATATAGATATTGCCGACCGCTGTCTTTTGAGTACGGCGCGCAACATAGTGCTCGACCAGAAGATCGTCTTCGATAATTGCGATCTGATCCAGACCATCCTGGCCACGAATCACCATCTTGCGATTCACAGACTCGCGTCGAGCCAGGAACTCAGATTCGGTAATGCGGTGGTGACGACGTCCCTCACGGCGCCCTTCCTTGCGGCGCTGCTTCTTAGCCTCGAGGCGGGTTGAACCCTTGAGTGCTTGAACTTCGTCAGTTCCTTCTTGAGCTTCAGAGGCGCGAACGCGACGACGGCGACGACGGCGCGTCGTCTCTTCACCACTTTCAGAGTTATCCGCGCCGTCAGCAGCCTCACTAGCAGGTGCTGGCTGCTCCTTCTCGGCAACCTCGGAAGCTTCTTCATCCTGATCTTTACGCCGAGAGCGCCGACGCTTTGGCTGAGCGACCTCTGAGGAGGCATCGTCCTCTGCAGCCTTCTTTCGCGAACGCGCACGCTTCTTCGTCGTTAATTCTTCGGTTGTTTCCTCCGCCTTCACTTCGCGGGTACGCGAGCGACGACGGGGCTTTTCTTCAGTCTCACTCTGCAAAGTATTGGCGGGGGCAGAAAAAGTCGGTTCCTGGAATGTCGGAGCCTGGAAAAGCAGAGTTGCTGCTGGGGTTTCAGGCATGGCCTCTTCTTTCACAATGTCAGTATGTTGACCGAGCTCGCACTGCTGGGTCTGTATTACACGCAATGAAGCGGAAGTCTTATCGAAGTTGCAACTGGCAACCACAGGCGTTCATCTGTTGCTAGCAGGCCGCCCTGTGATGAGTAGAGAGTGCGCTCCACTCATTTCGTATTCCCCATTCTCTCATAGGGATTGCGGGCATGCCCGGGCACTTTCGCGGCGGTTCTTCCAATGTTCACCACGTCACCATAGAATCGCTTTAAATAAAACGACACAGCTGCGGTTTTATTCAGAAAAACAGCATTAAACACGGTGGGGAACTATATTTGTTGACACAACGTCGTCAAAGTTTTGCCACAGCTGTGACGAACTTATGACACACCCTGAACACAATTTCCCTGAGACAGGACTATGACCATGACCTTTGCTCCAGCAGCACTTGATGCGCTGACACTGGGACGATGGCAATTCGGCATCCTGACCGTCTACCACTTCGTCTTGGTTCCTCTCACCATTGGTCTGTCACTCCTGGTCGCAATTATGCAGACCGTGTGGCACAAGACCGGTAAAGAGGAATGGCTCCAGGCAACTCGATTCTTTGGCAAGTTGCTCTTGATCAACTTCGCGCTTGGCGTTGCCACCGGTATCGTGCAGGAATTCCAATTCGGCATGAACTGGTCGGAGTACTCGCGTTACGTCGGCGATATCTTCGGCGCTCCGCTCGCAGTCGAGGCCCTTCTGGCCTTCTTCCTTGAATCAACCTTCCTGGGTCTGTGGATCTTTGGATGGGGCCGCCTTTCCAAGGGATGGCACCTTGCCTGCATCTGGCTCGTTTCCTTTGGCACGATGTTCTCGGCGCTGTGGATCTTGGGCGCGAACTCTTGGATGCAGCACCCCGTTGGTGCACGCTTCAATCCCGAAACGGGCCGTGCAGAGCTCGACGGAGTAGCCGGCTTCCTCAAGGTCGTCGCAAACCCCGTTCTCGTGTGGGAGTACTCCCACGTCATCACCTCTGCTTGGCTTGTCGCCGGCACCTTCGTTGCAGGCATCGCATTCTGGTGGATGACCCGCGCCAAGCGCCTCGGTGGCGAAGAGGGAGCAAAGGAAGCCTCGTCTATGTGGCGTCCTATCGCTCGCTTCGGCCTGTTGGTTATCCTCATCGGTGGGCTCGGAACCGCAGCAAGCGGCCACTTCCAGGGCCAAGAACTGGTGAAGATTCAGCCCATGAAGATGGCAGCTGCAGAAGGTGTCTGTGTCGATACCCAAGGCGCAGCATTCACCGTTGCACAGTTCGGCGACTGCCCCTTGGGCGATGACGGTAAGCAGCCGACCAAGTTCATCCAGGTTCCCGGCGTCGCTGCTTTCATGTCTCACAACTCCTTCTCCGCAGAGGTTAAGGGTGTTGCAGATGAGCAGCAGCGCATGGTTGAGCTCCTCAACTCCAATGAGGATTTTGTCAAGACCTACGGCGACGCGAAGCAATACGATTTCCGTCCCCCGCAGATGGTGACCTTCTGGACATTCCGCCTGATGATCGGTACTGCAGCATTCTCCGCGGCACTTGCGCTGTGGGGACTGTGGGCAACACGTAAGGGACAGACTTCCGCGTCGAAGGCCCTGGGGATCTTCGCGCTTGTTTCAATCCCCATGCCCTTCCTCGGCGCTTCTTTCGGTTGGATCTTCACCGAAATGGGCCGTCAACCCTGGGTCGTTGTTCCCAACATCGCAGGCCTTGAAAGCGGCGATCCCGTCGGATCGGTCATGATGATGACATCTGCCGGTATCTCCAGCGCTGTTCCCGCCTGGCAGGTCCTGGTGTCGATGAGCGTCTTCTCCATCCTCTACGCAATCCTCGGTGTCGTGTGGTTCATCCTCATGAAGCGCTACGCCGTCGAGGGACTCCACCCCCGCCCCAAGGACGCTACCGATAAGGAAGCAGTCTCTGGCGCACTCTCATTCGGCTACTGAGGAAAGGAAAAACCATGACTTTGAGTATTTTGTGGTTCATCCTCATCGCTGTCTTGTGGACCATGTACCTGGTCCTCGAGGGCTTCGACTACGGAGTGGGAATGCTCCAGGGCTTCCTCGCACGCGATGATCGCGAGCGCACCCAAGCGCTACACACAATCGGCCCTCACTGGGACGGTAACGAGGTCTGGCTGCTGACCGCCGGTGGCGCGACCTTCGCAGCATTCCCCGAATGGTACGCAACCATGTTCTCGGGAATGTACCTGGCACTCTTCCTCATTCTGCTGGCGCTCATCGTTCGCGTCTGCGCGATTGAATGGCGCTCGAAGCTCAACTCTGAGCAATGGCGCAGTGTCTGGGATCGCGTTCACGCCGTCTCCGCGCTGCTTGTTCCCCTTCTCCTCGGTGTGGCATTCGCCAACCTGGTTCAGGGAATGAAGATTGAGGTCGTCACCCACGGAACGAACGCGGTCGTTGCACCTGCGGACGTCCCCTCCTCTCTCAATACAGCTGTTCACCAGCTGACCGGTGGTTTCTTCTCACTGCTCACCCCCTACACTCTCTTGGGTGGTCTTGTCCTGGTTGCCCTGTGCCTCGCTCACGGCGCTCAGTTCTTGGCCCTCAAGACCGAAGGCGACCTGAAGGAACGCGCGAATGGTTTCGCAGCTCCCGCGACAGTGGTTGCCACTGCTCTGGCTGCAGTGTGGGTCATCTGGGGACAGTTCGCGTACTCAACGAACGTCTTGGCATGGATCCCGTTGCTCATTGCAGCGCTGTGCCTCATCGCCTCGACTGTCTTCTCGCAGGCTGTCTTGCGTAAGGAAGGTCTGTCCTTCCTCTTCTCTTGCCTCGCAATGGCCGGAGCAGTTGCATGGATCTTCGCAGCTATGGCGCCCAACGTCATGAAGTCGAGCATCGATCCCGCTTATTCGCTAACCATCGCACAGGCCTCGTCGACTACGGGAACGCTCACCGTCATGTCGATCGTTGCCCTCTGCTTGGTCCCCGTGGTTCTTGTCTACACTACGTGGTCCTACTGGAAGTTCCGCTCTCGCGTTTCTTCCTCGGATGTTTCAACGAATACCGGTTTGATCTTGAACAAGATCCGACTGGATCAGAATTTCCTCGCGGGCTGATCGTCCGCACTGCTGGTGGCCTCGGGAAACCGGGGCCACCAGTTTTTTCACCGAGCACGACCTTCTCCAAGGACAGAAAATAGAAGAATGCGCCCACTGGACCCCCGTCTTCTCAAGTACGCTTCGAGCGCACGTCGTCATATCCTCCTCATCTCAATCTTGGGGATTGTGACGGCAGTCTTGGTAATTGCACAGACCCTTGCTCTTTCTGCTGCTCTCTCCCCCGCAGTCACGTCTGGTGCCTCACTTACCCAGGTACGCACGCCGCTTCTTCTCTTGGTCGCTATCGTTATTGCTCGCGCGGCAGTTATCGGAGTTCGCGAGGCCTTGGGTCACCGAGCAGCAGACCGGACAATCCGAGAGTTGCGTGGACGCGTCCTGACGCACATCTCAAACCTGGGGCCACGCTGGCGCGCCACTCACGGTTCCGAGGCCTCGACACTCCTCTCCCGAGGCCTGACGGACCTTTCCCCTTACTTCGTCGACTATCTTCCCCAGTTGGTCCTCACAGCAACTGTGACTCCCCTAGCCCTGGCAACAATCCTTTTCCTCGATTTTTGGTCGGCCTTCATTGCCGCAATCGTTGTTCCGCTGATCCCAATTTTCATGGCTTTAATTGGCCGTTTCACTCAGAGCGCCTCCGCAGAAAAACTGGAAACAATGCAGATCTTGGGCGCGCAAATGCTGGATTTGATTGCAGGACTACCGACCCTTCGCGCCTTGGGTCGGGAAAGCGCTCCTCGTGCGCATTTAGAATCTCTCTCGCGATCCAATACGCGCGCAACAATGTCGACGCTGCGCATTGCTTTTCTTTCTGGCGCTGTATTGGAGTTCCTCTCCACGCTCTGCGTCGCTTTGGTTGCCGTCGAAGTCGGCTTCCGAATGGTTTTTGGTCATGTATCTTTATTCACCGGCCTCGCCGTCATCATGCTTGCACCGGAAGTTTTTGAGCCTCTACGTCAGGTCGGAGCTCAATTTCACGCCTCCGCAAATGGTATCGCCGCGGCCGAACGAGCCTTCGAGATTTTAGAAACTCCCATTCCTTCAATGGCTGGAGAGTCGGAAGAGGAAGACTCTGTTCAGGATGATCACGGTATCGATTGGTCTTCAGCTGCCTTCTCATTGCGCGATCTTTCGATTGAGGCACGCGGAACTTGGGCACCTGCAGGGTTGAACGCGGATATCCTACCCGGAACGCTGAGCGTCCTTGCAGGCCCCTCAGGTTCAGGAAAAACCAGTACGATTTACGCGCTGATGCGGCTGCTTCCGATTCAAAGTGGACACCTAACGGTCCGGACCTTTGAAGGAGAAGAAATTCCCCTTCAGAACATTCCCACAGAAAAACTGTGGAAAGCAATAACCTGGGTACCGCAGCACCCCTCTTTGCTTCCCGGAAGCTTACGCGAGCAGCTTCCACCTTCAACAGATGAAGAACTCGAAGCTGCCGCAGCACTTTGCGGATTCACCGAAGTTCTGGACACCCTTCCCCAGCGTTGGGATACGCTCATTGGCCAAGATGGGGCCGGTCTTTCCGTTGGACAACGGCAGCGTTTTGCCCTTACCCGTGCTTTGCTCGCACACACTCCCATTGTCATCTTGGATGAACCGACGGCCCACTTGGATGCTGTGAGTGAAGAGATCGTTTTGAAGGCAATGGAGGCTCTGCGTCAGAAAGGTCGAACGGTCATTGCGATCGCGCATCGCGAGGCTCTCATCGATGCAGCAGACCAAGTGATCAGCGTTCATTCGCGGGTTAAGGATCAGGCCGAATTGACAGAAGTTGGAGGAGAGCAATGAAAATGCGGATTCTCACTTCTGAGGAAGCGTCCTCCTTGCGATGGGCGTTGTCCCTGCTCCGAGTCGATAAGGGGCGTTTTATCGGTGCACTCCTTCTGGCAAGCCTAGGAATTGGTTCATCGATTGCTCTGGGTGCAACATCTGCTTGGCTCATCGCACGAGCATCACAAATGCCTCCTGTCTTAGTACTTTCTGTCGCTGCAACATCGGTACGTCTTTTTGGTGTCTCGCGTGCCCTTTTGCGTTATGTTCAACGCCTGATTTCCCACCGCGTGGCTCTCGAGGGCATGGACCATCTGCGACTGAGCCTTTACGACGCCTTAGCATCTTCAGATCTGGGCAGAGTGATCTCGCTTCGCCGCGGTGATCTGCTGGCACGTATGGGATCCGATGTCGACGAGGTCGGCGATTTTATTGTGAAATCTGTCCTTCCTGCAGGTGTTGCAGCGATTGTAGGGTGCACAACCGTCGGCGCTCTGGCACTTCTTTCTCCCGGCGCCGCAGCGATTTTGGCGCTTTGCTTAATCCTTTCTGGGATCGTTGCCCCCGTTATCACCGCTCGAGCACAACGCGCAGCTCAAGTCGAGGGGATCCAGGCACGTGCCACCCTGAGCAGCTCATTGGTGACCTTGATCGATGGCTACGATGAGCTGGCAATTAACGGACTCATTGACCGCGCGCGCAGCGAATTCGAACGCAGCGAGGACCAGGTTGAGTCATCTCGACGAGGGGCCGCCCGCGCCTCCGCTTGGGCGCAATTCATCGATCGCGCATCTATGGGGCTTGCAGTCGTTGGAGCGCTCCTCGTTGGAGTTCCATCCGTTCAGGCTCAGATCCTCAGCGCCGTCGCTCTTGCGGTCATTACCCTCACTCCCCTGTCTTCTTTCGAGGCCTCGGCTCAGATGAACTCTGCGATGGCACAACTCATCCGTAGTGCTCAGGCGGCACTACGGATTCGCGAACTTATCGGTTCGGACGCAGCGACCACCACGGCCTCGAATATCGAGCAGACTCCGCTTCCCGAAGATGCGAGGCACCACCCCGACCTTCAAGCGAGTGATCTAGCGATCGGGTGGCCCGATGGCCCACTCTTAGTTGAAAACCTCAATCTTGATGTTGTCCCCGGTCGCTGCATCGCAATCGTTGGCCCTTCAGGAATTGGGAAAACAACACTCCTAAATTCTCTAGCTGGATTGATCCCCGCACGTGGTGGGCAACTCACTCTCAACGGAGTTCCTCTTCGGGACATTCCCCATGAAGAACGTGCAAGCGTCATTCAGGTAACCGCTGAAGATGCCCATATCTTTGCAACCAGCATCTACGAAAATCTTCGCGTCGCACGCGCTGATCTATCGAAGGAAGAAGCTCGAGATCTTCTGAACACCGTTGGCCTGAAGGAGTGGTGTGCTTCGCTTCCTCAGGGAATCGACACCGTAATTGGGGCTGGGGCAACTGGGGTATCCGGTGGTGAACGTCGCCGACTTCTTGCCGCCCGAGCGCTTGCGTCACACGCACCCATCTTGCTTTTGGATGAAGCCAGTGAACACCTCGATCCGCACAGCGCAGATACTCTGATGAGAACCATCCGAGCACACGCAGTCAATAAGGGCTTGGTAATTGTCACGCACCGCCTAAGCGCTCTTGATATTGCAGATGAGATTATCCTGATGGGGTATCCTCACGATGATCCTCGCCTGCGTCCCGCACGCATCACTGAACGAGGAAGACGTGACGAGCTCATTGCAAGGAGCGAAGCTTTCCGTTGGGCACTCAAGCAGGAGGAAGAATGAGCCCCGAAAGGACCGATTCACGACTTCTTGAAGCCGCTCTTGATGTCACCTCAAGCCTAGATCTTCAACGAGTCCTCGAGAATTTCGTCGAGCGTGCATGCGCATTAACCGGTGCACGCTATGCAGGACTATCGGTTCTTGATACCTGGGGCGATACGACGATGTTCGTCGAATACGGTGATGCTCCAGCCGGTGAGGCCTCGAATCTTCCCGAGGAGTTGGTCCAACGCATTACCGATGAGGGATACGCGATTCTCAATGATCCTGCCTCTCTTGACAATGTTGAAGGGATTGAAAACTTCCTGGGAGTTTCTGTCACTTTCAAGGGGCAAATCTATGCACGCCTCTACCTGGTCAACCGCTTGGGAGGCTTTGGACTCAGCGCACTTCGCATTGTGCAGACTTTGGCAGCAGCAGCCGGTATTGCCGTTGAAAATGCTCACCTCTATGCAGATGCTCGAAGGCGCGCGCGCTGGATTCGAGCATCGCAGCAGCTGACCACGTCGATGCTCGAAGGAGCAGATGAGGAAGAAGGCTTGACCCTGATCGCTCAAACCGTTCGCGATGTCTCGCAGGCGGATACGGCGATTATCGTCTTGCCCTCAGTGAAAGATACCTGGGCTGCGGAAATCACCGACGGCCATCACGCTGATCGCTTGTTAGGAGTTGTCTTCCCCCACGAAGGCCGTGCGATGTCGGTACTCAACGAAGGAACCGGTATGATCGTTGATTCCCTCGCGCGCGCCCAGACCATGCGTATCCCCGAATTTTCCGAATTCGGTCCGGCGCTCTATGCGCCTCTTCGTGGAAGAGGAAAGCCCGCCGGAGTCCTCATCCTGCTCCGTCTTCCCGGAAAACCAGAATTTGACTATTCCGAGCTTGCTTTAGCGGAATCTCTGGCCGCGCAAGCTGCTCTTGCACTGGAGCTCGCCTCGGCTCGTCACGCTGAAGACGTCGCTTCCCTACTCGACGAACGTGATCGAATTGGCCGCGATTTGCATGATTTTGCGATCCAGCAGCTCTTTGCGGCGGGTATGCAATTGGATTCGACCAAGCAAAAGATCAGCGAAGAGCAGGTGGGCGTCGATGAGGTCATCCACGCTCTTGACCTGTCTCTCGCCTCCATTGACGAGGCCGTGCGTCAAATCCGCGCAATCGTCCATAATCTGCGCGAACCCGATTCTGACGTTGGCTTGGTCGAGCGTATCCGCCGAGAGTCCTCCCTCTCGCGTTCATTTTTAGGCTTTGCACCCTCGCTCCTCATTTCTGTCGACGGCCAATCGGTTAACGAACAGAAAGAATGCGAAGATCACCGCGTTGAACTGCTCAATTCTCGCGTTGATGATTCACGAAGCGATGATGCGGTTGCAATCGTGCGAGAGGGCCTGTCCAATATTGCCCGTCACGCACACGCGACCGCAGGTGCTGTCAATGTTGAACTTCAGGGAAGCGGGAAAACAGGTAGGCTCACGGTTTCCGTTTCCGATGACGGAGTCGGGATCGATCCTTCGCACACACGCAATTCAGGCCTTGCAAATATGGCAGAACGTGCACGCCTTAACGGCGGAACCTTCACCATTGGCAGAGGCCTCGAAGGAAAAGGAACAAAGATTACCTGGAGCGTTCCCCTGGCCTAGCTCAGTTACGCCAAGCGGCAGCGCGTTGTCCGGCTACCCATGCAGCAACCTGAGTGCGTCGTTGAAGCCCCATCTTCGACAGTAGGGACGTGATGTGATTCTTCACCGTCTTTTCTGCAACGCCCAGTTTTGCGCCAATTTCACGGTTCGACAGGCCATCGCCGATCAACTCCAAGACCTTGCGCTCTGAAGGAGTTAGGTCTGCGGTCGGATCATCATGATCTGCACGCCTGCGAGTCAGCGTTCGTTCGTCAAGAAGGATACGTCCCTGTGCGACTGCCTTAATGACATCGGTAATTTCTGCACCGCGAACGGTCTTGAGCACGTAGGCACGTGCACCCTTTGCAAGGGACTCTGCCAAGGCCTCGTCATCATCAAAAGAAGTCAGGACGATCGGGCGAATCTCGGGATTTGTCTGCCCCAAAGATTCCATGATGTCGATGCCTGTTCCATCGGGAAGCTGGAGGTCCACCAAAATCACATCGGGGCTGACCAATTGGGCACGGCGCAAAGCATCTTGAACTGTCCCGGCCTCTGCAACCACTTCAAGGTCATCTGCACGATCGACAATCTCTGCAATCCCGCGACGAACAATCTCATGATCATCAACGATCATGACTCGGATCGGGGTCTGCAAAGGGGTATCGTTTTCAGTCACGTTTTTCTCCTTGTTCATCGACGCGCTTCTCACCGCTGAGGCGGGCAACTGCATCTGCTGCTGCCGCATTTTCTGCGTGTTTCTTTGAAGTACCAACACCTTGGCCAACTTGGGTGTCCCTTGAGGCAACATAGGCGCGAGCGGTAAAGACCCTCTGGTGGTCTGGCCCTTCGCCCACAACCTCGTAAGTCACTGCCCCCATATCGTGGGTGAAGGCAAACTCCGTCAGCGTTGTCTTCCAGTCCTGTTCGGCCGCACGTTCGACTGCGTGAATCAGCAAGAAACCGAGATGACGCAAAATAGTTGCACGCGCGCCTTCAATGCCCACGCTCAGATAGGTTGCGCCGACCAGGGCTTCGAAAGTATCGGACAAGATGGAGTCTTTGTCTCGGCCACCGTGAGTACTTTCCCCACGCCCCAAGTAGATGTACTCCCCTAGGTCAACGTGCCGAGCTGCCTGCGCTAAGGGCTCTTGAGAAACAGTTGCTGCCCGCATCCGCGACAATTCCGATTCGGGGACGTCGCCATGACGGTGATACAGCTCATCGGCAACGACAATCGAAAGGACAGAGTCACCCAGGAACTCAAGGCGTTCATTATGGGCAATTCCACCGGCTTCATTTGCATACGAACGGTGAATGAGCGCAAGTTCCAATAGATCCTGGCGCACAGGAGTTCCCCATGCTTCAAGCAAGGTATCAGTATTGGGACGCGGGGGTACAGGAAGCTTTGAACGACGAGCCATTAGTTCTCATCCCGCGCGGTGAGCTGATCAAGAAGACCCGACAGACCCGCAAGACGCGGATCGATCACCACATGCTCATGATCTTCGGGAAGGTCTTCCCATTTTTCGCCGCATCCTGGGCAAAGCCCCTGACAATCAGGCTTACACAGAGGACGGTCTTCCATCAGCGTCACGATGCCGTCACGCACAATTCCTTCAAGATCGATCGTGTCGCGCGCCGAGATCGTCGGGAAATCCTCTGCTTCCTCATCCTGCTCGTTACGCAAACGCTGCGCAGCCTTCGGCTCGAAGAAAAGTTCATCAACATCGACCGAATAGTGACGCGTCAGTTCATCAAGACAACGCACGCATTCTCCATCGATATCAACATCGGTATGCGCACGAACCAGAACTCCGTCATCAACCGAAGTAATAGTCACATCGATAGGTAATTCGGTTCCTGGAACCACTCGCATAACCGAGGTTCCCAGGTCGTCAGGAACCTGCCAAGTCAGGTGATAGTCGCGCGTTGAACCAGGCGAGCGCGAAAGATCACGAAGAGAAATCTCTAAAGGTTCACTCATTTTCTAAAGTCACGTTCGTAATATCGCGGCCATTGCGTTCAGCAATGGCACGCCGACCGGCATCGGTACGGCGTTGAAGTTCTTGAAGAAGTGCAGATAGTTCTGCAAGTGAGGAGGCAGCGTATTCATCGGCACCGGTACGCATCTGCTTTTCAGCTGCACGAGCTTGCCCAACAATCTCGCGTGCACGCTCCTCAGCCATCTGCTTGATGTTTTCTCCGGATACAAGGCGCTCTGCCTGTGCATTGGCGTCGGCAAGGGTGTTCTCCGCATCCGCCTCAGCCTGTTCACGCACACGCTTCGCATCTTCTTCGGCCTTTTCACGGGTCTTCTGGGCGTGTTCCTCGGCCTCGGCGACCAACTGATCGGCCTTTTCACGGGCTTCGTCGATGGTCGAACGAGCGCGAGCATTAGCCTCAGCAATAGTCGTCTCTGCAGCCGAGTCGGCGCGCACAAGCACTGCGTCCGCGTCGGCAACAACCGCATCTGCAGCCTTGAGGTCATCGGGAAGAGCTTCACGAGCCTGATCGAGAAGATCGAGAACCTCCGCTCGGTTCACCATTACCGAAGCAGAGAGCGGAACTGCGCGCGCAGCCTCAAGAAGGTCTTCAATTCGGTCCAAAGCCGCAATCACAGTCGAGGGACCGTACACGGTCTGATCCTCCCACTGCTGCGAGGATTCCGCGTGCTCATCATGGTTTTCAGCCATTGTCTCCTCCAATTGGGTTCTGCGCGTACACTGCTTCTCTATTTTCTCCCCACACGGCCAAAACTGGGGCCGGAACATACCGAGAGACATCCATTCCCCACGCAAAAAGTTCGCGAACAAGGGATGAGGACACATGTCCCAGTGCGGGATCGGTGGGGATCCACAGTGTTTCCACTCCCCCGATCTCTCGATTTGTCACGGCCTGAGCCATCTCTGACTCCACGTCACCGTTTCCGCGCACCCCTTTGATCACAAGATCCACATCATGTGTGCGACAAAAATCAACCAAAAGCGTGTTCATGGGCAGGACTTCTACCTTCGCCAGGTGAGCAAGCCCCGCGCGGGTGCTTTCCACACGGCATTGGATATCGCTGGCCGAGGCCTTGGCTGAGTTCACTCCAACTGCAACGATCAGGTGGTCGACAAGACGTGACGCCCGAGTAATAAAGTCCAGATGCCCGACGGTGAGTGGATCAAAGCTTCCCGGAATGACGGCTTTCATTCGCTCTCCTCATCGGTTTGTGGAAGTGGGGGCGCAAGAAAAAGAACGCGAGTCTCCCCCCAATCTCGCTGGTCCTCACAGATAAGTCCTTCAGGGAGCTCGATAGCTGTCGAGCGAGTCGATCGCTCAACGACAACCGAGGCATCCGGACTTAAATGTGCGCGCAACGCTGTAAGGATCTCGGTGATAGTTGCGCTCTCACACTCATAGGGAGGATCAATAAAAACTAGGTCGTATTGGCCGCTCAGCCGTCCAGAAACTGCCGCGAGCGCATCCGCACCAATAACTATGCTGCCCGGAGCAACTAAGGCGGCATTCTTTTTCAGAGTTCGCAGCGCACCCTGCGAGGAATCAACCAGGGTTAATTGATCTGCGCCGCGCGAAAGCGCCTCAAAACCCAGAGCTCCACTTCCCGCATACAGATCAAGAACGCGAGCTCCTTCGATAACGTCCAGGTGTTCAAGGCGCGAAAACATTGCCTCACGGACGCGCTCAGACGTTGGGCGTGTCCCCGAAGGCGGCACATGTAGGGTCCGACCTTTCAAAGTGCCGGCAATAATTCGTGTCATGCTTTAAGACTACGTTAGCTGCGTTCCATCCACACCAGCTCTTCGCTGGAAGCGTCATTGAGACTTGCCGCTAATTCCGGATACGAGGCCAAAGAAGGATCTGCCGCGATGAGTTCGCCCGCGCTTTCTCGAGCCTCTTCAATGATCGCACCATCACGGACGACGCTCAGGAAGCACAGTCTCGAAGTTTTTCCTGACTGGGCCGACCCTAATACGTCACCTTCTCGACGCAAGGCAAGATCGGCCTCGGCAAGAACAAAACCATCGGTTGATGAAGCGAAGGCTTCCAAACGTTGCGCCGAAGTATCGCTGATGAACGAAGGATGAACGGCCATGCAGATGCTTTGCCTCGAGGAGCGTCCCACGCGACCACGCAGCTGATGGAGCTGCGAAAGCCCAAATTGCTGTGCATCCAAGATGATCATCATGGTCGCCTCGGGGACATCGACGCCAACTTCAATGACAGTTGTCGCAACAAGAATTGGAGCCTGCCCGCTGGAGAAAGCCTTCATCGTGGCGCTTTTTTCTTCACTGCTATCTCTGCCGGTCACGCTCACTGCTCTCACGCCCGATAGCGAAGGAACCCCAGCGAGCATCTCGATTGTTGCTGTCACCGATGCAAGAGGGGCGGCGCTATCTTCAAGCAACACATCGGGATGATCGTCTTCATCGATCCGCGGACAGACGACATAAACGCGCCCGCCGCCGTCAATTTCTTCGCGTGCCCGTTGCCACATGCGTTCCATCCACACGGCATTTCCCGCATCAACAACGAAAGTTGTCACCGGTTTTCTGCCCGAGGGCAAGCCTTTCATCACCGTGACATCCAAATCTCCAAAAATCGTCATTGCGACGCTTCGAGGGATTGGAGTAGCAGTCATCACCAACTGATGGACAAGCAAGCCGTCATCGCGGCTTTCACGAAGAGCGTCTCGCTGTTGGACGCCAAAACGATGCTGCTCGTCGATCACAACCAAAGCGAGGTCGGCAAAGAGATTGCGCGCGTAGAGCAAGGCATGCGTCCCGATCACGATCACCGGCATTCCCGAGGCCAATAGACGCTCGATTTCACGCCTAGCTGGGGCCGGTGTCGAGGAAGTGAGCAGACGCAGATCCACTGGGAAACCCGCAGATTCAAGGGGCTGAAGCAACGCTCGAATTGAATCTGCATGTTGCCGCGCCAAGACTTCGGTGGGAGCAAGTAGCGCACCTTGATGGCCAGCGGCAATCACCTGTATCAAGGCGGCGCACGCAACCACAGTTTTTCCTGATCCCACATCCCCTTCGAGAAGGCGCTGCATGGGATGCGACGAGGCAATATCAGCACTGATGGCACTGATGGCACTGCGCTGCGACTGCGTCAGAGTAAAGGGAAGTGCATCAAGGAAGGCTTGAAGTTCCAAAGGATTTTCTGGGCAGCTTTGCGCACGCAACGCATTATTTCCCAGTCGACGTTTTGCCAAGAACGCTTGCAAGACAAAAGCTTCTCTCCAGCGCATGCTACGTCTTGCACGTGCAACATCCTGATCCGTACTGCCCTGGTGAAGAAGCCGTAGGGCATTTCCCAGCGCTTCGATGTCGAAACGCGATCGGATCTGCTCAGGAACAGGATCTGGAAGAGCGTCCAGGTCCAAAGAATCCAACACAACGGCGATTGCACGTGCAATCACCCACGAGGTGACACCACCGCGTGTGGAATAAATGGGAATGGGGCGGTTCGAGCGTTTTTCAATATCGGGGGCTGCCTGTTCATCATCAACGCCTTCAAACTCGGGATGCACCAATTGCAAATTCCCTCGATATTCCCCGACTTTTCCAGCAAAAAGAAAACTCTCTCCCGGTTGAAGAAGGCGTTCGTGCACGCTGAGCTTATAGGGACTACTGGCAAAGAAAGTCGCGGTCATTTCCGAGGAGCCATCGGTGAGGCGAACTTCGAATCGAACCCCTGCGCGCGAACGATTAGGGATCAGCCGAGCACTGACTACTTCGGCCAAAATAGTGACATCTTCTCCCGGACGCAGGACATGCATGGGTGTGAGGGCGCCCCAATGGTAGTAGCGACGAGGTGCATCATAGAGCAGGTCGCCAATAGTGAGGATGCCCGCTTTTTCGAGCTTCTTTGCCAGTTTGGCAGGAAGTCGAAGGCTCAGAGGGGTATCAAGTGGATTCACGCGAGCGCCTGCAGAAGAGAACTGGTTTGAGGAGCGGCATCAATGACTTCAAGATCCACGCTGGTTGATTCAGGGGTGAGACTGTCGAGAAGCTGACGCAGAACCGCGATCAAGGTTGCCGCATCTTCATTTCCAGCAAGTAACACCCAGCGTGTCGGCGCGTAGGATGCGAGATCTTGAAGGGCACGAGAAACGTCCTCAACCTGCCACTCTGCATCAATCTCCGTCGTGTGTTGAGCAAGAAGCGAGCTGTGGGCGTTTTCTTTGATAAGCGCACGGAGTTTAGTGGCAACAGTGCGTCCCCCGGGTTGAGGCACAAAGAGTGGCGCACAGGTCCGGCTGATTGCCAGTGCTTCTAATTCATTCGTTGAGGGCGCAACGGAAATATCGAGCTCTTCCTCCCCCATTCGCACATAAGAGGCACTAATCCTTTTAGCAAGGGCAAGGCACTCCCTATCACTGGGAACAATGAGTTCCACCCGAGTCGACGCACAGCGCGCAGGAAAAACAAGAGCCTCGAGATCTTCAAGCTGAGGATCAAGGAAAACTTGGGCACCGCTGAGGGCAAGATCTTCAACCATTCCCGCAACCCGCGTGCAGACAACGACTGCGGCACGTTCCACCCTGCGAATGGGCTGGCGTTCCAAGAGCCTGATACCTCGGTGTGTCACTCCATCAGCAAGGGTATCGATTCCGATTGTTTCATCGGGGCGTGCATCAGCGACGTGGAAGCGGAGTGTCCGGCCGCGTTTGGGATGGACAGATAAAGGAGCGGCAGTATCGATGTGGAAGCGCCACTCGCCCAATCCAAAAAGATCGGCATGCCCGGCCCAAGAATAACGCGCTCCCAGGGCGTCAAGCTGGCGACGCTGAGCTTCGACATCATCAAGGGTTCCTTGAAGAATGACATCGACTGTGAATGCGCGATCAGGCGTCGGCGCATGTGGACGGACCCGATTGCTTCCATGCCCCGCTAATTCCGCGAGCATTGCAGCAAGAGATTCAAGCATCCCCAGATCATCGCGGCAGGCAGCATCGAGAGCGCTGAACATAAGCGCAACGACCGCTGCACCGGCGTCGATGGCGGCAGTGGAAGATCCCGTGGCCTCGACGAGGCCGAATTGCGCGGCAGCGCAGAATGCGGAGAGTTCTTGGGGAACCTCGGGGAGCGTATCGCCAAGTCCTTCAAGTTCTGAACAAGCCTCGCGCAGCATTGCATCCGTGGCACTCCCCTGGGCATGCGCAGCCTTCAGAGCGGAAGGGGTCGCCAAGAGCATGCGGCGAAGGACAACCGGACTGATGGAGGCATCATCAAGCGCTGAATGCCAAGAGGAAAAAATCGACACGAGAAGCACGCCGCAGTGTCCCAGCGCTCCGCGGATTCCCGACTGAATCGCACAATCAAGGCCAACAGAAAGCGGATCACTGTCGGAAAGCTGCGCACACCCGTGAGCGAGAGTTTGAAAGGTGACACGCGCGTTTGTTCCGGTATCACAGTCCCCCCCACCTACTCCGTCGAGGTCATCGATAAAAGGGGCGAGCTTTGTCATTTCATCAGCCGCTATCTGGAAGCTACGCGCCAAAACTCCAGAATCTAGTGCCACAAGTTGTCCTTATAACGATGTCTTAACCTGACGGTGCTGCGATGTGGGATACCTTCAACATTGTTCCGCCTTCAGGCACATGTGTGCCACCTGACACGCATATTTCCCTCTGTGGACTTGGTTATTTGGGACGAAATCAGTTAAGGTGTCATAGTTGCCTGCGGTGAGCTGTCACCAATGGCCTCTTGATCGTCATGATCAAGACAACCAATCGTGTAAGAAAAAACCGAGGAGAACATCGTGGCTGCCGTTTGTGACGTGTGCGGTAAGGGACCCGGCTTCGGCAAGAGCGTGTCGCACTCGCACGTTCGTACCAACCGCCGGTGGAATCCGAACATTCAGCGCGTTCGCGCCCTGGTCGATGGGACGCCCAAGCGCCTGAACGTGTGCACCAAGTGCCTGAAGTCTGATCGAGTCGTTCGCGCTGCCTGATTCAGACATAGATAGGCCGAGCTCGCTTTGCGAGTTCGGCCTTTTCTTTTACCCTTAAGCGCCTTTAGTCCCATGCGACATAGAAGCAACCAAGGCAACAAAACTAAGAAAACCACAGGTGGGAAGACCCTTACTCCCCTAGCATCCTCCTCATCCAGACTTTTCTCAGTAATTACCCACCTATTTGGTTGACTCATTATCTGCATCCGACAGAACATTTTATTTTTCCACACGTTATCCTGAATTTGCTCATATCCAATTTGCGAAATCTCGCACCTCGATTGGGGAGACCATTGCAGAATAAGGTTCAACTCATCGCCTATGCCGATCGTTTCGGTGGCAGCACTATTTCCGCCTTGACCACCACGCTCCGCCAGCATTTTTCAGGAGTCTACGAAGGCGTTCACATCCTCCCCTTCTTCACGCCCTTCGATGGTGCAGATGCAGGTTTTGACCCAGTTGACCACACAAAGGTTGATCCGCGTCTTGGTTCTTGGGATGACGTAGCCGAGCTCTCAAGGACCCACGAAATCATGGTTGACACCATCGTCAATCACGTTTCATGGGAATCTGAGCAGTTCCAAGATGTCATGAAGAATGGTGAAGACAGCCCCTTCGCCCCGATGTTCCTGACCTTGTCCAGTGTCTTCCCCGAAGGTGTAACCGAAGAAGAACTCGCTGGCATCTATCGTCCTCGCCCAGGCCTTCCGCTCACCCACTATTCTTGGGGCGATAAGACGCGTCTGGTCTGGACGACCTTCACCCCACAGCAGGTTGATATCGACACCGATTCGAAGCAGGGTTGGGATTACCTGATGTCGATCCTTGACCAGCTGGGAGCAAGCCATGTTTCGTCAATCCGCCTTGATGCCGTCGGGTATGGTGCTAAGGAAGCACGCACGTCCTGCTTCATGATCCCTAAGACCTTCCGCTTGATTGAGCGCATTAAAGAAGAGGGCGCAAAGCGTGGTCTAGAAACTCTAATCGAGGTGCACTCCTACTACAAGAAGCAGATCGACATCGCCAGTAAGGTCGACCGCGTCTATGACTTCGCACTTCCTCCTCTCTTGCTCCACTCAATTTTCTCAGGCAGCGTCGATGCTCTTGAGCACTGGATCAACGTACGACCCAACAATGCTGTGACCGTACTGGACACCCACGATGGAATCGGCGTCATCGACATCGGTTCGGACCAGCTGGACCGTTCACTCAAGGGTTTGGTTCCAGATCCCGACGTCGACCGCCTCGTCGAAACAATCCACGCAAACACCCACGGGGAATCGCGCGAAGCTACCGGTGCCGCGGCCTCGAACCTGGATCTCTACCAGGTCAACTCCACGTACTACTCCGCATTGGGATGCAACGACCAGCACTACCTCGCCACGCGAGCAGTTCAGTTCTTCCTACCCGGGATCCCCCAGGTCTACTACGTGGGCGCTCTCGCGGGTGCAAATGACATGGAACTGCTTAAGCGCACCAACGTTGGTCGTGACATCAACCGTCACTACTACACGGCACAAGAGGTCGAAGATAACCTTCGACGTCCCATTGTTCAGGCCCTCAATGCACTGTGCGCATTCCGCAATACTCTTCCGGCTTTTGACGGCGAGTTTTCTTACCAGAGAGATGGCGACGTACTCGCGCTCACTTGGGAAGCTCAGGATGCCAGCGCACAGTTGACTTTCAATCCCGCTACCCCCTCTGAGACCGGGTCTATTGCTTCCCTGACGTGGACCGACTGCGAAGGCCAGCACCGCACTGACGATCTGCTTGCCCAGCCACCAGTTGCCCACATCTGACTAGCCATAAGGAGCCAAGATGAACAAGGTTTCTAGACCGCCAAGAGAAAAGCGGATCAACCTCATCCGCCTCAGTGTCGGTTTCACCGTCAGCGCGGTCGCCTGTGCAATCCCCTGGGTCGCTTTGACCTCCGTCATTTTGCCGGCAGTGCTCGAAGATATTAACGCGGCCGGAAAAGAATCAATGCTGGGCACTATCAACGCGGTTGGTTCGGTAGTCGCGCTTCTTGCAAACGTTATTTTCGGAACTTTCTCCGACTTGACACGTTCTCGTTTCGGTAAGCGCACTCCATGGATCATCATCGGTGGGCTGATTGCTGGTGGTGCGATGGCACTGCTTGCACTGAACCAACATTCATTCCCCATGATCCTCCTGCTGTGGTGCACGGCCCAGCTGGGATACAACGTTATGCTTGCGCCCTTTGTGGCAACAATGTCTGACCGCATTCCCGACGAGGTCCGCGGAACGATTTCGGGCTTCTATGGGGCCGGAATCGCGGCAGGTCAAACCATCGGCAATCTGGTTGGAGCCCGCCTTCTCAAGGCAGACAATGGGCTGACTCACGGCTGGCTCCTAGGCGCGGCAGTCTTTGCCGCCATCGGTATTGTCACCGTGATCATCTGGCCACGTGAAGGGGACAATCGGGGTGAATCTGATGAGAGCTTCTCAGCAAAGCGCATCCTTGAATCCTTCCGCCCTCCGAAGAATGCACCTGATTTCTACTACGCACTTGTTGGTCGTACTTTGATGATGGGCGGCTACTGGATGATCAACACCTACCTGCTCTACATCGCTCAGGACTACATCTTCGCAGGTAATGCCAATGCAACCACGCTAGCAGCGGAGCTCATCGCCTCGATGGCAGTGATTACTCTGGCTGTCTCACTGGTCGCAGCACTGGGCGCTGGGCCGATCACCGATTTCATCGGTCGCCGCAAGCTCCCGGTTGCCCTGGCCAGCGTCATGTTTGCGATTGGCTCCGCAATGCCGCTGATCTTCCATTCTGCGCTGGGTATGTACCTCTTTGCGGGAATCGCCGGCCTTGGGTACGGCGTGTACAACGCGATCGATCAGGCGCTCAACGTTTCGGTCCTTCCCAACCCCGACGAGGCCGGCAAAGACCTGGGAATCTTGAACCTCGCGAACACACTATCGATGGTTGTTGGTTCTTTGATGACCTCTGCGATCGTTGTGATTGTCAAGAACATGACCCATACATCGACAACGCCGACCTCGGCATACACGGTCGTTTTCATCGTCGCGATCATCGTTGTTTTGATCGCCGCATGGCTCATCATGCGAATCAAGAAGGTTAAGTAAGCCTCAAACACAATTGCCCGGTGCATCAGTTGTCTATTAAGCAACCGATGCGCCGGGCTTTTTATCGAGGCAGCTATACCTTGAAGAGCTCCTATTCCCCCACGCGTGCGTTCTGCGAGGCAAAGAGGCACATAGCAGCGGCGCTTGCAACGTTGAGGGACTCTGCCTGGCCGCTCATCGGAATCATTACCAGAGCATCACATGCGGCCATTTCTTCATCGCTCATTCCCTGAGCTTCATTTCCAAAGACCCACGCATGTGATTGGACAAGCCAACCGCACCCTTCAAGAGCTGCCTGAGACATCAGCTGACTCAAACTGTAGGCGCCTTGCGCACCAGAAGTCCCCAGGATTACGCAACGCTGATCGTGAAGGCATTGACAGGCCTCGTCAAAGGAGGAAAGGGGAACGATAGGAAGGTGGAAAACTGAGCCTGCGGAGGAGCGAATAACCTTGGGGTTCGAGGCGTCAACGCTCCCCTTCACGGCGATGATTGCACGCGCGCCCATCGATCGCATCGCAGGCAAAGTGATCCCAGCCCCCGGTCAATTTCTGGCCGTTCATTAGTGCGGCGGGACTTTCCCCACCCCGACAGGCGCGGACACGCCCAATGGGACGGAAAGCTTCCGGAAGAGGCGCCTCGTGCGGGAAAGCAGCCAGCAGAGAGTGGTCTTCTCCCCCACCGACCACCCAGGAACGCGCATAGCCTTCCTCTGCGCCGCTGTCCTCCGGATTCACGAGGCGCACTACGGGAAGTAGAGCGTCCACGTCCTCCTTGAGAAGTGCGGGATCCACTTCAATGACAATTCCCGAGGCTTTGGCCATTCGTCGAGCGTCCACCGCCAGCCCATCGGAAACGTCCATCATGGCGTGCACCCCCGCCAAGGCTGCGTGCACCCCCGCCTCCAGCGGAGGGACAGGGGCACGGAAAACGGAAACCGCCTCGCGAATCGATGAGGGAAGCTCAGCGCTCGGGGTGCAGGGGGGAACCTTCCCCGAGGAGAGGGCGGCTAAACCGGCCGCGGAACGTCCCAGGGTTCCCGCAACGGCCAGTACGTCACCGGGTTGCGCACCGCTGCGTACCACGACGCCGTGGGGGCACCAGCCCATTGCCGTCACAGCAATCACCAGCTGATCTCCCGAAGATAGGTCGCCGCCGACGACGCCGGCACCGGCTTCTCGTGCGCGATCGCCGCAGCCTTCCACCAGGTCGTTCAGCCAGTCCACCTCGGTATCTGCAGGCAACACCAGGGAGACGACCAGAGCGGAGGCACGTCCCCCCATGGCCGCAATATCCGCGAGATTTTGGGCGGCAGCGCGCGCACCGATCTCATAGGCGCTCGACCAGTCGACTCGGAAGTGGCGTCCCTCGACGAGAACGTCCGTGGTCACAATGAAGTGCCCTTCCGGTGTCACAATCTGCGCGCAGTCATCTCCCGATCCGATAAGAGTGCGTTCCCCTGACGGAAGGAGTTCACGGAAGGTGGTAATGAGCTGGTTTTCATTGGTGTCTGCAACTCGCACACCCCCATCCTATCTGAGCCAGCCCCACAGAAAAATAATGACTATCCAGAATGAGGGAAGCTTTCTTCACTCTGAGCAGCGAGAACAGAAGACAGGCAAATATGGATTCTTTAGACAAGAACCACCAGAAGACCCCACATATACAGCGCAGGGGGCGCGAGCTGCACTGAACTCAGCGATCACGACGCCTACAGCAGCTGGTCGCGACTCCACTGAGAGGCAAAAAGACAGATCGATGCAGCCGACGCCACATTGAGGGATTCGGCATGGCCGCTCATCGGGATACGAACCAGGAGGTCGCAGGCAGCAAGCTCCTCCTGCGACAGTCCCTGAGCTTCATTGCCCAGAACCCAGGAGTGCGGTCCCCGCAGCGCAGTATGAGCGGCAGATCGAGGTGTCATAAGGTCGTTCAAATCCACAGAACCATACCCGCCGGATGTTCCCAGCGCAACGTGCCCCTCACAGCGCAGTGCGGCAATCGCCTCGTGCACCGACGGGGCGGAGAGGACAGGGATGTGGAAAAGGGAGCCGGCGGAGGAACGAATGACTTTGGGACTTGTCACGTCAACGGTTCCCGCGACGGCCACAACCGCCTGAGCACCCATCGCATCGGCCGTGCGGATGATCGTCCCCACGTTCCCGGGGTCACGCCCCTGGGCGAGGATAACCGTGGTCGCGGGCCACTGCCCCGCCTGCGGATCCCACGAGGTGTGGATCGCCTCGGCGTCGGCAACTGCGAGGATCCCCTGAGCATCTCCACTCATTGCGGAGGCGACCTCCGGCGTCACCGTATGCACCCAGCGCGTTGCTTTCCGAGCATCGGTAACAACATCCGGATGCAGGAGCGCAGCCGCCTCGGTCAGGTACACATCGCGCACGCTACCTGCGCGATGGCGAACCAGCTCGCGCACCGCCTGCGGCCCTTCAACCAGGATCAGAGCGGCGCGTGAGCGCGCCGAACGCCCGGCCAATGCCGCGACTTTCTTCACGCGATCAGCGCGAGGATTATCGAGGATGGACGGGCGTTCGGAAAAGCTGCTCACTGAATGCTCAGGCCTTGGGCGCGTTCACGTCGGCGGGCAGAGCCTTCTTCGCAACCTCAACAAGAGCGTTGAAGGTGGCGATATCGTTGACGGCCAGCTCGGCGAGCATGCGGCGATCGACCTCAACACCGGCCAGGTTCAGGCCCTGGATGAAACGGTTGTAAGTCATGCCCTGTGCGCGGGAAGCAGCGTTGATGCGCTGGATCCACAGGCGACGGAAATCGCCCTTCTTCGCCTTGCGATCACGGTAGGAGTACACGAATGAGTGCGTGACCTGTTCCTTGGCCTTGCGGTACATGCGCGAACGCTGGCCACGGTAGCCGGATGCCTGCTCGAGTACGGTGCGACGCTTCTTCTTGGCGTTAACAGAACGCTTAACACGTGCCATTTTCTAAATCTCCTTGTCGAAGGTGCCGGTCACTTGCCCAGCAGGGTACGGACGCGCTTGACGTCGGCGGTGGCCAGAACCTGATCCGAGGCCAGACGACGGGTCTTGCGGGAGGACTTGTGCTCGAGGAGGTGGCGTGCACCAGCCTGCTCGCGCATGATCTTGCCCTTTCCAGTGAGGCGGAAACGCTTCTTGGAACCGGAATGCGTCTTATTCTTCGGCATTATTTTGATCCTTCTTCTTCCGGACGGGGTTTAACCCCAACCTTCACTTCTTCTGTGCATCTGCCTCTTGCGAGGCCACACGAGCTTGGTCCTTACTGGCGCGTTCTGCGCGCTTACCGCGACGTTCTTCACGTTCAGCTTCGCGACGCTTGCGCTGCTCGTTGACCGCATCGGACTTGCGCTTCGTGGGCGCAAGAACCATGGTCATATTGCGGCCATCTTGGCGAGGCATCGATTCGACAGTGGCGAGTTCTCCAACTTCCTCAGCAAGACGCTGCAGGAGTCGGACGCCCGCTTCAGGTCGTGACTGTTCACGACCGCGGAACATAATCATGACCTTGACTTTGTCACCGGCGGAAAGGAAACGTTCAACGTGTCCCTTCTTCACCGAGAAGTCGTGGTCATCAATCTTCAGGCGGAAGCGAATCTCCTTGAGCTGCGTGTTCGCCTGATTACGGCGAGCATCGCGAGCCTTCTGGGCCGCTTCATACTTGTATTTTCCGTAGTCCATGAGTTTTGCAACCGGCGGCTTAGCGTCGGGTGCAACCTCAACCAGGTCGAGGCCCGCTTCTTCGGCAAGACGCAGTGCGTCTTCCACGCGGACAACACCAACCTGTTCTCCTCCGGGTCCCACGAGACGTACCTCGGGAACTCGAATCCGCTCATTGATGCGAGGCTCGCTAATGAGTGGCTCCTTCCACAGTCGTATCCGTGACACGAAAAAGGCCTTCGTGCCACTGTGCGCACGAAGGCTTATCCCGGCAACAACATCCGTCCGGCTGCTACCGTTTAACCCGATCCCCTGGCTCTACGTGGGCAACCCGAAAACTCGGGCGGGAATCAAGGTGGGAGAAACTCCGCTTGCACGATCGGGGCGAAATCCCCGATTGGTCGCTAATATCTTAGCAAATTCATGCGCCAAGGGCGATATTCGATTGATGGCAATGCGATGGAATGACTCACATCCCCACCCATCGAGGAACCCATTGAATCTGGTCTGTAACGGCGCGCAGCCGAGGAAAAGCACTGAGCCCTTCAATGACGCCCTGGACTTTTTCTCGCAGCTCAGAGCGCGTAAGGTCACCCTCATTCCTACGCACCTTCGACGCATCAATTTCAAGAATGATGCGACAGAGTTCCTGGCCGGCATATTCCACGTGGAGATCGCTCACTGGCGAGAATTCCTGGCTTGCCTGCCCAAGTAGCAGATTCTTGAGGTCCCGATCTTTCCACGCAGGAAGCCAATGATCTCCCTGGGCCAGAGCCACGGTTGCACTTCGAGGGACCACAATATCTGCGCTGTGGGGGTCAAAGACAACGCGCCCTGCGCTTTCAACCAAAGCAACCAGTGCAACTCGCTTGAAAGGAAGCCCCATGGGACGCGAGCTCGGATCAAAAACCGAGAGTGATGCAGAAGAGCTAAACGCAGCAATTGCTGGACCGGCGGAGGTTTCAATCACGAGAAACCCAGCCGGATCGTGCCCCAACTCCCCCGCATGGACTCCAGTTACTCGAGGATCCTCTTCAACACGGATTGGGACAATTACACGCTCATCCTCAAGGGCATAGACCAGCTCTTCGAGTTGTTGCGCACTATCCTTAGGGCGCTCAAGTGCATGCTGAGTTTTACTCAGTACCTGTCCGTGATCATCTCGGTTGTGCGTAGCCATCGAAAGACGCTGCGCCAAACGGTTCTTCTGTTCTTCGCCAATTACCTCAGCCATCAGCGCTTCCTCAACCACGAGAAGGGACCGCGGCGGCCTCCCTTTCCATCCGCTTGAATGGAATCGGGATAGTCGGAGGGAAGAGTTCGGCCAAGCAATAGATCCTCGGTCGCCTGAGGCATTGCCCCCAACAGCAGCCCTGCAGGAATATCATCCTCGCTACTTCCATTGACGTAGCGCTGCGCAGTGATCTGACCTGACACACCGGGCTCCACGCCATCGCCCTCAACCAGCCAGGACATAATCGCAACGGCACCATACTTCGACAGTCGCGAAATCACCGAGGCAATCCGATCAACTTCCGGCGGCATTGGACGACGCCCTGTCAGAAGCACATTGAGTTCTTCTTCTTGGGTTGTCTGGGTCTGCACTCGCAACCACACCCCAGTCCAAGGCTTCAACCGCACCACGGCCTCGTGAATACCGGAAAGAGCGAGCAGAGAATGGAGGGCTTCGGCGGAAGGGATGGGAGCGAGTACTAGGGCAACGGAAAGCTTGCCACCCTCAAGGTGAAGCGACTCATCAACGGGGGTATCCAGCGCATCTCGTGTCGACGACGCATCCTCCCCCGCGTCTTGTGGCAGATCCCCCTCAAGATCGGACTCCATGTCTGCGACTAGATCACGAAACTGCGCATCCAGATCCCGATTGTTGTCTTCAGACACAAGGGCCTCCACTTCGTGTTGGGTAACAGCGTTTATCGTATCGCGACATAGAGGCGTGTGATAATACAAAGCGAAAAACACGCCCTCAAGCACAGGAGCGCACATGCCTTCCATCCCCACTATCGAGGTCCGCGGCTCAATCCGACTAGGCCAATTCCTCAAGCGCGCTGGTCTGGTTGAGGACGGTGCAGAAGCACGCGACTTGATCCAAAGCGGTGACGTGAGTGTCAACGGCGAAGTTGAAACCCGCCGCGGGCACGCCCTAGAAGATGGCGAGCTCGTCGAGCTTCGTACGCCAC
>UWSI01000009.1 GCA_900541895.1 uncultured Actinomyces sp. | reverse complement strand
TCACGACACGCGAGGGCCGAGTCACTCCGGCATGGCATGCCGAGCCAGCAGACACGTCTACGCCTGCCATATCCATAGCCAAGAGAACCGCCTCGGGATGGTGAGTGGGGATCAATAAGTGAATAATCGCTGCCGAGGCCGTAGCTGGGTCAACACTTAAACGCACTCCCTGGGGGAGGCCAGAAATAAGACGCTCACGGAGCTGCTGCGCACGTTGGACACGTTCGAGGCGATGCTCCACTGCAAATTCGAGGGCAGTTGCAAGCGCGCAGGCCCCGGCAACATCGGGGGTTCCAGAGCGGATTCCACGTTCGTGTCCCCCACCGGGCCGGTCCGTGACCATCGTGATCCCTCGACGGACAATCAGTGCACCCGTACCAACGGGAGCACCGATTTTATGACCACCGATCGACAATAGATCTAAGCCAGATTGAGCAAAATTAACGTCGCAGTAGCCGATTGCTTGAGCGGCATCCGAATGCACAAGAGGCGCTTGATCCGCCCGTGCCTCGTGAATAAAGCTGGCAAATTCACCCACTGGTTCAATGGTTCCAAGCTCAGAACACACCCACGTCATTGACATTAATGCCGCACGTTCAAACTCCGCTGGCCCTAAATCCGAATACTCCACACGCCCCGAAGAATTCACCGCGAAGATCCGCGGCCTAAATCCCTCTCGGCGCAGGACTTCGCCCTGCTCGTGCACCGCGTCATGCTCGACTGGAGACATCCAAACATCAACGCGTCTGGCATCGGCCCCACGCATCCCCCGAGAGGCAGCGACAAGCGCCAGTGCATCTGATTCTGTCGCACCCGAGGTAAAAACAACCTCCGCGCGAGATGCACCCACGGCAGCGCCTACACGTTCACGCGCGTCCTCCAGCATGCGCTTAGCGGAACGTCCGCCAGCATGAAGAGCCGCCGGGTTCCCGGGACGCCGACTGAGGGAGTCTTGGGCGTCAAGCCAAGCCTGACGTACTCCGGGTGCCAGAGGTGTGGAACCGGCGTGATCAAGATAGTGCGACACGGGTGTCTTTCAGTTGTCCTGGGGCTCATTCACGCGCCACGCGCGAATATGCTCCAGCGCTTGGGGAACAATTTCGTACAGATCTCCGACAACTCCGAAATCAGCAATTTCGAAGATCGGAGCATCTGGATCATCACAGACTGCAACGATCGTTCCCGAGGACATCATTCCAATCGTGTGATGGATTGCACCTGAAACGCCAAGAGAGATATAGAGCTTCGGGGCAATCGTGACGCCGGTTTGGCCGATTTGCGCGCTGCGCTTCGCCCAGCCTTCATCAACAGCATCACGCGTTGCACCGATGCCAGCACCCAAAGCATCGGCGAGATCTTCAACCAAACTCCAGTCCTGCCCTGCGCCGCGACCGCCAACGACAACAATCTCAGCTTCAGTCACCTTCGGGCGACCGTCTCCACTTTGATACGCACGCTCGTCAACCTTAGTGGTCTGATCGCTCAGGGACAGCACAATCGGCTCACCCACCCGGCACTGGCCTTCGACCTCCTCAGGAACGAGGCCGCGCGAACGCAGACACACGCACGCGGGTGCAGCCGTGGCAAGGACTTCTCCCCTCCACGAGCCGCCCAAGGCTTCCGTCGTCGCGCGCAAACGATCCTCTTCAACGTGAATCTCGACGGCCTCGGCGATGGCGCACCCACCCAAAATTACGGCAAGGGAAGCGGCGCACTCACGGTCAAGGAAACGCGTGGCGAAGAAAATCGGCGCTCCAGCAAGATTCAGGCTTCGGTAGGCAGATTCCAGCGAAGGAAGCACAGCCGATGTTGTCAGCGCGGCCTCGGGGCAGATAATCGGGATCACAGAGGACACACCAATTCGCCCCAACTCCCCTCCAAGGGAATCCAGGAGCTCGGAGCACAAAACGATCGCATGCAGCTCTTCGCAGCACTCGCGAGCTTGAGCAATGATGTCCTTGTGACGGGCATCAATTGTTCCCTCAGTAGAAACCAGGTCAAGAACGAGGACCGCAGAGTTCAACAAAGCCTTCACTTCAACTTCTCCTCAATGAATTCCGCAAGACGCTTACCACCATCACCGGTATCGGGGAATACCTCACCTGATCCGCCACGCTGATGTTCCTCAATAAATTCCATACGAAGAGGCATCGCATCAAGTCCAGAAGCCAAGACAGATGAGAGCACTCCGCTGGGATCGCACTCAGCGATATCGTCAAGTTCAGCACGAACTAAGGGCTTCATCCGAGCAGCCTTGAGGTCCTTAAAACCGGGGAAACGCGGTTCGTTCAGCTGATCTGAAACAGAAAGAACAGCGGGGAAAGGTGCTTCAAGGGATTCGTCAACACCGTCAACACTTCGCGAGGCGCGAAGCCGTGAGTGCTCGACGTCAACAGTTAACTCTCGAGCCTGCGAAACCAAGGGAAGGCCAAGAGCCGCCGCAAGCGCCGCAGGAAGCATCGACGTCATCGAATCCGCCGCTGCCATTCCGGCGATGATCAGATCGAAAGGTTCCTCATCCGCCAAGACCGTCAGCAAAGCCGCGAGCGCACGTGCTGAAACAGTGACATCCGCACCCTCAAGCTTGGGATCAGAGAGCAGATAAGCACTATCGGCACCAAGTGCCAGCGCACGAATCAGCGCGTCACTGGCATCTTCTGGCCCCATGCTCACCGCAACGACTTCGCCTCCGTGGGTGCGAACAAGATCAGCCGCAGCTTCCACTGCGTGTTCGTCGCCTTCGTTGAGAACATCGTCTTCACCACGCACTAAATGTACGTCTTCAAAACGCCGGTCCGAGCTTGTATCAGGAACCTGTTTGACCAGAACTGCAATCCTCATGTATCCAGAGTGCCATATCGGTGCTGATATGCGCAGCTCTATGTGTGCCAGCGGACGGATACGACTATGATGTTCTCAGTTCTGACATGAGAAAAAGGGGCGGCAATGTCACAACAGGCGAATTACGTCTACCACGCCGTTACGCAACCTCATCCTCACTATCGTCAATTAGGCGTCACCGTATCTGGATCAGGTCTCAACGTTGCAGTGGTATCGACACGTGCTACCCAGGTTGACTTCTGTGTTATCGATCCAGATACCGGGTTTGAGCAGCGCTATCGTCTTCTTGGCCCCGATCATGGCATCTGGCATGGACATATCGAAGGTTTCGGCCTTGGAACCCACTATGGTTTCCGTGCGCAAGGCCCTTGGGATCCCGATGCAGGCCTGTTCTTTAACGAGAACAAGCTTCTAGTCGATCCCTATGGCCGTGGCCTCGCAGGTACTGTCGACATTCGTCCCGAGGTCTACGCACACCAAGTCGATGAAGATTTCTACCCGGTCTCTTACCCCCTCGAGCCATCGACAACTGATTCCGCGCCTTTTAACGCACATAGCGTGCTCATTGACACCTCATTCCGCATTACCCCACAACCAAAGGTCCCTTTGGATGAGACCGTCATCTATGAGCTACACGTCAAAGGCTTCACGCAGAATATGTCGGAGGTCCCTCCCAATCTGCGCGGGACCTATGCGGGTCTTGCTCATCCCGCTTCCATTCGTTATCTCAAAGAATTGGGAGTGACCTCTGTCGAGCTTCTCCCGATCCACGCAAAGTCTGATGAGCCTTTCTTAGTCGAACGCGGCTTGACGAATTATTGGGGGTACTCCACCCTCTCCTTCTTTAGCCCTGAGCCGTCCTATGCCAGCGCCGCCGCTCGCGCACGAGGCCCGCAGGCCGTGATTGATGAATTCCGCGGGATGGTCTCAATTCTCCACGAGGCCGGGATTGAAGTAATCCTTGACGTGGTCTATAACCACACCTGCGAGAGCGGAGACACCGGTCCGACGCTGTCATTGCGTGGGCTTGATTCACCTCTGTACTACAGGCGAACTGATGCCTACCCCTCACAGATCATCGATACGACAGGGTGTGGCAACACACTCAATACCGATAATCCCCAGGTGATTTCTCTTATTTTGGATTCACTGCGCTACTGGGTAGCCAGCATGGGAATTGACGGATTCCGCTTTGATCTCGCTGCGACTATCGGGCGTTTTTCAACCGGTTTCACTCCCCTACACCCCTTGCTTATTGCGATGGGGTCAGATCCCCTTCTTCGCGAGACCAAGCTCATCGCAGAGCCCTGGGACGTTGGTTTAGGAGGGTGGCAGACGGGTAATTTCCCCGATCCTTTCTGCGAGTGGAATGACCGTTTCCGCGATGCCGTTCGAAGCTTCTGGCTTTCTGATTTGCGAGAGCTGAGTGCGGGACGACCGGCTGGTGGAGCCAATGAACTCGCAACTCGTCTTTCGGGTTCTCAAGATCTCTTTGGCCACGGCGTTGGATACCTTCGCGGGCCGGGAGCATCTGTCAATTTTGTGACGGCACATGACGGCTTTACTTTGGCCGACCTTACGGCATTTGACCATAAGCACAACTTGGCAAATCTGGAAGAAAACCGCGACGGTTCGGATAACAATCACTCGTGGAACCATGGCCTTGAGGGAGCTTTGGCCGCGCCGATTTTGGGTGTTGACCCCGATGTCCGTGATATCACCGGCTTGGTTGAAGACATTGTCCCCGCGCGCCAGCGCTCACAACGCAATCTTCTTGCCACGCTCCTTGTCTCCTCTGGAACACCCATGTTGGTTGCAGGCGATGAGTTTTCGCGCACGCAATTTGGTAATAACAACGCCTACTGCCAAGATTCTCCCATTTCCTGGATCGACTGGAATCTTTCTGAGCTCCAAAAGGAACAGCTTGAGATCGTCCGTTGGCTTCTTGCGTTGCGCCGTGCACATCCTGCATTGCGGCCAATGAAGTTTTTCTCCGGGACCGACCCGAATGGCGATACGCTTCCTGACCTTTCGTGGTATGACGCGAATGGACTTCCCATGCGTGACGACGTATGGACATCACCTGATTCACGTGTATTCCAAATGCTGCGTTCAGGTACTCCCTACCGTTCTCGCGATGCTCTTGTCCTCTTCAACGGAACGACAGCGGACCGCAATGTTCTTCTTCCCCGAGGCCAAGGAGTCCAGTGGGTACACGTCTTCGATAGTGCATGGAGCCAGATCGACGACGGTGGTGTGACCTCGATAAGCGATGCGGTGACCTTGCCGCATACTCTCGATTACAAGGCTTCGGATGCAACAGTTTCCATGGATCCTTTCAGCATGCATATCTACCTCTCATCCGTGGACTCTTCGCCCGCGCAGTGATCACGCTAAACTGAGCTAGTGACTACCAGCGAAGAAACTCTCGAGCAATCCACCTCTGATGCTTCTCTTGCGCGTTCTCTTGCGCGTTCAAAGGAAATTGACGAGGCAATCGACCAAGATCCCACGCGTTTTCGCGTGCTGACTGGCGACCGTCCAACTGGACGCCTGCACCTCGGTCACTACTTCGGCACCCTGCGAAACCGTGTTCTTCTTCAAGAACGCGGAGTCGATACGTGGGTGCTTGTAGCTGACTATCAGGTCATCACAGACCGCGACGCTGTCGGCCCCATTCAAGAGCGCGTCCTTGGCTTGGTTACTGATTACCTTGCAGTTGGCTTAGATCCAGAGAAGACGACGATCTTCAATCATTCGTCGATTCCTGCACTGAACCAACTCATGCTTCCTTTCCTTTCCTTGGTCACCGAGGCCGAGTTGCACCGTAACCCCACGGTTAAAGCAGAGTTGGAAGCTACCGACGGCCGTGCAATGAGCGGTTTGATGTTGACCTACCCGGTGCACCAGGCCTGTGACATCCTCTTCTGCAAGGCCAATATCGTTCCTGTCGGGCAAGACCAGCTCCCTCACATTGAACAGACCCGTCTGATTGCTCAGCGCTTCGATAAGCGTTACGGTCGCGTCGACCCCAAGCGAGCCGTATTCCCCCGTCCTGATGCGCTTCTTTCAGAGACTCCCCTGCTCTTGGGAACAGACGGAACGAAGATGTCGAAGTCTCGCGGCAACACGATCGAATTGGCAATGACCGCAGATGAGACTGCAAAAATCTTAAAGCGCGCAAAGACTGATTCAGATCGTCACATCACCTTCGACCCTGAGAACCGTCCCGAGGTAGCCAATTTACTGATGCTTGCTTCTTTGGCCACAGGCGAGGATCCGGTCGCTATCGCCGAGCGTATCGGTGATGGCGGCGGCGGTGCGCTCAAGGCCACCGTTACAGAGGCTCTCAACGAAATGCTTGCGCCAATCCGCGCGCGTCGTGCCGAGCTAGCGGCTGATCCCGGATACCTGCTCTCAATCCTCCGCCAAGGCAATGAGAAGGCAAACGAACGTGCAGAAAAGACCTTGAACGAGGTCCGGGAAGCGATGCACATGGTCTACTGAGCTTTTTGAAACGCTCAAGGTGGTGGTTACTTCCTCAGAAGTAACCACCACCTTTTTGGACCCTTCATAGCCTTTTCACTTCCTGACTATGTCGATCATCACAGCATCCATTAGGCTTGAGTATGTGAACGAGACACTACTTCCACGCATCCCGGCCACTGAAGTTTTCCCCGTCGTCGAGGACGGGAATTTGCCGGCTAAAGCAACGGTTTTTGAGGCTTTTCCTGTCCGAGCAACCGTCTTCAGAGAGGGCCATGATGCCTATGCTGCTGAGGCAGTTCTCATTCGCCCCGGTGGCTCCATCCATTCACGCGCCCTCATGTATGACATCGCTCCCGGCCTCGACCGCTACGAAGCATGGCTGATGCCAGACGCGGTTGGCAAGTGGAGTTTCCGCATTGATACATGGTCAGACCCCTACGCGACATGGCGCCACGACGCCTCAGTGAAGATTGGGGCCGAGGTCGACGTCGAACTCATGCTCGAAGAAGGCGCGCTCTTGATGGAACGCGCCGCACGCGGAGAGGCACTAAACAATCCTTCCCAAAAGCAACCAAGTCGAGCAGGTATTGAAACCCTACTTGCTGCCGCGCAGGCCCTACGAGATACCACTCAAACTCCCCAACGTCGTCTCTCCGCTGGCCTAGCTGCTCCGGTGCGCGCGGTCTTCCGCAATTTCCCACTCCGTGACCTCTACGGTTCAACTCGCACTTTCCCTCTGTACGTTGCACGAAACCGCGCCCTCGCAGGTGCGTGGTATGAGATCTTCCCCCGTTCACACGGTGCTTTCCAGGACAAGAAAGGACACTGGGTATCGGGAACCCTGCGCACTGCAACCGAGGACCTGCCCCGTATCGCGTCTATGGGCTTCAACGTCGTCTATTTGACGCCAATTCACCCTATCGGTTTAACCAATCGAAAAGGGAAGAATAACTCTCTGGTTGCTCATAAAGGTGAACCCGGCAGTCCCTACGGCATTGGTTCGGCGCGGGGCGGCCACGATGCCATTCACCCGGAGTTAGGCACTTTCGACGATTTTGATTATTTCGTTGCACAGTCAAAAGAACTGGGCTTAGAAGTTGCACTGGATATCGCGCTTCAGTGCTCCCCCGACCACCCGTGGGTGAGAGAGCATCCCGAATGGTTTACCCAGCGCGCAGATGGCACGATCGCCTACGCAGAGAACCCACCGAAGAAATATCAGGACATCTATCCCCTGAACTTCGATCGAGATCCAGAGGGAATCTACAAGGCGATTCGTGACATGCTCGAATTGTGGATTTCCCACGGAGTGACAATCTTCCGTGTCGATAATCCGCACACTAAACCCGTTCCTTTCTGGGAACGGCTCCTAGAAGAAATCCATACGCGTCATCCGGAAATTATTTTCCTTGCCGAGGCTTTCACCCGCCCCGCAATGATGCGAACCTTGGGTGCGATTGGCTTTGACCAGTCCTACACCTACTTCGCATGGAGAACCGAAAAGCAAGAAATCGAGGAGTATCTTCAGGAGCTTGCACGCGACACTGCGCACCTTATTCGTCCGACCTTCTGGCCAACGACACACGATATTCTCACTCCTCAAATGACTTCTGGGGGAAGTGCAATCTTCGCAATTCGTGCGATGCTGGCCGCACTTGGAGCACCCTCATGGGGAATCTACTCGGGATACGAGTGGGTTGAAAATATTCAACGCCAGGGGGCCGAGGAACCCAACGATAATGAGAAGTACGAATTCCGGCCTCGCGATCCAAGGCTTGCCCAGGAGACGGGAATCCCAACTCTACTGACACTTCTCAATAGCGCTCGCGAACGTCACCCAGCGCTGCGCCAGCTTCACGATCTTCGCATCCACCCCACGACCTCGGAGAAGATCCTGTGCTTCTCCAAGCATGTCCCCGCACGATTCTCACCGACCGGATTGCCCGATACAGTCATCGTCGTGATCTCCTTGGACCCGGAAAACACGGTTGAAGGAGAAATCGATGTTGATTTGAGCGGACTCTCTTTGGGAACATCATCGGCAAACTTTACCGTAGTCGATGAACTCGATGGACAGCGTTACTCCTGGTCACGCACCAATTGGGTACGACTGTCCCCCTGGGATCGATTGGGTCATGTCATGGCCATCGAAACCGAGTAATTATTGGATCTTCTTTAAACATGAGATGATGAACACATGGAACCTCAAGCGACACCAGTGGCCACAGACGTCCTCGATGCGGTAGCAGAAGGGCGCTATCCTCTCCCCCACGACGTGCTGGGAGCGCACCTCAATGACGGTGTTGTCACGATCCGCAGCGTTCACCATCTGGCCGATTCGGTCGAGGTGCTCACTCAGAACCATACCTACCCGGCAAGCCACGAACACGGGGGTGTTTGGGTATGCGTCTTCGCTGCAGATGACATTCCCGACTACCGTCTGCGCGTGACCTACGGAGATCATTCGCAGGTCGTTGATGATCCGTACAGGTTCCTCCCGACCGTGGGCGAAATGGATACCTATCTGATCTCCGAAGGACGTCATGAGCGCCTATGGGAGGTCCTGGGTGCCCACCTCAAGCATTTTGACGGTGTCATGGGACCGGTCGATGGTGTTGCCTTCGCAGTGTGGGCCCCCAATGCACAGGCCGTGCGCGTTGTTGGTGACTTCAATTTCTGGGACGGCACCGGACACGCCATGCGCACAATGGGCGCTTCCGGAGTGTGGGAACTCTTTATTCCCGGCGTTGGTGTCGGCGCCCGCTACAAGTTCGAAATCCAAGGACCATCTGGAAACTGGTTCCAAAAAGCAGACCCCATGGCTCGGGCAACCGAAATTCCCCCGGCCACGGCCTCGGTCGTCACCGATGTCTTCCACACATGGAACGATGAAGACTGGCTTCGCGCACGTGAGGACGCGAACCCTCACAACGGCGCCATGTCGATTTACGAGGTTCACGCAGGATCGTGGAAACAGGATCTGGGTTACCGCGGTTTGGCTGATGAGCTCATCCCCTACGTTAAGAAGATGGGTTTCACCCACGTCGAATTCATGCCTCTTGCTGAGCATCCCTTCGGTGGATCGTGGGGATACCAAGTCACTTCTTACTACGCACCGACCTCACGCTATGGCACTCCCGATGATTTCCGTTACCTCGTGGACCGTCTCCACCAAGAGGGTATCGGCGTGATTTTGGACTGGGTGCCGGCCCACTTCCCCAAGGACGATTGGGCGCTGGCGCGCTTCGACGGTACCCCGCTCTATGAAGATCCTGATCCGCTGCGTGGCGAGCATCCGGATTGGGGAACCTACGTCTTTAATTTTGGCCGCACCGAAGTGCGAAACTTCTTGGTTGCAAACGCGCTGTACTGGCTTGATCAATTCCACATCGACGGTCTACGCGTTGATGCCGTTGCCTCCATGCTTTATCTGGATTATTCGCGTAAGGACGGCCAGTGGCGTCCGAACCAATATGGCGGGCGTGAGAATCTTGAGGCGATTTCTTTCCTTCAGGAAGCAACTGCGACCTCCTACCGCCTGCATCCTGGAATTGTCATGATTGCGGAAGAATCAACCGCATGGCCTGGAGTTACCGCCCCAACCTCAGGCGGTGGCCTAGGGTTTGGAATGAAGTGGAACATGGGGTGGATGAATGACACCCTGCGCTATCTCTCTGAAGATCCTGTCAACCGTCGCTGGCATCACGGTGAGCTGACCTTCTCACTGGTGTATGCCTTCTCAGAGAACTACGTGCTGCCTCTATCTCACGACGAAGTCGTTCACGGCAAGGGTGCACTTGTCTCCAAGATGCCAGGTGATCATTGGCAGCAGATGGCTGGCCTGCGTTCACTCTTCGCCTACCAGTGGTCGCACCCCGGTAAGCAGCTGATCTTCATGGGGCAGGAATTTGCACAGGAACAAGAGTGGAATGAAAGCTATTCCCTGGATTGGTGGCTCTATGATCAGCCCGACCATGCCGGAATGGCAGCCTTGGTTGCGCGCCTCAACGAGCTCTACCGCACCCACTCAGCACTGTGGAATGACACCTACACAGGTTTCGAATGGATTGACGCCTCAGATGGCGATCACAACCTGATCTCTTACATCCGTAAATCCGAGGCCACCAGCGGCCACCGCGCTCAGGATGAGCTTGTGTGCGTGGTGAACTTCGCTGGTAACCCCCACGAGGGTTACCGCATCGGCCTGCCTCATGCGGGGACCTGGCAAGAGGTCGTCAATACGGACGATCCACAATATGGTGGTTCAGGAGTCGTTAATATCGGCGAACTCGTTGCTGAAGAGATCCCCTGGAATGGACGCCCCTACTCGGTTGAGCTTCGCATTCCTCCCCTGGGTGCTCTCTGGCTGGCACCGCAGCACTGAGCTTTTTAGCACTTAGGGGTGTGGGGAACAGATTGTGATCTGTTCCCCACACCCCTAATCAGCTGCCTGTTAACAGCCTCTAGATCATCAACAGCGCAGCCAAACGCCGTCTTGCAGCCTTAACCTCCGGGGTATTGCCCGCAATGCGGAAAAGATCAAGCAGCCTGACACGGTAATCCTCACGCTGATCCTCCGGGCTATCTTCGATGAGACGCAGAAGGACATTAAACGCCTCGGCGGTCTTTCCCTCATTGAAGAGTGCATCTGCTTGTGCGGAGGGGTCACTATTTTCCTGAGCTTCACGCAGTTTGAAATTAATCCGTGCGCGGTGATTCTTTGCCTCTTCATCGCGGGGATTGTGTTCAATAATCTTCTCCCAGGCAGCCTGCGCAGCTTCAAGATCTCCGCGTTCTTCAGCTTCAAGGGCGGGGACATGCTCCTCTGGAATGGGCTTCGCAACATCGGATCCGCTCACAGCAATCCGACCGGTCACTCCCATCTGCCCAGCAGCCTTCAGCAGATCCTCGATGACAGGGGCAATCTGTTCCTTAGCAGCAACACCTTGGAAGAGAGGAACAGGACGCGCGCCAACAAGAGCAACCGTTGTCGGGAGGACCTGTACTTGGAATGCCTGTGCAACTCGAGGGGCCTGTTGAACATCGACCTCAACAAGTTGGAAGGCACCCGCCTTTTCACGTGCGAGCTCTTCGAGGGTGGCCAGCAACTGTTTAGATTCAAGAGATCGAGCAGCCCAAAGAACGAGGACAACCGGAACCTTTTGGGAATTCGCGGCAATGGCCTCAAAAGAGGAATCATCGCAGGAATCAATCAGCGGAATGCTGATGCCACCGGCACTGCCTTCTCGATTTGTCTGCTGAGAAGTGCTGGGGCCAACCTGTCCTGCGGCGGACGCAGCTGCACTGAGGTCGAGTGCACCGTGCGAATCTGCAGGCTGAGGATTGTGAGCATCATTATTCATGAAGAAGATCTCCTTAACGTTGATCAGGGTTCCCGGCGCCATCATCCTTGACGACCGAGCCAAGTGCGCGTTCTGCACCAACGACGCTAATCAGCTGCGAATCCGAGCCGGCCTTGGGGATGTGCAGGAGCACGGTCACAACGTAGGTTGCTGTCGCCTTTCCCTTGACCGTATCGTCATCGCCTTCTGCCAATGCAGCAGTTGTTCCCCCGAGGCGCATCGTTGAACGAGCAACAGTGCGCTGATAGGTCTGAGTATAGGTGAATGAAGCAGCAACAAGAGCTGAACCGTCGACTAGTTCGACACCGACAATCGGGAAATCAGCCGAGAGATCAGCATGAGCCTGAACGTTTCCTGCAGCCTGAACCGCATCATTCAAGCTCTTTGCATCCTGCAAGTAGCGACGAGCAAAATCATCACCCGCATACTGATCATTACCGGCATTACCGGAATTCAGCATGTCCACGTAGCCCTGAAGCGCGTCCTTCGGGGTCTTCACGAATCCCTGAGCTTCCGGACCAAGTGCCGCAGAGCCCTTCTCCACATTATCCAACTGGAATTGAGCTCCACCAAGCGCACGCGTCCAACCAACGAGCTTGTATTTCGATCGAGCGTCATCTTGAACTGCGAATGCGAGCACAGGAAGAGATGCCTGATCAGGGCTGGAGACATTCACAATAACGCGCGGCCACTGATCCGAATTCGTCACTGCAACCGAACCCTGATTGACGACAAGCTTAGGAACTTCGGTATTCGTTGCTTTAGCAGCAGCATACTGGTCGCTACGCATACGCAACGCCCCACCCTCAAGTCGAGGTTCAAGAGCAGCAGCGTCGCGTGTTGCATCAGCAGTATTGATTGTGTCCTGAATAGATCCAAGAACACGCTCGATGCGAGCCGAGTCGAGGTTTGGAGAGGCGGAAGAAGGCTGGGAAGTTACCTCAGGGGCAACTAGATCACTGCTGCTACATGCCCCAAGAACAAGTGCAGGCACACACAGGACTGGAAGGATACGTCGTAGTTTCATCATCACTGTCCCTTCTGTCCGCGTTGCTTTGGTGAAATCCAATTCCCCATGATCGAACCCCACGAGCGCTTTTCTTCGGAACCTTCAACGGTGGATGTTTCTTCTTCCTTCTCCACCTGAGGGATCAAGCCAGTATCAAATTCTTGGCCACCAATCACCAAGCGTCCTTCGCCCTTCTCGCGTGCCTGACGCAGCGCACGGCGCGATGGAAGAACGGCACCTGGACGAATAGCGGACAAATCAATAATTCCCGTATCTGTTGATTCACGAGCAGGCGGGTCTACTTCATCATCGTGATAGGCAATACCGTGGCGACCACGACGCAGCTCAGAATCCGAAGATTCATCCTGATCGGTAACGGAAGTTTCATCAACTTCGAAGCTCTCTTCTAAGGTGTGATCTTCTGGCAACTCGCCTTCTGACTTCTCCTCGTCAAACTCAGCGACTTCAGTGGAGGAATCCTGAGCCGTTAAATCTAAAGGCGCTTCCCCATTGTCGGTCGAGTCGCTGTACTCTTCAGAATCTTCATTGTCGATTTCAGAAGTTCCAGCCTCTTCTTCGGAAGAATCAGAATGATCTACTGCTTCAAAGAAGGCGGGATCTACCTGTTGAGATGTGCCTTCTTCTGCTTCGTCTTGCTCGCGGGTTTCTTCCTCAGAAGCGGCATGACGTTCACGCCAAAGAACAAGGCCGACCAACGCCGCGGCGATGAGAAGACAAATGAATGTAATAACGCCTGCAGTGATTGCTAAGACATTCGCATGAGGGGTCTGCCAGGTCATAGTGACTGTCAAATCAGAGGGAGTCGTTCCATCCGACGTAATAACCAGCGAACGACCGGCTGCAACATCACGAAGTGTCATCGTTGCGGTTGAAGGAGCGGTCGCCTCGTCAAGCCACATATCTCCACCGGCAGCCGACAGAGTTGAAGTCGCGCTGGGAGAAGGCGAAGGCTGAGCATTCTGATCAGGGTTTTGCGGAGCCTCACTGGAAGGCGAAGGAGACGGCGATGAAGTTGCCGACGCCGCAGAGTCGTGTCCCTCGGTCAAAAGATTCTCACGATTTGCCGAGATGCCAGTGATTTCCGCGTAGGAAAGGTCGGAAACCCATGCGCGAACATCTGCCGCTGTACCCAGTGCCATCGTCACTTGCTTTCCCGAGGCAGAAGCCGCGGTAACAGTAACTTCACCCCCTTCGAGTTGGAAGAGGCCCTCACGAGTGATGACGACCGGCTGCTGGGGGGTAACAGTCGCACTAATTTGTTGGGTCGGCTTCCACACTGTCAAAGCCAATACCGCGACAATCGCAGCAATCACCGCAACTGCACATGCTGCAGCTGCTCCTGAAAATCTTCTGAGCTGGTCCACTCGGAGTCTCCTATTAATGGGATAGCGTCAACCTCTAGTTAGTAACTCTACGGGCAAACAACACGAGTGCATACTGGAGGTGTCTCACGCCACGTGCACGTAGCCAATCACGCCCATTATGCCGGGCGAAGACCACGTTTCCAACAGTTCAGGTGCCAGTGTCGCCGAGCGCGAACTCCCTGATCCAATCCATAGGCACGTTCTTCGGGCCATGCAACGACGTGTGCACTGCCAATGGTGATTGTTTGCAGGCAAGCAGGGCAGGTATAGAGCTTCGAAGAAGAACGAAGATATTGGACCTGATAGAGCTCACCATTAGGACCAATTTCACTGCGCGCAAGTGAGGCGAGAGCCGACATTTGTAATGGTCGACTCTCGCCCCAAGGACGCTTACGAGATCGCTTTCCTCTCACTCAACTACTGTGCCACGGCGAACTACGCGTCGCACATTGAGCTCGGAATCCACCTCGACGATATCCGCAAATTTTCCAGCCTCAAGGCTGCCCACTCGCGGATCACCTAAGATCTTGGCTCCTTGAGCTGATGCCATGTAGACAGCATCCACCAGAGGAATTCCGCCCAAAGTCGTCGCCACGCGAACACAGTCAAGAAGGTGCGCAGTGCCACCGGCAATAGAATCACCCTGGGCCAAGCGCGCAATGCCATCACGAACAACAACGTCCTGAGGGCCAAGTGTGTAAGAACCGTCGGGCATTCCGGCGGCAGCCATCGCATCTGTAATCAGCACAACGTGATCGCGACCGACAAGTTCGTAGACATCACGGACAAGAAGTGGATCAACGTGGACGTTATCGCAAATCAGCTCCGCAACCGCACCGCCACGGGCTGCATCTGAAAGAAATTCCGCGATCGGACCGGTATCGCGGTGGTGAAGCGGACGCATACCATTGAAGAGGTGTGTAATCGTCGCACGAGGACCACGAGTGGTCGAAGATTGCGCGAAATGCTCACGTGAGTATTCCAAGGCTTGACGTGCAAAGGTCGAGTTTGAATCCGTATGCCCCCACGAAGGAATAGCGCCCCCATCAATCAGCGCTTCAGCAACAGAACCTTCACCGAATGCACGGGGCTTTTCCGGAGCCAACGTCATTGAAAGCCCATATCCCTTGCATTCATCAATGAGTTCTCGGGTGAGATCGGGATCTGGATCAACGATGTAGGTCGGATCCTGCGCGCCGCAACGTGCATGGGAAACGAAGGGGCCTTCGAAGTGAATACCCGCGATTTCATCCTTCTCAGCAAGCGAAGCTAGGGTGCGAGCACGTGCTTTCAAGGTGTCAGCATCAGCGGTGACGCACGATGCAACCAACGAGGTCGTACCGTGACGACGGTGTTCCATGACGGCTTGCATTGCGGCCTCGGGAGTCGTTGCATTCGGGAAAGACTCTCCACCGCCTCCGTGACAGTGCACATCAACAAGTCCCGGAAGGAAAGTCGAGCCACTTGACTGCGGGAGCTCGCCTAAGAAATCAGATGCTGGGCAAATATGAGAAATAAATTGGCCTTCAACGGTGATAACGCCATCTTCAATGATGGAATCTTTCAGAACGATGCGGCCTCGCATAACTTGTGAATCCATATGAATATTTTCGCACATTTTCAGCTGTGCGATCACTTATTTGCCGCTCAAATACTCACCGATTTCTTTAGCTTCCTCCAGCAGAGATTGATCATATTCATCTCGCATCGAATCCAGAAACGCATATCCTTTACGCGGATCCTGTACCGCAATCACCCGGCCGTCTTCGATAACAATTGGTCGAAACATCCCATTCTTTGCGGGGCAGATTGCCCGCTCTGCCTCCGAACTGGCCATGCTACTTCGATCGGCATATCCCACATGGATTTCATCGAAAGAGGGGCAAGAAAACAGTGCTCGCGCTTCATCTCCGCAGCGGCTCAAGAGTGAGCCAAGATCGGCACGTTGATATCCAGATTCGCCGAGCACAATGGGGCGCTCACTTCCCTTTAAACGCACTGCACGTTCCAGCGCAGCCCGAGACTCACGTTTCGTTAGTGATGTCCACCGAGAAAAATCCTCAACACTGATGGGGCCGTGCCCCCAAGCATAGCGACGCGCAAGTTCAGCCAGCGCGGCCTCGTGATTGCCTTCTCCCTGGGCGACCCCTTCTGCAGGGGGCAAAGCCCGCGCATCACAAAAAAGGAAAGAATTACCCCGCTTGGGACCACCCACTAGGAATCCTTCAATATGCAACGCTAGGAAAAGATTACGGCGGTCAAGGAAAGTCCCGCTCTCTCCCGCTTGAAGGGCTGATTCGCGTTGTGGGCGCGTACCCGTTCGGATTCCTTCCTCCTCCCAAGCCGCGCACAGTTCTTCACGGCTTTGAGGCCCCTCCGAAGCAATGCGCGAATATGCAATCTGCGCGGCTTCTTCAATACGCGCGCGAGTCAATCCTTCTTCCTCAAAGGAGCGCATCCATGCGCGATACCGATGTCGAAGCACCTGACGCAGCCAATGATGATCCCGTGCGCTAGTGACGTGGATTGTTCCGCGCATAGGCCACGAACGCACAAGCTCAGCAGACTCAAAAGCCTCATCAATTGCGCTAACAGAAGGCTCTTTCACGCGAAGATTGATAGCCCACGGAACCGAAGAAGGAAGTTGCGCCTGCAAAGCGAGCATATTGTCGACCGCAGCAATGGGATGATCCGCAGCAGTTTCTTCGACGAGGCCTTGGCTAATAATGCGGGCCAGGCTCAGATTGAGTGCAGCTTGAGTCATTAGAAGAGACGGGAATCGGGATCGTCAAAACCTCGCATGGCATCGTAATCGAGAATGAGGCAGTCAATACCACGATCTTCAGCCAAGGTACGGGCCTGCCGTGTAATCTCTTGAGCTGCAAAGATCCCTCTAATCCCATCAAGCAAAGGATCGCGACCCAAAAGGGACAGATAGCGCGTCAGTTGATCAACGCCATCCATTCCTCCACGTCTTTTGACCTCGATTGCAACGGGCAGCCCCTGCGGATCGCGGACAAGCAGGTCAACTGGACCAACGGGAGTGGGATACTCACGACGTACTAGTTCCCATCCTTCGCCCAGTACCTGCGGAACCTGCTGCGCCAAGAGTTCTTGAAGGTGGGTTTCGACACCGTCTTTAACGAGTCCCGGATCGATACCAAACTCTTCAGTGACGTCACTGATGATCTCGTGAATGCGAATAACTAGTCGGTCATCAGTCTTATCGGATTGGACCTGCCATACCTGGGTCACACCATCCATTTCTTCCCCCTCTTCGGGGATTTCAGTGGTGACTGTGCAGGGAGCATTCATCCAATTCAGCGGTTTATACGAACCGCCATCAGAATGGATCAATACAGAGCCATCCGCCTTGTGCATAATGAGTCGAATTGCGCGGTCGAGGTGCGCACTGAGGCGGCCTGAGTAATCGACCGTGCATGAAGCGATAAGAACGCGCAAAATTTACCTTTCTGGAACTGGCGGTGTCACGGGAATAAAGCTAGAGAGTAGAGCCATGTTCGATTGCGGGAGGCTCGGATTCTCCCCAGGACACAAGCCCGTTATAGGTCAGTGGTTCAACTGCGAGGTCCAGAAAAACATCCCCTGATGTCAAGCGGACCTCAACCATTGATCCATCGGTTGAGCGTTGCAGGGGAAGGGAGACTCCAAGTCCATGTCGAGGAAGGACGACATGCGGTTTCAGTGAAGGGGCAATCAAGCGATACCAACACAGGCGGTCCCCCTGATACTGACCGATTCCTGACATCCATCCGGAATGCGAATCAAGTCGCGCCCACGCCCGAAAAGCACCATCTTGTTGATCGAGATGACGCGCGCGCAGATTAAGAAGCAGCCAGACGACAAATAAGGCAAGGAGGAGTATCACGATAATGTTCAGCACAACCATGAAAACCTCCTGATGAAAATGACGGTGTGCGGACAGTTTAAGCCCGCACACCGCTCACTTACATCTGGGAGGCGTGTTCCACGACAATCGTAATAAAGTCGGAATCTACTGAAGCCAGACCTTTATTGATATCGAAGTCAACAACTCCTTGCTCAGTCGTGATACTCACACGTCCGGGAACAAGACCCGCGAGAAGCGGTTGTCGTCCGGGAAGCACGCCGATGGAGCCATCCGTTGCCGGAAAGCTGACCTGAGATGCACTGCCGTGCCACAGCCTGCCTTCGTGTGAAACGATCTCAACCTGCAACTTATCGGTGGCAGGCACGTCAGTTATCCTTCTCGATCTCGTACCAACGACGTTCAAGATCGTCGATGCCGCCAATATTGTAGAAGGCCTGCTCCGGGACCTGGTCGTAATAGCCCTCAGCAATGCGCTTGAAGGCCTCGATGGTCTCGGACAGCGGAACAGTCGAACCCTCAACACCGGTGAACTTCTCAGCCATGTAGGTGTTCTGCGAGAGGAACTGCTCAATGCGGCGTGCACGTGCAACGGTGACCTTGTCTTCTTCAGACAATTCATCAACGCCCAAAATGGCAATGATGTCTTGCAGTTCCTTATTCTTCTGCAAGATCGCCTTCACGTGAGTAGCAGTGTCGTAGTGCTCACGACCGACTAGGGCAGGATCAAGGATTCGAGACGTCGACGCCAAGGGATCAACGGCGGGATAAATACCGCGGGAAGCAATTTCACGCGACAACTCCGTCGTTGCGTCCAAGTGGGCAAAGGTCGTCGCAGGTGCCGGGTCAGTGTAGTCGTCTGCGGGAACGTAAATTGCTTGCAGCGATGTAATCGAGTGACCGCCAGCAGACGTAATACGTTCCTGGAGCTGTCCCATTTCATCAGCAAGGTTCGGCTGGTAACCAACAGCGGAGGGCATACGGCCCAGCAGCGTCGATACCTCAGAACCAGCCTGGGTGAAACGGAAGATGTTGTCGATGAAGAGCAGCACGTCCTGATGCTGAACATCACGGAAGTACTCTGCCATGGTCAAACCAGTCAGCGCGATACGAAGACGGGTCCCCGGCGGCTCATCCATCTGCCCGAAGACCAGTGCCGTCTTATCGAAGACACCAGCCTCTTCCATTTCGTGAATCAGGTCGTTACCTTCACGGGTACGCTCACCAACGCCGGCGAAAACCGAAACGCCACCGTGGTTCTGAGCAACACGCTGAATCATTTCCTGAATCAGAACGGTCTTGCCCACACCTGCGCCACCGAAGAGGCCAATCTTGCCACCCTGAACATATGGGGTGAGCAAATCGATGACCTTGATACCCGTTTCGAACATCTTCGTACGGGCCTCAAGCTGGTCGAATGCCGGAGGCTGGCGGTGAATGGGCCAGCGTTCGGTGATTTCCAGATGTTCACCGGGCTTAAGGTTCAAGACCTCACCGGTCACATTGAAGACATGACCCTTCGTGATATCGCCAACCGGAACCGAAATCGGAGCGCCAGTATCGGTGACAACCGAGCCGCGAACCATACCATCGGTCGGTTTAAGCGAAATCGCGCGAATGAGGTTGTCACCAAGGTGCTGAGCAACCTCAAGAGTGATCGTCTGAACCGCGTCTTCACCTTCGCTCTGCCCGGAAAGATTCACATCAACGTGCAATGCGTTGTACAAGGGAGGAATTGCGTCCGGCGGGAACTCAACATCGACAACCGGTCCGACAACACGTGCGACCCGTCCCTGTCCTGTTGAAGTAGTAGTCATTTCTATTTTCTCCATGTGCACGGGCCTCAGCCCTGGACCAATGCGTCGGCACCGCCCACGATTTCAGTGATCTCTTGAGTGATCTCCGCCTGACGGGCCGAATTCGCCAGACGCGTGTATTTCGTAATGAGCTCTTCTGCGTTATCTGTCGCCGTATGCATTGCGCGCTGGCGCGAAGCCAACTCTGATGCGGCAGCTTGCAAAAGAACATTTCGGATCCTGCTCGAGACATACAGTGGAAGCAGGGTGTTAAGAACTTCTTCGGGTGAAGGAATGAACTCGTACTCGGGGAAGAGCTCAGCGTTCACCTTGTGCTCACCGCGTTCCTCATCGCGTTCACGATCCCCTTCAGGAGCATCGACAACGGAAAGAGGAATCATGCGTCGAACCTCGGGAACCTGACTCATCATCGACTTGAACCGCGTGTAGACCAAATAAACTTCGCACACGCCAGTCATAGGATCTGAATCGGTAAAGCGCTCAAGAAGTTCACGAGCGATCTGATTGCTGATCTCCTGGGAAGGCGAATCGGACTCCCCTTCCCACGAATCTTCGATCTCCACGCCCCGGAAGCGGAAATACGTCTGGGCGCGTCGACCGTAGGTGTAGAGGACCGGGACCTTTCCTTCTTCTTCGAGGCGCTGAACAAGACGTTCGGCCTCGCGAAGAATCGTTGCAGAGTAGGCTCCGGCCATCCCTCGATCGGAAGCAACCACAAGGACCGCGACACGTGGCGTATCGTGACGCTCACGAGTCAGCGGGTGGTCAAGGTCCGTATGAATAGCGACAGCGGCAACTGCCTGAGTCAGAGCCTTCTCATAGGGTCCAAGTTCAGTCGCTGCCCGACGCGCAGCACCAATTCGCGATGCTGCGATCATTTCCATTGCACGAAAGACCTTAGCCAGCGTCTGCGTAGATGCAATCCGCTGTTTATAGATCCTTTGTTGTCCGCCCATACTCAGGCCTCAGACACTACCGGGCGCGAGCGAACGATTTCTTCCTGAGAACGCTCGGCCTGCACCTCAGCGTCATCAAGCGAGACCGGTGCCGCCTTCGCGCTCACCCATTGGCTATGGAAGGTCTCAACCGCAGTGCGCAAGGCCTCTTCGGTTTCCTTCGAGAGCTCACCGGTGGCGGCGATCTCATCAAGAACCGTGGAGTTTGCACGCAAGTAGTCCAGCAGACCGCTTTCAAAGGAGAGAACTTCGCTCACCTCGAGGTCATCGAGGTAGCCATTTGTTCCGGCCCAGATTGAGGCAACCTGGTCTTGAACAACATAGGGCGAGTTTTGCGGCTGCTTGAGAAGCTCCATGAGACGCTCACCACGCGTGAGCTGACGACGCGTTGCAGCATCAAGATCGGATGCAAACATCGCGAAAGCCGCCATCGAACGGTACTGCGCAAGCGTGAGCTTCAAAGTACCGGCGACCTTCTTCATCGCCTTAATCTGAGCAGCGCCACCGACACGAGACACCGAAATACCGACATCAACAGCTGGTCGTTGGTTCGAGTTGAAGAGGTCAGACTGAAGGAAGATCTGACCATCGGTAATCGAAATAACGTTGGTCGGAATGTAGGCAGAAACGTCATTTGCCTTGGTTTCGATAATCGGCAAACCGGTCATCGATCCCCCACCGAGCTCGTCGGAGAGCTTTGCACAGCGTTCCAGCAAGCGTGAGTGCAAGTAGAAGACGTCACCGGGGTATGCTTCACGCCCCGGCGGACGGCGCAGAAGAAGCGAAACCGCGCGGTAGGCCTCAGCCTGCTTAGAAAGGTCATCGAAAACGATGAGGACGTGCTTGCCCTGGTACATCCAGTGCTGGCCAATGGCGCTACCCGTGTAGGGAGCCATGTACTTGTAGCCCGCGGGATCCGAGGCCGGAGAAGCAACGATCGTCGTGTACTCCATTGCTCCGGCGTCCTCTAGAGTCGAGCGAACCGAAGCGATTGTCGAACCCTTCTGGCCGATGGCGACATAGATGCATCGAACCTGCTTGTTGACATCGCCGGAAAGCCAGTTGTCACGCTGGTTAATGATCGTGTCTAAGGCGATCGCGGTCTTACCGGTTTGACGGTCACCAATGATGAGCTGACGCTGACCGCGACCAATCGGGATCATAGAGTCGATCGCCTTCAGGCCGGTCTGCAGCGGCTCGTGAACCGACTTACGCATCATGACACCCGGAGCCTGAAGTTCCAGTGCTCGTCGACCTTCCAGGTCGGTGATATCACCGAGGCCGTCGATCGGGCGGCCCAGCGGATCGACGGTACGACCGAGGTAACCATCACCAACGGGGACTGAGAGCACTTCGCCGGTACGGTAAACAGGCTGTCCTTCTTCAATGGAGGAGAAATCCCCAAGGACAACGGTGCCGATTTCACGTTGTTCAAGGTTCATAGCAAGCCCCAGCGTCCCGTCCTCAAAACGCAGGAGTTCGTTTGCCATAGTTCCGGGAAGCCCTTCAAGGTGGGCAATACCGTCAGCAGTTTCGGTAACATGACCGACTTCATCGGTCGCAACCTGTGCAGGTTGATACGATTCCACGAAAGAGTCGAGCGCCGCCCGTACTTCCTCGGGGCTAATGGACAGATCAGCCATTGAGCATTCCTTCTATCTATTCCTCAGACACATCGGGCTTAACCGACGATCGAACGTTTGAGAGCGCCAACTCGCGTGGCCAGTGATGCATCGACTCGCTCCGTCCCCATTCGGATGACGAGGCCGCCGAGCAGTTCAGGGCGCAGCGTGTAGGTTGCCGAAACGGGGCTGGCCAGCTTGGTCTCAAGAATCTTCTCGAGACGCGTCTTCTGGTCGTCGCTCAGCTCGTGTGCCGACTCAACGAATACGAAGCGTCGACCGGAGAGCTTTGCCGCGCGAACAGCCAATTCCCGCAGCTTTCCCAAGAGATGGCCATGCGAGGCTCGTCCCACGCATCGGCGCAAAAGACGCAGACTCGGCTGGCCAAGAACACTCTGGAACACCATCTGGGCAAGATCTGCGCGCCCCTTTGGAGAAAGGGCAGACAGGTCAGAGAGTTCATTTCTGAGATCACGATGTGACTGAAGGAAAACAGAAACCGCAACAAGTTGAGCTTCTGTTTCTTCCAATACCCCATCAAATTGCGCGCTGAGCAGCACTGCATCGCAGCCTGCTTCTTCGACAGCGTGCACGATGTCACGCGGACGGGACCAGTGACCCGCTACCAGGTCATGCAGACACTGAATCGAGACAGCAGATACAACCGGAGCAAAAAGACGATCAACAAGAGCGTCTTTATCACTCTGTTCTCGCGAAGGGTCGGTGAGTGCACGTTGGACAGAAGAATTCGTTCGCAAAAAGTCTGCGACGCCGAAAAGATCTTCCGCTACCTTCATACGCTCGTCGCCCGCCTGCGCAAGACGTTCGCGTAACAACTCAGGAGTCATCAGTTCGCACCACCAACGGGAACTTCTTCAGCCTCGAGTTCATCCAAGAAGCGATCTACAACGCGAGCAGTGAGATCAGTATTCTCCAGATGCTCACCCACAAGCTTCTCTGCGAGTTCGCTAGCGAGCAAACCAACATCGCTACGCAGGCTAATCTGCGCGGCCTGCCGCTCGGCAAGAATCTGACGCTGAGCGGCATCTTGCACGCGCTGTGCCTCTACCTGCGCATCAAGACGTGCCTGTGCGACGATCTGCTGGGCCTGAGCACGTGCATCTTCACGAATCTGGTGAGCCTCAGCCTGAGCATCACGAAGCAGCTCTTCTTTCTTACGCGAAGCAAGAGAGAGATCTTCGCGAGCTTTCTCAGCGTTATCGAGGCCTTCCTGAATGGCGTCGCGTCGCTGGTCGATCATCGAGTAGATCCGCGGCAACGCGTACAAACCGACGACCAAGAGGATGACCAGGAGAATCAGCGCTGACCAGAAAATCTCATAGAGAGGAGGCAGAACAACGCCAATTCCTCCGACCGATCCCTCGGACATAGGAACAAGCTGTGTGAACATCAGACAATGAAGGGCAGAACGAAGCCGATCAGGCCAAGAGCCTCAGCAAGTGCCGCACCAATAATCATGTTGGTGAAGAGCTTACCGGCGATCTCAGGCTGGCGTGCGGTTGCTTCCTGGGTCTTTCCCACGAGGAGGCCAATACCAATACCAGGGCCAATCGCAGCCAGGCCGTAGCCGATGTAGGCAAGGGATCCGGTCATTTTTCTTTCCTTTTCCTTTGGTGAATCAGTCGAAGGCGCAAGAAGCCTTTAGTGTTCTTCGACTGAAAGCTTGATGTAGACCGCTGTCAGCATGGCGAAAATGTACGCCTGCAAGACAGCTACGAAAATTTCGAAGAGCGTCGCCGCAACCGCGCCAGCTCCGGTTAAGAGGGCACCAGTCTGTTTCATACCGGCAGCGATGAGAAGGTTCGACGTTCCAAAATAGGTCAGTGCAAGAAGCAGGTGCCCTGAAATCATGTTGCACAGAAGACGAATAGCCAAGGTTGCGGGACGAACAATAAAAGTCGAGAAGAACTCGATGGGGGTGATGAGGAAGTAGATCGGCCAGGGCAATCCCTTGGGGAAAAGCTGCGACTTGAAGAAATGGAAGAAACCGTACTGTTTAATTCCGGCACCCACGAATGAAACGTAGGCGATGACAGCGAAAACAATCGGCACGGCCATCACAGAGGAAGCTGCAATATTCATCCCGGGGATAATTCCCTGAATATTCATAAAAAGGACGCCGAAGAAAACAACACCGATAAAGGCGGCCCAACGACGGCCTCGGCCTTCACCCAGCATCGCGACGGAAATACCATTGCGAACAAACTCGGCTGCCATTTCGAGGAGGACCTGTCCCCGCCCCGGCATGAGCTTAATGCTGCGGGCACCGAGCCAGAAAACCAAGCACAGTGTAATTCCAGCGACCACGCGCACCAGTGTCAGCCGATTGAATTGGAAGAGCGTCCCCTCACCAAAAAATGCATCGGGGAAGAAATCATGGATACCGGGAGCGTGGGGCGCCTGCGTAACAGCGGGAATACATGTTGCAGCAGCAATCAGCGCGACAATACCGATGAGAACCTTGTACCACAAAGGCATAGCGTAGCTGCGCTGTGCGGCCTTCTCTTCGCCGAGAACTGTCGATTCCACGTGCTCCACTTCCTCACTTGTGTCAACCCGGTCCAGTGTAGCCCAGCTAACCTGGGATCAAGAACTTATGCCTGAGAATTTTGTTCTTTCGTCAACGTCAACGAACAGTCGGCATCTGCGATCACTGGCTCTTCCATAACCGGAACCTCATGAATTGTGCGTGCTAAAGCAACCCCAAGGCCGCCAAAAACAACAAAGTGCTCACAAATCAGAACAAGTCCGGTGACAATCGCAGATACCCCTAAAGCTTTGCTCAGGTATAATCCACCGATCAAGATGGCAAACGTTCCGAACATATGGGCCCAGATCCACATCGGTCGGGTCACTACATCACTACGAATCATGGCGCCAAGGCACACATGCGTGACAGCGCCCAACGCCAACATAAGTACAGGAAGAAGCAAGCTACGCAGGCCGTATCCGACCCATGCTTGCCATACACCGACAATCAAGGCACCCACAGCAATGACACCCCACAGGCGGCACATGACCAACTGAATATCTTTCTGATGCGCCTGCAAAGAATCACTCATGCATTTTCCTTGGGAGTCTCGGGAGTGGTGGCTTCAATGTGATCTTGACGCGCACGCCGACGTGCGCGCGTAAAAGCGGGGAATTCTGAAGCGGTGAGCCAAACGCCCAAGGCCAGTGCTGGAAGTGCACACAGTGCAACACGCTTCCAGTCATGGACAAGAATTGCGACCGGAGGGAAAGCTACTAGGGCAGTCCACATCCATAAGATTGCGACAACACCTCGGTGCGAGTGTCCCCGAGCAAGTAGGCGGTCGTGGAAGTGCGAGCGATCCGCATGGAAGGGACTCTTCCCCCTGAGCATTCGTCGAATCGTGGTGACGACAAGATCTCCAATGGGGACGCAGATGACCGAAATAGGAAGCAATAGCGGAAGGAAGGAAACCAACAGCTGTTGTCCGCCTAAAACAGAAGGGTCGACCTGCCCCGTAACGATGATTCCTGCAGCGGCCAGAACCAGGCCCATTGTCTCAGAACCCCCACCCATCATGATTGAGGAAGGGTGGAAGTTAAACCACAAGAAGCCCAAGCAGACTCCGACCAAGGTAATGACCGCCAAAGATGCAGTCGTCGCGTATGAAGCCGCCCCCATGATCCGCGTGAGCACATAGGAGTAGACGAAGAACGCCGCAGCTCCGATCCCGACGACACCAGCAGCCAAACCATCCAGACCGTCAATGAAGTTCACCGCATTCATAATTCCGACGATGAGAAAAACGGTAAGCATCAAGGAGAGGCGCGAGGAGCCAATGGTGACACCGAAAATTGGGAAACTTACCAATTGCACGCCGTTGAAGGCCATCGATCCTGCGATCAGAATCTGTCCGGAAAGTTTCGTCAGCCAGTCCAATTCCACGACATCATCGACCACACCGAGAATGCACATTGCGAGTGCACCCACGACAACAGCCCAGGCAGCATTCGTTTCAAAGAGAGGCGACATATAGGGAATTCGTGCACTGATGAGCATCGTGATCACCAGGGCGATGGTGATCGCGATTCCCCCAAGTCGAGGAATCGGAGTGGATTGGATATCTCTGCTGCGCAGCTTGGGGACAATCCCCCAACGCAGGCATGCCCAGCGGACCAGCGGTGTCAGCAGCACGGTGAGTGCGCCAGCCACGACCATCAGCAGGACATAAACCTTCACGGCGTCGATGTCTCCTCTCTCAGCGAGCTAGGGGCTGATAGTCCAGCACCCTGGCGATATCTTCTACGCTCAGTGCTCCTTCGCGAAGTACGCGAGCCTGACCGTGTGCACAATCGATAATTGTGGACGGTTGTGCGCTCTGGGTCGGCCCCGAATTCACGTAGTAGTCTACCGTGCCACGGAAGTATCCGAGCGCTTCATCAATATTTGTCGCAGGAGGCTGTCCCGTTAGGTTGGCTGAGGTCACTGCCATCGGTCCCACGGCCTCGAGCAGCTCACACACTTGCGGATGATTGGGCATGCGAAGCGCGACTGTGCCGTGAGTTTTTCCCAGATCCCAGTTCACACTGGGGTTTGCGCGCACAATTAGCGTGAGCGCACCCGGCCAGAAGGCTTTCATCAGCCCAATGGCATCGTCGTCAAGGTCAATTGAGACACTCTGCGCTTGCTCAACAGAGGCGACCAGTACAGGAGGGGGCATTGTCTCTCCTCTGCCTTTCGCCGCAAGAAGACGACGAACACCCTCATGATCATCGGCGGATACGCCGATTCCATACACGGTATCAGTTGGCAGGACAACCAACGCACCCTCCCGGATCTGTCCTTCAAGGAGGTCGAGCTCGTCCTTTGTCCAGCCATGAGCGCACTCAAAAATCTGTTCCACTGTGAATTACTTTCTCTGTGTTTTCCAAGCGATGAGGAAACGCTCAACTCCGCTTAAATCACTGCGAGTATGAACCTGAGTAAATCCGTTCATCACCGCGACTTCTCGGAGCGTTTGTGCCTGCGAGGGAGAGTGCTCCATAGCCAGCATCCCCCCGCTAACAAGGAGCTCACGCGAACGTTCAATAATCCGACGAGGAATCTCAGTACCGTCGTCTCCCCCACCGTATAGAGCGCGCGCAGGGTCCTGCTGCGCCTCGATTTGTGTCGGCGCCTCCTGCGCGGGCACATAGGGCGGGTTTGTCACGACCAATGAGGTTTTCCCATTGAACTCGCGCAGAGTGTCGGTGGCCGTCGCGTCCCCCTTGACGAGGCGAATCTGGGCTTTCGGGTATCGAGCGAGGTTGCGCTCGGCATAAGCAAAGGCATCAGAGTCAATTTCAACGGCGGTCACCTGATGGCCAGTTTCAATAGAAAGTGCAAGCGCAATCGCCGCAGACCCAGTACACAGATCAACCCATTCACCATCAGGAAGCGCTCCGGAACGCGTCAGCTCCTCAACATGCTCGACAAGCATCTCGGTTTCGGGCCGAACAGTGAAGACTCCTTTACCACCTGAAAGAACAAGGCCTCTGAAATACATTTCACCAGTCACATGGCTTCGCGGGTGGCGGAGGGCGCGTTGGGTGACTGCAGCGCGGTAGGCAGCCTCGTTGGCTGGAGGAACTTCGCGGGGGGCAAATAGCAAAGAATCGACGCCCAAGGCCCACGTTAAGAGGTAGCGTGCCTCGGCCAAGGGAGTCGCTCCCCCTTCATCACCTTCAAGGGTATTCAAGAGGGATGAACCCCACGCAATAAGCTCAGTTTGCGAACTCATACATGTGCGTCTGCGGAGGCGAGACGTTCGGCCTCATCTGCGCTTTGAAGAGATTCAATAACCGGGTCAAGCGCGCCGTCAAGCACCTGGTCAAGGTTGTATGCCTTGAAACCACTACGGTGATCAGCAATGCGATTCTCGGGGAAGTTGTAGGTTCGAACACGCTCTGAACGGTCAACTGTTCGAACCTGGGAAAGGCGCTGTGCCGAGGCCTCAGCCTCGCGTTTGGCTTTTGCTTCAGCAGCTAAGCGCGAAGCAAGAACGCGAAGCGCGGCCTCTTTATTTTGAAGCTGAGACTTCTCATTTTGCATGGAAACGACGATGCCCGAAGGAAGGTGGGTAATGCGGACAGCTGAATCGGTGGTGTTCACCGACTGCCCACCCGGACCTGAGGAACGGTAGACATCAATTCGCAAATCATTGGGGTCAATGACAATCTCATCATCGACTTCGAGTTCGGGCATGACGAAAACGCCCGCAGCACTGGTATGCACACGTCCCTGCGACTCGGTGACGGGAACTCGCTGTACTCGGTGCACTCCCCCTTCATACTTCAGGTGCGCCCACACTCCTTCATCTGGTGCGGGATTACCAGATGCTCTAATCGCAAGGGTGACTTCTTTAAAACCGCCTAGCTCCGTGTAAGTCGAGGACAACTCAGTGGTCTTCCACCCCTTCGAATCCGCGTAGCGCAGATACATCCGAGCAAGATCAGCGGCAAACAGTGCGGATTCTTCACCGCCTTCACCTGCTTTGATTTCCAAGATGACATCACAGGCATCATCGGGATCTCGCGGCGCAAGGATAGACAGAAGATGTTCGTGAGCGCTTCGCTCTGCTTCTTCCAATGCGGGGATTTCCTCTGCGAAAGAGGAATCGTCTTCGGCAAGCTCCCGAGCGGCCTCGAGATCTCCCTGCGCACGTTCCAGCTGATCCGCAGCGGCTTTAATGCGCGAAAGCTCCGCGTAACGACGAGAGACTTGCTTGAGAAGCTTGGGGGAAGAAAGGACCTCCGGATCAGACATTCGAGTTTCAAGCTGCGCGTGTTCGTCAAGTAGCGCGTCCAATGCGGAGAATTCTTCTCCAAGAGCACTCATGTCTGATCCTTCCTGCGGGAGTAGTTCAAGGGTAGCTGTTGAAACACATCGGCGCCGACGACCATAAGTCGTCGGCGCCGAGTAAAAGCTCACTTGGAGGGGCGTACGCGCTTTCCGTAACGCGCCTCGAAACGGGCGACACGACCGCCGGTGTCGAGGATCTTCTGCTTGCCGGTGTAGAACGGGTGGCAAGCGGAGCAAACGTCCACGCGCATCTCGCCAGAGGTGATGGTGGAACGGGTGTGGAAAGTGTTGCCGCAGGTGCAGGTCACAACGGTATCCACATATTCGGGGTGAATGCCCTTCTTCATGGAAATATCTCCTGGATCGTTTGGTGCTCCGGGTCCGAAATGCAGCGCTCATTGCATCTGGCAATGAGTCACCTTCTTCGATTTTCTCAAAGAAGCACTCCGGTGAGGCGGAAGCCGACATGACATTATGCCATGCGAATCGCTATTTTTTCACGCTCAGTTCATTCGCCGTTCGTGAAATAGGTAATGCTCTGGTCTAGAACGACGAGGAAGACCCAGACCCCGAGAAGCCCCCTCCTGAGCTCCCATAGTCGCTACTCGATGAATCACTACTGGGCGTCCACGAGTGAGCGGACTGATAGTACGAACGATCAGTCTCTAGAGGTTGATAGAGGTACCAGTTATCCGTGGAGGAGTTCCAACCTGCATAGGTACCGAATGCGGCAGCTTTCAAAGCAGCAAGATCGATACCCGCTGACTGAGAGTTCAAGCGGATCGTTTTCGCGGGGTCGTAGTTATGCAGGACACCGTTCAGGTGGTAGTACCCGGTGTAATCGGCAGAATCGGCTGCCTCGCGTTCCTTCTGGGAGTTCTCCCACTGCTCGTACCGCTTATCGCTATTCGAGGAGGGATCAGCTTTCAAGGACGCAAGAATAATTCCCTTTGCCCAGCGGCGGGTACCTTCAGCAATTTCATCGAGCTTTTCAAGAGCCGCGATTGGAGTAATACCGCCCTTTGCCAGTTGTTCTTTCAGGGAATCGATCAGTGCCATTTGCTGGCTGGCCCACTGCAGAATTTCATCACGACCGCGTATCGCATCAGGAGTGCCCATTTCTTCACTGACAGAAGTCACCAATTCACAGAGGACCTCAAGGTCTTCCATGACCGGGCCAATCTCTTTCATCCAGACGTCAACCCATCCGGCTCCCAGATTGAAGAACTCAGCCGCGGCAGCGAAGGTGTCATCGCTCGCATCCATAGATTCGGTACGCTGGCGCAAGTCGCCACTGGCGTTATTGAGGGCTGCGCTGAGGGTTTGCAAGAAAGTGGGATTACCAATTTCATCCCATTCTTTCCCGGCCTCGACGAAATCTGAGTCATAGCGCTTGTAGCGCATATCAAGTCCGGTCTTGTATTTGCCTGCATCCCCGATACCTGCAAATGCTTGCTCTGCACGATAGCGATCAGCCTGAACAACATCCCAGTGCGCTCGCGCTTCACGAAGGTTGCGCTTTGTCGAGGAACGCAGACGCAACCCCCTAAGCAGGTTCGCTGCACCGGCAATCAGCAAAACGAAAGAATACAGAGGTGGGACAGAGTCTTCCCCACCGTTACCGGAAGAGTCCGGCACATATTTGGCAGCCGACTGAGCTGCCTTGAGCATCCCCTGACTCCACTCACCTGATCGAAAGTCGTCTTTCGCGGCCTCTTGAATTGTGCTTTGTTTTGAGGAAGAAACCTTAACGTCTTCACCAAAATACGTCCCAACTTTTCGGTAGCTGGGGGAAACCGCAAGAATCACCAGGCCGTCTGCCCACTTATCTCGGCTCGCAGATAACCATTCTTTGTGGTTCGAACGTGCATAGTTCAAGACTGCTTCGTTGAAATTGCCTGTCGGCACGTTATCGGTTGAGAGAATCACCAGTTTAATAGGCTGACGAAAACCTATGGATTCCATTGCAGTACCCAAGGATTGCCCGTTGACATCTTCGAAGACTGACGATTGATCTTCAACAACAACCTCAGGAGCGAAATCGGCCTTACTTGCTCCGCTGATCCCGTTTTGAATAAAAGAACTCAGGAAAAACAGCGGACACACAGCCATCAGTACTAGCGAAAGCCCTAATCGGATCACACCACGTCGACGCGTGTTCTGAGATTTTTCGGGAGTTCCGGGTGAAGCTTGAGGTGTATTCGACATGAAGCTATTTCTCCTAACGCAGACTCACTGAGGATACTCGCACCGTCAAAGACTAAACAAACGGGGGCGAAAGGATTTCTCCTTCCGTCCCCGTCAGTCTCGCCGATTAGTCGGCAGATGGCACTTGCTTTTGAACCAGCATGAGGAATTCTGCGTTCGACTGCGTTTCCTTCAAACGATCCAAAACCGCTTCCAGCGCACTTTGCTGATCCAAAGTGCCCAAAACGCGGCGCAGCTTCCACATAATGCGCAATTCTTCGGGCTTAAGCAGCATTTCTTCGCGACGCGTTCCCGAGGCATTGATGTCAATGGCAGGGAAGATTCGACGATCGGCAAGCTGGCGAGACAGACGCAGTTCCATGTTGCCAGTACCCTTGAACTCTTCGAAGATCACCTCATCCATCTTCGAACCGGTCTCGACAAGAGCCGAAGCGATGATGGTCAGTGATCCGCCCTCGCGCAGGTTACGTGCGCCACCAAAGAACTTCTTGGGCGGGTAGAGCGCCGAGGCGTCAACACCACCGGAGAGGATTCGACCCGAGGCCGGTGCGGCGAGGTTGTACGCACGCGAAAGCCTGGTGATTGAGTCAAGAAGAACGACGACATCTTGACCGAGCTCGACCAGACGCTTGGCGCGTTCAATCGCCAGCTCTGCAACAATTGCGTGATCCGATGCGGGACGATCAAAGGTCGAAGCAATAACCTCACCCTTAACGATGGAGCGCATATCGGTCACTTCTTCAGGACGCTCATCAACCAGAACGACCATGAGGTGAACCTCGGGGTTATTCAATTCGATTGCCTTGGCAATCTGCTGGATAACCATGGTCTTGCCGGCCTTTGGAGGCGAAACAATCAAACCACGCTGGCCCTTACCAATGGGGGCAACCAAGTCGATCACGCGAGGAGTGAAGGCTTTTGCCGAGGTCTCCATTCGCAGTTGTTGGTCAGGGTAAATCGGCGTGAGCTTGGAGAACTCGCGGCGCGCCTGCGCGTCTTCAACGCTCATACCGTTGACAGAGTCAACGCGAACCAGTGCATTGTACTTCTGGCGCTGGCGCTCGCCTTCACGGGGTGCACGAACCGCACCTGCGACAGCATCACCGGGACGCAGTCCCCAGCGACGAACATTGCCGAGGGTCACATAAACGTCATTGGGTCCGGGTAGGTAGCCGGAGGTACGAACGAATGCGTGGTTTTCTTGAACGTCCAAGATGCCCGCAATTGGTGCAAGATTCTCTTCGGAGACCGGCGCAGACTCACGACGCTCGCCACGCTCTACGCGTTCATTGCGCTCACCGCGTTCACGACGTCCCTCACGTCCGCGTCCACGGCGGCGTCCTTCGCGATCACGACGGGAACGATCGCGAGCCTCGGGATCATCACTATCGGGAAGAGCAATCTCAATGTGCTGTGCCGGTGCGGGAGCACTCTCCTCTTCTTCGTGACGGGTCGGGGTTGGCAGATCCAAGGTAACGGTCTGCGGTTCTGCAGCCTCACTGGAAACAACGCGACGACGACGGCTCTTTCGCGGAAGGCCAGCGTCATTCGACGAACGCTCTTCCGAGGTTGACTGCGAAACGGGAGCAGGCAGTTCAATATTGATCTGCGGGGCCTCGCTCGCTTCCTCACGCGCAAGGCGACGGCGACTCGAACGCGGGGCCTCTTCTTGTTTGGGCGCGCCACCTTGCGCAGCACTGAGCGCCTCAATCAGCTGGGGCTTACGCATTGCAGAAACGCCTTTAAGGCCCAGTTCGGTGGCCATGGCTTTGAGTTCCACCAACTTCATGCGCGACAATTCGCGCTCTTGGGTGGTCACATCGTTGCTCAACTGGTAATCCTCACATGCATGGTCTCACAACAGACCAGGTGAACTTCTCAATCAACATGAGATGAATAGAAAGGACATGTTCCAACAGGAACACGGAAGAATTTCCACATTTGGAGATCGAAGGATTTCCTTCAGTGCGATACTAGCAAGCTAAACGCGTTTTCTCACTACTTTCACGCAAACAGTTTTGCTCTGCGCGCTAAATCACACAAATAGGCATCCATCGTTAATCTTTGAAAGATTGCCGCGAGTAATTTGAAGACCTGACGTGGCAAGTTTCAAAGGACGCACTGCCCACCCTGCTGTCTGAGCATCGGTTTGAACCTTGGGATCAATGCTTTCAAGACTGAGCACTGTCGGTCCTGCACCAGAGATCACCGCTGCTTTACCAGCACCACGAAGCCAAGTCACCAAGGCATGAGAAGGTTGCATTGATTGACGTCGGTAGTCTTGGTGCAGGCGATCTTCAGTCGCAGCCATGAGCAGTTCATGAATATTCCTTCCCGCCCCAATCACATGGTTTTGCCCACTGAGGACTGCAGCCAGGATTCCAGCACGTGAAAGATTAAACTTTGCATCATCGAAGGGGACCTGCTGCGGAAGCACAGCACGCGCTTTCGAGGTCGCCAGCTCAAAATCGGGAATAAAGGCAACGGGCTCAATCGGCGCCTCCCCCGAAAGACGCAGCATGCCCGGCAGCTCACCATCCATCCATGAAATTGTCACTCCGCCAGAGATAGCTGGGGCGACGTTATCCGGATGGCCTTCCATCTCGGTCGCAATCGAAAGGATATCCTCCGCGGTAAGAGCCTCGGGATCCCCAATAAGCGCACGAGCAAGCCCAAGACCAGCGACGATTGCCGAGGCCGAGGAACCAAGGCCTCGAGAATGAGGAATCCGGTTCATACAGCGCATCTGGATGCCAACCTGTGCAACGCCTGCTGCATCCAGCCCCATACGCAGTGCCTGAACAACAAGGTGATTTTCACCTTCGTCGAGGACTCCCGCCCCTTCACCTTCAATGGTCACGTGGGTTGTCCCCGCGGTCGCATGGACACTCACCTCATCCCACAGGTCTAAGGCAAGACCGAAGGAATCAAAACCAGGTCCGAGATTAGCCGAGGTAGCGGGAACGCGGACAGCGACAAAATCTTGAGTGATGCGCATGGAGGGTCACTTTCCAGAATTTAGATATCCAGGAGCGGGAAGATTGCGGGTGGAACATGAGCGCTGAGCTCATGCACCAGAGCCTCGACGAGGCCATGAGCACGGTCTCGCGCGACAGCCTGGGTCGTCAGGGTCACAACGCTTTCTCCTTCAGTATCCCCCGCTTCGATATCGATCCCCTGTAGCGACACTTCGCATGAGGAACACACCCGGCTCACAGATTCACTCACACCTGAAGTCGTCGGGATGCTCAAACGGATAATGAATGGCGAAACAACACTCCAATTGTCTGAAAGCTTCACAGGTAACTCATCTTCTTCACGCATTGCCCCCAGCCCGCTGAGGCGGTCACGCGCGGCGGCAACAATGTCCCCCAAGACAGCCGAGGCCGTTGGGAAGCCACCCGCCCCAAGGCCTAGGAAAGAGAGCGTTCCCGCAGCCTGGGCATTGACAAATACACCGTTCGCGGGTCCATGAAGAGAGGCGAAGGCATGATCGAGAGGGACGAACGTCGGCTCAACCCCTAGACGAAGAACAGGCTCTCCTGCCTCCTCATCATATTGAGCGCGAGCTACAAGCTTAATGACGTAGCCCAGACGTTCGGCCAACGCAATGTCGTCTCTCGACAGTGCGGTGATCCCCTGACGGGGCACACTCTCAACGCTGACCCATCGCCCAAAGGAGAGCGAGGACATAATTGAGCATTTTGCTGAGGCATCATAACCCTCAACATCGGCACTGGGATCAGCCTCTGCGAACCCCAATTCCTGGGCCTGAGCCAAAGCTTCGCCATAGTCCGCACCCTGAGTGGTCATTTGATCAAGAATAAAATTTGTCGTCCCATTGACGACTCCAGCAATCTGGCGAATTCGATCGCCGCGCAGGGATGACGTCAAAGCGCCAATCACAGGTATTGCACCGGCGACGGCGGCTTCGAAATAGAGGCGGGTATTCGCCTCACGCGCAGCAGCAAAAAGCTCGGGCCCACGAGAAGCAATAAGAGCCTTATTGCCAGTGATGACCGCGCTGCCATTCTTCAGGGCAGCCATGACATAGTCGTAAGCCGGATCGACCCCGCCGATCAATTCAACGACAAGATCTTTTCCCGCAATGACTTCATAGGGATCAGTCGTCAGCAATGACGAATCAATAGGGAAGGCACGCTTGGCTTCTAGGCGTCGAACGAGCACGGATTGAACCTCGAGACGAGTACTCAAACGACGCTCATATTCATCCGACCACTGTTGAAGAAGGTGGATCACATGAGCGCCAACAGTGCCTGCACCCAAAACTCCAATACGGATCGGGGATGGTGTCGTGTTCACATTTACTCCTCGTGGGCGCCAAATCGGCACGTATATCTTCAGCTGAAATTGCTCATGGACCAGTGATGAGTCTACTGTGCACGCCCCCTGAAGGCACAGGGGCATCGACCATTGAACTACATACCGCACACTCAAAGACTAAAAAGGACTTTTGTCCTACACTATGAGTGATCGGGGCGGCAAAAGTCCCAGATTGTTAGACATGGCATATACACAGAACAGGCATAAAGATGCTGTCGGTACGCCAAGTGCGAGAGACTATTAGCAGATGCCCGATACGGCACCAAAGATGAGGCCGACGCCTTATCAACCGGAGGTTTTCAGTCCGAAAGCCACGGCAACCGAGAAGAGGGAACATGACTGATCAGCAGACCGCCGACGTCACAACCGACGCCTGGGATGGTTTCGTCAAGGGCCATTGGTCCGAAGCAATTGACGTGCGCGACTTCATCCAGCACAACTACACCCCTTACGAAGGAGATGCTTCCTTCCTGGCCGGGCCGACCGAAAAGACCCTGCGCGTCTGGGAGACGCTCGAAAAGGACTACCTGTCCAAGGAGCGTAAGGTTCGCATCCTCGATGTCGACACCCATACCCCCGCCGATATCGACGCTTTCAAGCCGGGCTACATCAGCGATGATGACGACGTCATCGTCGGCCTGCAGACCGATGCACCTCTGAAGCGTGCAATGATGCCAAACGGCGGCTGGCGTATGGTCGAGACCGCTATTAAGGAAGCCGGCAAGGAAGTCGACCCCGAGGTCAAGAAGATCTTCACCCAGTACCGCAAGACTCACAACGACGCGGTCTTCGATATCTACACGCCTCGTATCCGCGCAGCGCGTTCCTCCCACATCATCACCGGTCTCCCCGATGCATACGGCCGTGGCCGCATCATTGGTGACTACCGCCGTGTTGCACTGTACGGTGTTGACCACCTGATCGAGGAGAAGCAGAAGGACAAGGATCGCTACGCAGATCAGCCCTTCTCAGAGCACTGGGCCCGCTACCGCGAGGAGCACTCGGAGCAGATCAAGGCTCTGAAGAAGCTCAAGAAGATGGCAGCCGACTACGGCTTCGACATCTCCGGCCCCGCTCGCAACGCACACGAAGCAGTCCAGTGGACCTACTTCGGCTACCTTGCCTCTGTGAAGTCCCAGGACGGCGCCGCAATGTCGATCGGCCGCCTCTCCGCATTCTTCGACTGCTACTTCGAGCGCGATCTTAAGCGCGGAACCCTCACCGAGCTCGAGGCTCAGGAGATCATTGACTCCCTGGTCATCAAGCTCCGCATCACCCGCTTCCTGCGCACGATCGATTACGATCAGATCTTCTCCGGAGATCCCTACTGGGCAACCTGGTCGGATGCAGGCTTCGGCGAAGATGGACGCACCTTGGTCACCAAGACCGCTTTCCGTCTTCTGCAGACCCTGCGTAACCTGGGTCCCGCACCCGAGCCGAACATCACCATCTTCTGGGATGAGAAGCTCCCCAAGGGCTACAAGGAATTCTGTGCACTGATCTCGATCGAGACCTCCTCCATTCAGTACGAGTCCGACGAGCAGATTCGTGAGCACTGGGGCGATGACGCAGCCATCGCTTGCTGTGTCTCCCCCATGCGCGTTGGCAAGCAGATGCAGTTCTTCGGCGCCCGCGTGAACTCTGCAAAGGCTCTCCTCTACGCCATCAATGGTGGCCGCGATGAGATGAGCGGAAAGCAGGTCATGGAAGGTTACGAGCCCATTAAGGGCGACGGCCCGCTCGACTTTGACGAGGTCTGGGCAAAGTACGAAGAGATGCTGGACTGGGTTGTGGGCACCTACGTTGAAGCCCTGAACATCATCCACTACTGCCACGACCGCTACGCCTACGAGTCAGTAGAGATGGCGCTGCACGATTCCGAGATCGTTCGCACCATGGGTTGCGGCATTGCTGGCCTGTCCATCGTTGCTGACTCCCTGTCCGCTATCAAGTACGCGAAGGTTTACCCGATTCGCGACGAAACCGGACTGGTTGTCGACTACCGCACCGAGGGAGACTTCCCGACCTACGGTAACGATGACGATCGTGCCGACGACATTGCAGCAACTGTCGTTCACACCATCATGGATAAGATTCGCGCAATCCCCATGTACCGTGATGCAATCCCGACCCAGTCGGTGCTGACCATTACCTCGAACGTTGTTTACGGTAAGGCAACCGGTTCCTTCCCCTCGGGCCACCAGAAGGGCACTCCCTTCGCACCCGGTGCAAACCCCGAGAACGGTATCGATACCCACGGCATGGTTGCCTCCATGCTCTCGGTCGCCAAGCTCGACTACAACGACGCACTGGACGGCATCTCGCTGACCAATACCATTACCCCTCAGGGTCTTGGTCGTACGCGTGACGAGCAGATCACCAACCTGGTCGGCATCTTGGATGCAGGCTTCGTTCCGGACGATTCCTGCGCCTACGACGGCACCAAGGGTTACTGATAGAAACAAGTCTTAGGCAAACGGAACACCGCTTGCCTATCCGGCCCCACCCGGAAGAAAAGGAGAAATGAAATGGCAACGAAGACCTACGAAGAGCGTCTTGCTTCCATGAAGGCCGCCCGCGAAGAGCGTGAGGAAGGCGCTGGTCTGTACCACGCCAACATCAACGTTCTCGACCAGGCAACCCTCGAAGACGCAATGGAGCACCCCGAGAACTACCCGAACCTGACCGTTCGCGTTTCGGGCTACGCAGTGAACTTCGTGAAGCTCACCCGCGAGCAGCAGCTGGACGTGCTTTCCCGCACCTTCCACCACTCTGCCTGAGCGTAGATGACATGAATGGGGCGCTGGCCGCAGGGCCCGCGCCCCATTCATTTATCTGGCGGATCATGAAATTTTTCTTATGTTTCTTTCGTTCCTCTAGGTAGGAACCAACCTTTGGGTAGTAATCCACGGAGCACACAATGACCATGACTATGAGCAGCGCTGAGCTACTTCGCGATCAGGATTTCCAGGCACCTACGGCTCGAACAGCCGGCCAGGGTGTTGAAGGCCTGGAAGAGTTGACCGACCTTGAACGTTCGGATCGCTTGGCTCGAATGCGTGAGGGAACCCTTGGTTCAATCCACTCGTGGGAATTGGTCACTGCCGTTGACGGCCCTGGAACCCGCATGACGGTCTTCCTCAACGGCTGCCCACTTCGCTGCTTGTACTGCCACAACCCCGATACCTTCCTCATGAAGGATGGCGCGCCCATTTCAGATGTGGAGCTTTTGAATAGGATCCGTCGCTACCGCAGGGTTTTTAAAGCGACCAACGGTGGAATTACCCTTTCCGGTGGCGAGGTCCTCATGCAGCCGGCATTCGCCAAGCACATTATCTTGGGCACGAAAGCCATGGGGATCCACACCTGCATCGATACCTCCGGTTACCTTGGCGCTAACTGTGACGATGAGATGCTGGACAACCTTGATCTTGTCCTTCTGGACGTGAAGTCTGGCTTCCCCGAGACCTACAAGGAAGTCACTGGCCGTGACCTTCAGCCGACCATCGACTTTGGTGATCGCATCGCTCAGCGGGGCGGTCCGACCAGAATTTGGATCCGCTTCGTCTTAGTTCCCGGTCTGACCGATGATCCGGAGAACATTCGCCGAGTCGGCGAGATCGTCTTGCGATGGAAGAACGTCATTGACCGTGTTGAGGTCCTTCCCTTCCACCAGCTTGGTTCCGATAAGTGGAAGAGCTTGGGACTCGAGTACAAGCTGGAAGATACGAAGCCACCATCGCCCGAAGCAACAGACAAGGTTCGTGATTACTTCCGCAGTCTAGGCTTCGAAGTCCACTGAGAAACTGTAGACGGGCAAAAGTTATGCCGCCCCTCGAATCCCATCTAGATTCAGGGGCGGCTACTTTCTTGTCACGATTGAGGCTTTATCGTTCCTACATCGACGAAGGCTGTGCTGACTAAGAAAATCGGCACGCATATCGAACGACAGGTGTGCACGTCCTCTCACACCGTAAGTTCTACTCCGTATTGGCCTCCTGGGAGAGCGAGCCCAATGCACCGTGCAAATCCTCCCGCTCACGCAGCTCACGGATCACGCGAGCAGGATTACCCACAGCCAAGCTATAAGGCGGAAGTGAGCGCGTGACAACCGATCCTGCTCCGACTACCGAGTCATGGCCAATTGTCACTCCCTGGCATACTGTTACCCCGCTTGCCAGCCACACATTATCTTCAATAGTGATGGGCTCAGCGCTCTCCCACCCCGCACGGCGAGGCCCGTGTTCCAAGGGATGAACGGGAGTCAATAATTGACAATTCGGACCGATAAGAACGTCATTACCGATACGAATTTCTGCAACATCGAGCGCGGTCAAGCCATAGTTCACCCAGACCCCCTCGCCGATATGAATATTAAATCCGTAGTCAACGCGAAAAGGCGGACGAATTGTCACCCGTTCCCCGACGCTGCCGAGGATTTGCTGAAGAAGATAGTGCGCAATATCAGGGTCGTCTGGAAGTGCCTGCTCGTAGAGTTTCAACAGGCGCTGCGAACGCTGTGAAACCTCAGCCATTTTCGGGTGATCTCCGATATACCAATCCCCCGCGAGCATCCGCTCCCAGTTATTACGCCCATCGGCGTCGAAATTTCCATGCTGGCGCATTAACTATCCCAATTTCGCAATAGTGCAAGCAGCAACTCCATCGAGTACCGATCCGAACGCGGATCCTCGGGATGCCACTGAACGCCAAGAATCCGGCTATTGGGATCCTCAACAGCTTCGATCACGCCGTCGCTGCTACGCGCACTCACCTGCAGCCCATCTCCCACCCGGTCAATACTCTGGTGATGCGCTGAGCTAACCGTCAGCTCGTGGCCAAAGCCGGCACGAATCAGGACTGATCCTTCATCTACGACAACCTGGTGACGCGCAAAACGTTGGTCATCAAGAAGAGTCGGGCTCTCATGACCATCCATGTCTTGAATCAAGGTGCCGCCGTAAGCAACGTTAATCACCTGATGCCCGCGGCAAATTCCAAGAAGCGGTATATTCCGTTCGCGGCACAATTGGACTAACGCGATTTGCCGCCGGTCACCTTCTGGCCAATGCTGGCCTTCTCTTGGGTAACCAGACTCCATGCCGTAAAACTCAGGAGCAACATCTGGTCCTCCCAAGAGGATCACTGCATCGACACCTTCAACAAGCTGCTCGGGCAAGCGAGGATCGCTATCCGCAATATGCAATCGCACATCCCAGGTAGTGACAGCACTGCCCAAAACACTCCCTTGCAAAGCCTCTAGCAAGGCCTGTTCCCGAGAAGTGGCACGGTGATCGGTCAGGGCACTGACCAGAAGGGTCGGGCGACTCATCACGTCTCCTTAATATCACTCAGGCCAGAGTTCCCATGGGGTCCCATGCGGGCAAAACGATGGGTTCAGAGTCCACTGCGGCAGCTAGGTCTTCAGGAAGCGCACTCTTAGGCACAACGACCTCGAAAACGTTATCAGTGAACCATTGATCATCCATGGTAAAGAAGCCGGAATCTCCGGGTTCATCACCCCAGGAATTCTCAACCCTCCAGGCGCGAGGTTGTCCGGCCTCGTCAAGGTCAACTCCGGTAAAGAGCATCGCGTGGTCCATCGCTGACTCGCCCGAGCGCACCCGCTCGAGCTTCGTCGAGCTGAAATCGACATCAAAGAGACCGTCGTAGTCATGGATACCGGTCACAAAGAAGCCGAGGCCACGATCATAAGGCTGGGAGACGTCGGCACCGAACCACACAGCCTCACCTGCTGCGATCTGAGCAGCTGCAATGCGCTTAATCTCTTCAACGGGGGCATTCAGGTAGCGAATCGGACGTCCACCGACGACATTGCCAAGGTGCTCGACAGTTTCCATCGATCCCTTCGGGTTTTCAGGACGAGGATCATCAACTAGGCAGATGTACTCGCTCAGGTCCAGGCCCACGTGGCGCTCGTAGAACTCATGAGGAGTGACCTCACCATCGCGGTGGAAATTACCCTCATCATCACGCCACTGCCAGTTAAAACGCACGGGCGGCTCGCCCAGGCAGACAACCAGAATCTTCCACACATCGGCCAAAATCTTGCGACGCTGGGTATCGACTTCCTCAGCGCTTGCGCCGGCAGCAATGGCCTCGCGAAGACGAAGAGCACCGATGTGGAGCACTGCACGCAGGCGCGCGTTCATGGGACGCGAGTTGGTTGATGCCTCGCTCTCAGGCATGACTTCCTTGGGCACCAAGCCATACTTCATATAGACCGAAACAGCCATATCCCACTGGCCACCATCACCCAAAACATCGCCCAACAGGAACTGAACCAGACGGCCGTCAACGGGCTCATCCGAAGTAGCAATGATGTCGGTCAGGAACCAGTTGGCACGTTCGAACTTATCCCAGAAGAAGACGTAGCTCTGAGAGAACTCAAAGTTCTTAACCCCCAGGCTTTCGCGCGCCCGCGAGCGTAGGAAGTTCAACGAGGAGAAGAGCCAGCAGCGACCGGACTTCTTCTGAGAGGTTGCCTTCCAATCATCCAATCGGTGTGAAACAGCCGTAGAAGTGTGCTGAATCTTTTCGCGGTTCAAAGAAGCGGCTTGAATTCCAACTTGGGTAGCGGCATTCCTGGCCAGCGCGACCTTGGCGCTTTCCTCTTCGCGCAGTTGCATCAGGAGGTCGTTGGAGATCTCAGGCATATTCCCGTCCTATCATTTGACTAGTACTTTAAGCATCTTTGCTTCCTCCATACTACGCTCCTAAGGGGCATCTCCCCCGCTTCTGTCCATGATCAAGGAAGGGCCTGAAGTCTTAGGGAGACGCGTTCTTTCCCACGTAGACTGAACTGGTACAGTTTCCTCTGTACAAGCCACAGTGAGGTGTTGCTATGAGTTTCCATGCGTCTGGTCGCGAGCTTTTGTGCGAGGCCGGGGACTATTCCCTGAGCGTCGTCACCGTTGGTGCGGGGATCTCTTCCTTGAAGTGGAAGGGACGAAACCTCGTTCTTCCTCATAAGGTGACCGAAGTTGCGCCCGGTTGGTCTGGAAAAATGCTCCTTCCGTGGCCTAATCGGATTGCCGATGGACGTTATTCGTGGGAAGACAGGGAATACCTGCTGCCCATCAATGACCGTGGGACTGGCACGGCGCTACATGGACTTGCGGGGTGGGTTCCGTGGGAGATTGTTGACGCTACGGCATCTCAGGTGAGATTAGAAAGCTTTATTGCAGCTCAAGAATCCTATCCCTGGCCTCTCACAGCACGCCTGGATCTACGTTTGGATCCAGAAAGTGGCCTAAATATTGAGTTGTCGGCAAAAAACTTAGGGGATTCTCCTGCTCCCTATGGGGCTTCTCTTCACCCCTATCTTCTGGGCGGTGCCAACGCTAATCAGTCGATACTGAGCCTTCCGGCCTCACGCATTGTCGATACCGACGAGAATCTACTGCCAACGGGCATCAACCCCGTCAGCACTGCATACGACTTCCGCATTCCCCGCATGGTTGACGATCTTTTCATCGACCACTGTTACGGCGGCCTTCAAGGAAATTGGGAAGTCCGGGTGACGAATACGCAGGGTGAAGGCACAGCCTTGGCTTCCAATACCCCGTGGGTTCAAATCCATACAGCAGATGCACTTGGCCGTCCAGGCATCGCGGTTGAACCAATGACCTGTCCGCCAGATGCCTTCAATTCGGGAATTGATCTCATCTCTTTAGCCCCCGGCCAACGTCACCATCTGTCACTGTCCATCCGCGGACTGTAAGAGAGCATGTAATACTGAAGCGGTGTTGAGCTTTCAGGATGCGATTAATCGGGCCAGTGATTTACCCGTTTTTCGGCTGCTTCCTGATTTTCTCCGCTCATGCAACTCGGGCAGCGTATCAATTATTTCCGCCAGTGCTGGTAGCGGAAAGACGACTCTTATTCCCCTTGCCTGCGCAGAGCTTCTTGAGCCCGGGCAGCGAGTCCTTGTGTGCTCGCCGCGGCGCGTGAGTGCACGTTCTTGTGCTCGCCGCTTGTCCCAGTTATTGGATGACCGCGTTGGCCACCTTGTAGGGTTTAGCGTCCGCGGTCAAAGCGAACGAAGCACATCAACGCGCATCGAATTTGTTACCCCCGGTGTCTTGACTCGAATGATTCACTCTGACCCAGAATTGCAGGGAATCGGTTGTGTCATTCTTGATGAGTTTCATGAACGAGCGGTTGATTGTGATCTTGCGTGCGCCTTCCTCAGCGATATTCGCGAGGTTCTCCGCGAAGACCTCCGCTTGGTCATCATGTCCGCAACCGTCGATATTGACGCCCTGCGCAGCCTTCTAGCTGATTTTTCGCCTCGGGTTTTTGGGCTTGATCAAGAGCTTTATCCAGTTGATATTGTCTGGGAAGCACCGCCGCGCGGTGTTGACTATTTCCAAGGCGAGAGGGTCAGTGTTCCTTTCCTCCGTCATATCGCTGCACTTGTTGCGCGGGCACTGGAACGTTATCCCGGTGACGCACTTGTGTTTGTTCCAGGTATTCGGGAAATCTCCAAGGTATGCGAATTCCTTGAAGGAGTGGATGCACAGGTCATTGCACTTCACGGCCAGCTGTCTTCTTCGCAGCAGGATGAAATTTTTGCTTCTTCGCCTTCACGACGAATCATTGTTTCTTCCTCTATTGCAGAAAGTGCACTCACGGTCCCTGGGGTCCAGATCGTCATTGATTCAACATTGAGCAGGCATACACGCTTCTCCCCCGCTCGCGAGGCCACTTCACTGGTCACGGTGCCCTCGCCTCGTTCCTCGATGGTTCAACGCGCGGGACGAGCGGGGCGCCTCGGTCCTGGAGTGTGTATTCGAGCCATGGAATCCTCGGGATGGGCGATGCGCCCGTCCCAGCCCTCTCCCGAGATCACAATCTGTGACCCCGTTCCGCCTTTGCTTTCTGTGGCGTGCTGGTCACGCGCAGACTTCTCCTCTGTCCGTCTTCTTGATACCCCCAGCCGAGGCCTTGAGGAGTATGCGCGTTCCTCCCTTGAGGCTTTGGGTGCGATCGACGAGGACGGACAGGCCCTGCCCCACGGACGTTCGCTTGCGCTCTCCCCGGTAGACCCTCGCCTTGCCCACGCACTGAGCGCTCTTCACGACGAGATTCCGCGAGAAATTGCGGCGCTTTGTGCCGCTGTGATCTCTGAAGATTTACGTCCGAAGGGAGGCGACTTACTGAGCTGTCTATATTCGCTTCCTCTCAGCGGTGCTCAAGCTGACCGCATTGAAGAAACTGCCACGCGTATGTGCCAGGCTCCCCGCCCTACGTGGGATACACGGTCACGTGCCAAAGTCGCAGCTGCTATGGCAGATTTTATCTCTCGAGCATTTCCGCTTCGTCTTGCACGTCAACGTGAGGGAAGCAACCGCTATCTTCTTATTTCTGGCGTAGGCGCATCGCTTCCACAGGCTTCCGCTTTAGAGGGAAGCACATGGCTTGCAATAGCCGATCTACAATCAACCACCGGCGATGGAATCATTCGTTCGGCGCTTCCTCTTGACCAAGACACTGCCTGCGCGGCTGCATCCCATTTTCATGAAACTGTTTCGCGCATGACGCTTGAGCATGGCCGAATCCTTGCAGTTATTGAGGAAAAACTCGGGGCTGTGACCTTACGCAGTACCCGTGATCTAAATCCTGATCGCGAAGCAATGCGCTCGTTTGCTCTCACGGAGTTGGCAACGATGAGCGTTGAAGATCTGCCGTGGAGCCAAAGCGCGTCACAGCTGCGACTGAGAATTCTCAAATGCCGAGAGTTTCTGGGAGACCCTTGGCCTCTTGTCGATGACGAACACTTCATCATTTCCTGTGGGCAATTCTTGGCAGATCAGTGGAGTGACGGTCGTCCTCTAGCAGAGCTGTCCCCCAATGACGCTCTGACCTCCCTCTTAGTCTGGCCATTGAATAGGGAGCTTGAGTGTCAAGCACCAACACAAATCACAATCCCAACTGGCGCCGAGCGGCGCGTGGAATGGGATCACGAGGGCGCACGTGTCTCTCTTCGCGTTCAAGAAGCATTCGGTTGGACGGATTCTCCCCGTTTCATGGATGGCCGACTTCCACTGCGCATCGAACTCACGGATCCCGCAGGACGTCCTGTGGCCATTACCAGTGATCTTGAGTCCTTCTGGAAGGGCCCCTACCAGCAGGTTCGATCTGAGCTTCGAGGCCGCTATACCAAACACCATTGGCCTGAAGATCCATTCTCGGTTGCTCCGACAGCACGCACGAAGCGCGCATCAACGAAATAAAAGTGAAGCGCCTCACCATCACCTATTGGCCGGAATGATGTCGTAGCCTACTGCGTTCTACGAGATGAGAAGGACCGCTCCACTCAGTAAAGGAGACACCGTGGAGAACTTTGACCTCATCGTTGTTGGAGGCGGGAAGGCCGGAAAGTCACTGGCGATGAATCGCGCCAAAAAAGGCTGGAAGGTCGCCCTGATCGAACGACAGTTTATCGGTGGCACCTGCATTAACGTGGCATGTATCCCCACTAAATCATTGGTCGCCGCAGCGCGCCGCATGGAAGACACTCGCAGTGACGCCACATTTGGCATCGAGGGTACCGCTGGCGCTTACATCAACGTAGAAAAACTGCGCGCACACAAGGAAGGTATCGTCTCGGCAATGGTTGCCGCGCACGAGAAATTCTTTGCTGCGCCAGGAATCGATTTCATGCGTGGAAGCGCTCGTCTTTTGGATGCAAACAGCGTTGAAGTCAAGCTTGAAGATGGGACACTGCGCCAACTCCACTCCGAGCGCGTCCTGCTCAATCTGGGAACCAGCCCCGCGCATCCTCCAATTCCTGGACTCTGGGAAGCTGGAGCATGGGACAGTGAAGATATCCTGCGAGTGGAAGAGATTCCCTCATCCCTTGTCATCATTGGCGGCGGATACATCGGTATCGAATTTGCATCCATGATGACAAGCTTCGGATCCAAGGTGACGGTTGTCGCTTCCGGCCCCCACATCCTTGACCGTGAAGATCCCGATATCGCAGCAATCTACGAAAAGAGCCTACAGGATCGGGGCGTCACAATCCTCACCGGCGTTCTCGCACAGTCCGGCTCAAAGCAAGGCAATACGATCACCGTCAAGCTATCCGATGGTAGTAGCGTGAGCGCCGAAAAGGTGTTGGTTGCCGCAGGGCGTATCCCCAATACAAAGGGAATTGGTCTTGAAGAAGCTGGAGTGACGCTCGATCAACGAGGCTTTATTAGCGTTGACGACCATCTGCGCACCAATCTCGATGGCGTCTGGGCTGCGGGCGACTGCGCAGGTACGCCCATGTTCACCCACGCCTCGTGGAACGACTACCGGATCATCCGTGAACAGATGGACGGAGTCTCCTTGGAAGACCCACGGACTTCAAAGGCCGGACGTCTTATCCCTTGGGCGCTCTTTGCCGAACCGGAGCTTGGACGTATCGGCATGAACGAAACCGAAGCTCGGGAACAGGGACTGGATGTCCTTGTCGCCTCGATCGATACTGCGGCAATTCCACGAGCAAAGACCATGCGCGATACGGCCGGTAAGTGGAAGGCGATCGTTGATGCAAAGACCCACACAATTTTGGGTGCAACGCTTGTCGGCCCTCAGTCCGGTGAAGTCATCACCGCCGTTCACGTAGCAATGAGCGCGGGGATGACCTATGAGCAGCTCCGAATGCTTCCCATCGCCCACCCAACAATGGGAGAAGGACTCAATATCCTCTTTGATTCGCTTGCCTAAGCTGGACGCGAACTCAGCGGAGCATCTGCAATCCCTTTAAGGTGCGAAACGGGTTGGCCCCGCAGTTTCAACCGAAACTGCGGGGCCAACTGCGTCTATCAGACTGAACTCACATACGTTCGGGAGCCTCAACACCGAGAAGATCCAGACCGCTACGCAGGACCTGCGTCACAGCATCATTGAGCCACAGACGTGCAACATGGCCTTCATCAACCGGATCGTCTCCACGAGGAGTCACGCGGCACTGGCCATACCAGGTGTGGTAAGCGGCGGCGAGCTGCTCCAGGTAGCGAGCAACACGGTGAGGCTCACGTAGATCCGCAGCTTGTGCGACCTGCGCAGGGAACTGTGCAAGGACACCCAGTAGATCACTATCGGCCTGAGTATCCAGTGCTGCGGGGTTAAAACCAGCATCGCGCGTGACACCGTGCTCAGCTGCATTTCGCGCAACGTTGCGAGTACGGGCATGCGCGTACTGAACGTAGTAGACAGGGTTTTCATTCGTGCGCGATCCCAGCAGATCCAAATCAATATCCAAATTGGAATCCATGGAAACTCGAACCAGCGCATAACGGGCAGCGTCCACGCCAACGGCATCGACTAGGTCGTCAAGGGTAACGATGGTTCCAGCACGCTTGGACATACGGACCGGGACGCCGTCCTTAACCAGGTTCACCATCTGGCCGATGAGAATCTGCATGTTGACACCGGGCTTGTCGCCAAATGCTTCGCACATCGCCATCATTCGACCAATGTAGCCGTGGTGATCTGCGCCCAGTAAGTAGATGGCAGCGTCGGCACCGCGACGGCGCTTATCAAGGTAGTAGGCGACATCACCGGCGAAGTACGCCGCTTGACCGTCAGACTTGATCAGGACACGGTCCTTGTCATCGCCGTAAGAGGTCGTTCGCAGCCAAACGGCTCCATCTCGGTCAAAGACCTGGCCACGCTGACGCAAAGTTTCAATTGCAGCGTCAACAGCTCCCGAATTGTGAAGCGAATCTTCGTGGAAGAAAACGTCGAATTCGGAGCGGAAATCACGCAGACGCTGCTTGATTTCATCGAACATCAGCTCAACACCACGTGCGCGGAATGCCTCAACAGATTCGTCTTCAGGAAGAGTGACCGGATCGGGCTCCCCTGCTGCGACAGCGTCTTCACGTACTTGCGCAGCAATATCGGCAATGTACTGGCCGCCGTAACCATCTTCGGGCGCCTCATGGCCCATCGCGCGTGCATAGAGAGAACGCGCGAAACGATCGATCTGAGAACCATGATCATTGAAGTAGTACTCGCGAGTCACCTTCGCGCCCGATGCCTTCATCAGGCGAGCGAGGGAATCTCCCACGGCCGCCCAGCGTGCACCACCCAGGTGAACCGGACCTGTGGGGTTGGCAGAGACATACTCCAGATTAATGTGCAGTCCCTTCATGGATTCGCCACGACCGAAAGCACCACCGGCCTCGACAATGGTGCGGGCAAGCTCGCCTGCAGAGGCAGCGGCAAGACGAATATTGATAAAGCCGGGACCAGCGATTTCAGCACTATCAATGCCCTCGAGTTCATTGAGGTCACTGACGAGGATCTGCGCAAAGTCGCGCGGGTTCATTCCCGCCTTCTTTGCCAATTGCATGGCAATATTGCTGGCCCAGTCGCCGTGGTCACGGTTACGAGGCCTCTCGACCTTCACCGTCTCGGGAAGGTCTGCGGGCTCGAGAGCAAAGTTGCCCTGCTTAATCTCAGCAAGCAAAAGGTCCTGGATATGAGATGCAAGTTCTTCTGGAGTCACCATTTAAGGGTAATCGTTTCGATTGCTCCCATGCCACACTGAAACTCTGTGACACCTCACAAAATCTGGAGTAAAGTTCGGTTATACGAAGATTCTGATATGTGAGGATAGAAAATGAGTGTTCACCGTCTCAAGCAGCATCGACTATTTGCTTTGATGGGCCCGGCATTTATTGCAGCAATTGCCTATGTGGACCCCGGCAATGTCGCTGCGAATATCACTGCGGGTGCCCGCTATGGCTACCTCTTGGTATGGGTGCTTATTCTTTCAAATCTCTCAGCCATGCTTGTCCAATACCTTTCAGCAAAATTGGGCATTGTCACCGGAAAATCACTCCCTGCACTCCTTGGTGAACGTCTTCGTCCGCACAATCGAATTCTGTTCTGGCTACAAGCGGAAGTCGTCGCGGCGGCAACCGACCTCGCTGAAGTTATTGGTGGAGCAATCGCACTCAACCTTCTCTTCGGAATTTCCCTCTTGTGGTCCGGTGTCATTATTGGTGCCGCGTCGATCATTGTCCTGCTCCTCCAAGGAAATCGCCAGAATATTTTTGAAGCAGTAATCATCGGGATGCTTGTCGTGATTACCGCAGGATTCTTAGCAGGACTTTTCTTCGCACCACCGCAGTGGTCTGAAGTTGCAAGCGGACTGATCCCCCGATTCAATGGCACCGACTCAATTTTGGTCTCCGCCTCGATGCTCGGCGCAACTGTCATGCCGCACGCGATTTACCTGCACTCTTCCTTGGTCAACGACCACCAGACAGATCCCGAAATTGAACGTCCCCATAAGCGTGCGCTTCTTCGTGCAACTCGCCACGATATCTTGTGGGCACTGAGCATTGCCGGAATCGTCAATATTGGCCTGCTTCTTCTCGCTGCCTCGGCTTTGTCTGGAGTTGAAGGAACCGACACCATCGAAGGTGCCTACCATGCGATCGCAAACGCCCTGGGAGGCACCGTTTCCTCCATCTTCGCTCTTGGCCTGCTGGCCTCAGGCTTAGCATCGACTTCGGTGGGCGCCTACGCGGGTTCAGAAATCATGAACGGTCTTCTCCACGTGAACGTCCCACTGTTGGCACGCCGCGTGGTGACAATCATCCCGGCCCTGATCATCCTGGGAATGGGGGCAGAACCGACCTGGGCATTGGTGCTCTCGCAGGTCGCGCTTTCCTTTGGCATCCCCTTTGCCATTGTGCCGCTCATGTATTTGACGCGAAATAAGAAGCTCATGGGCGAATATGTGAATAAGCCGCTGACAATCACAGTGGCATCTGTGATTGCAGCGGCAATTACTCTTCTCAATATTCTGTTGGTCTACCTGACTATTACCGGTCAGAGCTGAGCGCTAGCGTCCAATTGGGTATTAGTACGCATCCATCACTGCGATGCGACGCTTGTGACGCTCATCCTCACTGAAAGGCGTTTCCAAGAAGGTCAAAACAAAGCGGGTGGCATCTTCCTTCGAGTGCTGACGAGCCCCGACGGCAATAACATTCGCGTTGTTGTGTTCACGAGCAAGCACGGCGATGTTTTCGTTCCATACCAGTGCCGCACGCACGCCCTTAACCAAGTTGGCAGCCATCTGTTCGCCATTTCCCGAACCGCCAATGACTACACCCAAAGAGCCGGGATCTGAGACAACACCTTCAGCGGCTTCGATACACATCTGCGGGTAGTCATCGTTGGGATCATAGGTTGTTGCACCGTGATCGATAACCTCATATCCCGCATCGCGAAGGACCTTCACCAGGTGTTCTTTAAGTTCGAATCCGGCATGATCGGTTGCAATATGGACGCGCATGTAAACTTCCATTCACGTTGAAGAGAGGGAACCCCTTCATAATACGGCCTAATCCGGGTCTGCACTAGCGTTTGAGCTCGGGCTAAAGACTGATAAACTGGGGCGGTTGCCCCGATAGCTCAGTGGATAGAGCGTTCGCCTCCGGAGCGAAAGGTCGCAGGTTCGAATCCTGTTCGGGGCACTTTTCGCGCCACAATAATGGAACGCACCAATAGCACCGCAAACCACGCACCAAAAAGCAAGGCGTCAACGCGAGGCGACAGAAGCCTCGCACACCATGCCCCAAAAGGAACTGCGCACACAGCCGTGCAGCCAACGAGCAATGCGGGACCAACACGAACAAGGCCTCGTCGATAATTCGTTACTGTTCCACTGAGCGCACCCGGAAGCATCACGACCATCGATACTCCACGAGCACCCAAGTCAGACATACCCAGAAGGGTCAGTCCAGGTATCGCAACTGCTCCCCCACCAATTCCCAACAAACCGGCAAGAAAACCACACAAACATCCCAGTAGGAACAGTGCTATTCCGACTGGGAGAGTGATATCAAGAGCCCCCTCGCGAGCGGGAACATACACAACCTGGATCACAATCAATGTCACGATGAACACGACAAACCCCCAGCGCAGAACGCCCTCAGACAGTCGCGCAAGCATCCACGTCCCCATTTGTACACCGATCAACATGCCCATGGTCATGAGAAGCGCAGGGATCCAGGCAATTCTGCCAACTGCCGCATAGGAGATCACCCCAGAAATGCAGGTTGGAACAATGGCTAGCAAACTTGAGGCCGAGGCCTCGCGCTGAGAATAGCCAACTGCCATGAGCGCGGGAATAATGACGGTTCCACCACCAATTCCAAATAAACCCGAGAGTGAGCCCGCAAATAAACCGGCAGCAACCAGTAGCACGACATCGCGCAGACGCTGGGACATTGAACCTCCTCGACAAATTCCATCATAGGCGTGCCGATCGCATAGGAAGATATCAATGCCCCGTGCAGCGCCATAGCCTAGGATGAATGAGGCGATTGCCAACCAGATTCACCGTCAAGGAGTTCTTGTGGAATACCCACTGTGGTCTCTACTTCCCTTTGTCGCAATGCTCGCATGTATCGCGGTTTTGCCACTGATTCCTGCCACCTCACACTGGTGGGAGCGTAATTCCTCTCAGCTCACCGTCGCACTGATCTTGGCAGTTCCGACGACGCTGTGGATGTTCTGGAAGGCCGGAAGCGGCCCGCTGATTGATACGGGGATTGAATACTTCCAATTCATCTGCCTACTGTTCTCGCTCTACGTGGTCTCGGGTGGTATTCACCTCGCCGGCGATATTCGAGCAACCCCACGAAACAACACAATCTTCTTGGCAATTGGCGGCGTCTTGGCATCCTTCATTGGGACAACCGGCGCAGCAATGCTGTTGATCCGTCCCCTGCTTGCCACCAACCGCGAGCGTGTTAACAAGGTCCACACCGTTCTCTTCACGATCTTCATCGTCGCTAACTGCGGTGGTTTGCTCACTCCGCTTGGCGACCCGCCGCTCTTCCTTGGGTTCCTCAATGGCGTTCCCTTCACGTGGACACTGAACCTGTGGAAGGAATGGGCATTCGTCCTTGGGATCCTTCTTTTGTCGTTTTACTCGCTTGATCGCTTGTACTACGCAAGCGAACCCAAGGTGGCCATCGAAGAGGACAACGAAGACATCGAACCGCTGCGCCTACACGGTGCAATTAATCTTCTGTTCTTCGCTGCGATCATCTGCTCCGTTGCTTTCCTTCCCTCATGGGATGCCGAGGCCATCATCGAAGGTCATGCGCACGGCTCCGAGTTAGTGCCATACCGCGAGATCGTCATGCTTATTGCCTCTGGCCTTTCACTGACTGTTGGCAATAAAAATGTCCGCTACGAGGAGAACGCTTTCCAGTGGTCCCCCATTGCCGAAGTTGCTGCACTCTTCATCGGCATTTTCGCCACGATGGCCCCCGCACTGCGCGTCCTCGAAGAAGTTGCGCCTTCTCTTCCCCTCAACCGCGGAACTTTCTTCGTCTTCACGGGTTCCTTGTCCTCGGTCTTGGACAATGCTCCGACCTACATGACCTTCTTTGGAATGGCAAAGACCTTGGGCGGGGACGGGACGCTCATTGCCGGAGTTCCCGAGGCCTATCTGATCCCGATCTCCTTGGGTGCAGTTTTCTGCGGCGCTATTACATACATTGGCAATGGTCCGAACTTCATGGTCAAGTCCGTGGCCGAGGCCGACGGCATCGAAATGCCCAGTTTCGGTCGCTACATTGTGGATTCATTCATGTTGCTTGTTCCCGAGCTTGCGGCGATGGCAATGATTTTCGTTGGCAGCGGCTGGGTCCGCATCGCAGGTATCGCAGTGGCCGTCGTGTTGGTGGGGATTTCATTCTGGCGAATCGCACGCGCCCGTACCATCGAACTGGCAACCCGCACCCAAGGCATTGATGCCTAAGCGGTTTAGGCAACACCGTCATAGATAAGCTTGTGGGAGGCACCTTAGGTGCCTCCCACAAACTTTATGCTTCTCTATCGGCGTCTATTGGGCATTTGCCGGTGCAATTGGATGCCACTGGCCTCGTTCTTCAAGAACCTTTCGAGCCCTTGTTGGATAGTCAGTGATGATTCCATCAACGCCAAGATCTAGCAGACGATGCATCTGCTCTTCCTCGTTGACGGTCCAGACGTGCACGGCACACCCTAAGGCGTGTGCCGTAGCGACAAAGCGGCGATCGACGACTCGAATGGCCCCCATTTTCTCAGGAACCTGAACCGCCCAAACACCTTCAAGAGGACCCGGGACAAGAAGACGTCTGGCCGGCTGAGCGAGCTGTGAAGCTGCAACAAGACGCGTAACCGCGCCAACGCCCACCGAGGTGACCAGACGAGGCTCCAAACGACGCAGGCGACGCAGCCGCGATTCATCAAAGGAAGCGACTAAGACACGTCCAAGCGCATCATGTTCGTGAATAACTTCAAGCAAAGGAAGCGCAACTTCCTCACTCTTTGCGTCGATATTGAAATACATGTCGGGGAACTCATCCAAGGCCTCGGCCAAGCGGATCATTCGCCCACCATCAACACCGCGTAATTCACGCAGCTCACTCCAGTTCATTTCACGGATTTTGCCGCTTGCTGGATAGGTGCGATCGACCTCGGGATCATGGTTGAGAACAACCTGACCATCGGCGCTTAAATGCGCGTCAGTTTCAACGTGGTAGACCTGAATATTACGTAGCGCCTCAAAAGCTTCTGGAGTGTTCTCAGGTCCTTCTGCTCCCCCGCCTCGATGCGCAAGAATAATCGGTCCATCGCCCACAACCCGATACATGCTTAGCACTCCTTACCGATGTGGACCGCTTTATGGTCCGCCATCCATACCTCCGGATCAACCGGTTGATCTGAAGAATTATGAATCTCAAAGTGAAGGTGCGGTCCAGTCGACCAGCCATTTGATCCAACGGCTCCAATTTGCTCTCCAGCTGAAACCTGCTGACCAACCTTGACTTTAATATCCTTCATGTACTGATGAAGGTAAGCAGAATAGAACACACTTCCATCACTGGCGGTGTGACGAATCGTCACAAGAGCTCCAGAACGAGAATTCTCTGAAACCTCTGTCACCTGTCCAGCGAATACCGCATGAATTGGAGTCCCAAGCGGGGCGGCCATATCGACGCCTTCATGCATGAGCATGGTTCCCGAGACGGGTGAAATGCGCATCGAGAACGGCGAGGTGATTTGGTAGGTGCCTTCTTGAAGAGGCCAGTAGATCGTATCCGCCTTCGTCAAAGTACGCGTACCGTCAGCCGCACCGCCCCCATCACCGACGCACTGCACCATGAGCGGCGAACGCACCCGCGATCGCGAGGCAGCATCGACCTGCGCATTGAGGCCGGAAGAAAGCGAAACGGCCGCAGAATCAGAGGCCCAGGACTGTGAACCAATTGCTGCGCCGAACTGACGCGAAGGAATAGAAATTGAAACGTCGGGACGAAGAAAACCACTGAGCGGAACCGCGATGGTCATCGCTCCTAAAGCAAGAAGAACACTGGAACGCACAAGAAGGCGACCAGCTTTACCGCGCTTTCGTCCCAAAGGTTCAGTAGGAAGAACCTGGGCAGCATCAACTTGCGCACGCTGTGCGCGCTCGTGAGCGCGCTGGCGTCGCGTGGGTAAGTTCGGTGCTGGTGTCGTCATAACTTTTTAATCATCCCAAATATTTTTCGCTCACGCAGGTACTTGTGTCCTAGCGCTCATGCTTGGCGATGAGCCCCCGGAAGCGAATCGCGTTGGAGTGCATCGCGGACCTCTCCGACAAGACGCTCAAGAATATCTTCAAGGAAGAGCACTCCTTGAACGTTTCCGTCCTTGCCAATGACCTCTGCGAGATGGGCGCCAGCGCGCTGCATATGGCGCAGAGCATCTTCGACCTCTGCTTCCATAGAGACCGCTTCCATCTTGCGAATTCTCCATGAAGTGACAGGTTCGAATCTCTCGGCGCCCTCGGCATACAAGACGTCCTTGAGGTGAATGTATCCACTGAGCGCTCCGGAGTCATCGGCAACCGGGAATCGCGAGAAACCGGTACGCGCGACTTCCTTCTCAACGTCCTCGGGAGTGCACTCAGCACTCAGAATCACCAATTCGCTCAGTGGAACCATGACATCAGAGGCGTTCTCAGTAGAAAACTCTAGGGTTCCAGAGAGCAAGCCCAGATCATCATCAATCATTCCTTCTTGCTGAGAATGCTCAACAATGGTCGCCATCTCTTCGATAGTGAAGGTCGCGGAAATCTCTGACTTTGGTTCGACTCCCGCTGCGCGTAAGAACCAGTTGGCCAGGTGATCCATAGCGTGAATGATCGGGCGAATGACATGACCGATATTGACCAAAATCGGCGCAAGCACAAGAAGAAGACGCTGTGGATTCGCAATTGAGAGGTTCTTTGGAACCATTTCACCGAAAACGACGTGGAGGAACAGCACCAAGACCAAAGAAAAGGTGAAGCCGACGACGTGTACCCACGAATGCGGCAGCCCCCATTTTTCCATCGGTCCCTCAATCATTGCAGCAAAAGTTGGTTCAGCAACCACACCCAATGAGGTTGAAGCTACGGTCACGCCCAACTGACAGATCGCCAGCATCAAGGACACGTGCTCTAAGGCAAAGAGTGCATGACGCGATCCTCGGACACCCTCTTCCACCAAAGGCTCGATCTGGGAGCGCCTAGAGGAGGTCGTCGCGAACTCTCCCGCGACGAAAAAGGCATTCATCGCAAGCAAAAGAACGGTCAGGACCAAAGCAAGGGTGCTATTCACAGGAGCACCTCGCCTTCGGCCTCGTGAACGGGCGGAACAACACTCACCTGCATGACACGCCTGCCCATCATCTGAATGACCTCGAGGCGCACGCCAGCAACTTCGCATCGATCTCCAACCTGTGGGATCGTTCCGAGCTCAGTCATAATCAGGCCTGCAAGAGTGTCATAGGGCCCATCGTCAGGAAGGAAAATTTTAATCTTCTGCGCGAGTTCATCAATACGCAGACGCCCCGGTACAAGGTAGGACCCGTCGGGACGAGGACGAATACCTAGACGACGCTGATCGTGCTCATCGGCGACATCACCAACGATCTCCTCAACCACGTCTTCAAGGGTCACAATTCCAGAGACACCACCGTATTCATCAACGACCACTGCCATCTGCAAGCCTTCTTCACGCAATTGAACCAAAAGGGTCGCCAGATCCAAGGTCTCAGGTACGCGTGGGGCATCGGCTAAAAGAGAGGATGAAAGGACCGGAACCTCATCGCGCTTTTCGTAGGGAACCGCAACGGCCCTGCGCAATGAGACAAAACCGATGATGTCGTCGCGATCCTCGCCAATCACGGGGAAACGAGAGTGTCCGGTTTCGTGCGCGGCGCGGACGACATCAGAGGCATAGGCATCATCAGGAATCGTGTGAAGAAGCCCGCGATCGGTCATGACATCCACGGCGGTGAGTTCAGTGATGCGGATGGAATTCGTAAATAGCGAGGCCGTCGAGGTATCCAATGTCCCTTCTTGGGCAGAGTGGCGAACCATCGCAGCTAATTCTGATGCAGATCTTGCAGATGAAAGCTCTTCTTGGGGCTCTACTCCCAAAAGACGCAATATCCCATTCGCGGAGGAATTCAGGACAACGATCACCGGCTTGAAAATCACGGTGAAGAGCGTATTAAAGGGGACAATACGTCCCGCGGTCTTCAGGGGATGGGCCAGTGCTAGGTTTTTCGGAACAAGCTCACCAAAAACCATGGACATCACATTGATAATGACCGCCGCGACACCCACTCCAACAGCCGAAGAAATAGCAGTTGATAGCCCCATTCCAACGCCCGCCTTCGTGAGAAGATCCGCGAGCGCAGATTGCGTGGTATACCCCAAGAGAATCGTCGTTAAGGTGATGCCAACCTGCGAACCTGAAAGTTGAGTCGAGAGGTTCTTAATGGCCTGTCCCACCTGACGTGCCCGGGCGTCACCCGCAGCTGCACGACTTTCGACGACGGCCTGATCAAGGGCGACAAGAGAAAATTCTGCGGAAACAAAGATGAAGGTACCCGCGGTGAGGATCACTCCTAAAAGGAGCATTGCGATATCAAAAAGCACGCTGGCCTCCCACCATTTGGTGGTGAAGACACATCGAACTTTGGTCAGGGCAACAACTGTCACTATCCATGGTTCTTCCAGTCTATCTGGACCCACCCATCTTCGAAGTGTGAGAAAGGCCCACGCAGGAAAGGGCATTCTGGACGTGAGGGCCTAAAATAATGTCAAGACTCACATGGCCGTGTTCAGGGAAAAGGATGGTGTAACGGTGGCGGATTCCCCACGTTCACACGAATGGGTTCAACAAATGCGTCAGCAGTGGTTGACCGATCCACACAGTGTGGATGCGTCTTGGCGCGCCTATTTTGAGGGTGATACCCTCCCGGCACAGCTCCATCGAAGCCAAGCTCCTCTCCCCACTCAGCCCACCGCGGTCGTCAGCGCTGAGGCCGCTTTGGCTGCTCACGAGGACAACCCGACAACGGAGCAGCCGGAAGTTTCGGTGACGCGCTCCGATCTTCCTCCCGCTCCTCCGGCGCAATCCGCCCAGGCCTCGTCACCCTATGCACGTATTCACCGCACGTCCCCAGTTGCCTCGTCTTTGTCAGAACAGACAGAAACCCAAGATGAACTCCATGTGTTGAAGGGCATTGCTCGCGCAACGGCTCGCAATATGGATGAGTCACTCACGATCCCAACAGCAACTTCCCAACGTCAGATTGCGGCAAAAATCCTCATTGAAAATCGATCGGTCATCAATGCGCATCTTGCACGCACGGTCGGCGGTAAGGTTTCATTTACCCACCTCATCGGCTACGCGATTGTCGAGGCGCTCTGCGAGATGCCGCAGATGAATGTCCGCTATTCACTCAACGATGGCAAGCCGGCTATCGACGAGCGCGCACACGTCGGTTTTGGACTTGCGATCGATATCCAGCACGCGGGCGAACGCCGTCTTGTTGTCCCCGTGATCCATCAGGCCGATACTCTTACCTTCACCGGTTTCGTCGAGGCCTATCAGGACATTGTTTCACGCGCGAAAGCCGGCTCACTCAGCGCTGAAGACTACCAGGGCGCGACGGTTACGCTCACGAACCCCGGAACCATTGGAACAACAACTTCCGTTCCGCGCCTGATGAATGGTCAGGGTGTCATCATCGGTGTGGGCGCGATGGATTACCCAGCGGAATTTGCGGGAGTTTCTCCGCGCAAACTTGCCCTTTTGGGCATTGGTAAGACGATGTTCGTCTCTTCTACTTATGACCATCGCGTGATCCAGGGCGCCGCTTCGGGTGATTTCCTGCGTCTCCTTGATCTCAAACTCAGCGGACGCGACGGTTTCTATGACCGCGTGTTTACAGCGCTTCATATCCCAATTCCCCCCTACGTGTGGGAAGCAGACTTCGAATACGATCTTGAGCGCGAAAAGGGCAAGCCCGCTCGTATTGCCGAGCTCATCCAGGCCTACCGTTCACGAGGCCATTTGGCAGCAGATACCGACCCCTTGGCTTATCGCGTCCGCCGCCACCCCGATTTGAACCTTTCAACCTACGGCTTGACCGTGTGGGATTTGGATCGTTCATTCCCCACGGGCGGCTTTGGCGGAAGCGAGCAGATGCTGCTTCGCGATCTGCTTGCTCGCCTGCACGATACCTATATTCGTTCTATCGGCATCGAATACATGCACATTCAGGACCCGAACCAGCGACAGTGGGTCCAAGAACGCATTGAAGGCCCCTTTGAAGCACCTTCCGCTAAGGAACAGCGTCATATTCTGTCGACGCTCATTCACGCCGAGGCTTTCGAAGAATTCCTGCAGACAAAGTACCTTGGCCAGAAGCGTTTCTCTCTGGAAGGCGGGGAGTCGCTGATCCCGCTTTTGGACGAGATCTTGAATAAGGCTGCACACCGCGGGATCCACGAGGTTGCCATTGCAATGGCTCACCGTGGCCGCCTAAATGTTCTGGCAAACCTTGCGGGAAAGAGTTACGCCCAGATTTTCTCTGAGTTCGAAGGCAATCAGGATCCGCGCACTGTCCAGGGGTCCGGCGACGTCAAGTATCACCTGGGTACCGAAGGCGTATATTCCTCTGAAGATGGCGTAGCAACGAAGATTTCTCTTGCAGCCAATCCCTCGCATCTCGAGGCCGCTGACGGTGTCCTTGAGGGCATTGTCCGCGCAAAGCAAGATGTCTTGGGTGATCCTGATTTCCCCGTGGTTCCACTGCTCATTCACGGCGATGCTGCCTTCATTGGCCAAGGTGTCGTTCAAGAGACTTTGAATATGTCTCAGCTGACCGGCTACCGCACTGGCGGAACCATTCACGTCATTGTGAACAACCAGATTGGCTTTACAACCGGTCCAGCTTCGGGTCGTTCAACGCGCTACCCAACCGATTTGGCCAAGGGCCTGCAGGTCCCGATCTTCCATGTCAATGGTGATGATCCCGAGGCCGTAGTCCGCGTGGCTGCATTGGCTTTGGATTTCCGCGAGGCTTTCCACAAGGATGTCATCATCGACATGACCTGTTACCGCCGTCGCGGTCACAATGAGGGCGACGATCCCTCAATGACGCAGCCGGTCATGTACTCGCTCATTTCAAAGCTTCCCTCCACCCGTGAGGTCTACATCCGCAACCTCGTTGGCCGTGGTCAGTTGACCGATGAAGAGGCCCGCGCTTCAATCCGCGCTTACGAGGCTGAGCTCAGCGAAATCCTTGAGCACACTCGTGAGCACGGTTGGGCGCCGCAGCAAGAGCACCACTCTGAGGACGATCAGTGGCAGGTCCCCGAGAGCCAGCTTCCCGGCGCGGGAATGATGATTGGCTGGTCTTCGGCAGTCAGCCCCGAGGCACTCGAGCGTATCGGTGATGCCTACGTGAATTTCCCGCCTGATTTCACTGTGCATCCCAAGCTTGAGAAGCTGTGCCAGAAGCGTCAGGAAATGGCGACTGGTCATGCCCCGATTGACTGGGGTTTCGCGGAACTCCTGGCCTTTGGCACTTTGTTGATGGAGGGGACGCCTATTCGTCTCTCGGGCGAGGATGCACGACGTGCAACATTCGTCCAGCGCCATGCAGTTTTGCACGATCATAAAGACGGTCGCGAGTTCACTCCCCTGCACTTCCTTACTCCCGACCAGGCAAACTTCGATGTTTTCGATTCGCCGCTGTCGGAGTATGCGGTATTGGCCTATGAGTATGGCTACTCCATTGAGCGCCCCGAAGCTTTAGTTTTGTGGGAAGCACAGTTTGGAGACTTCGCAATTGGCGCTCAAACGGTCATCGATGAGTTTGTTTCTTCCGCGGAAACAAAGTGGGGACAGCGTTCTTCCTTGGTCATGCTCTTGCCGCACGGCCAAGAGGGTCAGGGCCCAGACCATTCATCTGCACGAATCGAGCGATACCTGCAGCTTGCCGCAGAAAACAACATGTGGATCGTTCAGCCCTCTACTCCGGCGAATCACTTCCACATGCTGCGCACTCAGGCCTACAAGCGGCCTCGTAAGCCTCTCATTGCCTTCACCCCAAAGCAGCTTCTGCGTCTGCATGCTGCCTCATCGCGTCTTGAGGAATTCACTACTGGCTCCTTCACTCCCGTGTACGGTGAAGTCGATTCGCGGGTGGAAACAAACCGCGTGTCGCGGGTGATTTTGTGCTCGGGACGGGTCTACTACGACCTGATCCATGAGCGGGAAGAGCGCGGTGCATGGAATACGGCGATTATTCGCGTTGAGCAGCTCTATCCGCTTCCCGTTGAGGAGCTCCGTGAGGTTCTGTCTACATTCCCGAATGCCGAACTTCTGTGGGTCCAAGATGAGCCGAAGAACCAGGGAATTTGGCCTCACTTCGCATTGAATTTGTTCCCCGAGCTAGGAATTGCGCCAACTTTGGTCTCCCGTCCAGAGAGCGCAACCACCGCCGCTGGGCGAGCAAGCTTGCATCGCGAACAGGCCGCGGAGCTCATGCGCCGGGCCTTCGCATAGGGGTCATCATGCGAATCTGTATTATCGGCGATGAACTCATTACCCCCATGGGAGATCCCCGAGGCCTGGGTTGGGTTGGGAGGGTATTGGCACGTTCCGAGTTCCCTTCTCCGCCAACCATCATGACCTTGGCTGTTCCGGGAGAAACGACCTCGCAGCTCGCTGCGCGCTGGGAGGATGAGGTCGTGTATCGCTTTGCTCCCGACGAGCCCTGCGCGCTGATTATTGCTGTTGGATGCAGTGATATTCCGGCCGGGATTTCAACTCCCCGATCGCGACTCAATTTGGCGAATATTACTGACCGAGCATCAACTTTGGGGATCCCCTCGATGGTCGTTGGCCCGCCTCCGCTTGCCGGTGTGCAATCCTCTGCGGTGAAAGAACTTTCACTGTCGTGTCAACAGGTGTGTGAACGCAGAGATATCCCCTTTGTTGATACCTATACTCCCCTCGTCGCTCATGACCAGTGGTTTGAAGATATGGCGTCTTCATCCGTACGCAGTGCCCGTGGGGCATCGATGCCCGGACAGTCTGGTTTTGCACTGATGGCTTGGCTTGTTCTGCATCAAGGATGGTTTGAGTGGACGGGAGCGACCCCGGCGGACGTATGAGCACAGGAGGAATGTGTGTGCCCACGTCATTCACGTTTCTCCTCCAAGAGACTTTTGCCGTCGACTACTACCCGCGCAGTGGGATCATGAAGGCTATCCGTGAGGCGTGACGCGAACACGCCCCGGCCTCGCCCATCCCACACACGTCAGTGAGACCATAATCAACCAGTACCCCACCTCTCCCCCGCCCGGTCCCGTCAACCCCCCGGCCTCGTCGATGATCGAGCGCCTGCCGCGGGGGCTTTCAACGCGCGCAAACCTACTCGCATTCGTCGCGGCCGCTGTCTTTAGCATCATCGCTTACGGTTTCACGTCAATCGGCAGGTACGTGCACTTCGGCTACTGGCGGCTCGTGTGTGGGTAGCCGCTTACTGCGTCATCGGCCTGATTGCCGCGATCGCGTGCGCCTCCCTCACCCAGCCGACCCCTGGTCTGCGAGCCTCGACTAGTCGTATCCGCATCGGGCAACGCGGGGTTGCCTACAACCGTCGTCCTCGACAACGAAGCCGTGAAACGACGCGTGAAACGGGTCGTCTCACGCCTGAGTGAGAATCCCCGAGATGAAGCGCGCGCTGTGGTCGAGGGCGGCC
>UWSI01000008.1 GCA_900541895.1 uncultured Actinomyces sp. | reverse complement strand
GCCGGGGAGGCCACACCACTAGTTTTACCTACACACATTCAAGCGAGCTCAATCATCTGTTTCTTTGGAAAGCTCGATTTTATAGCTGAAGATTGTGCTCATATACGTCCCTTCTTGCGTGTAGGCCACTACTGCCTCATCGACGCTGTCAGGGCTTTGTTATGAGGCGATTTTACCGCCCTCAAAGTACTGAACTCGAGTGCCTGCGGACCAGAATTCATCACTGGTGGGATACCCATAGCTTCCGCGTTCGTATCCAGCTTGGCCGTACGTTGTAAAGATCTGTCCACGCACAAAGTGCGAGCCGCTTGTTGCGCTCCAGTAGGCAGTGCCCTTGTCGAAAACTTGGAAGACTCCCTTACCTGAAGGCGTCTCAGCTGTAGTCGCAACGCCCAAGAAGCGTGCACCGCCAAGATCTCGATATGCGTTTGCAATACCAGTTCCGTAGCGCAAGACATAGGTTCCCCCACTCGCGCTCCATGTGATGACGCCGCCTTCAAACTCCTGCGCGCGACCGGAGCCTGCCGAGTACTCATCACTAACGGGGAAACCTAGGAAACCGCGTTCGTATCCTTTGCTCCCATAGGCGTTGAAGATCCCCGCCCGTACGAAATGAGTACCGCCTTGAGGCGTCCAGTATGCCGTTCCATTATCGAATACTTGGTAGACGCCCTTACCGGAACGGGTCTCGGAGGTGCGCGGTAAACCGACAACTTTTACCCCGCCAATTTCGCGGAATGCATTTGCAATACCAGTGCCATAACGCAGGGTGTAGGTGCCGGAAGATGAGGAGGTAATAACACCACCTTGGAATTCCTGAATGCGCCCCGAATTCGTGGAGTATTCGCTGCTTAACGGATAGCCTAGTGAGCCGCGTTCATACCCTGCTTGTCCGTATGCTTTGAAGATTTCTCCGCTTACAAAGTGGGTACCACCTTCCGCTGTCCAATAAGCGGTCCCCTTTTCGAACACTTGGAAAACACCGCTACCAGAACGAGTCTCATCGGATGTAGCAGTACCCAAAGCCTTCGCGCCACCTAATTCAATAAAAGCGTTAGCAATACCAGTGCCATAGCGAAGCGTATGGCTACCAGCATTTTGAGTCCATGTAACTGTTCCACCTTGGAATTCTTGCGCGCGTCCAGAGCCTGCAGGATACTCATCACTCGTTGGAAATCCTAAGAACCCACGTTCGTAACGGTTATCACCGTATGCGCGGAAGATTGACCCGGACACAAAATGGGCGCCAGTCTTTTCGGTCCAGTAAGCAGTTCCTTGGTCAAACAGCTGGTAGACTCCGGGAGCACTTGCTTCCTCATCCGACTTGGGATTACCCATGAGTGACTTATTGCCATTCCACAGACCCCAAATCGCGCCTTTTACAGTGTAGGAAGCCGATTGATCGTTCGTTGAGCTCGCGTCAATCCGGGGAGCCTGTGCCCCATTTTGTGCAATCTGACGAATTGTCGGAAGCTTCGAGTATCCGGCATCTCCTGGGCAACTCGTCGGATAAGTGTCTCGATGGCCGGAAATACGGGCAAGATCGATGTAAGTACCTGCTCGATACCTTGGGTTCGATCCCCTGGGCCTAAAGCCTGCAGACTCGGACATATTCGACACTCCTGCACGCCTTAACTGCCATCCTGCAAGAGCGCCCACGGTGTTCAAGGTTGCCTGCGAGGGAGCTTCGGATTGATAGGTTCCCATCATCGAGATCCCCATCGTGCCGGAGTTAAAGCCTTGATCGTGGGCGCCAGCAACCATCTTGCCAGCCGGCGAAGAAAGTGTCCCTTTTCGGCCTTCAAACGCACGTCCCCATTTATCGACGAGGAAGTTATAACCGATATCTCCCCAATCAAGAGTCACTGCATGGTAGTGGTAGATCCCCCGGACAATGGATGCAGATTGATCCATGGAGTAGTTATTTGTCCCGGCAGTGTGGTGAACAACAACATGGCTCGCTGCGAAGTACTCCGGATCCCAGTCAAGGTAGGATTCATTCGCTCCCCAACCGCTCCTGCTCGTTACAGCAACGGGTAGCCCGTTGGGCTGAACAGTCGTGGGGAAAGCGTGACTGAGCTGAGCACCGCTGCGTCCGATTGCGCTTCCGCTACCGACTCCCGGATAAACAGACTCTGTTGGTTCCTCGTAAGTGTCCCCGCTTGATGCAGGGGATGGCGATTCAGCTGCTGGCTCTTCGCTCTTGCTGTCAGCCTCAGCGTCCTGCTTGGACTGAATAAGCGAAGTTAAATAACTCTCTTCGGCCTGCACGGACTCTGGATTAATATCTGTGCCTTCTGCAGCCGTTGTCACAACATCGTCTTCTGCCAGTGTTGTTTCGCCCTGCGGGTTATCGGGAATCATTGCGACTTCGAGATCAGCTGGAAGCTCATTTTCATTCCCAGTTACGCGAATTTGGATCGCGTCAGCTCCTGCGGTAATGAAAGGATCGGTACCACCGCGCGCTTGGGTGCCATCGGCGTGATCTTTTCCAGCTCCTCCATCATTATCAGTCAGGTACCACTGGCTCCACCTGCCATTCTCACGAACCCGAATAAACATTTGGGTATTGGCAGAAAGCTCGGATTGCCCACTCCAGGACAGACCAGTGACCATGAAAGGATCGACAGAGATGGGCTCGGTCAAGATTGCTGCATTATCACTAGGATCAAAAGAAGATGTGCCCTGGGACTGCAGTGTGGTGCGTGAGAAACGTTTTAAAGAATGTCCGTTTCCAATTCCGACATTCTCGAGGCCTGCCTGGGCAATGCGGGTAGGTTCACCTTGCGAACGCGTGAGAGTGATCTTTTGTACGGGCCGTTCGCTACTTGTTGTCGTCCCTGTGAGAGCGATCTGGTGATCACCAGTAGGCGCATTTGCCAAGGCTGTGCCTTGTGGGAACACAAGGCTTAAGAATGCAGCACTTGCAGTCAGGGAAACTACTCGCATAAATAAACTCCGTCAGTGATGATGGTTAGTCACTTTTGTAACACTATACATATTCGCCACATTGGTAACATCATAAAGTGCACTCATTCACAGCATTTCTTCAGTGATTTTCGTTGAATATGTGCGAACATCTCACAGTTCGTAGGAATTGCGCAGCCGTTTTGTCTGAGATCAGAGTGGAAGCTAGAGCCGTCAATTGGGCGTAAAACTTTACGCGAAAAGGAGCCTGAAAATAAAAAAATCAGGATCGGAAAACCGATCCTGATTACCTGTCGGGCTGGCGGGATTTGAACCCGCGACCCCTTGACCCCCAGTCAAGTGCGCTACCAAACTGCGCCACAGCCCGTTCGATCACCTAAATTTTGGCGACTCGGATAGTCTAGCCTAAGTCCTACCGAAAATTCCAATTGAGTACGGCGACCCCCGTCACATTCAGTTGTGCTTCCCACTCATGCCTGCGGGGAGAAGCGAAATAACCGCCTCCAAGACCCCGTCAATATCAAGATCCGAGGTATCAACCAGTTCAATTCCAGGGCCAGGGTTCGTAAATTCGCTGACGGTTGAATCAGCGGCATCACGATCAACAATCTGAGAACGAACCTTTTCTAGGCTTTCAGGGCTGTCATCACCAAATAACTCCTTAGCCCTCCTCTTCATACGCGCAAGCGGTGAAGCAACAAGCAAGACTCTCAAATCGGCCTCAGGGTATACAACGGTGGTGATATCGCGTCCTTCCGCCACCATTCCACTTCCGTTAGCACTAGCTTCGGCCATGCGTTGACGCTGATGCTCGACCATCCAAGCGCGAACTAAAAGGTTCGTCGAAATCTTTGCGACGGCCTCGGAAACGGTGGAGGTTCGGATTAACGAAGTAACCTCCCGGTTTCCAACAAAGAAATGAGGATCATCAGGATTCGAATCCGCGTGAAGATCAAGAGAAGGAAGCAAGGCAGCAACAGCGTCGTGATTGTCTAAATCAACACCTGACTCTAAGGCAATAAGAGTCAATGATCGATACATCGCCCCGGTATCGAGGTAACCAATGCCCAGGCGACGAGCAAGTAATTTAGCAATCGTTGATTTGCCAGAACCTGCAGGTCCGTCAATTGCAATCGTCAGGCCGTGAGGGGAAAGATCATCTAACATAATTAATCTCCACTTCCGGTATTCCACCCGCGTTCCTGCAGCTGGCAAATGGTCGAAGCAACGATCGATGGATCGAGACTGAGGCGGGCGACACCCATTGGAGCGCCGGCAGAGTGTTCTAGGGCGAAATCTTCGATATTCACACCGATCTCACCGAGATCAGCGAAAAGTCGACCGAGAGAGCCAGCAGTATCAGGAACAAACACATCGAGAACGACGTAACGGGTCGGTGCCCCACCGTGTTTACCCGGAATTCGCGCGACTCCCCTATTGCCCTGATCCATCACTCGATAGACAGCTCCAACGCTTCCGCCTTCAAGTGGGCCTTCGTGTGCGGCGGCATCCAAATGCGAAATCAGATCATCAAGGTCTTCGCGAATGTCCTTCAAGACCTTGACAACGGGGCCAGCATTGCCCGCTAAAATTGCAGTCCACAAACGAGGATCGGAGGCGGCAATTCGAGTTGTATCCCGAAGACCCTGTCCAGAAAGCGAAAGCGCCGAAACAGGGGCATCAGCAAGCCGAGCAGCAAGCATTGACGAAACCAATTGGGGTACGTGAGAAATTAACGCAACGGACTGATCGTGCGTCGAAGCATCCATCTCAATGGGAAAGGCCCCCACATCCCCCGCAAGTGAACGAATCCGCATCACTGCATCAGGAGATGAAGTCGGGCTAGGAACAATGACCCATGGCCTGCCGTAGAAAAGATCTGCATCTGCAGCACCTGCACCACTACGCTCGCGACCCGCCATCGGATGAGAACCTACGTAGCGGCTTGTGATATCAAGGCCGCGGCGCTCTGCTTCCTCGACAACTCCCTCAAGGACAGCCAACTTTACGGAAGCAACGTCGCTGACGACGGCCTCGGGATATCGAATCAACGCATCCACAACACAGACATCAGCAACGTCAGGAGGGGTAGACACGATCACCAACGACGGCGAGCAGTGATCCTCTGGACCAATCAGAGTACCGGCACCCAAATCCTGTGCTAAGCGTCCAGCCGTTGGTGAGGAATCACGAAGAAAAACTTCGACTCCCCCACTACGAAGCGCAAGCGCAAGAGAAGTGCCCAAAAGACCCGTGCCGATAATCAGGACGGGACCGCGGGTCGTACTCACGTGTGATGGCACGGGACTCACAAACCAACTGCGTCATAGAGAGCAGCAAGCTGCGGTCCCTTGACACGACGCATCGTTCCGGGCTGTAGGTGTTCGAGGCGAATGGGGCCAAACTTCGTACGAACGAGCTCACGAACTGGGTACCCCACCTCATCCATCAGACGGCGAACAAGACGGTTACGTCCTTCATGGACGATGATTTCAACAGTTGTGATATCACCGTAAGTTTCCATGGTGCGGAAAGAATCAACCGCAATTGGACCATCTTCCAATTCAACGCCTTCGAGCAGACGACGGCGGACACCCGGCTTAACCTCGCCGTGAACACGTGCAATATAGGTCTTAGGAATTTCGTAAGAGGGGTGGGTCAGTCGGTTCGCTAGCTCACCATCATTCGTCAGCAAAAGCAGCCCAGAAGTATCGATATCCAAGCGACCCACGTGATACAGACGTTCCGGGTAATCAGCAACAAGATCCGCTAGCGTCGGACGTCCCTCCGGGTCTGACATGGTCGAGACCATACCAACAGGCTTATTGACAGCCATGACGATCGGGCGGTTCTCTTCCAAGATAATTCTCTTACCGTCGACGTGAATGGCTTGACGCCTGGGATCAACACGCATACCTTGCCCGCGAACCACCTTGCCGTCAACTGAAACACGGCCTTGGGCAATAAGCTCTTCTGCTGCCCGCCGAGAAGCCACCCCCGCACGTGAGAGCACCTTTTGCAGGCGAATACCGTCTTCACTATAGGAATCGTTTCTCACAGTGTCTCCTCAAGTTCGTCCAGCTCGTCCGAAGCCGGAAGGTAGGGGGCTAATGGCGCCAATTCATCAAGGGAATTCATTCCCATTCGTTCAAGAAATACTTGGGTCGTTCCATACAAACGAGCCCCAGAAGAAGATTGGCCAACTTCCTCAATGAGTTCGCGTGCACACAAGGTTCGAACCACCGCATCAACATTCACGCCGCGAATTTGAGAGATCCTCGCACGCGAAATCGGCTGACGATAGGCAATAACCGCAAGTGTTTCCAGAGCAGCTTGTGACAGTTTAGATTGTCCCGACCCAACAATAAACTGGGACACAAGCGACTCCCAGCGAGGAGAAGAATAAATCCGCCATCCTCCGCCTAGACGCCGAAGTTCAAATCCGTGTTCACGGCCACCAGAGTGTCCACTGTATTGCGCAGAGAGTGCCTCAAGCACGTGCTCGACATCTTCGGCTGACACATTGAGAACACCTGCAAGCTGTTGAGCTGTAACTGGCTGATCGACAACCATCAAAATTGCTTCGATGGGAGCGAAGAGAAGTTGAGTCTCAGCAAGATCAAGTGCATCGCTCATACGTCCTCCTCCCATTCATCGACCTTTGGGTCATTTCCATTCCATACGAGTTCCAGTGTTGAAAGAGCCTCTTCCTGCTGGAACTCAATAGCTCGGCGCCTGTACAACTCTAAGATAGCGAGGAAACGCGAGACAACAACAGCCGTATCGCGCGCGTCCGAGATGAGCTGAGAAAAGGTTGCATGGCCATGAGCGCTTAGGTATGCGATGACGACCTTTGCTTCCTGAGCAACCGGAACTGCAGCTGAATGGAGGTGCGTCACTTCGACAGTCGGCGGTTGGGCGCTGAGCGCGTCCGCACATGCACGAGCAAGATCCTCGGCGCTTACTTCCCATCGAAGTTCCGGAAGAAGCCGAGTGAATTGAGGTTCAAGCGCAACGCTGCGCGGGATTAAACCCACATGGGCCTCAAGCCGTTGTGCGATCTCCCCCGCCGCAAGCTTGAATGCCCGATATTGAAGCAAACGACTGAAGAGCAGATCACGTGCCTCAAGGTCTTCACTACTCAGCGAGGATTCCTCTTCATAATCAGGAAGCAAACGCGCTGCCTTCATATCCAATAGAGTCGCTGCTACGACAAGGAATTCACTGGTCCGTGAAAGATCAGGAAAGGCATGCATATGCGCAATGAACTCATCGGTCACCTCGGCGAGGGCAACCTGAGTGATATCGAGCTTCTTCCGAGAGATCAATTGGAGCAGAAGGTCAAAAGGACCTTCGAAGACTTCAAGCGAAACTTGAAAATCATCAAGTGCCGCTTGAGTCCCGTCATATTCAGGCGACATCTCCACGCGCGATGATCTCTCTGGCCAAACGTCGGTAGGAACGCGCGCCCGGGTGGTTCGGCGCGTAGCTGGTAATTGGCACCGTCGCGACTGAAGCATCAGGGAACTTCACAGTACGCGCAATCCGTGTTGTGAAAACAAGGTCACCGAAGGCCTCGTCGAGTCGCTCCAATACCTCACGCGAGTGCAAGGTGCGGGTATCAACCATCGTCGCTAGGATTCCATCGATCTTCAGGCGCGGATTAATTCGATCGCGCACTGTTTCAATGGTTTCGACCAGCAATGCGACACCGCGAAGAGCAAAAAACTCTGCTTCCATAGGAACAATCACGCCGTGCGCCGCGGTCAAGGCATTGACGGTGAGTAGTCCGAGCGAAGGCTGGCAGTCAATCAAAATGACGTCGTAGTCATCGACGACTGGTCGAAGAACACGCGAGAGCGCTGATTCTCGCGCAACCTCGTTAACCAGCTGCACTTCGGCAGCCGAAAGATCGATATTCGCAGGCACGATATCGAGGCCGGGAATTGAGGTGTGGCACAGGGCCTGATGAACATCTTCCTTCGGATTCATCAGGAGGTTATAGATTGTGTGTTCCATCTCCAGGGTATTGATGCCCAAGCCGACAGATGCAGCGCCTTGAGGATCAAAGTCAACAATGAGAACACGACGTCCATATTCAGCAAGCGACGCTGCAAGATTGATGGTCGTCGTTGTCTTTCCAACCCCACCTTTTTGATTACACATCGCAATAATGCGTGCAGGTCCATGCCCGGTCAGTGGTGCCGGGACGGGGAAATCATTATCTTCGTTGGCAGGAAGATCCCCGGTAAGCGTTGGCTGAGATGGATTCGTCACGTATTCCATCTTAGTGCATTGCTCCATACAATTCCGCCCTACCCCACTTAATTTGTGCGCTCGCTTGTCTTATTGGGAGTCCGAGGCCGAGGTTGTGATAGCACGTGGATCGAGCTGCGCGCGCGGATGGGCAGTTCGGTACATTTCTTTAAGAGTCGCGATCGTCACCTTGGTATAAATTTGCGTCGTTGAAACAGAGGAATGCCCAAGCAATTCTTGTACGTCGCGGATATTCGCTCCGCCTTCTAATAAATGTGTGGCAAAGGAATGCCGCAGGGTGTGTGGAGAAACGGGGACCTGAAGCTGCGCACGAGTTGCCGCGCGTTGAATGATATCCCAAGCAGACTGACGTGAAAGTGCGCCTCCCCTATTGTTGAGGAAGACGTTTGGACACCCTTTCCCCTTTGAAGAAAAGAAGGGGCGCGCACGCACAAGATAGGCTTCAAGAGCCTGTTTCGCCATCGATCCCAAGGGAACAAGTCGTTCCTTACGTCCTTTTCCAAACAGACGAATAATCGGAAGTTCTTCATTAAGGTCTAGGTCATCAATTGCCATTGAAACGGCCTCGCTGACGCGGGCACCCGTTGCGTAGAGGGTCTCGAGCAGGGCTCGATCACGAAGGGAACGCGGATCATCTCCGGTACCTGCTGCCTCCAGCAAGGCTTCGACTTGATCGACTGTTAGAGCTTTTGGAAGGTGTTCAGCAACCTGAGGAACACGAACTTGGGCGCTGGGATCTTGAGCACTGAGGCCTTCTCGAAGTGCGTATTTGTGGAAGGAGCGAATCGCCGCTAACGCGCGCGCCACAGAGGAGGGGGCTGCAGCATGTCCGTCTTTTGCCTCGCTGAGTGATGCAAGAAAGTCTTCAATCGAACTCTCAGTGATCTGATCGCATTGTTCAATGCCGTGTGCTTCTTGGAAAGCACAATATTTTTGTACGTCGCGCCGATAGTTGGAGACAGTATGCGGGGATGCCCCCTTCTCCACACTCAGGAAAATGAGCCATTCTTCCTGAACACGCTCCATTTGTTTAGCCACGGGGTTATTGTATTTGCGCCCCACTGATTTGCTGCATATTCGCTGTTCGAGCGCGGCGAGCGGCTACACTTAACCCTGCAGGGAAGCCATCTTACCGATTGCCAGGAGGTCCAATCGTGCCCGCGTCTTGGAATGAGCTCGATAGCCGCGCTATTTCCACCGCCAAAATTCTCGCCGCTGATGCAGTTGAACGTGTCGGAAATGGACACCCGGGAGCAGCGATTTCTCTTGCTCCTGCGGCGTATGCGCTCTACCAGCATCACCTTCACCTTGACCCATCAGACCCGCACTGGTTGGGCCGAGATCGTTTCATTCTTTCATCGGGCCACTCTTCACTGACTCAATACCTGCAGCTCTATCTTGCGGGAATGGGCGTCGAACTTGAGGACCTGAAAGCCCTGCGTACCGAAGGCGCACTCACTCCCGGGCACCCCGAGTTCGGGCATACCCCGGGAGTTGAGCTCACGACAGGACCGCTGGGAACCGGTCTTGCTTCTGCTGTTGGTTTCGCAATGGCAGAACGTTTTACCCACGGTCTTCTTGATCCCGACACTCCTCATGGTCAGTCGATTTTTGATCACTGTGTGTACGTCATTGCCGGTGATGGGTGTCTTCAAGAAGGTGTATCAGCGGAGGCCTCGTCTCTTGCGGGAACACAAAAGCTCGGCAATCTCATTGTTTTATGGGACGATAACCGCATCTCGATCGAAGGCGACACCGATATCGCATTCAGCGAGGATGTTCTCAAGCGCTACGAGTCCTACGGTTGGCACATTCAGCGTGTGGACTGGGTGAGTGAGGATGGCTCCTACGTCGAAGACGTTCAGTCCTTGGATGAGGCTTTGGCAGCCGCTCGTGACAACACTGAACAACCATCAATCATTGCGCTTCGGACGATTATCGGATGGCCCACTCCCGAAAAATCTAATACCGGGGGAATCCACGGTGCCAAGCTCGGTGAAGAGGCACTTCGCGGTTTAAAGAGCGCATTGGGAGCCGATCCGGATGCTCACTTTGCCGTCGACGAAGAGGCCGTTGCGCATTCTCGCAGGCAATTTGCTCAGCGTGCACAAACACTGCGCGACCAATGGGATCAGCGCTTCGAAGAGTGGAAGAAAGCGAATCCGCAGCGAGCGGCTCTTCTTGAGCGCCTTCGGCAGGGAGAACTTCCGGAAGGTTGGGAGAAGGCCCTCCCCGAATTCCCGGCGGGAAAGGCAATCGCAACCCGCTCGGCCTCGGGAAAGGTACTGAACGCTATCGCACCGGTACTTCCTGAACTTTGGGGTGGCTCCGCTGACCTCGGTGGGTCAAATAACACCTTCCTCAATGGATTCACGTCATTCCTCCCGGAAGGAACCTACTCGCGTTCCTTTGAAGCTGATCCATACGGCCGTAACCTCCACTTTGGTATTCGCGAATTTGCGATGGCCTGCGCGATGAACGGTATCGCGGCTGATGGTCTCACCCGTGTGTATGGCGGCACTTTCTTCGTGTTCTCGGACTTCATGCGCGGCGCGGTTCGCCTTGCCGCTCTTATGGACCTTCCGGTCACCTATGTTTGGACGCATGATTCGATCGGTGTAGGCGAAGATGGACCTACACACCAGCCAATCGAACATCTTGCTTCCTACCGTGCGATTCCGAATCTCGCAGTGATTCGTCCTGCGGATGCTGCCGAGACCGTCCAGGTATGGAAGAACATTCTCGAGCAGCATCATCCTGCAGCTTTGGTCTTAAGCCGACAAAATCTTCCTAATCTCGCCCGTGGCGAAGGAAACGAGCTTGCTGATGCTCAAGGTGTTGCTCGCGGTGCCTACATTCTTGCCGATTGTGAAGGCACTCCCGAGGTCATTTTGATGGCTACGGGTTCAGAGGTAGCGCCTACTGTGGAGGCTCATCGCCTGCTGAAGGCTGAAGGGATTGCTTCGCGCGTGGTCTCGGTTCCGTGCCTTGAGTGGTTTGAGAGCCAGGACGAGGCCTACCGCGAGTCGGTCCTCCCCTCGGCGGTTCGTGCCCGTGTGGCTGTCGAGGCCGGGATTGCACTTCCTTGGTACCGCTGGGTTGGCGAGGCCGGACGGATCATCTCCCTCGAGCACTTTGGCGAGTCTGTGGACGGTGCCCGGCTCTTTGAGAAGTACGGATTCACGCCTGAGAACATCGCGGCACAGGCGCGCGAAAGTATCGCTGTCGCTCGCTGAGTACGCCATCCTACTGATTGGGAAAAAGGATCCCCAGTAGGTGACCTAAATACGGCGCAAGAACACTGGCTGCCCAGATCATCGTAATGATGACGTAGGGTAGCCAGTGTTCCTTTGTAATAGCAATAAATTCGCGGATAAACGCTGTTGGAAAGTAATATCCAGCTGTCTTCGAACCGATGCCGTCACCCTTAAGTCCAACTTTTGAAGCATAGAGTGCCGTGCGGAAAACATGGTAGTCAGAGGTGACAAAGGCGCAGCGGTATGTTCCTAACCCTTGTGCATCCAGAAGATGCTTGGCGAAAAGAAGATTCTCCATGGTTGTCGTCGAGCGATCTTCAAGAAGAATTGAGTCCTGCGGGATACCGCTCGCAGTTAAATAGCGGGACATGGCTTCAGCTTCGGAAATGACCTCATCACTCCCCTGCCCACCCGAGGGAACAAGGATCGCACGTGCGCCCTGAGCTTTCCAAAGCTCCACAGCTTTATCGATTCGTCCTTTGAGCAGGGGTGTCGGCTCCTCTCCCCTGAGTCCAGCACCATGAATGATGATGTAATCAAAGACGCGTTTCCGGGGAAGCTTGCGGTAGAACCAGGAATAAAGCAATAGCGCAACAAAGCTGAAGAAAAACCACATGCCCAAAACACAAATTAACGCGGCAAGGGATAGCGCAACACTTGATCCCCTGAAGCGACCGAGCACAAGCGGAAGGCCAACAAGCCACGCGATGATCGCCACAGCAAGCAGAAGCGGGAGCAAAGTAGGTAAAGAAACGCCTTCGCGCCTCATCACACGAACACCGTTAACAACCAAGAAAATGATGGTCACAATAGGTGCTAACGGAACAAGTAAAACAAGGAACAGGGTCAGACTTGAGCTATACGAATAAAGGAAGACGACACCAATAAGACTGAGAACGAGAAGAAGGAAGAAGATCGCGTTCTTAAACTGCCGAGGTTCCCTGTGATAGGACCAAGCGAAAAGACATCCCCAAAGAACGACAGGGAACCAGATGACAAGTTCTTCTACAAGGACGCTGAGCATAGTTTCATGCTACTCCGGTGTGAATACACAAACGCCGCGCTTTCCAAAAGCGCGGCGTTAAAAGACTTCCGTTCAGGAGGCAAACTTCATCAGCACTCCCATACCGATGATGCTCACGACCCAAATCAGGAGGATTGCCAAAGTAATTCGGTTGAGGTTCCGTTCTGCGACACCAGAAGAACCGGCAGAAGAAGAAATTCCGCCACCGAACATGTCGGAAAGGCCGCCACCCTTACCCTTGTGCATCAGAATCGTTAGGGTCAGCAAAATGCTGGTCAGAGCGATGATCACGATGAGTGTAATGTTCAGTGCCGCCACGTTCGATTTTCCGATTCTTTCAGAGACTTCAACGGTTTGTAGTCTAGCGAATAATGCCTAGGTAAGGCCAACTGGGCACCGAAGTGTTGCGTACTTCGGTGCCCAGAGCCTTTAAAGGATCACAGCTCCTGGAAGCGAGCCATCGCAGCGAAGGAGTCTGCCTTCAACGATGCGCCACCAACAAGTGCGCCATCAACATCGGGCTGGCTCATGAGCTCCTTGATGTTTCCGGGCTTTGCCGAGCCGCCGTAGAGAATACGGGTGGAGTCAGCAGTCGCGTCGCCATAGTCGGCGCGCAGTGCCTCGCGGATTGCACCGCAAACTTCCTGTGCGTCGTCTGCAGTTGCGGTCTCTCCAGTGCCGATTGCCCAAATGGGTTCGTAGGCGATAACAATCTTCGCGACCTCGTCGGCAGTGAAGCCTTCGAGTGCTGCGCGAACCTGACCAAGAACGAACTCGACATGGGTTCCAGCTTTACGAACCTCAAGGGCCTCGCCACAGCACAGGATTGGGGTCATGCCAGCATCAAATGCCTTGCGGGCCTTTTGGCCAACAAGCTGATCGGACTCGCTGTGGTATTCACGACGCTCGGAGTGGCCAACGACCACGTAGCTGCAGCCGAGCTTGGTCAGCATCTCAGAGGAAATCTCACCGGTGAATGCACCATTATCGTGGACAGAGATGTCCTGTGCGCCGTACTTAATCTGAAGATCATCGGCATCAACAACGGTCTGCACGGTACGAAGATCGGTGAAGGGAGGAATCACCAAAACCTCGCAACGCGAGTAGTCAAAGTTGTGATCAGAAAGTTCCATGGCCAAGCCCTGGACCAGGTGATTTGCCTCGAGGTGATCGAGGTTCATCTTCCAGTTACCTGCCATCAAAGGGGTACGTGTCATTGTTCAGTCCTCCAGTACTGCAATACCGGGCAGAACCTTACCCTCGAGCAGCTCGAGAGAGGCGCCACCACCGGTGGAAATGTGAGAGAAAGTAGATTCGTCAAAGCCGAGGTTACGAACGGCAGATGCGGAGTCTCCACCACCAATGACGGTGAACGCGGTTCCTTCGCTCATTGCACGTGCGACTGCCTTTGTCCCCTCTGCGAATGCGGGGAACTCGAAGACGCCCATGGGGCCGTTCCACACAACGGTCTTTGCAGAAGCAATTGCTTGAGAGAAAATCTCTTGGGTCTTCGGACCAATATCGAGGCCCATCTGATCCGCGGGAATCGCATCAGCGCTGACAACGGTTGCGGGTGCGTCTGCTGCAAACTCAGGTGCAACGACGGTGTCGACGGGCAGAAGAAGCTCGACACCATTCTTCGCGGCGGTCTCCATGTAGCCCTGAACCGTGGGAATCTGATCCGCTTCGAGAAGAGACTTACCAACTTCGTAGCCCTTTGCAGCCAAGAAGGTGTAAGCCATGCCGCCGCCGATAATCAGCTTGTCAGCCTTGGACAGCAGGTTCGCAATAACTCCGAGCTTGTCTGAAACCTTAGAACCACCGAGGACGACGACGTAGGGACGCTCGGGATCATTAACGGCCTTGCCCAAGGACTCGATTTCCTTGACAACAAGAAGACCAGCGGCGCTAGGAAGAAGCTTGGCAACATCGTAAACCGAAGCCTGCTTGCGGTGAACAACACCGAAACCATCGGACACAAAAGCATCGGCAAGAGAAGCGAGCTGTGCAGCGAAGGCTTCGCGCTCTGCATCGTCCTTCGAGGTTTCTGCAGCGTTGAAGCGAACGTTCTCAAGAAGAACGATCTCACCGGGCTTTGCAGCTTCAACAGCAGCGTGTGCTCCTTCACCGACGGTGTCGGGAGCAAGAGTGACCTTGACGCCGGTCAGCTCTGCAAGGCGGTGGGCAACGGGTGCAAGCGAAAATGCGGGATTGACTTGGCCCTTAGGACGTCCAAGGTGAGCGGCAATGATGACCTTTGCACCTGCATCCAAAAGAAGCTTGATCGTCGGAAGTGCCGCGCGAATACGGCCGTCATCGGTAATGTTCTGGTCAGCATCGAGGGGAACATTGAAGTCCGAACGAAGTAGAACGCTCTTACCGGAAAGATCACCCAGGCTATCAATTGTCCTCATGGGATTCTCCTTAAATTAACGAAAAATTGAGAGGCTAGCGAACTGGGCCCGCATACGCTTTCACGTACACGGGCCCAGTAACTAGCAGATCATGCTCTATGCGAGGATCAGGCCAGCTTGGAGCCAACCAGCGAGGTCAGGCGAACGAGAGCGTTCGAGTAGCCCCACTCGTTGTCGTACCAAGAGAGAACCTTCACCAGGTTGCCGATGACCTTGGTCTCGGTTGCATCGAAGATCGAGGTGTGGGGGTTGCCCACGATGTCGGTCGAAACGATCGGATCTTCGGTGTACTCGAGAACGCCCTTGAGCTCGCCCTCAGCAGCGGCCTTAACGGCAGCCTGAATAGCCTCAACCGAGACCTCCTTGCTGGCGACAAAGGTTAGGTCGGTCAGCGAACCGGTCGGGGTGGGGACGCGGACTGCAAGTCCGTCGAACTTGCCCTTGAGCTCGGGCAGAACCAGAGCAACAGCCTGAGCCGCACCGGTCTTGGTGGGGATCATGTTGAGGGCTGCTGCACGTGCACGACGCAGATCCTTGTGGGGGGCGTCGAGAACGCGCTGGTCGCCGGTGTAGGAGTGGATGGTGGTCATGATGCCACGCTCAATACCGAAGTTCTCGTGGAGAACCTTGGCCAGAGGAGCAAGGCAGTTGGTGGTGCACGAAGCGTTGGAGATGATGTTCATGGTGGCGGGATCGTAATCGCCATCGTTCACACCCATAACGAAGGTGCCGTCAACGTTCTTTGCAGGCGCCGAAATGACAACCTTCTTTGCGCCGGCTGCAATGTGTGCAGCTGCCTTCTCACCATCGGTGAAGAAACCGGTGGATTCGACGACAACCTCAACACCGAGCTCGCCCCAAGGCAGGTCGGCAGGATCGCGCTGTGCGAGAACCTTGATGTGCTTTCCGTCAACGATAATGCCCTCATCATCGTAGGAAACCTCACCATTGAAGCGACCCATAATCGAGTCGTACTTCAGCAGGTGTGCCAGAGTCTTATTGTCGGTCAGATCGTTAACTGCAACGACCTCGAGGTCTGCGCCCTGCTCAATTGCAGCGCGGAAGAAGTTACGACCGATGCGGCCGAAGCCGTTAATGCCAACGCGGGTGGTCACTGTTGTCCTCCTGCTTGTGCCCCCTGCGGGACACGCTTTCTGTATCAACCATGAAGATGCGGTTTGCATCTATGGCCCGCAGTGCTCTGCGGTTCCAGTACCTCTAATCTACACCTTCACGGTCCAAGATGAGGGTGAACTAAGTCCTTAGAGATCTGGCCCACATTATGCTGAAAGAGAGATCTCAGTCACCGTCGAGCATGTCTAAAGTCAAGGCCGATTCAGTATCGGGAATACCCCGTTCATGCGCGACCTTATCGGCCATAGCTAAAAGACGGCGAATACGGCCTGCAACCGCGTCCTTTGTCAGCGGCGGATCGGTATGTTTGCCCAGCTCTTCAAGGGAAGCCTGCTTGAACTGAATACGCAACTCCCCCGCTTGCCTGAGGTGATCTGGAACATCGTCGCCCAAAATCGCAAATGCCCGCTCAACTCGCGCTCCGGCCGCTACAGCGGCACGAGCGCTACGACGGAGGTTCGCATCGTCAAAGTTTGCTAAGCGGTTGGCTGAACCCCGGGCCTCGCGACGCTCACGCCTCTGCTCCCAGGCAACATGAGTAGCAGGTGCACCCAGCGCGCGGATAAGCGCACTAATGGCCTCGGAATCACGAGCAGTGACGCGATCAGATCCGCGCACTTCCTTTGAACGAACAGTAGCTCCGAGCTTACGTGCGAGTCCCACCATCGCGAGTGCAACCTCGGGTCCCGGGCATGTAATTTCCAAAGATGACGAACGTCCAGGCTCAAGAAGAGAACCGCGGGCAAGGAACGCACCGCGCCACACAGCTGCGGCTTCATCTTTCCCGGAAGCAACCAGGGTCGCAGGGAGCCCGCGCACTGGCCTTCCCGCCCCATCGACGAGGCCGGTGAGTCGAGCAAGTTCATCTGCTCGGTGCACGACACGTACGACGTAGCGCTTTCCTCGCCGTAACGACGAACCTGAAACTACAACGACAAAGGACTCTACGTTGTACAAGCAGGTCAGGAATGCGCGAAGACGGCGTACGGCTACGGAAGAATCTAACTCCGCTTCGATAAGGATCCGACCACCCACGAGGTGTAGGCCACCTGAGAAACGAAGAATTGCACATACCTCCGCGGCCATCGCAGATTGCGAGGGAACCGCGCTACGCGCTAATTCATCTTTCATATCCGATGTGAGGGACACCTTGTCTCCTTATGTCAGGGTGCACGGGAACGAGGAAGATTTTACGGGAGCCAGGTTTCGCTGCGGCCAACTTCGCCCAGAAAACCATCAAAAGCATCACGTAATGCTGCAGCAAGTCGTAAAGGATCATGATGGGCTTCACCATCACCAGTGCGAACCTGACGCAAAAGTACACGCGCGCCAAGAGCATCGGCAGCCTCGGCAAGATCATCAATATCGTCAGTTGTTGTCGGATCAGCGATCACTACATCCAGTTTGAAACTGGGAGCGTATTGAGCGATCGCTCGGACGTGATCAGCGGTTGTCATTGATTCTGTTTCACCACGCTGACGTTCAAGGTTCAAAATGAGTGCGCGGTGAGCTTCGGTCGTCACAAGTGCACGATGAAGATCAGGAACCAGTAAGTGCGGAATTACCGAGGTGTACCAAGAACCAGGGCCGAGAACAACCCAATCCGCTTCGGAGATTGCATCGGTGACTGCCGCTGGAACTCTTGGTTCTTCTGGGCTGAGGCGTACTGCCTCAACATCACCCGGTGCAATTGCGACCTTAGATTGCCCTTTAACGGTGTAGTGCCGGCCGTTATCATTCATATCCGCTTCAATACTCAGCGGGTCTATCGACATCGGGAGAACACGCCCCTGCGCTCCCAAGAGACGGCCAACAAAATCGAGGCCTTCTACCGGGTCGTCAAGAAGCTGCCACAATCCAGCAATCACAATATTGCCGACTGCATGACCATCCATCGGACCACTGGTCTTTAAGCGCATCTGGAAGACATCTCGCCAGGTCAAACCCCACTCAGTTTCTTCGCATAAAGACGCTAAAGCCATGCGTAAATCGCCGGGGGGAAGAATCGGCATTTCTGCCCGAAGGCGGCCCGAAGACCCACCGTCATCAGCAACGGTGACCACGGCTGTGAGCTGACGCGTAATGTGTCGCAGTGCGCGAAGAGTAGCGGATAGTCCGTGTCCACCACCTAGAGCGACGACACGGTTATTCGATTCGCCGCGCTGCATCCACCCAGCAGCATCAACGTAGGTCATCGACTATTCCTTTCCCATATCGCGATGCATGATTCGCACATTGAAACCATGCTCGCGCAGCCTGCGGGCGATGAGCTCTGCGCTCGCCACTGAACGGTGCTTCCCGCCCGTACACCCAACTGCAATTGTTGTGTAACGCTTGAGTTCACCAATATACCCCTTCAGCATGGGTGCAAGAAGATCAGCGTAACCAACAACGAAGTCGCGAGCACCCGGCTGGGACAGGACGTAATCTGCAACAGGTTGGTCTTTACCCGTCAAATGACGCAATTCATCAACCCAGTAGGGATTCTTTAAAAAGCGCACGTCAAGAACGTGGTCAGCATCCAAGGGGAGACCGTGCTTAAAACCAAACGATTCAACGGTGATACGAAGCGGCACATCGCCAGCCTGAGCAATAACATCACGGATATGACGTGTCAGGTCATGAACGGACATCCTGGACGTGTCAATAATCGTATCTGCGAAACGACGTAGAGGAGCAAGCGCGCGCTCTTCGGCTGTAATTCCGTCAAGAAGAGTTCCGTCTCCCTGAAGCGGGTGAGGGCGGCGATTTGATTCATAACGCCGGACAAGAGTGTCCGGCGAGGCCTCGAGGAAGATTACCCGATAGGCAACCCCCAACTCTTTAAGCTGTTCAAGGGCGCGAGCAAAATCAGCAAAGAACTCACGTGAACGCACATCAACGACGACAGCCAGTCGGTGGACTCCCCCGCCGTCGGGGCTCATCATGCCAACCAGCGCTGGCAGCATTGCCGGTGGAAGATTGTCGACGACGTACCAATCAAGATCTTCAAGTGCACGGGCGGCACCGGTACGTCCTGCCCCTGAGCGACCGGTGATGATCACGACCTCGTTGCCGCCCTCATCAGGAGCATCGGAGGCAATCTGATCGAGAAGTGGGATACCTCCGGGCACAGTTTCCTGCGAAGTGTCGGGTGGGATCGGAGTTTCGCTCATACCCCTATGGTGCCATTGATCAGCGAATCTTTCCCGGTTTTACCTCAGGCAGTTTGGTGCTACTGCACAAGCGGAAGATCTGGATTAAGCGCTTGCCAAATTGCACTTCCCAGGGCGGGGCCGATCCCACTCACTTGTGCAATTTGTTCGGGTGTGGACTCGCGAATCTTTTTAACGGAACCGAAGTGACGTAAGAGTGCCTTCTGCCGAGAAGGACCAACTCCTGCAATTCCGTCTAAAACTGAGCGCTGCTGATTCTTCGCGCGCCGTTTCCTATGCGCTGTGATTGCGAAGCGATGGGATTCATCTCTAAGGTACTGAAGCATATAGAGAGCTGCAGAGGTGCGCGGGAAGATCAGCGGGAACTCCTCGCCGGGAATCCACACTTCTTCCAGCCTCTTTGCAAGACCGATCAGGGGAATATCAATTCCCATTGAGTCTAAAGCGTCGCGGGCAGCATTAACCTGCGGCAAACCTCCATCAACAACTACTAAATCTGGTCGATACGAAAAGCGTCGTGGGCGTCCGCTCGCATCAACCGGTCCGGACTCAAAGGCGATACCTTCCTCATCTTCACCATCTTCGCCATTTTCTTCAGCAAGGAGCCTACGGAATCGGCGTCGAAGGACTTCGTCCATTGCAGACGTGTCATCGGGCGTTCCCTCACCATTTTCACCCTGAATGTTGAAGTGGCGATACGCGTCTTTCCTTGGCACTCCATCTTCAAAGACAACCATTGAACCGACCTGAAGCTGCCCCTGCGTGTGAGAGATGTCGTAGCACTCGATACGCAAAGGAGACGCGGGAAGATCGAGGTATTCAGCAAGCTCGTCCAGCGCCTGACCGCGTTGGGCAAGATCGCCACTTCGACGAGTCTTATGCAGAAGCAACGCCTGCTTGGCATTTTCTTTAACGGTCTCCATAAGCTGAGCCTTCGGACCACGTTTGGGGACATGAATGTCAACCGCCGCTCCCCTTTTTTCTGAAAGCCACTCGGCGATTGTGCCCCTTTCAGTAGGCATCACACTCACCAAAATCTCACGCGGAACCGCACGAGTCGGCGTATGAATGACATCGTCGACTGATACTGCCTGAGCCTGTTCAATGCCTCGTTTTGTTCCCTGAGGAACATCCGGTAGTTCGGAATAGATCTGTTCGAAGAGTCTGGCCATGAGTTCAGCTTCACCGGCATCGTCGTCGCGTGAAACTACCCATCCTCGAGTACCACGAATACGACCACCACGAACGTGGAAAACATGTACCGCGGCGTCAAGCTCATCGCTCACTAAGGCGAAAATATCGGCGTCAGTTCCATCGTTTAAAACCATCGTGTTGCGTTCAAGAACAGTCTCTAGTGCACGCAGATCATCACGTTTCTTTGCGGCCGTTTCAAAATCGAGCTCAGCACTAGCTTGCCGCATTTCAGACTCGACTTGACGCAGGATAGGGCTTGCCTTTCCCTCAAGAAAGTCGCACATCGACTGAGCTAAAGCACGATGTTTTGCTTGAGAAATGCGACCAACGCACGGCGCCGAACACTTGTCAATATACCCGAGGAGGCATGGACGTCCTTGAGCTTGCGCGCGGCGGAATACCCCGGCAGAACAGGTTCGGACGGGGAATACACGGATGAGGAGTTCAATGGTGTCGCGGATAGCCCAAACTTTCGTATACGGACCAAAGTAACGTGTGTCTTTCTTACGCGCTTCTCGGGTGACCTGAACCCTAGGGAACCGCTCCCCCATGCTCACAGCGAGATACGGATAGGACTTGTCATCCTTGAACATCACGTTAAAACGGGGATTGAATTCCTTGATCCACGTAAACTCGAGGGTGAGCGCTTCAATCTCGTTACGTACAACAGTCCACTGCACCGAGGCCGCGGTCGTCACCATTTTCTGGGTACGTGGATGAAGATTTGCAAGGTCTTGAAAGTAATTAGTCAGACGCGCTCGAAGGCTCTTTGCTTTTCCAACATAGATGACTGCACCCTGTTCATCGCGAAACCTATAGACCCCTGGGTCTGTCGGGATCTCGCTTGTTTTCGGTCGATAAGTCGAAGGATCAGCCACGCCCCTAGCCTAACCGCGCTATCAATGTGATGCTTGCTCTGCATGGCATTAGAAAACTGTTGGTCTGAGGTTTATCATTTCTTGAAGGTATCGCTGTGGAAAGGTTTGCCATGTTTACCCAGGCTCAAGAGGTTATCGACTTCATTGAAAAGGAAGAAATTGCGTACATCGACGTACGTTTCTGCGACCTTCCAGGAGTCCAACAGCACTTCACTATTCCCGCCAGCGAGCTTCAAGCTTCGGTCCTCAAAGATGGACTGATGTTCGACGGCTCGTCGGTTCGCGGCTTCACACAGATTCACGAATCAGACATGAAGCTGATTCCAGATATTACCTCAGCCTTCGTCGACCCTTTCCGCGCTAATAAGACACTCGTCATCATTTTTTCCATCGTCGACCCATTCACTGATGAGCCTTTCTCACGCGACCCTCGACAAGTTGCCGCGAAGGCCGAGGCCTACCTGCGCTCCACTGGCATCGCAGACACCTGTTACATCGGCGCAGAGGCAGAGTTTTTCGTCTTCAACGATGTGCGTTACCAAGTAAGCCCTCAATCGACCTTCTACGCACTTGACTCTGACGAGGCCTACTGGAACACAGGACGCACAGAGGAAGGTGGGAATCTGGGATATAAAGTCGCACCTAAGGGCGGTTATTTCCCCGTCTCCCCCAGCGATGACTTCACCGATCTTCGCGATGAGATGTCTAATCTCCTGACCGAGGTTGGACTGAAGCTTGAGCGTGCACATCACGAGGTCGGCTCGGGCGGCCAGCAGGAGATCAACTACCGCTTCGATACCTTAACAACTGCCGCAGACGACATGATGAAGTTTAAGTACGTCATTAAGAACGCTGCGCGTGCTGCGGGGCTGTCGGCGACCTTCATGCCCAAGCCGCTATTTGGTGATAACGGTTCTGGAATGCACACGCACCTTTCCCCTATGGAAAGACGGCGAGCCTCTCTTCTATGACGAACGAGGCTACGGTTCTCTTTCCGATACCGCCCGCTGGTTCATTGGTGGGCTTTTGGAGCACGCGCCTGCATTGCTTGCCTTCACAAACCCTTCGGTCAATTCCTTCCGCCGGCTTGTACCCGGCTTTGAGGCGCCGATTAACCTGGTCTATTCGGCACGTAACCGCAGCGCCTGTATTCGCATTCCCGTAACTGGTACTTCGCCTGCCGCGAAACGGGTCGAATACCGCGTTCCTGATCCCAGCGCGAACCCCTACTTATCTTTCTCTGCCTGTCTCATGGCGGGTATCGACGGGATCAAACGCCGTATCGACCCAGCCGCACCCATTGATAAGGACCTCTACGAACTTCCGAGCGCTGACTACGACTCCATTGCGAAGCTTCCCTCCAGTTTGGAAGCGGCTCTTGAGGCACTTCGTCATGACTATGAATTCCTCACCGAGGGAGACGTCTTTACTGAAGACCTGATCGAAACCTGGATTAACTATAAAGAAACGGTGGAGATTGCCCCAATGCGCGCCTACCCGCATCCTTACGAATTTCAGCTGTATTACGATCTGTGAGCTAGATAGCCGCCATTAGACGCTATATTCATAGTGTCTGCTCGTGTAACTGCAGGTCCGAAACGGAGACATCATGAAACGCATGCGTGACGGTTCGTATACGATCAAGCCGAAATTCAAGCTCTCTTCGCACGAGCTGCTCCCCGACCTGCTCGCTGCACGAGCCTCTGCCCATCCGGATCAGGTCGTCATCGAGACACGTTCCTCCGTTGGTGCAACCCGTAATATCACTGCTACAGAACTTCAACGTCAGGTTGAGTACATCTCCTGTGGACTTGTCGGCCTTGGTATTGAAGCGGGAGACTCGGTCGCGATTCTCGCTTCCACATCCATGGAATGGCTACTGCTAGACCTTTCTCTTCTCTCGATTGGTGCTGTTACGGTCCCAATCTATGAGTCTGATTCGGCCGCACAGATCCACCACATCCTCGAAGATGCCCATGTCGTTCAAGTGTTTACTGCGACGACACAACAGGCAGAACTAGTTCGAAGTGTCGCCCCCACTTTCACACGTTCCATCGACAGTTTCGATCAGGGAGCATTGCGAACCATCGCTCGCGCTGCCAAACATGTGTCGATAGACGACGTTAAAACTCGCCGTTCGTCACTGGACTCTTCATCGATCGCAACAATTATCTATACCTCCGGAACTACCGGAGTTCCCAAGGGAGTTGTTCTCACCCACGCAAACTTCCTGGCGACGATTGCGGGCGCACGTCAGGTTGTTGGCGATATCATTGACTCTCCTGATACACGTCTGCTCCTCTTCCTTCCGGTCGCACATGTTCTTGCACGCCTCGTGATGCACCTCGTGCTTTCTGGAGCGGGTGTCCTTGGATTCTCGCCAAATATTAAGAATCTCCTCCCCGACATTCAGGCTTTCAAGCCCTCTGTTCTGCTTGTTGTACCGCGTGTGCTCGAAAAGGTCTACAACGCCGCTTCCGCGAAAGCCGGGGGCGGAATCAAAGGCAAGATGTTCGCATGGAGCGCCAAGCAGGCGCGCACATATGCACTTGCGCAAGAACGTACTTTCGGGCCTTCCCTACTGAAGAAGGCACGCCACGGCATTGCCGATGCACTTGTTCTAAAGAAAATCCGTTCCATTCTTGGCCCGAATCTTCGCTACATCGTTTCCGGTGGGGCTCCTTTAGCCACCGACCTTGCCCAGTTCTACGCGGGCATGGGTATCACACTTCTCCAGGGGTACGGTCTCTCCGAGACAACCGGACCGATTGCTGTTCAGCATGTTGGAAAGAACCCCGTAGGCACTGTGGGCCTGCCGCTTCCGGGAAACTTCATCAAGATCGCAAAAGACGGAGAAATCCTCGTCAAAGGCCTTTCAGTCATGCCCGGCTACTACCACTTGCCTGAGCAAACTCACCAGGTTATGCCCGATGGCGAGTGGTTCCATACCGGTGATTTAGGGTCTATCTCAAAGAGCGGCCAGCTTTCAATTACCGGACGAAAGAAAGAACTCATCGTCACCGCAGGTGGCAAAAATGTCTCTCCTGAGGTTTTGGAAGATTCACTGGCAACTCACCCCTTAATTGCAAACGTCATTGTTGTTGGCGACCAGCGGCCATTTATCGGTGCGCTCTTTACCCTTGACACTGAGATGCTTCCAGATTGGCTGCGTAAGCACGGACTTCCCCGTTGCTCGCCACTCGAGGCCGCCCAGCTTCCCGAAGTACAAGCTTCACTCCAACGCGCAGTAGACCGCGCCAACAAGGCAGTCTCTCGCGCGGAGTCCATTCGCAAATTCCGAATCATTGATGCGAGCTTCACTGTCGAAAACGGCTACGTGACTCCCTCGATGAAGCTTCGTCGTGGAAAAGTACTGCATGATTTCGCAGATGAAGTCGACGAACTTTACGGTGGTCCAGTTGAATCTGCCCCGGCAAAGCGCCGGCGCTTCTTCCGACGTGCGCGATAGACGCTGAACTCAATTCAACCGAAAGGGATACTCATGACAGTACGCAGGCTTGCTGATGGCTCTTGGGAAGCGATTGCAACTCGCGAGGCGAGCCCCGAGATGAATCTGCCATCGATGCTGCGCCTGCGAGCTCAAGAGCATCCTGGGCAGGTCGCAATCGAGCGTCGCTCACCTGTAGGCACTTGGCGACCGGTTACCATCGATCAATTCCTTTCGGATGTTGATTCGATTGCTCGAGGCCTCATCGCCCTGGGGCTCGAAGCAGGTGAGCACCTTGCGATTTTGGCGCCCACATCGTACGAGTGGGCTCTCATTGACGTTGCCGCTCTGTCCTGCGGTGCGATCACCGTCCCGATCTACGAAACTGATTCTGCCGTCCAAATTGAGCACATCCTCAAGGACGCAGATATCCGCATTGTCATTACCGCGACGACTCAGCAGGCCGAACTTGTTCAGTCCGTCAAGACAGATTCGGTTCGTCATCTCCTCTCGCTTGATAAGGGAGCTCAGCGAGAGCTTGCCCAAGCCGGACTCGACGTTCCAATCGAAGAAGTGCGCCTGCGGACCGAGGCCGTCAACCTTGAGGATGAAGCCACTATTATTTACACCTCCGGAACCACAGGGGTCCCCAAAGGCGTTGTACTCACACATGGGAACTTCATCAGCCCCATGCTTCAGGCCTACGATTTTCTTCCCCTTCTCATCAATGACCCGCGCTCTCGTTCGCTGCTATTTTTGCCCGTGGCTCACGTACTTGCACGCTTTGTCATGTACTGCTTGCTCTCGGGACAGGGAGTTGTCGCCTTTTCGCCAGATACACGCAACCTGGTTGATGATATTGCGACCTTCAAGCCCTCAATGCTTCTGGTTGTCCCACGCGTCTTGGAGAAGGTCTATAACGCGGCATCAGCCAAGGCCGGCGGCGGTTTCAAGGGGCGAATGTTTTCCTGGGCAGCAAAGCAAGCACGCGCCCTTTCGCAGTCGCGCGCCTATGTGGATACTCCTCTTCCCGAGTCCTTAGTTGCTGGTCCCCTACCAGACACCACGCCCGTGCCCGATGCCTCGGCGATTCCATCTCCCGGCCCTTCCGCTCTATTAAAGATTCGCGGGCGTGTTGCTGACGCATTGGTTCTGTCGAAGGTCAAGGCAATTCTTGGACCAAACCTTCATACGATCATCTCTGGAGGCGCTCCCCTCGCCCTCGACCTTGCAAACTTCTACCGAGGCCTCGGACTGACCTTGCTCCAGGGATACGGACTCTCCGAAACTACCGGTCCCATCAGCGTCGAGATCCCCCAGGATTTCCCGCCGGATAGTGTTGGTTTCGTATGGCCCGGTAACCAGGCGAAACTGGCCAGCGATGGGGAACTTTTAGTCCGCGGAATTTCAGTTTCCCGCGGTTACCATAACCTTCCCGAGGCCACTGCCGAGGCCTTTGTCGATGGCTGGTTTAAGACCGGGGATCTTGCCTCGATTGATGACCGAGGCCACGTCCGTATCACTGGCCGCAAGAAGGAGCTCATTGTCACCGCAGGTGGGAAGAATGTCTCCCCCGAAATTTTGGAAGATGCCCTTTCAACCCATCCGTTAATTGCAAATATCATTGTTGTTGGTGACAATCGGCCATATATCGGAGCACTGATTTCGCTCGACACGGAAATGCTTCCAGAATGGCTGCGCGCCCATGGACAACCTGTTGTCGATGCGGCTCAGGCTGCAGAGCTACCCGCAGTGCGTGAGTCTCTAGAACGTGCGATTGCGCGGGCAAATAAGCAAGTTTCACGGGCCGAATCAATCCGTCGCTACCGCATTGTGAACGCAGCCTTTACTGTTGAGAACGGGTATATGACACCATCATTGAAACTCAAGAGGCGCCGGGTTCTTGCTGATTTTGCGGATGAGGTTGAAGCGCTTTATGAATCGGGAACAACTCCCGAAGCACAGTAACCTCTGTCAAGGTCACAGTGTTTGACTTTCTCAGGCAAAAGTACTGCTTTTCAATGTTGTGTGGGCTCCCCTTTTAGGAAGCCCACACAACTCTTTTCAGCTCAGCTTTTCAGCGCACATCGATTGCGCTGCTACTTTGATTACGCTCCTTGCTGCTGAGAGGCCTCGAAAATCTCCGCAAGGAACTGACCTGTGAATGATTCATGGACCTTGGCGACTTCTTCGGGGGTTCCTTCTGCAACGACAGTGCCGCCACCACTGCCCCCCTCAGGCCCCATGTCGATGACCCAGTCGGCACTCTTGATGACGTCAAGATTGTGCTCGATAACAATCACTGTATTGCCCTTATCGACCAGGCTCTGGAGAACGAGCAGGAGTTTGCGTATATCTTCAGTGTGCAGACCAGTAGTTGGCTCGTCTAGGACATACACCGTCAGCCCCGTCGACCGGCGTTGCAGCTCCGATGCGAGCTTGACGCGCTGCGCTTCCCCACCAGATAGAGTTGTCGCAGCTTGACCAAGTCGTACGTAGCCCAAACCAACTTCAACCAAGGTGTTCAGGTGACGGGCAATCCGCGAGATTGGAGCAAAGAACTCAGCGGCCTCGGCAATAGGCATATTGAGGACATCTGCGACGCTCTTACCTTTGTAGAGAATCTCCAAAGTCTCACGGTTGTACCGTGCACCATGGCAAACCTCGCAGGGGACGTAAACATCGGGAAGGAAGTTCATCTCAATCTTGAGGGTTCCATCTCCCTTACAGGACTCGCACCGTCCCCCCTTCACGTTGAAGGAGAAACGCCCGGGACCATAACCGCGAAGCTTTGCCTCAGGGACTTCAGCAAAGAGCTTACGAATTTGATCCCAGACTCCCGTGTAGGTGGCCGGATTTGACCGCGGTGTGCGACCGATAGGCGATTGGTCGACATGCACGACCTTATCAAGGCCATCAGTTCCTACAACAGAACGATGGCGTCCGGGCACAAGACGTGCTCCGTTCAAACGGCTAGCTAAGGATCGATAAAGAATTTGATTGACCAGGGTAGATTTACCCGAGCCCGATACGCCTGTCACCGCTGTGAAAGTCGAAAGAGGGAAGGACACCGTAACGTCTTTGAGATTGTTTTCGCGCGCGCCCTTCACCGTAATCTGGCGCTTGGGATCACGCTCCCTGCGAGATTGAGGGATAACAATCGAACGTTTTCCACTGAGATATTGACCGGTTAAAGAGCGTTTATTCTTTTTAAGTTCCTCAAGAGTTCCACTGTGAACGATCCAGCCACCGTTTTCACCGGCTCCCGGGCCCACGTCAACGATCCAGTCAGCAGCCTCGATGGTCTCTTCATCATGTTCGACAACGATCAGGGTATTTCCGAGATCACGTAGGTGTTCCAAGGTCGCGATGAGCTTGCGGTTATCACGCTGGTGAAGACCAATCGAAGGCTCATCAAGGACATACAAAACTCCGACAAGGCCGGAACCGATTTGGGTTGCTAAACGAATTCGTTGGGCCTCTCCTCCGGAAAGAGTTGCAGCTCCACGGGAGAGCGTCAGATAAGATAGGCCAACATCGACCAGGAAGTTCAATCGCGCTTGAATTTCTGTGAGAATCGGTGCGGCGATGACGGAAAAACGTTCTTCTAAAGTAACACTGTCGAGGAAGTCTTTTGCATCGCTAATCGACAAATCCGAAAGCTGTGCGATTGAAAGATCACCGATAGTAACTGCCAGGACCTCGGGACGTAATCTGGCTCCTTGACACGCGCTACAGGGGACTTCACGCATGTACGAATCCATACGATCAATGACCAGCTGCGACTCAGTCTCTTCTTTTTTGCGCTGGATGTAGGTGAGCGCGCCCTCGAAACCAGTCGTATACGAACGTTCTCGCCCCCAACGGTTACGGAATTTAACTTTTACTTCGTAGTTTCGACCGTTGAGGATTGCATCCTTAACCTTCTTGGGAAGATCTTTCCACGGTGTGTCCATGGAAAAACCGAGCTCTTTTGCCAAGGCTTCCAGAAGGTGTCGGTGATACTTAAAATTCGAGTTCCAAACAATCACTGCGCCTTGGTTGAGCGAGAGTTCCTCATCGGGCACGACAAGTTCAGGATCAACTTCAAGCTTCGAGCCCAAGCCCGAACACTCGGGGCACGCACCGTAGGGGGCGTTAAAGGAGAAAGTTCGCGGTTCGATTTCATCCAACGTCAAAGGATGGTCGTTGGGGCACGAACGCTTTTCAGAGTATTTACGTCGACGATCAGGATCTGACTCATCCAAATCGATGCAGTCAATAATCACCAAGCCGTCAGAAAGACGTAGTGCTGTTTCAACGGAGTCGGTTAAGCGCTGACGGACACCCTCACGTACGACAAGACGGTCAACAACGACTTCAATCGTGTGCTTGAGCTTCTTCTCTAGCGGAGGGACATCTTCAAGTCGAAGTAATTGACCATCGATAATTGCTCGCACATAGCCAGATGCCCTGAGTTCTTCGAGAAGGTCCTGATATTCCCCCTTGCGGCCTCGAACAACAGGCGAAACAACCTGGAAGCGGGTTCCTTCAGGAAGCGAGCGCACACGGTCAACAATCTGCTGGGGAGTCTGAGCTTGAATACGAGCTCCACACACTGGACAGTGGGCTACCCCAGCGCGCGCAAATAATAGACGCAAGTAGTCGTGGATTTCGGTGATCGTGCCGACTGTCGAACGCGGATTACGCGAAGTAGATTTCTGGTCGATTGACACTGCTGGAGAGAGCCCCTCGATGAAATCAACATCAGGCTTATCCATCTGTCCCAAAAACTGACGCGCATATGAAGACAGTGATTCAACGTATCGTCTCTGTCCTTCTGCAAAAATCGTGTCGAAGGCAAGAGACGACTTACCCGATCCCGATAAACCGGTGAAAACAATCATCGAGCCACGGGGAAGTTCAAGGTCAACACCCTTGAGGTTATGCTCGCGGGCACCACGGACAATTAACTGATCATGCACTCCACTAGTTTACGTGTTGACGCATTGCTTTGGTCGAACATGTGTTCTTTTATGCTTTGCTTCACGTTTAGTCTATGGAATGGCCTTCGGACTCTGCTTCGCGAAGCTTACCCATGTAGAGCACCCGCGAGAATGCCTCGATGACGAGGCCGGCAGCAAGTCCTGATCCGATAACCGTCAGCCACAACGAGGCCGAGGGCCATTGGAAGGCAAAGAAGGCTCGAGCAAAGGGAAGGAGAACACCCAAAACTCCCGCTATAGCCATAGCGCAGATCAAAACTATGCGCCACGGTACCAGTGGTCGTGCTGTGATCGATAAAAGCCACAATCCTGCTATTAGAACCGTCATTGCGGCCGCAGTAGAACCGAGTACCGTACCGTTACCGACTGAAGAATAGACAGCAAGAGCCGCAACCCCCAGAACGATGCCACTGGGAATTGCCAGCGACAAAGTTCGAGACAGAAAACCCGGGACATAACGACGATTGTTGGGGCCTAAGGCAATGAAGAAAGCAGGAACACCAATAGTCAGAGTGTCGACATACGTAAAATGCCGCGGCAAGAAAGGATAACGCCACGCAAAAATTGCACTGAGAATGACAAAAAGTGTCGCGTAGGTCGTCTTTGCCAAGAAAAGCGATGACACGCGTTCCATATTGGCCATGATGCGACGCCCTTCGGCCAAAACACTGGGGAGCACCGAAAACTTTTGATCAACCAAAACCAACTGTGAAACGGCCTTGGTTGCTGCTGCGCCATTGCCCATCGCGATACCCAAATCAGCATCTTTGAGTGCGAGCGCGTCATTGACACCATCGCCCGTCATGGCAACACAGTGCTTCTGCGTTTGCAGAGCCTTAACCAGCGCACGTTTCTGTTCGGGGGTAACACGTCCGAAAACATCTGTCGCCTCAACGATAGAGAGGAATTCAGCAGACGTTGGATCCTGAGGGAGATTCCGGGCGTCAAATGCGTGAGGAGCGTCGCCATTAGGTGAACGCAGTCCGACCTGTGCGGCTAGTGCGGCAACCGTAGTCGGACTATCACCCGAAATAATGCGTACACGCACACCTTGGCGGCGGAAGTAAGCGAGGGTTTCGGTAGCATCATCGCGCAAGTCTTCTTCCAAAACCAGGAGGGCGAGAGCCGTTGGATTTGTCGGAAGGATGTGGTCTTCAATGGCCTCGTCATAGCGAACGACGACTAATACTCTCAAGCCCTCACTCGCATACGAACGAATATCAGCTCGAAGACTTGCGAGGTTTTCAACGTGGTCAATAAGCATCTCAGGGGCACCCATGACGATTGATGCACTATGTGTGACCCACGCTGCCCATTTGCGTTCAGAGGAGAAGGGAATAGTTCGCGACGGTTGAGTATCTTTCTGCGGAAGCTCTCCCCTATTGAGCAAATACTCTTTGATCGCTCGCGCGGTTGCATTTGTTTCATCGTCGTTGAGCGCCCACAGCGCACGGAAGAGCTCATCTTCTCGCTGTCGATCGAGGATCTCCAAGGAGCGCAATCTAATTCCACCGGTTGTAAGCGTGCCGGTTTTATCCAGACACAGTGCGTCAACGCGAGCCAGCACTTCAACTGCTGGAAGCTCCTGAACAAGAGCACCTTTCCGCGCCAAGGTCGCTGAACCGATCGCGAAGTTCATGGAAGTAAGAAGCACCAGTCCCTGTGGAATCATTCCGACAACGCTTGCAACAGCAAGAACCAATGCGTGTTGCCACGCGTAAGGGGTAGCTTCTCCTGCAATTCGCGTTTGCGACCAGAGCGTCAAAAGGATAATTGGAGGCAGAGCAATCGAGATAACGCGCAGAATCTTATTAATACCCTGTTGGATCTCAGAAGTGGCAAGAGAGAAAGTCCGCGCATGACGTGCAATCCCCTGCGCGTACAGATCCGAACCGACTGCTTGCACATGCATCACACCAGAACCTGAAACGACGGATGTTCCGGCAAGAACACGATCACCAACCTGCTTGAGAACCGGACGAGATTCACCAGTGAGCATCGATTCGTCAATTTCCAAACCGGAAACTTCTACGACCTCGCCGTCAGCCGCAATTTGATCGCCGAGTGAAAGCTCGACAATGTCGTCGAGAACAATGCGTTGAACGTCAATTTCCTCGGTGTGCCCATCGCGTCGGACCTTCGCCCGAGGGGCGTCGACGATTGCAAGATCGTCCAGTGTTTTCTTCGCACGAAGTTCGGAGAAAATTCCAATAACCGCGTTAATGATCATAATCGCACCGAAAACGGCATCCTGCCAGGACCCGAAGATGATCACGATGACCATTGCGATGCTCAATATCGCATTAAAAAGCGTCAAGACATTTGCGCGGATAATCGATGCCAGCGATCGCGATGAGGGGAGCTTAGTGATGTTCAGCTTGCCTGCTTCTTCGCGGATCTTTACTTCGGACCCAGTTAGTCCCTGAGCAAGGTTAGGAGCTTGTGCAGTAGAGGTCATCGGCCGTTACTCCTCGAGGAATCGCGCTTTGAATAAATAAGCGAGGCTAGAACTGTCATGATGAGTGTCCCTGCAATGACAGCAAGTGAGACCGGGATTCCGATTTCCGGAATTCCATGAATTGGCGCGCCCCCGTTAAGGAAGGGTAAGGAGTTTTCGTGGAGTGCATGAAGAATGAGCTTCACCCCAATGAAGCCCAAGATCACTGCAAGTCCATAGTTGAGGAAAACGAGTTTTTCGAGAAGGCCATCGATCAGGAAGAAGAGTTGTCGTAGCCCTAGCAATGCAAAAGCGTTGCACGCAAAGACCAAATACTCCTCTTGAGTAAGTCCAAGGATCGCAGGAATGGAGTCGAGTGCAAACATAAGATCCGCGGATCCTAGCGCCAGAACGACAAGGAACAAGGGAGTGATCGATGTGTGACGATTATGGCGGTAGAAGAAACGGTCTCCAATGTATCCATCGGTCACGGGAAGAATACGCCGGACAAATCGGACAAACGCATTCTCTTGAATTTCCTCAACTTCTTCCTCTTCATCAGATGTGCCTTCGCGTGCCTGCGAATATGCCGTCCACAGTAGCCACGCACCAAAGAAGAAGAACATCCATGTGAAACGGTTGACTAAGGTAACACCGACGATGATGAAAAATGCTCTAAATATCAGGGCAAGGATGATTCCTGCTAGAAGTGCTTTCTGCTGAAACTCCCATGGTACTTTGAAGGATGCCATGATGATGACGAAGACAAAGAGGTTGTCCAGCGAAAGTGACCACTCCATCATGTAGCCGCTATAGAACTGGATCGCGTAGCTTGCTCCGTAGATCACCCAAATCGCAAGGCCAAACAGCACCGCAAGAGCAACGTAACCCAGTGTCCACGCCGTTGCTTCTTTCATAGAAGGCGCATGGGGTTTACGCACGTGTCCAATGATGTCAGTGGAAATTAGGGCGATAACAGCGACGGCCAAGCCGATCCAGCCGAGGATATGTACGTCCACGAATGACCTTTCAGGCAGAGACTTGAGGTCTCTTCCCACCCAAAATTGGGCAGCAACACCGGGTATCTGGGAGATACCGCGTTGACGATGGTGCTCTTTTTGGGATTACTCCCCTCGCGTCTAGCGTAACAAACGATTCCGCTCACATTCTCTGTCAGATCACAACTCGTTAAGAGCTTCACACGCAAGTGCTTTAGACTCAACAGAGTGAGTGTTCAAAATCGTGCAGCCCAAGTGTCCCGACTGCGTCGTCTGAAGGAGACCCTTTTCGGGTCGACCCAGGCGCCTTTTGAACTGTCAGTCGTCCATTCCTGTGCTTTCGATACAACAAATCTCGCGCATACTGCCGGTGTTTCCAGACTTGCCGAATTGGGACGTCGCGAGGTTCGCGAACTTACGCCACAGATATTGTCGTCAACCGATGATTTTTACTCTGAAGTACGTGATGCTTTAGAGCACCGGGCTTTGATCTGGTTGATTGGCCCTATTGACACTGAACTGCTGAAAGAACTCGCAGGTCCATTGTTCGGCCTGTTCGTGAACGTCGGTGCGCAGCACTCTGAGATGCAGACTGTCTTCGGGCTACGGGTCAGCGACGTTGTTCATCAGCTACTTCCCGATGCAAGCTTCAGGGCGGCATTAGAAGGAATGAATGCAACACGAACTCCGCACGGCCTCGCCCATAAAATTGAGGCAGCGGGGGTAAAGGTTTTCAAACGTTCTCTGATCACACGAGTTCTCAAAGACCCACGTTTCTGGGTTTACGCGGTGGTCTTCGTGTACTCATCGCTTCGGGCGCTTCCAGTCGTCTTTGTCCCACAATTCCACGGCTCTGTATTGGTCTTGTGGGCAATCGACGTACTGACCGCAATTCCGTATACCTGGGGAATTCTCGCGATGCTGACGGCGTCAAGACCATTGGAACGTTACTCCGGCGCAATTGTCGCATTAGCAACATTCATGGCGCCCTACGTATATTTCTGGGTACACGGACGCGGATACCCCGGCTCAGTCATCATCATCGTGGGCCTGATGATTGCGGCCTCTCTTGCCACTGAGGTTTGGCGCGGGATTCAGAACACGCGTCTTGTCAAGCGTTACTCTGCGTCACGAAATTCTTGAGGAATTCCCTGAATCGAACGCACAGCGCTCACAACAAGAATCCAGATCCCCGCAACCCACCAAATACTTGTAAGAATAAACGGGCGCAGGGGTGCATATGCGACAAGTATGGCCGTTGCTGCAACCCATACCAGTGCTGCGACGATGTTAAGAATACGCAAACGACCAACCCTGAAGGGGTGGACAAAAGCAATCGGAGCAACCGTAAGGATTGCCAAAATTACGGTCGCAATAAAGTTAAAAAGAGCTCCGGTTTGGAAAATCCACATAATGGCTGCAACCACGTTCCATGCCGCTGGAAAACCCATAAAGTAGTGATCTGGTGTCTTCAAAGAAACATTGCAGTAACAGAATATTGAGGAGAGACAGACAATTAAAACGGCTGCGATGCCTAGCCCGCGGGATCCGAACGGCAGATAGAAGACCATAAACAGTGCCGGAATAAAGGTCCAGGTCAGGTAATCGACAATATTGTCCAAGGTCGCTCCGTCAAAACCAGGAGCGTATTCAGTGACGCGAACAGCGCGCGCGAAACTCCCGTCAACTGCATCAACAAGAAGTGCGATTCCCAGCCACATCCACATCTGGCGAATATGTCCCTCATACAGAGCAATTGTCGCCAAAGACGCCCACAGTACACCGGTTAGTGTGAAGAGGTGAGCAGACCAAGCAAGGGCGCGTTTGGAAAAAGGAACGGGACGCGCTTGCGTATGCGCCATCGTAGACACAGTCGACTCCCAGCATTGAGAACTTAGAACAGCACTATCTTAGTGCCTTTACTCAAAGGCACTCACCACTTTCCACAAAGATTAGTTTGCGGCTTTCATCGCACGAAGCTCTTTCTTGAGTTCAGCAAGCTCATCACGTAGGCGAGCAGCAAGCTCAAACTGGAGGTTCTCTGCAGCTTCCATCATTCGAGAACTCAACTGGGCAATAAGATCCTCAAGGTCATTTTGCGCCATATTGGCAAGTTCTTCCCGGCTCCTCGGCACATCCTCTATAGCCTCCGAGGCCATCGCATCTGCGCGAATGTCTGTAGCCGGCCGCTCACGGCGGTATCCGCCTTCGAGAAGTTCTGCAGTATCAACCTCTTCGCGAGCTAGCACATCAGTGACGTCCGCGATCTTCTTACGCAGTGGTTTGGGATCAATCCCGTGCTCACGGTTATAGGCCAGCTGGATCTCGCGGCGTCGCTCGGTTTCGTCGATTGCTGCGCGCATCGAGTCAGTGATGTTATCGGCATACATGTGCACTTCACCCGAAACGTTACGCGCGGCTCGCCCAATGGTCTGAATGAGCGATCGGGTTGAGCGTAGGAAGCCTTCTTTATCGGCATCCAAAATGGACACCAGTGAAACTTCAGGCAGGTCCAATCCCTCACGAAGCAGGTTAATTCCTACCAAAACATCAAAGACTCCAAGGCGAAGTTCACGAAGTAACTCAACGCGCCTTAAGGTGTCGACATCAGAGTGCAGGTATTCGACCTTCACTCCCCTCTCACCCAAGTAGGTTGTCAGATCTTCAGCCATTTTCTTGGTGAGAGTCGTGACCAAAACACGCTCGTCACGTTGAGTACGCTCACGAATTTGTTCGAGCAAGTCATCAACCTGCCCTTGAGTTGGTTTAACAATAACTTGCGGATCCACGAGGCCAGTCGGACGAATGATCTGCTCGACTACACCGTCAGAACGATCCAGCTCATACTGCCCGGGTGTTGCTGAAAGATAGACAGTTTGACCAATGCGCTGCGTAAACTCGTCCCATTTCAGTGGACGATTATCCATTGCCGAAGGGAGGCGGAAACCGTAATCAACCAGAGTGCGCTTACGTGACATATCGCCTTCAAACATCGCTCCAATTTGCGGAACCGTCACGTGGGATTCATCGATCACTAGAACGAAATCATCGGGGAAATAATCGAGCAGCGTATTCGGAGGTGTTCCCGGGCCGCGCCCATCAATATGGCGTGAATAGTTCTCGACTCCGGCACACGTGCCTATTTCCTTAAGCATTTCGAGGTCGTAGGTTGTTCGCATCCGAAGACGCTGAGCTTCAAGCAGTTTTCCTTGGGATTCAAACCACTCGAGGCGTTCTTCGAGCTCTTTCTCGATGGAAGCGATCGCGCGTTTCATTCGTTCTTCACCAGCAACGTAGTGCGATGCCGGGAAGAGGTAGACATGATCAACTTCCTCGATGACATTGCCCGTCACGGGATGGAGTACTGCCAAGGAATCGATTTCATCACCGAACATTTCAATCCGGATTGCCAGTTCCTCATACACCGGAATGATCTCAATCGTGTCTCCACGAACCCTAAAAGTTCCGCGGGTAAATCCAATATCGTTTCGCGTGTACTGCATACCGATGAAGGCGCGCAGGAGATCGTCACGCTCAATACACATTCCGCGGCTCAGCTCGATCATCCGCGCAACGTACTCTTCCGGTGTACCCAAACCATAGATGCATGAGACAGAGGAAACAACAACCGTATCTCGACGAGTTAAAAGAGAGTTTGTTGCACTGTGACGCAGCCTCTCGACTTCATCGTTGATCGAGGAGTCCTTTTCAATGAAGGTATCGGTTTGAGGAACGTAGGCTTCAGGCTGGTAGTAGTCGTAATAAGACACGAAGTACTCAACAGCATTATTGGGCAGCAGCTGACGAAACTCCGCTGCCAGCTGCGCTGCCAAAGTTTTATTGGGCTCAAGCACCAAGGCCGGACGTTGAACTTCTTCGATCAGCCAAGCAGTCGTTGCGCTCTTACCGGTTCCTGTCGCACCGAGAAGAACAATGTCTTGTTCACCCGCGCGCAGGCGTTCTGCTAGCTCATGAATCGCCTTCGGTTGGTCACCGGATGGCGTGTATTCAGAAATAACCTCAAAGGGGTGTTCTGCACGAATGATAGGGCTTTGGCTCACCCTTTAACGCTACGTCATTTCACACACGAACGCGCCGTGAACGGGTACATCAGTAAGTGTCGATAGCTCATTTACCTGAGCCACGCACCTCTTAGGTACACGTTCACGGCGCAAATCGCAGTAAGCGGCTTACTACCAAGGGGAACCTGGCGATTACTCCTTCACACGACGCTGCGAGGCAATCATCGCAACACCGCCACCAGCAAGCACCCCAGCGAGAACTAACGACCAGAAGGAGCCACCTGTTTGAGCCAAGGCACGAACAATTGCAGGCTTTTGCTCGATTGCCTGTGCGGTCGATGCAACAGATGTATGATCTCCAACAGTCGAAGTATTACCGATGTTCTCAGCTTCAGTGGCACGATCACGTACCTGGTCCTGTGGATCCTCGGAGATCTGCGATGAGGAATCACTTGGAGCAGAAGACTCCGTAGTGCTTGGGGAAGTCGAAACCTCGTTACTCGGGGTCGTGACAGCGCTGGTTGTCTCCGTTGCTACTGGGCTTGGCTCCGTCTCAGTTGAGCGACGAACTCGCCTGCGGGAATTGGTATTTGAGTCGGAAGTTGGCTTAGGCGCCTCGGTTGTCGCGGGCGGAGCAACGGGCTGAGGCGCGACAACATTTTTGTTTGCAACCGGTGTAGTTGCAACAGGATCCGGGGTACTTTCAGTTGGTACAACCGGCCGAGGCGCGACAACCGTTGGTTGCGTTGTCGGCGCTACGGGTGCTTCGGAAGTGGCGCTAGGAACGACCGGTTTTGGTGCAACAATAGGAGCCTTGGGCGTTGGGGCTACAGGAGTCTCAACTGTCGTGCTAGGAGTAACCGGAGAAGGAGCCTGTGTAGTTACCTCCGGTGTCGGTGTCGTTACTTCAGGTGCACTTGTCGCAGGAGTCGGCTCAGGAACGGTTGTTGCCGGCCCCTTCTTCCATACACGCACGTAATCGACGAGCATGTCAGAGCCATTTCCCTTGTACGCATCGATGTACTTTGTTGCATCCGTATAGGTTGTATCGCCCTTGTCGGACGCAAGGAATGTTCCGCCAACCATCTGGTTCAGGCGCAAGATCATACCGTTGGCGTCATTCACGAAGGGGTTGCTCCCCTTCACCTTGTCATAAGTAACGGTATGCGCCTTACGTCCGTCGAGGTAGAAAGTAATCGCCCGACCGTTTTTCTCAACGCCATAGGTGTGGAATTGGCTCTGCGACGAGCCGTCACCACCCAATTGTCCCTGATGTTGTTCGGTCTTCTGTGGGTTACCAACGCGAGGTGTATGAACGTTAGCTTGAAGGTAGTGCGGATCCCAGCCCTTTGCCTCAACTACGTCAATCTCGCCGTGTGCGGGGAAGCTAGTTGGATCTGTACCCGTCATCCAGAATGCGGGCCATGATGCGACTGCTGTGGGAAGCTTGATTCGGGCTTCAGCGTAGAAGTCGCCGTAGGCTGCCCACTTCACTCCCTTGTTATCGCGAGTTTGAACCATCGCAGAGGTAAACGGAGCCTTGTAGGAATCAGTCTGTCCGTTAGAGGTACGTTTGCATTCGCGGTCAACGGTGACCATGGAATGCGTATTACGATCCCACTTCTGCGTCTTTGGCTCATAACGTGCGGTCAGGTGTAGAACACCACCTGAAACGCTGACATTTTCCTTGGCGTCGGAGTATTGGGCTTGAGAGTGAGCATTGGGATCGAAGCAACCTAGCGCCAAACCCCATTTCGAGGTGTCAAGCTCGCTCCCGTTAAATTCATCCTGAAAGGTCAGAGTGTTGTATCCCAGTGCGCGCACTTCATCAGGACCAGGCACTTCATCGCCAGCCCACGCAAGCGAGAGACCGCCCAAAGTCATTCCTGCGCCAAGGGTCAGTGCACCAAGCGTGCGCACTGCCCTACTTCCAACAAAAGTACGCTTCGTCTTCAACTGCGCCATTTATCCTCATCCCTGCGGTAAATGTCGGCTGGTCTGTTCGCTATCCGATGCGGAAGCTCTATGTTGCCCCCACGAGGAAGAGAGTAATCATTGCCGCAAGCAGCTTTGACAATATCCGACTTCAAGCGACCCAGTAACAACCGGTCTAGTTTCTCGTTCACATCAATGCTTACGTATCAAACTGGTTGTTTCTGGATGTTTTCCGGATTATTTATTGAGCGTTACCCGTTGAATTCATGTGAAAGCTGACGAAATACTGAAGAAGTTTGAACAACTAGTGCACACGTGTCAACCAGGAGAAATAGAGCTGCTTGGATACATCGGCAAGGTCTTCTTGATTCCCGAGGTTCTCAACCCAGATACTTGCTAACTTCCTGCGCTCACTATCCGAAATTTGCGAGCGTATACGAGCTCGAGCATCTTCTTCGCTTAGACCTCGAGATATTAGCCGATGAACTCGCAATTCCTCTGGTGCACTGACCATAATCACTCCATCAAAGAGCGAGGCATCTTCATAGGTCGTCAGAAGTGGGACATCATAGAGCGCACAACCCCCTTGGGGGGCAGATTTCAGTTGTTCCCAAGCAAGAGCTGAAATCGCAGGGTGCGTGAGCAAGTTCAGCAGCGAAGTCGATTCAGGTGAAGAGAAGGCTCTCTGCGCAAGAAGACGCCGGTCAAGTGAGCCATCTGGGAATGCAAGGTCGGCACCAAAGTTAGCCAGCACGGCCTCGTACACGGGGTGGGAAGGCGAAAGAACTTCGCGAGCCAGTTGGTCAGCGTCGACGACAAAGACACCGAGGCCGCGCAACACATGAGAAATCGTAGACTTTCCCGCGCCGATTCCTCCACTGAGTGCAAGGAAAAGTGCCGGTCCTTGAGTGCGCGCCTGCGGTATCGAGCGAAGAAGATAGGCGCTCGCGCCTCCGGATTGAATGACTGTCTTCACATCTGAAGACTAGAACAGTGAACACAGCTTGGCACAACCGGCACGAAGTGAAAGAATCACGATGGATGAATTACTTCTACGGCTAGAAGCAGAATAGTGACTGAAACAGCAACAACGCAGACGAAGCGTCCTCAAGGAATGGGACTGCTGATCGCAACCTCCCTCACCTTGTTCTCAATGTTTTTTGGTGCGGGAAACTTGATCTTCCCGCCCATCATGGGCGCCAATTCCGGATCACACTTTAACCCAGCCATGATCGGTTTCCTGATCGGCGGTGTAGCTCTGCCCGTCATCGCAATTATTGCAATCGCGTTGTCAGGAACTGATCTGCGGGACCTTTCTGGACGAGGCGGAAAGGCATTCGGAATTACCTTCTCATGCATGGTCTATCTGTCAATCGGGGCCTTCTACGCACTTCCACGTACGGGTGCCGTCTCCTTCTCGACCGCAATTGCACCGATCATTCATTCGACTACATTCATGAGCTCGATGCTCTTTAATGCAGTCTTTTTCGGACTTGCGCTGTTTCTTTCGTGGAATCCTCGTCAAATCGTCAACCACCTCGGTAAAATCCTGACTCCTGTCCTTCTGGTTCTTCTTGTTCTTTTGGTTTTCCTGTCGCTGGCTAAACTTCCCCCCTCTGATGTTGCTCCCGTCGGACAGTACGTCCACGCACCATTAACAGCTGGCTTACTCGACGGATATATGACCATGGATTCGATTGCCGCACTTGCATTCGGCATCATCGTCGTCGCTTCATTTGATCAAGGAGAAGGGGGAATCAGCGGCGCAAAGCTCATTCGTCGAACCAGTGCAGCAGGTCTTATTGCGGGTATTTTGCTTGGTTTGGTCTATGTCGGTCTGGGCTTGATTGGACACGTCATTCCTGGCGGGCAAGACTACACCGATGGAGCTACACTCCTTGCCGACGCTTCTCACATAACGATGGGGACGGCTGGACAGCTTGTATTTGGGCTCATTGTGCTCACCGCATGCATGACAACTGCTGTCGGTTTACTCGCCGCAACTTCAGAATTCTTTGAAAGGCTGCTCCCTAAGATCACCTACAAAATGTGGCTTGTCGGTTTCACGATTAGCTCCTTCGTGCTGGCTTCCGCTGGACTCTCAACGGTTCTGAAGGTTGCGGTTCCAATCATTACTTTCCTCTACCCCATCGCCATTAGCATCGTTTTCATTACGATCCTCACCCATCCCCTTCACTACTCAATGCAGGTTCGCTGGACCTTCCGTCTTGGTGTGTGGGTTGCAAGTATTTGGTCACTTCTCACGACAGTGATTTCCTTTGGGGTACTGGACTTTGTTGCGCCTTTGATGGCTTGGAGTCCCGGTCAGGACCTTCAAATCGGTTGGATAGTACCGACAGTCATCGTAGCGTTGATCGGCTTGGTTATTGATCTCATCTTGTCGAAGCGAATCCATTCCTAGCATGTATGTCTACGACGATGGCCCGTCTCGCTGCAGACGGGCCATCACTCTTAAGCCTCGATAAACTCAAGCAACGACTTCCCCAGACTTAAGAGGAACATCAGAATCAAAAACCCAATCTTTTCGATACCGAGTCAAGCGTTCCGCCGGTCGAACGATGGCAAAAAACTCTGAGGCCCCGGTTTTCACCGGGGCCTCAGAACTGACTATGAGCGCTTAGACGCTGCGATTCAGTTGTTGGTCAGCTTCTCACGAAGTGCTGCAAGTGCCTCATCGGAGGCGAGGGTGCCTTCGGAGTCGACCGGGGTCGAGTACGAAGCCTGCTCTTCAACTGCGGGAGCTGCTTCGGCGTCCTCTTCAAGGGCCTTTGCAACCTGAGCCTTGTGGGCTTCCCAGCGAGCCTGAGCCTGTGCGTACTGAGCTTCCCAAGCTTCACGCTGAGCTTCGTAGCCTTCCATCCATTCCTGGGTTTCGGGATCGAAGCCTTCGGGGTACTTGTAGTTGCCCTCTTCGTCGTACTCGGCAGCCATACCGTAGAGCGAAGGATCGAACTCTTCAGAGTTGGGATCAACACGCTCGTTGGCCTGCTTCAGGGACAGCGAGATACGACGGCGCTCAAGGTCGATATCGATGACCTTGACGAAGACCTCGTCGCCAACCTTGACGACCTGCTCGGGCAGCTCGACGTGACGCTGAGCAAGTTCGGAGATGTGAACCAAGCCCTCAATTCCGTCTTCAACACGCACGAATGCGCCGAAGGGAACGAGCTTGGTGACCTTGCCGGGCACGACCTGACCGATGGCGTGGGTACGCGCGAAGGTCTGCCACGGATCTTCCTGGGTCGCCTTCAGCGACAGCGATACACGCTCGCGGTCCATGTCGACATCCAGCACCTCAACGGTGACTTCCTGGCCAACCTCGACGACCTCTGAGGGGTGGTCGATGTGCTTCCAAGACAGCTCGGAGACGTGAACGAGGCCGTCGACCCCACCGAGGTCAACGAAGGCACCGAAGTTAACGATGGAGGACACGACACCACTGCGAACCTGGCCCTTCTGGAGGGTGTGCAGGAAGTTGGTGCGAACCTCGGACTGAGTCTGCTCAAGCCATGCGCGGCGGGACAGAACAACGTTGTTACGGTTCTTATCCAGCTCAATAATCTTGGCTTCGATCTCACGACCGATGTAAGGAGCAAGATCGCGAACACGACGCATCTCAACGAGGGATGCGGGAAGGAAGCCACGCAGACCGATATCCAGGATCAGGCCGCCCTTGACGACCTCGATAACGGTACCGGTAACAACGCCGTCTTCTTCTTTGACCTTCTCGATTTGTCCCCATGCGCGCTCGTACTGTGCACGCTTCTTGGACAGGAGCAGGCGACCTTCCTTGTCCTCCTTCTGGAGAACCAGGGCCTCGATCTGATCACCAACGGCAACCACATCATCCGGGTTGACATCGTGCTTGATGGAAAGCTCGCGAGAGAGGATGACACCCTCGGTCTTGTAGCCAATGTCAAGAAGGACCTCATCGTGGTCAACCTTGACGACAGTGCCCTCGACGATGTCGCCATCGTTGAAGTACTTGATGGTCTCGTCAATAGCGGCGAGCAGGTCCTCACGGGACCCAATGTCGTTCACTGCAACCTGGGGTGTAGAAACTGCCGGCTGCGAGTTGGTGCTGGTCATGTAGTTGTGTTCTCCGAAACGGACGTATTACTAGATATGGACAATTGCGGCTGCACAGTGCAAATGGCTATTGCACGTAGCAGTACCTTGAGCATTCTAACAGAATAGGGCTAAAAGTCCACCTCTCCTAGTGCGCAGCATCCTTCCATGTCTTACCAACACCAATCGCCACTTCTAGCGGAACCCTCAACTTCATCACGCCTTCCATTCCATCATGGACAAGTCGACGAAGTTGCTCTTCCTCACTCGGGGCAATCTCAAACAGTAATTCGTCATGGATTTGAACGAGCATCCTCGACGAAAGATCACTGTGGTCAAGACGATTTTGGACATCGAGCATCGCCATTTTGACGATGTCCGCCGCACTTCCTTGGATTGGAGCATTCAATGCTGCACGTTCAGCCATTTCACGGCGCGTCCTATTTGCCGAGTGAAGATCAGGCAGATATCTCCGACGTCCGCAGATAGTCTGAGTCCATCCATCCTTACGTGCTTGATCAACAAGGCTTTCAAGGTAGTCACGAACTCCGCCGAAACGCTCGAAATAGCGATCACGCAAAGCCGAGGCCTCGTGAACCGGAATCTGCAGCTGCGCTGAAAGACCATAAGCTGACAGGCCATAGGCCAAACCGTATGAAGTTGCCTTAATACGCGAGCGTTCTTCTGAGGTCACATCTGCCGGATCTACACCGAAGACCATGGCTGCCATGGTGCGGTGAAGGTCCTCCCCAGAATTAAAGGCCTCGATCAGGCCTTGATCCTGCGATAGGTGCGCCATGATGCGCATTTCAATCTGCGAGTAATCAGCGCTCATAAGATTCGTATACGGCTCTTGCGCAACAAACCCGCCACGAATCCGCAGGCCATCAGCAGAACGAGCCGGAATGTTCTGTAGGTTCGGGTCCGAAGAGGCAAGACGTCCCGTCGCAGCTGCAGTCTGAGAGAAAGTGGTGTGTATGCGTTGGTCATCCCCAATGCATGCGCTGAGGCCATCAACCATCTGCTTGAGCTTAATCCGGTCACGGTGTACCAGAAGATGGCGCAGAAATTCATTCCCCGTACGCTCAAACAGATCCGTCAATGCTTCAGCATTAGTCGTGTATCCGGTCTTTGTCTTCTTTGTTTTTGGCAGGTCGAGCTCATCAAAGAGAACCGTCTGAAGTTGTTTGGGAGATGAGAGGTTTACTTCATGTCCCAAGACCTCCCATGCGCTGCGTTGCGCAGACTCAACATCTGAGGCCAACTCGTGCGAGAGCAAGCGGAGGAATTCCTCATCAACACCGATTCCATAGTGTTCCATCTGCGCTAAGAGTCGAGCGATTGGCTGTTCCAGTTGTTCAAGGAGACGAGCTTGCTCGCTCTCTTCCAACTTCGACATAAGGATCGCAGCAAGCGGGTGCATACGCCCTGCAGCCACTCCAAGTTCGTGTGCTCGTTCTTCAGTAATCCCCATGTCGAAGAGCGTTGTCTCACTCTTCTTTTCCTCTTCATCAATACCCAAGTAACGAGAGAACAACTGGGAAAGCCTGTAACCACGGTGCTCAGAATTCACCAAATATGCGGCGAGAAGCAGGTCGCAGTAAGGATCACCAAGTTCCCACCCCCGCGCTCGCAACGCATGGATACTACCTTTGAAGTCGTAGACAATGAGGCCATCTTCTGAAATAAGCGATGCGAGTTGAGCATCTTGCTGAGCTGTAAGCAACGTCGGCTCAATGACAAGTGCCTCATCAGCAGTAGCAAAAGTAAGGGTGTTTACCTCCGCGCCATTGACTTTTAGTACACCATCAACAAAGAGGGAGAGGCTCCCCGGATGGTCCTGACGCCACTGGCTGAGCTTGGTCCGCTCATCAGCAACCGTCACTGATACTTCATGGACCACCTCTTCAGATTGAGAAACACTCTGTTCCTCGCTTTGCTCCGCTTTCCCAAGGCCGATACTGGCGACTGCAAGGATCTTAGAGCGGAGCGAACGAAATTCCAGTGCGTCACAAAGAGCCGCAAGCGACTGCCGATCTGTCACGTCACGACGTAAATCGTCCAATTCGCATTCGAGATCCATATCGGTCAGAAGGTGATTGAGTCGGCGGTTTCGACGAACATCTTCGACGTGCTCACGAAGGGCCTCTCCCCGCTTTCCTGTCACTTGATCAGCATTCTCTAAGAGATTATCGAGGCCATCGAAGCGGTTAACCCATTGAGCCGCGGTCTTGGGGCCAACCCCCGGGACGCCCGGAAGATTGTCCGAGGCCTCGCCGACCAAAGCAGCAATTTCTGGGTATCGGTACGGAGGAACACCATATTTATCCTCAATACGCTCCGGAGTCATCTCACGAAGATCCCCCGGGGTTAATCCGGGATAAAGCACTGTGACAGTATCGGTAACTGTCTGGAAGCTATCCCGGTCTCCGGAAACGACGAAGACGCGCATGTCTGCCTGCGCGCCTCGATGAGCCAGAGTTGCAAGAAAATCATCCGCTTCAAAGCCCTCGCGAGAGAGCGAGCGAATACCCATTGCACTGAGAAGATCCCTGATTAGCTCAATCTGCCCTTTAAACTCCTCGGGGGTCGCATCGCGAGTTCCCTTATATTCGGGATATTCCTCAGTCCTGAAGGAATGCCGAGAAACATCAAAGGCGACCGCAACATGGCTCGGTTGGTATTTCTCGAGAATCTTAATCAGCATCGAGGCGAAGCCATATACCGCATTCGTATGCTGTCCTTGCGCAGTCACAAATTTCTCTACCGGTAAGGCATAGAATGCACGAAAGGCCATTGAATGACCATCGATAACAAGCAGGGTCTCCTTCATAGAAGACACACTACGGCGAGAGGGCACGATGCACACCTCGAATGGCGAAATTGGTCTGCCTAAAAGCTGGCAAGACACACTGATGAATCGGATGGGCATGCGTATTCTTTCGCAGAGCCCGGAGCGCACCGTGATCGAAATGCCAATTTCTGGTAACACCCAGCCCCAAGGCCTTCTCCATGGTGGCGCCAGTGCGGCCTTGGCTGAAACCGCCGCTTCACATTCTGCGATTCTCCACGCCCAGAGGCTTATGGGTGACAATGCAGTTGCAGTTGGCGTCGAACTCAATATTTCTCATTTAAAAGCTGCCCGAGGATCATTGATCCGAGCGACGGCTGAGGCACTCCATCTCGGACGAAGCTCAACAGTTCATACAGTCCGTATTACGGACGAAGATCAGCAACTCATCGCCGTTGCGCGCGTATCCAACCGGATTCTCAACAAGTAAAAAGGGCGCGGGTAATACCCGCGCCCACTCGTCGATCGAAAGTTCTTAACCTTCAACCTGGTTAATAACCGCGTCTGCAACTTCACGCATGGAAAGGCGACGGTCCATCGAGGTCTTTTGGATCCAACGGAACGCATCGGGTTCCGTCATTCCCATGTTCTTCATGAGAAGGCCCTTAGCACGGTCAACACGCTTACGGGTTTCAAAACGATCAGCTAGGTCGGCAACCTCTTCTTCAAGGGATTCAATCTCTTGATGACGGGAAAGCGCAATCTCCACAGCTGGGATCAGATCGGCTGGCGTAAAGGGCTTAACGACGTACGCCATTGCTCCAGCATCACGAGCACGCTCGACTAGTTCTGTCTGACTGAAGGCAGTGAGCATGACAACCGCGCAAGAAAGCTCCGCGAGGATCTTCTCCGCAGCAGTGATGCCATCCATCTTCGGCATCTTGACGTCCATAACACAAAGGTCAGGCTCCAACTCAAGGGCAAGCTTTACGGCTTCTTCACCGTTCGAAGCTTCACCAACAATTTCAAAGCCTGCACCGCTTAGCGTCTCAACGATATCCAGGCGGATTAATCCTTCATCCTCCGCAACAAGCACCCGTCGCGGCTCAGTAGCTTCTTCACTCATGTCGTCTTCCTTGTCCGATAGTTTGTCACAAGCGCTGGTTATATCTTATCCTTATTAGCGCACTTGTGTGCTGCCCCGATAGCCCAACTGGCAGAGGCGGTCGGCTCAAACCCGGCTTGTTGTGGGTTCGAATCCCACTCGGGGTACCAAGATGTCTAGATCTGACACTTTGCGGCTTAAAAGTTTCCAAAACTTTTAAGCCGCTTTTTCTTTGAGCTTATGCGGTTTTACACTGTGGAAATTGCAACAAAATAGACAGTTTATGAATCAACTCCGCCAACCAACAAGGTTGACGGAGTTGCTTTAGAGAGACAAATCACATCTCAGGCAGCGGGGATAAGTTCCAAACCCAAGAAGCGTGCAGCTCGATCACGCATTTCAGGATGCGCCAGATTATCGACTGCCTCTTGAATTCGCTGATCGTTCCAGTCTGAATACCAGGGGCGAACGGCATCGCTGAGTTGAGCCACTGGCAGATTCAGAGCTTGCTGGCGACCGTAAGCCGCACGGACCGAGATTTTCGTATTGAGTTGATTCATTTCATCCTCCTCTTCATTCTTCATCTGTATCTACGGATATGCGCTCAAGGTGCGCAGGCAACCGCATGTAGATACGTTCAAGGCAAAAGCCTTATATGTCATCCAACGTGGATGAACAGATAAGTATTCCACAATGATCAGAATGTGTCTAATTATCCTGCCCCATGAGGCCGTACTCGATCATTCGCACATAGGCTTTACGACCATCTTCTGTTAGATGCTGTCCATCATCATAGAAATAGTCATCATGCCCCTCACTGAACTTATACCAATCGAGAATACCGACCTGGGGATACTTCTCAGCGAGCTTGTACATCAACGCATTATTCTCATCCTGGAAAGGATGGGGTGCTCGCACGGTAACGAAGAAGATTGGTCTCTCCCCCGCCGCCTCGATGAGCGGGGCCGCAGACTCCACAGAGGTGATCGGCCCATTGCCACCAAGTGCAACAATCACCGGCATGCCATCGTGGCCTTGTGCGAGATCCTCACGATAAACTGCTATCCCCTTCTCAAAGGAGCGCCCAACCTCCGTGTCGGTAAAGGAATCGGGAAATACCGCCGGAATCCAGTAATAACTTGCACCTTCTGCTACAGAATCTCCAATTAGCACAAAGGGAACAGAACATGTGCCCTGTTCATCTGAGCACTGCCATTGCGAGGGATCATAGTTCTCGGGAATAACCGCGGCCTGCGGCTCGATAGCCTTGCCATTCTTCTCATGGAAACGAGGCTGCGTTGGCGTTGGCGTTGGGGTCGTCGACGTTTCCGTTTGAGCAGTAGAAGGCTCAGCTTGCGGGGCAGAGGGGGTCGGCGAAGCAAGAGTTGACGAAACTTTCTTCGACCCAGACTCTAAAACATGACTGGGAACACAAGCGGTCACGAGGCTCAAGGTTAAGCTGCCGACGAGTAGCGACGCACACGCTCGCACACGACGGCTCTCTTGCTTTCCTCCTCGAAGTGCTCGCCAGGTCTGTACGCTCGCCCAAGATGGCGCCTTCTCAACAAAGCGATAGGCGGCCTCGACAAGACAGAGGAAAACTGTAAGTTCGAGAAGCCATCCCCACCATGGAAGTGCAGAGGTTCTGCGTGCAGGGTTCATCAGAAGAATCAGAGGGTAGTGCCAGATATAGGCGCTCATCGAACGTGAAGCAATCAGCTGAATCGGGTGAAATGAGAGCAGGCGAGAGAAAGCCCCGGGAACCATCGCACCGCAGATTAACAACGCGCTCACCAAGGCCGAGAAGAAGAAACCGCCACGATAGAGCCACGTCATATAGCCGCGTGCGTAAATGGATACGAGGACAAGGAAACCTAAACCAAGCCACGACGAAAGCGAAAGAAGAGTGCGCACGCGAGGAGACGCATTCACAACATAAGAATCAACGAAAGCAAGTGCCATACCAACTAAAAGCTCAGCCAGACGCGTATCAAGACCGTAGTAGACACGAGAAGAATCGGTCCCAGGCACAAAGAGAAGCGCCATTTCAACGGCAGAAAGACATGCCAAGACGATAAGGGCGATAGATGCATGGAGACGCGAGCGGAAAAGCTCTTTGAGCAGTAAGACAATTACGGGAGCCAGCAGGTAAAACTGCATTATCACAGCGACAAACCAAAGATGAGTTAAAGGTGACGGTAATCCTGCCTGCGCAAAATACGGAACTTGTCGGAAGATGTAAAACCAGTTTGAGAAAAACGCAAGTGCCGGAATGGCATCATCATGCATCTTCACAAGTAAGGAAGGAGAAAACACAAATGACGCAATGGCTGAAAAAGCAGTAACAACCACCATTGATGGCCATAGGCGGGAGAAGCGTCGAATAAGGTAACGGCCGACCGTAATCTCATGTTCAGCGTCCAACTCGCGAAGAAGCGAACGGGTGACTAGGAAGCCAGAAATCACAAAGAACAATGTGACCCCGATGAAACCTCCGGGAGCAGGCGAACTCGGCCGGATATGGTAAAGAATTACCGCAATGATTCCCAGTGCCCTAAGGCCATTGACACCGGTCAGATAAGAAGTATTCTTCTGTACGGTTTCACTCACGATATTGGTATCACTCTTGTCGTGAGATAACCGTGGCACCGTTGTCATGGCTCAATAAACTCCTCAGAGTACGAGGGTGGGTAGGCCTCCCGGCCTGCCCACCCTCTGATCTACAGACACTAAGCGTCGCTACGCGATCCACCGATAGCGTAGTCGACCTCGTCTCCCAAGCGATGGACGCGCAGGAGATTGGAAGAACCGGGAGTCCCCGGCGGCATACCAGCAACAATCACCATTTCATCGCCGACCTCTGCAAGACGTGCGGATTGGGCAACCTGATCTACCTGCCAAACCATATCGTCTGTGTGTCTCACCTCAGGAACGCGGTAAGCGTGGATACCCCAAGACAATGCGAGCTGTCGACGGGTGGATTCCAAGGGAGTAAAGGCAAGCATCGGGATAGGTGTGCGCAGGCGAGAAAGCAGACGCGCAGAGGTTCCCGATTGAGTGAAAGTCACAAGATAACGGGCATCCAGCTTCTCAGCAATGATCGCGGCAGCACCGCAGATTGCAGAAGCACGATCAAGCTCAATAGGCGTCATAGGTGCAATGCGCTCTCCGCCATTTTCCTCTGTTGCCTCGATAATACGAGCCATGGTTCGTACTGCTTCGATCGGATAAGCACCAACTGAAGTTTCACCAGAAAGCATAACCGCGTCTGCACCGTCAAGAATCGCGTTTGCACAGTCAGATGCTTCTGCACGGGTCGGTCGAGGATTCTTAATCATCGAGTCCATAACCTGCGTCGCGACGATCACAGGCTTAGCGGCACGGCGCGCCAGCTCAATTGCGCGCTTTTGAACCAGTGGAACGTCCTCAAGCGGCATTTCCACACCGAGGTCGCCACGCGCGACCATAATTCCGTCAAAGGCATCGACGATCTCAGAAAGTGCTTCTACGGCCTGAGGCTTTTCAATCTTAGCGATGACCGGAAGTCGCTTCCCGCACTCATCCATAATTGCATGAACAGAATCGATATCAGACGCAGACCGGACGAAAGACAAAGCAATGAAGTCCGCGTCGATCTGGATACCCCAACGTAGGTCTTCCTCATCCTTCGCACTCATCGCCGGAACCGAAACGGCGACACCCGGAAGATTCAAGCCCTTGTGGTCAGAAACGTAACCGGGAACCTCCACGCGAGTAACGACATCTGTATCAGTCACCTCGACAACTCGAACTGCAACGTTACCGTCGTCAATCAGCAGGCGATCACCGGGAGCACAGTCACCAGGCAGCCCCTTAAAGGTTGTCCCAACGAGTTCTTTGGTTCCAGGAACATCGCGGGTAGTGATGGTGAAAGTATCGCCAATTTCGAGATACTGAGGTCCCTCTTCGAAAGTTTCAAGACGAATTTTGGGTCCCTGAAGGTCAACAAGAACGGCGACGCCTCGGCCTGAATTCTGTGCAGCTCGGCGAACGCGCTCAACGACTTCCTCATGCTCTTCAGCGGTGCCGTGGGAACGGTTAATACGGGCGACATCCATGCCGGCATCAACCAGAGCCTGGATCTGTTCAGCAGAGGCTGTCGCGGGTCCAATAGTGCATACAATCTTTGCTCGACGCATGTTTCTATCCTAACGTGCCTCAGTCTCTTCGACAGGGCGACTTTCCGGTGATATAGGACTATCGCACTTATCTCCATCGGTCTTCTCAGTAGCCGAATCTTCATCCTGGTTATCAGTTGGATGAGAAGTCGCGGGCAGTTCGACGGGATCAACTCGAGTAGAAGCAGAGCGTCGCCCCGCGATGATAAAAGTCATCAAACCCAGCAAAAAGACAACAATCGAAGTCCATACATTAATGCGTAGTCCCAAGAAATGATGGGCATCATCAATGCGCAGCATCTCAATCCACACTCGCCCAAGCGTGTAAACCATGATGTACGAAGCAAAGAGCTGACCCGACTTCACCTTGATTTGACGATCGATCAACAGTAGAACTGCTACCCCAGCTAGATTCCATAGGCATTCATAAAGGAAGGTCGGGTGAAACAGAGTTCCTGGAGCATAACCCGAGGGAAGATGCGCATTGTCAATGCTCAGTCCCCACGGAAGAGTCGTCGGTGCTCCGAAGAGTTCTTGATTGAACCAATTCCCCCAGCGACCAAGCGCCTGCGCAGCCAGAAGGGGAACAGCAAGGGAATCTGCAATCGGGCCCAAGCGCTGGCCTCGGTGACGAACAAGCAACCAAGCAGCGAGTGCCCCGCCTGCGACCGCGCCCCAAATTCCCAAGCCGCCATTCCAGATCGCAAAAGCCATGAGCGGTTTTCCGCCCTGGCCGAAATATGCATCTGGTGAAGTGATCACGTGATAAACACGAGCGCCAACAATGCCAGCCGGAACCGCCCACAGTGCCACATCATAAAAAAGGTCCGGGTCTCCCCCGCGTTTCTGGTAACGCCGAGCGGACCAATATACGGAAATCAGAATCGCACAGGCGATGATCAAGCCATAAGCGCGAATTGGAATCGGACCAAGATGCCATACACCGTTACTCGGTGACGGCAAAGCAAGAGCTCGCATGAAAACTAGTCCTCGTGAATAACAACTATTTCCTCCTACCTTAGTAGATTATTCACGGCGAGTATCACTCCAGCTTCCATCACTACCACGATGTGCCTCACGAATACGCATCCGCCGATCAGCAAGCAGCGAAGGATGATGCCCCGCACTCACCATTTCAGCAACCAGCTCTTCAGGATTATCACTGCGCATAAGTGCTTCACCGACAAGAACTGCATCCGCTCCCGCTCTCGCGTATTCAAATACATCTTTCGGGCCACGGACACCAGATTCCGCAATAGCCAGCACTCCTGTTGGAACCACATCAATAACTTCGTCGATGACGTGACGATCAACGCATCCTGTTGCTAGATCGCGCGCGTTAACACCAATCATCAGCGCTCCTGCGTCAAGCGCCCTCAAGGCATCAAGACGCGAGTGTGTCTCGACGAGGGCGCCCATACCAAGAGACTGAGCGCGTTCGAGAAGACCATTGAGTGCCGCTTCCGAAAGAAGCTGGGCAATAAGAAGCACGACGTCAGCTCCATTACGGCGCGCTTCAAAAAGCTGATACGCCGACAAGATGATGTCTTTACAGAGGATCGGAGAGGTTGTCACTGCCTTTACCCGAGCGAGGTCTGAATACTGTCCGCGAAAGTAAGAAGATTCAGTGACGACGGAAAGCATAGCCGCTCCCCCACGTTCAAACGCCTGTGCGAGCGGTGAAGGATCAGCAATCGTGGAATACACCCCCCATGGTGATGCACGTTTAATCTCGGCAATCACCGCTGTGGCACCATCAGAGCGGAGGAACTCCTCAGGATGCCGTAGAGGATCAGGAATGTTCTCACATTCCCGTTTTAAATCATCCAAGCTGAGGTGTTCTTCGCGTACGGCACGCTGACGCTGTGTGTTTGCGATGACCTCATCAAGTTTGAGCACCGCCACCTCCTTGTGTGAACTCTCAATCTGATGCTAGTCCTCATTGAGAAAAAGAGGTAATTACACACATTTAGCTAAATGCCAATATGAAACAACAATGAAAGGTCGGTGGAAACATCACGCCACAGAAGGAAGCTCAAAAGAGTGGAACCGATCATCCAAGGGCCAAAAGCAATCCGAGAACGTGTGCCAGCTTGGCCGCTAACGATTTTCCACAGCGCTGCGCAGGCGGCTGAGACAATCGAGAACAAGAGCCCAAAGAGTGCAGCATGCCAACCAAGAAGCCCAAGCAGTGAACCTAGGATCGGCGCAAGCCTAAGATCCCCCTTACCAAAGCCGCCTTTAGGAAGCGTGCCCAGCCATAAAGGCAAGGTCCAAATTAACGTCCCAAAAACTACCTGCGCAACAAGCAGATAAGGCTGCGGGTGAAAGTAGATAGTCACTCCGATGCCGCTCAATACACCACAGGCAAGCGCAAGAACGTACGGAGTCGGGAGTCTATGCGTGCGCGCATCAATATAGCCAAGCAAAGTGCCCATCATTGTCAGTGACACTACAGCGGGTGAAGCGGGTCGCGCCTGAGCCCCCACAAGCACGACTGCTCCCACGAGCACAGCCGCCCACACAACACCATTTCGTTTCAGCGGAGTGAGTGACGCCTCGACAAAGTACCGGCGTTGGATTGCCCACCCAGACAGACTAAGCCACACCGCATACGTAATCCAGACAATGACAGAAAGAAACAGGTTCCACTCTGCCGCACCTAAGGACTTGTCCGCAATCCTTGAAAAAACTGGAAAAAGTATTGGAAGCGTACCCATACTTAGTTCTTCCCAAGTAAGTCAAAGACAGCAGATACCGCATGTTCGTCGGCTTCTAAGCCCGTCATCAGTTTAAATTGCATGATGGCTTGATACACAAGCATGTCTACCCCAAAGGCAACGGGGATTGACCGATCTTGACACATAGCGATAGCAGGAGTCACTCGCGGCGCATAGCTGACATCAAGAAAACTTGACTTTTCTGGCATTGATGCAAGTTGCGGTACATGTGTATCAAGAGCGCCCGAAGGCAGGGTCGAAACGACGAGATCCGCGCTTGAACAACATCTTGAGAGCTCATCGCGCTGCATCAAATCATGACCACGGTAGCTAACGCCGAGATTGAGGGCAACACGGTGAAAATCAACAGGGACTTTCCCGTTATGGAAGGCGCGAGCCACAACATGCACCTCTGTAAAACCCAATGAAACAACAGCGGCAAGTGCTGATGCTGCCGTTGCTCCCGAGCCAATGATGACCGCTCTTCCGCTGCTGTCTAGGTCGGCGTGACTTCTACTAAGCTCAATCGCCTGGCTCATTCCATAAACATCAGTATTGAAACCGGTCTTTAAGCTTCCGGTAGGAATCAGCGTATTGACCGAATTCAATGCTTCAGCTTGCGGATCGACGACATCAAGAAGCGCAATTACTGCCTTCTTGCACGGCATCGTAATAGAAACACCGACGCATTCATCGTCAATGGAAGAAATCCACTGAGGCAAAGAGTCTACGGTGACTTCATGCTTCAGATAAGTCCACCCATTCAGTCCCGCGTAATCCCAGAGACAGCGATGTATCAGCGGAGACAATGAATGCTCAATGGGTGATCCAATGACGCACGCCCAAGGCATCAGCACTTCCCCTGATGGGTTGAACAATATTCCTCAAGACGCTTCGTATTCTGAGTTTGCTCATCATGGGTCGCGGCAAAGAGAGTTTCACCAGAGTCCAGATCAACAGTCACAAAGTACAGCCAATTCCCCTCGGCAGGGTGAATTGCCGCATTAATGGCCTCCCTAGACGGCTGAGAAATCGGCGATGGCGGAAGCCCCGGATTTCGATACGTATTGTAAGGATTATCAGCAGCAAGGTCCTCGGCAGTAGGAATACCACCGGTTTTCCCAACTCCATAAAGAACAGTCGAATCCATTTGTAACAGCCCGCGGGTCTCGCCGTTCGTATCGGCAAGGCGGTTGTCAATAACCCGCGACACCATCGGCAAGTATTCGGGGTTTCGAACCTCACGCTCAAGAATCGATGCTTTTGTGAGGACTTTCTCCCGATCTGCCGCAGGCACACCGAGGTCATCAAGTTGCTTCTTGGTGGCAGACACCATTTGAGTAATTAATGACTCAGCGGTCTCTCCCTCTCCAAGTTCATAGGAGCCCGGGGCCAGCCATCCTTCAACATTCCCATTTGCTTCAGCGGGCAAGCCAATAGTCGTTGCATCCGCCATCGCGGTTTTGACCTGGTCAAGTGGAATTTCTGTCACTAGAGCAATCTGTTCGGCGACTTGGTCCTTCGTTTGTCCAGGGGTAACAGTCACCGTATTATCCATACGATTCGCGTCATCAAGGAGCGCGGCGATTGCCCCAGAAGCGCTCATCTCTTTCTTCAAGGTATAACTACCTGGACGAATCCCGACAGCGGCCTTATTAGCCTCAAACGCACGAATAAAAGCAGAGAGAGACTTGACGACACCGGCATCGACAAGTCGTTGTCCAATCTGCTGGCCCGATTCACCGTCATAAATTGTGACGACAACTTGACCATTTCCTGGACCCGGAAAATCATCAGCCGCCGTACTTGAGGAGGAGGAACCTCGAAGCTGTGTGTAAGCAAGATAAATTCCACCAGCACAGAGCGTAAGGGTCAGAAGAAGAACGATGAATGTACGAATTGAACGACGGCGCCTGCGTTTGCGAACCGCACGCCGTTCTTGCGCAAGGCGTCGGCTCCGCATACCAGTCGTCTCGGACACCGCCTCTTCATGAGCTACACGTCGAGTACGACGCGTTGGGAGGCCTGTGGGCACTGCCGTTTCTGGATCAAGAGTCTCATGACTACCCGGACGAACAATCTGATCAAAGTCAGTATCGTTCACATGTGAGCGTGCCGAAGTACGTGACGCCCCAAGGCTGTCACTAGGCCGTGATTCCTCACGATGCACCTGCGGTTCTGGAGGTACAGATTCTTGCGCGCGACGTTGGTGAATGCTCGCTCGCTTGGGGAAAGGATATCCGGGCGTATTGTCGCTCATCACTGTCCTTCCTCAAGGACGAGTTCCTTTCCAGGAGCTCGTCCGCTCATTCGTTCCATTTCCAAAGCTGTTTCAAGAATAATAGACGCAGCCACCTGGTCAATCATCTGACGATGTTCACGCCGTTCAACTCCGGCTTGGAGAAGACGCTCATGCCCTTCGTGTGAGCTTAAGCGTTCGTCAACTAAGCACACACGACACTCAGGTAAAACCATCTTAAGCTTTCGCGCGTAACGACGTGCGCCCTTGGCTGAAATTCCTTCGCCACCGCGCATATGCCTCGGTAAGCCAACGATTATTTCAATGACCTCAAGCTGATGGGCATAGCGAACAATCTCGTTAATTTCCGAAGCATCGTCTTGGCGTGTCAGTGTTTCGAGAGGAAGGGCCAGGATGCCCCCCGCGTCACTTCGCGCAAGGCCGACCCTGACCGTCCCAACATCGACAGCCAGACGAACTCCCGATCGCATCACAGCTCTTTAATCTGCTCGTTCACATCCGCCAATGCGTCGTCAATTGCTGCGGAGTTTGAGCCACCGCCCTGTGCAAGGTCATCACGACCCCCGCCGCCGCCACCGAGAATCTTTGCAGCGCGACGAACAAACTGTCCCGCGCGCGCACTGTGCTGACGCGCCAGATCGTTGGTTGCAACAGTTACCATGGGCTTCCCGTTAATAATTGCCGCGAGAGCAACTAAAACCGGGCCATCATTGCCCAGACGTTCACGCACATCAGTTGCCATTGCACGGAGCTCATCTGCCGTACCAAGAGCACCAACGGGCGCAACAACCGAAGTAAATTTACCGATCTTACGAGCATTCTGGGCAAGAAGAGCGGCTTCGGCTAGAGCCTGCTGCTCGCGAATCTTCTGAAGTTCCTTCTCGGCGTCACGAAGACGAGTCATGACAGACTCAAGTCGCGTCGCGAGTTCATCTGGTCGTCCACCCAGCATCGAGGTCAGCTGCGAAACTAACGCGTGTTCCTTCGCTTGGAAGGAATATGCCCCATCACCAACAAGCGCATCAATACGACGAACACCAGAACCAATGGATCCTTCACCCAAGACGGTAATGCGTCCAAGATGACCAGTGGATGGAACGTGGGTACCACCGCAGAGCTCACGATCGAAGTTGTCACCGATAGTCACCACTCGGACCTCAGAACCGTACTTCTCACCGAAGAGCGCGATCGCTCCCGATCGCTTGGCCTCATCAAGAGACATAATCTCTGTGTTCACAGGAAGATTTTGTGCAAGCTTTTCGTTGACAAGGCTTTCAATTTCGTTCAGCTGGCCTTCGCCAAGCGAACTTGAGTTCGTGAAATCAAAGCGCAAACGTGAAGGCGAGTTCTCGCTACCGGCTTGTTCCGCATCTTTGTTAACAATGCGTCGTAGTCCCGCATAGACCATGTGCGTTGCCGTGTGAGCACGGGCGATAGCGAGTCGACGCTCAGTGTCGATCTGCGCAAAAGCCTTCTCCCCCAGCGTCGCAGTCCCCTCAGTCAGGGTGCCACGATGTACGGAAAGACCACGAACGGGAGCCTGTACGTCGTGAACCTCAATAACGCCGCCATCAGCAAGTCGAATGGTGCCGTGATCAGCGAGCTGACCACCCATTTCCGCATAGAAGGGGGTTCGGTCCAGGATGATTTCTACTTCAGCGGGCGCGCTGACCGCAGGGGTTGGAACGCCATCAACCAGCAGGCCTGCCACTTGGGCGTCCGAGGCGCTCTCTGTGTAGCCAACAAAAGTTGAACCGCCGCCGAGTTCCTTTTCGATATCGTGGAAAATACGAACGTCGGTGTGGCCGGTCTTCTTCGCACGAGCATCAGCACGTGCGCGTTCCTTCTGTTCCTCCATAAGCGCACGGAAAGCAGCCTCGTCAACGTGGACGCCCTGTTCCGACGCCATCTCCAGAGTCAGGTCAATCGGGAAGCCATAGGTGTCGTGAAGCGAGAATGCCGCTTCGCCAGAAATCATCGGAGCACCTGGAGCGGCCTTTGCCTTCTCAACTGCGGCATCAAGAATAGTGGTACCCGCAGTAAGAGTACGACGGAATGCATCTTCTTCTGCATATGCCACTTCAGAAATTGTTCCCCAATTCTCTTCGAGTTCAGGGTAGGAAGCCTTCATCGCTTCCTTCGAAGCAGTCAGCAGAGTCGGCATCGTAGCCGTATCAACACCCAGCAAACGCATCGAACGAACTGCGCGTCGAATGAGGCGGCGAAGCACATAGCCACGGCCATCATTTCCAGGCCGGACTCCATCACCAATTAGCATCAGCGAAGAGCGTACGTGGTCAGCAACCACACGCAGACGAACGTCATCGTCGTAGGCGGCACCGGCCTCGGGACCGGCCGCACCAAGACCATAGCGCTTACCGCTCATCTCTTCAGCGGCAGCGATAACGGGATAAACCTCATCAATCTCATACATATTCGGTTTGTCTTGCATGACGAAAGCCAAACGTTCCAAACCTGCACCGGTATCGATCGCTTTCTGGTCAAGCTCACCCAGTAGCGGGTAATCCTTACCGCTTCCCTCGCCGCGCATGTACTGGTCAAAAACGAGATTCCACAGCTCAAGATAGCGGTCGCCGCCCGGGTCAACATTGCCCCCCACGGCCTCGGGACCATAAGCAGGGCCACGATCGTAGTGCCACTCGCAGCAGGGACCTGCGGGACCGGGCTGACCGGTGTCCCAGAAGTTTTCTTCTCGGGGCAGGCGCACAATGTGGCGAGGATCCATTCCGACCTGCTTAGTCAGAACATCAAATGCCTCAGCGTCCTTCTCCCAAATGGTGACCCACATGCGATCGCCATCGAGGCCATACTTGCCTTCCGATTGCGAACCAGTGAGCAAATCCCACGCGAAGTGAATAGCGCCTTCTTTGAAGTAATCACCGAAGGAGAAATTACCATTCATCTGGAAGAAAGTGCCGTGACGGGTCGTGCGACCGACGTTGTCGATATCGTTCGTACGAATGCACTTTTGAACGGATGCAGCCCTGGGCCAAGGTGCCGGTTCAACACCGGTGATGTAAGGAATGAAGGGCACCATTCCAGCGATGGTGAACAAAATAGAAGGCTCAGGAGACACCAAAGAAACAGATGGACGAATCTCGTGTCCTTGCGATGCAAAGTAGTCAAGCCAACGTTGACGAATTTCAGAAGTGCGCATAGTACCCCATAGTAGTGGACATCAATAAGAATCGTGTATTGACAAGACGACTCGAGAAAAAGAACAAGACCCCGAGGGAAACCCTCGGGGTCTTGGAAGACACACTCAGCGCGAGTAGTGTTCGACGACCATCTGCACGTCGCAGGTGACGGGAACTTCAGCGCGCTTCGGGCGACGCACCAGCGTTGCCTTCAGGCGAGCAATGTCAACGTCCAGGTAATCGGGAGTTGCGGGAAGAGCTTCCTGGTTGATGCCTTCAGCTGCAATCTCGAAGGGGACGCTGGTCTGAGACTTCGGCTTGACCTGCAGGGTCTGTCCCGGCTTCACACGGAAGGAGGGACGATCGACGATCTTGCCGTCAACCATGATGTGACGGTGAACGACGAACTGACGTGCCTGCTGGATGGTGCGAGCAAAACCTGCACGCAGCACCAGAGCGTCAAGACGCATTTCAAGGAGCTCGACCAAGTTCTCACCGGTCAGGCCAGCAGTACGACGTGCTTCTTCGAAGACGTGACGCATCTGAGCCTCACGAATGCCGTACTGAGCGCGCAGACGCTGCTTTTCCTTCAGACGAACAGCGTAGTCAGATTCCTGGCGGCGACGGGTGCGACCGTGTTCGCCGGGACCATACGGACGCTTTTCGAAGTAACGAACAGCCTTCGGGGTGAGAGCAAAGCCCAGCGCGCGGGACTCGCGCACCTGCTTGCGTGAACGATTGTGAGCCATTAAATGACCTTTCCTGTCTCTTATGTCGCATTCGCAAAACGAATGCGGGGTCAACTCCAGGCATATCGCCGTCGGCTAAGACCCCAGGTATACGTTGCCCGATAAGACAACCGCATCAGTCTAACGTACTTTAAGCAATTCGCGAAGCGCAGCTAAGCGTTTCGTGAGCATAGCCTCATTGCCATTCGTCGTTGGACGGTAGTAGGACGTTCCGCGAAGATCTTCGGGCAGATAGTACTGGGCCGCGACATGGTGAGGTGCATCGTGCGCATAAATGTAGTCCACACCGTGTCCAAGAGCTTGAGCACCACTGTAATGAGCATCCCGGAGGTGCGGAGGAACCGGTCCCCCTTTTCCTTGACGAATATCCCCCAAGGCGGCGTCAATAGCAAGGTAAGCGCGATTAGACTTTGGGGCAACTGCCACCGCAATCACAGCTTCACTCAGAATAATTCGAGCTTCTGGCATTCCGACCATTGCAACCGCTTGCGCTGCGGAAACAGCCGTGGTGAGGACCTCGGGTGCGGCCATTCCAACATCTTCAGCGGCACAGATCATAATGCGTCGCGCGATGAAGCGCGGGTCTTCCCCTGCTTCAAGCATGCGTGCAAGATAGTGGATAGCCGCATCAACATCAGATCCGCGCATCGATTTAATGAAGGCGCTTGCCACGTCGTAGTGCTGATCTTGATCCCAACGCACTAAGGCCTGATTAGCAGCATTCTCAACATCGGCGATTTCGATTTCCCGAGGAGCGTTCCCGTCCTCCGCTAGCTGGCCCTCTCCCCCACGCTCAAGGCACGAGGCCGCTGCAGCCTCGAGAAGAGTCAGGGCCTTGCGAGCATCTGCGCCTGCCAAGCGCAACAAAGCTGAGCGGGCATCTGCAGATAGGGTGAATAGAGACTTCAATCCCGATTCACTTGTCAAGGCACGATCAAGAAGAAGGGAGAGATCTTCACTGCTCAACGCATGAAGAGTAAGAAGTAGGGAACGAGACAGAAGCGGAGAAATCACCGAAAAGGATGGGTTCTCTGTCGTTGCAGCTACTAGGGTTACCCAACGATTTTCGACAGCTGGAAGAAGAGCATCCTGCTGTGATTTTGAAAAACGGTGAACCTCATCAACAAAAAGGATTGTTTCCTCTCCTGTTGTTGTCAGACCTCGCCGCGCTTGCGAGATCACATCACGAAGGTCTTTTACCCCGGATGTAACTGCAGAAACCTCGCAGAATCTGCGACCAGAAGCACGTGCGATCAGGTACGCAAGAGTGGTCTTTCCGGTTCCCGGAGGCCCCCATAAAATCACAGAGCTTAAACCCGCGGGGGAATCAGTAGATGGAGTGAGAAGTCTACGCAGAGGCGATCCCGGCTTAAGCAGGTGTTGCTGGCCAACAATCTCATCAGCGCTTTGCGGACGCATTCGAACCGCGAGTGGCGCATGGTCATCAACTACCGGAGTCCCGAAATCTTCGATCCCCTGCGTATCAAAGAGATCCATCTTCACTCACCTTTAGTAGTGGCTGATAACTACCGTCCCGTTATCTGCCCAGTCATAAATCCAGTGTGCACCGTCAACCGGCATATTCACACACCCGTGAGAGCCACCGTAACCGGACCATCCAAAAGAGGAACGCCACGGAGCACCGTGCAGTGCATACCCCGCGTAGAAGTAGGTGACCCATGGGACGCCTTCTGTCCGGTAGTTCGTGCCATCTGCATTTTCACCTTCCATTGTCTGAGAGGCGTATTGCAAATAGACATGGAACTTGCCGGTTACGGTTGGAGTATTGGGCGCACCCGGGACCATCGGGGTTGGACCGTGAACTATTGTCCGGCCTTCATAGGCAGAAACCGTGTTCTTCGACAAGTCGATATCGATCCATTTTTCACCGGCCGAGGCCTGATAAACATGATCACCGTAGCCGTCAGGAATATCTTGGCGATCATATTCAGGCTGAATCTTGTCGTAATCAAAATCGCCCGAATAGGATTTCCCATTATTGAGGGCGTCCGCAATTCCAGAAATTACAGACTGTGTATTGTTCGCGCGATAACCAACCGTCCCAGCTTTGAGCACACCAACAACGTCACCACGACTATTAACACCCTGAATTCCTTTTTCGGATTCAACGTTCGTCGATTTTGCAAGATCATTCACCCAAGCTGATAGCGCATCCGAATCAAGCACAGCAGCTCGATCACCCTCTGCGCTCACCTTGACCCATTTCATTTTGTCGGCCTTCGACGCAGTGAAATCATCAATACCATCAGTGATCGTGACGCTGGGAGCAATCAGTGATTGCGCTTGAGTGAGTGCTTCTTCGGCTCTCTGAGTAGTAATCTTCGGTTGTTGAACCTCAACGCTAATAGTTCTCGGGGAAGAACCCAAATCTTGAGCGACATCCTGTTGGACTTTCGCAAGATCAGCCGTATTCAATGCAATACCCTCATGAGAGGGAACCACCGTGAATCCCGATCCGTCTTCCTTAGGTGACAAAGCTGCATCACTCACAGGGGTCCCCACGCGCTGAGCTAAAGAAGCTCCGAATCGAGAGAGCTGGGAGTTATCAAGTTGAACGACAGGGGTGATCGACCGAGAGCGGAAGATCCCAAGGAAACGAGAGAGCAAACCTGAATTCTCTGAGAAAGCAGCATCGACTGTCGCGGGGATATCAACAGTGATGCCTAGGTCCTCCAAGCTAGCCTGCTGTGTCGTATCGCCCAACTGCAAAGTAACTTGAGCCGACTCAACGCGATGTTTGAGCGCCTCGTTGACCTGAGCCCGAGAGGACGAAGAGAAAGACTGACCTGCGATTGAGGTTCGTGGAAGAGCATGCGCGGAATAAAACCAGCCTGAGAACGCCAAACCGACGCACAGCAGACCGCATAGACCAAGGAGTGTCCACACTTTGAGGGAAAGCTTCTTCATAGCCCTCTCATGCTACCGGTTATTGAAGCGAAAACACGGCGACAAAAGGGATAAGAGATGCGATTGAAGCGTGATGCTGCTTACGCAGCCTTGGAGGCTACTCCCAAAGACTGGTATCCCCTGCGCCACGTCGCGCGACTCGTCCCACGCCATCCGTATAGTCGATAACCGATGTTGCTTCGTCTCCTCCTACTGGAGCCACAACAACCAAATCGACAAGTGAACCGATTTTGTCATCGACCTCGAAGCCGTCACTCATCACCTGTTCTTCTCCTGGAAGGATAAGAGATGAGGCAACTAGGGGCTGCCCCAGCGCAGCAAGAAGTGACTGAACAACACGATGGTCAGGGATCCGCACCCCGATGGTGTGTTTCTTCTTATTCAGTGTCATTCTGGGAACTTCTTTTGTCCCGGGAAGGATGAATGTGTACGGACCGGGAGTTGTTGCTTTCATTGCCCGGAATTGTGAATTGTCCATAATCACTAAATCACCCAGACGCGAGAAAGCATCACATAGCAACGAGTAATTGTGTTTGTCATCGAGTTTGCGAATCTGCCGAATTCGATCAATTCCCGATTTGTTGCCCATAAGACAGGCAAGCGCATAGCCAGAATCTGTCGGCAGTGCGATCAAACCACCTTCTCGAAGGACGCCAACAACGCGATCAAGAAGTCGCGTCTGCGGATTGACTGGATGAAGCTCGACATAGGACATGATTCGGGTTAAAGGACAAAAAGAGTTGGTGGAGGGTTAGTCCCAGTTGTTTCGGTGGGG
>UWSI01000007.1 GCA_900541895.1 uncultured Actinomyces sp. | reverse complement strand
CGCAACACCATCCACACAGATGTGTGGCCCGCCCACTTGTTTATTGTGTGATCTTCAGGTTTTCTCTGTTGTCGTTAGCGGCACTAACAACCCTGCACTGGAAAAGGAGCGCGATATACCTCTCAATCTAATTATGCGATAATACCGGTCTCATTCTTGTTCGGGCGCACGAGACTCATCGGTTTGCTGCAGTTGTTGTTCATCAAGAGGGAGTTGATGAGTGTGTGGCAATCTTAATTCGTGATTACCGGAGCTTTCAGCTTGAGTAGGTGGAACCGGTAGATCCGTTGAGACAGGGGCAGTCGACATCTCATGGGTGCCATGCGCATGCAGGTGAGCCTTTTTCCGGCTTCTGAAGATGACGAAGCAGATAACAGCGCCGATTGCAACCGCTGCCAGTACATCGAAGAGAATCCATTTCGAACTTGATGATGGGGCGGCCGGCGAGGCAGAAGGAGTATTAGGGTCGCCGATGCTCCCATTGGCGCTTTGATTTTCTGTCGTAAAAGCGCTGGAATCAGTCCAGGTGACAGACCTTCCTGCGGTGTCAATCTTTCCATTGTCGTTGGCGGAAGTAGCATGGAAGTTGGAAGGGAACACCACGGTGACCTTCGTGATTCTCATCTGGGTATTCCTCTTTCGATTTGCGCTCTCAAGGTCTTTGATGAGTTGAGGTGTGTCCGATGTGAAAGAGAAATCTGAATCAGTTGTGGTGAGGTGTGTCTGGGCAAACTTCAGGGAAGGGCGATTCGTCCAAGTGCAGTAATTCTCCGATCCAAGAGTACCGAACTCCACGTCATCTGAAACGCGCATAACGTCGGCCGCGACCGCCCTACAAGTTGATTCGTTCATCGACAGCCCGTTAGTGCCGATAATCCTGACTCCCTGAGTAACACCGGGGGCTAACGTAAAATCGTAGGTTATCTCTAGATCAACGGGGGGGGTGACAGGAGTTGGCGTTGTATCAGCGTGGGCGGTGCTAGCTGTTAGAAGGAGGAAACTTGAAAATGCGGCTGTGGCAATAGCGTGAGAAAAATGGCTTCTCATAAGTGGTCCTTCGTAATTAAAACAATGGGATGAATAAGATATTATCCGGCAGCGACATGAGTGACAAGACAGCCTTCTACGGTTCCGGAACCGTTATCCAATCGCGTCGACAGCTTGTTTTGCGGTCTTCAGGTCGACGCCGGTGCGGTCTCTGTAGGCCTTGACGGCTTCAAGCTTGCGTCCGTCTAGCACCAGTGCGCGTTCAGATGGACTCAGCGCGAGGTCGATGGTTTCTCCGGAGATTTTTAACAGGCGTTCGAGATGTGCAACTCGCTCCTTCAAGCGCTCATTTTCTTCGCGCAGCTCTTCGAACTTGCGTGCATCCCCAATCCAGATACCCATGTGTGCCCTCCTTTGGGCTGTGTCTTCGTGATGTGGCTGATTCTATCAAGGAGCCTCTTCGCGAGGAAAGCATTATTGTGTGCCAGATAACAGAGTTATAACGTTTTATGAAAACGTTTTAATCCGCCTGGGTGCACACGCTACAGTATCGACATGGCCTCACGGGTCCGACTTGTCGACGTTGCGCGAAACGCTGGAGTTTCACCGACTACCGCTTCACTCATCCTCAGCGGTAGTCGCGCAGACGCGTTTGCTTCCGCGACCCAAAAGAAGGTTCACGAGGCCGCACGAAGCCTTGGCTACACTCGTTCAATCCTTGGCTCTTCCCTAAAATCGGGTGCCACGCGCACAATCTGCTTTTTCTACACCCCTCCCATGGACCGCTTCGTCGAGAGATTCCAACTACACGCGAGCTCGCGCCTCGAAGAAGAAAACCTCCACCTCGTGTCGATCCCAGTTCGCATCGGCGAAGAACAACAGATTGTCAACGCCCTGTCGTGCGGCCTTTACGACAGCGCCTGCCTCGCCTGCAATCCCACCAGTGCCAAAGTCCTCATGGATCTCCTCCCAACCCCGCCAACCCCCACCATGATCTTTGGTACCCTCCCGCCAAACCCCTCCTACATCGGGGTGACCATTGACGAAACCTCGGGGATTACGCAGGCTCTCAGTGGCCTCGTCAACGGAGGAGCGAAGAAGATCGCCTACCTCACCCAGCGCCGTAGTGCCAATGAACTTGAAAACGAACCGCGCTGGCACGCGTACACCAAATTCCTCAGCGATTCACACCTGGGCACCCCTGAAATTTTGGCGTACACAGAGGGGAGCATCCCCTCCGCTTTCCAGTGCGCCACCACGATTTTCACCGGTCGAGATCCCCTTCCCGACGCGGTGTATTGCGATTCTGATCGAGTTGCCATTGGTGCAGTCCTTGCAGCAACTCAATGCGGAATCGCAATCCCCGATGACCTCCAAATCATCGGCACAGGCGCCTCCGTCGATGGCGGCGACCTTCACCCCGCACTGTCCACAATCGGCCTCGACAACCAAGACCTGGACAGTGCGGTGACCTTACTGTCCACACTCAGCGGTGAAGAACCGGAGTCGACAACGCTGACACTTCGGTGGCACTACATGCCCCGAGGGACGACGCACTAAACGAGAAAGAACATAAGGAGCGCAACGATGCGACACAGCTCTTCTAAGCGGCTCAGCCGCACTCTGTCGGTATGCGCGGCTTTTGCCATGGCCGCTTCTCTTGCCGCGTGCTCAACTCCCGGTGGAGTTGGACAACACTCCTCTGGCTCCTCGAGCGAATCCTCGCAGTCGCTGGGAATCCAGGGCGATCGCACCGGTAAGGAAATCCTGATCTACATGTCGGCTGGCCGCGATTACAAGGCCTACACCGACACCTTCGCTGCCTTCGAGAAGGAACACAACGTCAAGATCAACGTCCAGTACTACCAGTGGGGTGACCTACAGCAAAAGCTCACCGCTGACTTCCTCTCCGGCCAGACTCCTGACCTCGTCGAAGAAAACGGCGGCTGGTGGGCCACTCGATGGGGCGCAGACGGCAACATCATGTCCCTCGATCCCTTCCTTCAGAAGGAATCTGGATTCCTCGATGACTTTGTCGAATCTGGCCTTGCAAACCGTCAGGCCGACGGCAAGACCTATGGCATTCCTCTCCACGTGACCATGGGCGGCCTCGTCTTCGGTAACAAGGAAATGATGGACAAGGCCGGCGTGACCATGCCCAAGACATGGGATGAACTGCGCAAAGCCTCCAAGAAGATCCAGGAATCCGGCGTTGAATACGGTCTGGCACTCAACAACGACGCTTCCTACGCCGTTCCATTCCTCATGCAGGCTGGAGTCACCTTCACCAAGGACGGCAATGAGCCCATGACTCCCGCAGCCAAGGCAACCGAGGCCATGCAGTTCCAGCACGACCTGATCTACAAGGACAAGCTGGCGCCGGTTCCCGTCGCCTCGAACGACTACGCCGCACCGCGCAAGGTCTTCACCTCCAAGCGAGCGGGCTTCATCCTCACCGGCCCTTGGGATATCGCAGCAGTTCGCAAGGAAGACCCGAACTTCCCGCTGGCCGTTGGTGAGCCGCTCAAGGGCGATGTCCAAAAGACCTACTTGGCCGGCTCGGGCATGATGATTCCCTCGAAGTCGCAGAACGCAGAGCTCGCGTGGCAGCTCATCAAGGATATGACCAGCCTCAAGGTTCAGGAAGCCGTCACCGCCGAGACCGGAATGGCAATGTCGCGTAAGTCGTGGGCGAACTCCGACGTTGTGAAGAACGACCCGATTCTCTCCGTGGTTGCCAAGTCGCGTGAATACGCCGCGACCCCCGACAAGGCATTCTGGGGTAACGAAAACGCCGCGAAGATCTCGGACGCTCGCAAAGTGATGTACGAGGAGATCATCCTCAATGGAAAGGACCCGGCTGCTCAGGTCCAGACCTACGAGACCACGGTTGCAGGACTCCTGAAGCAGTAACTCATGTCCGTTTCGACTCGGAGCCGGGGGCGTCGGGGAGGGATGCGCGCACGCCAAGCGCGTACCGCGTATCTCTTCCTGACCCCCGCGGTCATCTACTTCGTTCTCTTCATGTTCTGGCCGCTGATCCAGGAATTTCAGCTGTCCTTTACGCGCGGCTTTACAACGCTGCGCCCCGTGGGATGGAAGAACTATTCCTCGATTATCCGTGACCCCGAAGTGCAGCATGCCTTCGGAATCACCCTGATCTACGCGGCCTCGGCACTGATTTTGGGTGCGTGCGTGGGCTTGCTCCTCGCGCTCATCCTCAATCAGAAATTCCGTGGGCGCACCCTTGCGCGCACGATGATCCTGACCCCCTACATGACCTCGGTGGCCATCGTTGGCTTGATGTGGCGCAATATCTTGGACCCGACGACGGGTATCTTGAACTCGGTGCTCTCCAGCCTGCACCTTCCCACCCAGCAGTGGCTCACCACCGCGCCGCTGGCAACGCTCGTTGGGATTACCGTGTGGCAGGAAGCCGGCTACTTCATGCTTCTTTTCCTGGCTGGCTTGCAGGGCATCGATCCTCAGATTTACGAGGCCGCGCGCCTCGATGGTGCGTCCCCATGGAAGCGCTTCTGGTCCTTGACCCTTCCACTCCTTGCCCCGACGACGCTCTTTGTTGGTCTGGTTGGAATGATTTCTACCCTCCAGCAATTCGGCCTACCGTACTTGGTGACCAATGGTGGTCCTGGAAACGCCACGAGCTTGTACGTCTACCAGGTCTACCGTGAGACCTTCCAGAGCGGAAACTTGGGCTATGCGTCTGCCATGAGCTTTGCTTTCTTGGCAGTCATTATGGTTTTGTCCCTGATCCAGATTCGGACGGGACGAAGGAAAGAGGCACTATGATGTGCGCGCCAACTACGCCCCCGGCCTCGGCAGTTATCAAAAAGAAGAAGAGCATTGCTGACGAGGAACTCTTCCCGGGTGCACGCTTAGTTTCACTGATCTTTATCTGGATTGCCGCTGCGATCGCTGTTGCCCCGCTGCTGTACATGATCTCTTTGGCTTTCCAATCCGACGCGGAAGTTTCCGGTGGATCAGCGGTTCTCATCCCTGCGAAATGGCAGTGGGAGAACATTGGGAGGCTCTTTGCGGCGGCACCCTTTGGTCGCTTCCTCTTCAACTCGATCCTGGTCGCAGGACTGATAACCTGCTCGCATATCGTTTTCGCTCCGCTGGTCGGATATGTTTTTGCGAAGTTTGATTTCCCGGGCAAACAGGTCTTCTTCGTTGCGATCTTGTCGACCATGATGATCCCGCTCTTCGTGCGTATGATCCCGCTCTACGTGTGGTTCTCGCAGATCGGGTGGCTTGATACCTATCAGGGCTTGGTTATGCCATTCCTTATGAGCGCTTTCTCGATCTTCCTCATGCGCCAGTTCATTGCGGGCGTGCCCGACTCTTTGATCGAAGCGGCCCGCGTGGACGGAGCACATGAGTTGCGGATCTACCGTTCGATTGTTCTCCCTCAGTGCAAGCCCGCACTGACGGTCCTGGGATTGTTCACCTTCGTTTTCCAGATGAATGAATTCTTGTGGCCTTTGATTGCGACCAGCTCGTTGGAGATGCGAACGATTACCATTGGACTATCAATCTTTAAGAGTGAATCTTTCACCGCTTGGAACCTGACGGCAATGGGATCTCTCATGCTGTTTATTCCCGTGTGCTTGCTCTTCGTTCTCACGCAGAAGCACATCGTTCAGGGCATCGCGATGACGGGTATCAAGTAGGAGTAACCGTGAGTGAGAACCATCCGAATATCGTCCTCATTGCCGTTGATCAATGGAGGGGGGATTGCCTGTCGATTCTGGGACACCCCGACGTGCGCACCCCCTATCTTGATCAGCTAGCTGGGGGAGGAGCGCAGATGACGCAGGCCTATGCGGCTTGCCCCACCTGTGTTCCTTCTCGGATGGGACTCATGACCGGGACAGCCCCAACGACGCATCGTCGAATCGGCTATCAGGATGGGATCACTTTCGATATGCCGGTGACGCTTCCCGGGGCACTTCGCGATGCCGGATACCAAACCCAAGCAATTGGCAAGATGCACTACTGGCCAGAGCGCGGTCGCATCGGCTTTGATGACGTTATTTTGCACGACGGCTATCTTCACTACTCGCGTCACCGCGAGCGCGATTGCCGGATGTACGACGACTACCTGGCGTGGCTGCGTGAGCAAGAAGGTGCGGGCGCTGCAGAGGATTACATCGATAATGGCCTCGAATGTAATTCGATGGTTGCGCGTCCTTGGGATAAGGCGGAAAAACTGCACCCGACGAATTGGGTCGTCACCGAGGCAACGCAGTGGCTCTACCGGCGCGACCCCACCTGTCCATTCTTCCTCTACCTGTCCTTCCACCGTCCGCACGCTCCACTCGACCCGCCGCAATGGGCTTTCGATAGGTATGACCAGGACGAACTCACTCTTCCGGGCGAGGACAATTGGTCGGATGAATTGATGAGTGAAGAGCGTCGGGATTGGGATCCAACCGCCCTGGCTGCTCACTATCGTGAGCGGGACGTGCGGCTCGCGCGCGCCGGCTACTACGGGCACATGACGCACATCGATTCTCAGATTTCTCGCTTTATCCAGACACTAGGGGAGTTCGGACTGGCTGAAAATACGGTGATCGCTTTTGTCTCCGACCACGGGGATATGATGGGCGATCATGGTTTGTGGCGTAAGGGCTACCCTTACGAGGCTTCCTCGCACGTTCCCTTCATCTTGTACGGTGCGGGCATCGCTCCCGGTACGCACGTGGATAGCGTGGTTGAGATCCGCGACGTGATGCCAACCCTGCTGGACGTTGCGGGAGTTGAGATCCCCGAGGAAGTTGAGGGGCGCTCTGTCCTTCCCTTGATTGCCGAGGCCGATGATGAAGTTCCGTGGAGAGAGTACCTTCACGGCGAGCATTACTTATTTGATCAATCGATACAGTGGATTCGTTTCGATTCTTACAAGTACGTGTGGTTCTCCGGCTGGGGAGTCGAACAGCTTTTCAACCTCGATGAAGACCCTGAGGAATTGGTCGACCTGTGCAAACTTTCCGCTGATGCGCGAAGCAGCGAAGTCAGCGACGCGCTTCTTCGTGGAAGAAACTACCTGATCTCAGAGCTTGAGGGACGCGAAGAAGGGTATGTGTCTGAGGGACGTTTAGTTCCCGGACGCGAGGCCCTGAAGGTTTTGACGCATTCCTATCCGCTTCGCGAAGAGGCGCGTTAGGTCTACAGCCAGGTTCGTCTCGATCGTGAGCCTTCTCGTGAAGGGTCAGTGGGATGAAGCGGGGTCGGGAGTGATGCTTGGATCTCCGTCGACAAAGTATTTGTTCGTGTCGTGGGGATTAACAACGTTACAGGTGACCTCATAGGTGCTCTCAGCCGTTGCGCCCTTAGCAGTTCCCGTGAGGGAAGCGGTGTACGTATATTTCAAGTCCCCACTCTCGGTTTTGCCCTGGTTCCTCACGGAGAGCGTCTTGATGATGGTGGTGGTATCCATCTTTCCGGATTCGTCTACCGCTTTTCGACACGCCTTTCTGCTTTCCGTAGTGATCTCAACAGTGATCCCCTCGTCGAGGAAAGACGAAGTAGGAGTCGGAGAACTTGATGCGGATGACGACGGATCAGACGTGGAGTCCGATGAACCACTGCGGGTAAGTGCTCGCATCAAGAAGAAGCCGCAGATGATGGCTAAGACGATAGCAACAGCAATCCATACCCCAGCGCCGCCCTTTTTCCTAGGCGTCTGTGGAGCCTGAGGTACTTGGTACTCTCCTTGGGGGACAGGGAAGCCTTGAGGAGCGGGAGAAGCGGAGTTTGGAGTGAATTGAGACATGTCGTCCTTATCGATGTGCTTGTTAATTGCCAATGCTGTTGAAGTTTACGTTTTAAAGCATCATCTGTAAAAAGTTCCTCCTTCATATGTGCCCAGAAGCGCCTTCTCTAGCGCGGTGAATTGTTGTGTGTGGGAAGCGCGAATGAAATGTGAACGCCAGTAGCGAACCGCGGCCTGAGCGTGCAGCGCCTGTGCGGCCTCGTCGATAGAATGGGCGCAGCTGACTCAGCTGCAAACAAAGCCCAACGCGACCACTCACCGACCACGTGAAAGGGCTAACCAAGGAGGACTCATGGCGGGCGAATCATTCTTCACGCACGATCCAAACGAGGAAACACGCGCAGCGCGTGCGGAAGACGACACCCAGCTTCACGGCACGATTCCCGCAGATCTCATTCCCTACCTTGAAGAAGCTGATCGCGTTGATGATGAAGACTCAGTCAGCGACGATCAGCAAGAAGAAGTAAGCGAACGTGATCTTGCCCTGGAGGCCTTGGCACTGAACTCCATGCTCTTGGGTCCGGATCCTTCTATTGTTGCTGAACTCGAAGGCGACTACTCGCAGTGGGGTGAGGACTGGGAGGAAGAGCTTGCTGAACGCCGCGCAGAAGATGCGCATCGCGAGGCCCTTGATGATGCCGCACACACAGCAGCAGTCCTCGAGCGAGTTGAAGAAATCTACCAACAGATCATCGCTCGCGTTCCGGAGCATCAGGTTCAGCCAACTCTTGACCGCGTGACCGAAACCCTAGACATCTTGGGTGACCCTCAAAATAGCTACCCCAGCGTTCACATCACCGGAACGAATGGGAAGACGTCCACGACCCGCATGATCGATGCGCTCCTGGGTGCCTTTGGCGTGCGCACTGGTCGCTTTACTTCGCCGCATCTGGTTGACGTTCGTGAGCGTATCACAATCGAAGGTGACTCAATTTCTCCCGATGAATTCGTTCGCACGTGGGAGGATATTGCACCCTACATCGAGATGGTCGACCGCGCCCACGCCGAAACTGATGGGACAAAACTGTCCTTCTTCGAGGTCTTTACAGTCATGGCCTTCGCGGCATTTGCTGATCACCCTGTCGATGCTGCCGTCGTCGAAGTCGGTATGGGTGGCCGCTGGGATGCAACGAATGTGATCGATGCCGGTGTCGGTGTCATCATGCCCATTGCCATCGATCACGAAAAGTGGTTGGGTTCGACAATTCGTGAAATTGCGGAAGAAAAAGCAGGGATTATCAAGCCTGGACAGATCGTGATTGTTGCCAAGCAACAAGAAGAAGCTCTTCGGGTCATTGAAGAGCATGCCGCCCAAGTCGATGCGATTGTTCGCCTTGAGGGCAGGGACTATGAAGTCCTCGATCGCCAGTTGGGAGTCGGCGGGCAGATGATTACCGTACGCACACCCGCCGCTGTCTACGAAGACGTATTTGTCCCTCTCTTCGGTGATTACCAGGCAAGCAATGCGGCCGCAGCTATTGCAGCAGTTGAGGCCTTCATGGGAGGTCGAGCTCTAGACGCCAAGGTTGTCGAGGCTGGCATGCTCAGCGCGACATCGCCCGGGCGCCTACAGGTCGTGCGCCATTCGCCGACGATTATCGTTGACGCTGCGCACAACCCCGCCGGTGCGCACACTCTGGGTGAGTCGATTTCCGAGGCCTTTGACTTTGAGCGAGTCGTTGGTGTGTACTCGGCAATGGGGGATAAGGACATCGAGGGAGTTCTCGGCGAAGTTGAACCCTATCTGGATTCCATCGTTATTACGCAGATGCCGGGGACTCGCGCAAAGCCTGCAGAAGAAATTGCACAGATCGCACGAGAAGTTTTTGGCTCCGACCGCGTGGATGTCCAAGAAGATATCCTCGAAGCAATCGCGACCGCGGTAAACCTTGGTGAATCTGGAGACGAAAGTGCACCTGCGACGGGTGTTGTCGTCTTTGGTTCGGTTTTGCTGGCCGGTGAGGTTTTGCGCTTAATGGATATTCGCCCCTGAACACCTTATTTGACTACTCGAGTGCCCTAGTATTTTCAGGATGTAGGCGAGTATTATGAAGAGAAAGGCCTGATCAGGGGGTAGGTACGGTTGACTGAATCGCAAGTTGTGATCACCGTCCACTCAGATTCGCACCCTGCCCTCGCATTCATTTCCGGTGGCGGTGGCGGACATGAGCCGCTTGACTCCGGATTTGTTGCTCCTGGGATGCTTCACGCCTGCGTGACGGGGCCTCGTTTTACATCGCCCTCAGCGCCTGACATCGCCCAGTTGATAGAAAAAGTGGCGACCGAGCTGGGCGTGAATACGATTGTCGCATTGGTGAAGAACTACACCGGCGATGTATTGAATTTTGAGTTGGCCGCGGAGCTAACAGCAGATTCTGGGCTTGAATGCACGCTCATTCGCGTCTGCGACGATATCGCGACTCGAGAGGTGTCTCAAGGCGCTCGCGGAATTGCGGGGAGCGTGCTGTATGAGAAAATCCTGGGTGCTGCAGCCTGGCTGGGGCAAACCAGTGAAGAACTCGTCTCTTATGCCAATCAAATCGGCGAATCCATTGTCAGCTACGGCGTCGCCTTCCGTGCTCCCTCAGATGAGCAAGGAATTCCCGTTTACGATATCCCCGCGGGGCAGGCCGAGCTGGGAGTGGGAATTCATGGCGAGAGGGGAGTAGATCGCCGCGTCTTCTCGCAGCGCCACGAAGTGATTGAACACTGCGTCGATGAAGTTTTTTCTCAACTTGTCCCTGGAAGTGATCCTTTGATCGTTCTGGTCAACGATCTTGGACAGGCAGACCCCAATGACATTGAAAGCGCCCTTTTGGGCGTCAATGAACGCGCAGAAAATGCGGGTATAAGTATCGCGCGCACCAAAGTTGGACGATTCGTCACCAGTGCAGACATGGACGGGCTGTCAATCACACTTATGCGTGCAAATCCCGATATCCTTAACCTCTACGATGCTCCGACACTTGCCCCCTCATGGAGTGAATAATGACCACCATCAACACGCAATGGCTCGAGCAATGGATGGACCTTTGCGCCACCGCTTTGCTTCGAGATGAAGAACGACTGACCGAACTTGACCGACAGATCGGTGACGGTGACCACGGCATCAATATCACGCGTGGCTTCACTGAGGTTCGTCAACTCCTTGGACAGCAGGCTCCCGCCTCCCTCTGCGAAGGTCTCACCCTGGTCGCAAAGACCTTGCTTGCACACGTTGGCGGGGCCTCGGGTCCGCTGTATGGAACAGGTTTCCTGCGCGGAGGGCGCGCCATTGCAGAGCATCCCGGCCTTGGTGCCAGTGAAACGATTGTCCTCCTGTACGAGGCCATCGCGGAAGGTATTGCTCACCGAGGGAATGCCGAGGCCGGGGATAAGACCATGCTTGACGCGTGGCTTCCCGCCGCTCATGCCGCTCGCGATGCGTGTGAGAAAGGTGCCTCTGTTGATGAGGTTCTCTCTTGCGCTGCCCAAGCTGCCCAGCGCGGCGCTACCCTCACCGAAGGAATGAAGGCACTGAAGGGGCGCGCGTCCTACCTGGGTGAACGTTCCGTTGGGCATCTAGACCCGGGTGCCGTTTCATCAGCAATCATCATCATGCAGGCAGTGCGTGCTGCCGCTGAAGAATAGGACACCCCCAATGGCGCGTGTTTCTTTTGTGATCATTTCTCACAGCCACGAACTGGCAAAAGGAGTCGTTGACCTCGCAACGCAGATGGCCCCCGACGTTCACTTTGAGATCGCAGCTGGAGATGACACTGGTGCTTTGGGTACATCTATGCACAAAGTTGAAAACGCGCTTGACCGCGCATTAGCACAGGTTCACAAACCGGGCGATGAAGAATGTTGCAGGGGCGTTCTTTTGATGTGTGACCTTGGCTCAGCAACCATGGTGGCGCAGACTGTGCTCGAACTCCGAGGCGATCCAAAAGACTGTATGTGCATCAATGTGCCTCTTGTCGAAGGCACAATTGCTGCCGCGGTTGCTGCACGGGGCGGAATGGGACTTCGCCAAGTTGCTGCAGCTGCCTATCAGAGCGTCATCGATATGGCAGGCAGAGCACGCGGTGAACTTGGTCAGATCACTAGCGTCAGCCTTGACGCGAATTCGAATGTTTTTTCATCCCTTGATGCATCGAAGAAGTTTCGCGAAGCCGATATGGTTGTCACTGATCCTGCAGGCTTACATGCACGTCCGGCCGCTCTTCTTGTCCGTGCACTCGCATCCTTGGATGTTCAGGTCTGGATCAACGATGTCGATGCCTCGTCTGTCCTTGAAATTATGTCCCTGGGTGTGCGTCATGGCGAGCACGTCCATGTTCGCGCTCAGGGACCTGATTGCAACAAAGCGCTGGAACTTGCCCGCGATATGCTCGAGGGCGGCACGCATTGATCAATAATCCGCTGAAAACCTTCAGGAAGCTTTAGGCTGGGTCTCGTGCACCTGAAAACCCTGTCCCTGAGAGGATTCAAATCCTTCGCCAGCGCAACGACTCTTCGCCTTGAACCTGGGATTACCTGTGTCGTCGGTCCGAATGGTTCCGGCAAATCTAATGTTGTTGATGCTCTTGCTTGGGTGATGGGGGAGCAGGGGGCAAAAACTCTTCGCGGCGCCAATATGGCGGGCGGAAACTTCGCCGGCCCCCCCGCTTGGCCGACGTAATCTTCGCCGGCACATCTGGCCGGGCCGCATTGGGACGTGCTCAAGTCGATCTCACCATTGACAATTCAGATGGCCTTCTCCCCATTGACTATTCCGAGGTCACTATTTCGCGCACGCTTTTTCGAGGGGGTGGAAGCGAATACGCCATTAATGGAACTCCCGCTAGGCTCTTAGATATTCAAGAGCTCCTTTCGGATACCGGCATGGGGCGACAGATGCATGTCATTGTCGGCCAAGGCCAACTGGATACGATTTTGTCCTCGACTCCCGAGGAACGGCGTGGCTTCATTGAAGAAGCGGCAGGAGTCTTGAAGCACCGCAGGCGGAAAGAGCGCGCGCTTCGAAAGCTCTCAGATATGGATCAGAACCTGGTTCGAGTTCTTGATCTAACCAGTGAGATTGAACGTCAATTACGTCCGCTTGCCCGTCAGGCAAAGATTGCCCGGCGTGCGTCGATCATTCAAGCGCGGGTACGTGATGCGAAGGCGCGATTGCTTGCTGATGATTTGGTCATTGCTCGCGATAAGCTTCGTCGAGGGTCCGAGGACGCAGGCACACAGCATGAACGCTTGACCTCCCTTCAAGAAGAAGAGGCACGTGCACAAGCGCGTATCCGTGAGTTAGAAGCAGAGGAAGCCGAGCGTCATCCGCATGCCGCGCAAGCGATGGAGGAATGGCAGGCTCTCACCGCAATCGCTGAACGCCTCAACGCGACCATGACGATTGCTCGCGAACGAGTATTGACACATTCTCAGCCAGAGTTGGCACCTCAAAGTGAGGACCCAGCTTCTTTGGATGAACGTGCGCAGGCAGCGAGCCATGAGGATGCGCAGATTCTTCAGCGCGTGCAAAGTGCTTCAGAACGCGTTGATCAGGCACTGAGGCAACGTGGTGAGGCTGAAAAACGTGATGACGAGGCCCAGCGTGCCCTTGCGCAAACGAATCGTCTGCTCGCCGATTATCGCGAGGCAAGTGCGCGACTGAGTGCTGGGGTGGCCTCGGCTGCCTCACGTCTGGATGCTGCGCAATCGGAAGCACAACGCGCGGCGCATCAACTGGATGCGGCACGAGAGCGCGAGGCTCAAGCTGCGCGCGAGGCCGAAACCTATTCGGAAAGCGATCCCCAAAACGATTCAACTGCCGCGAAAGCCCTGAATATCGCGCAAGTGAAGCGGGAGGAAGCGCGCGAAAAGGTCGATGAACTTCTGGCGCGAGAACGTGATGCCCGGGCAGAACGCGTACGCTGGGAAGCACGCCGCGACGCACTCGTCCAAACGCTTACTCCCAGTGATGGCACCGCCTCGTATATGAATGCTCCCGGTGCGAAGGGTGATCTACCCAGCGCGCTTCACATTCGTGCGGGCTATGAAAACGCAATTGCGCAATTGCTTTCTCCTTTTGCTGATGCCCTAGTCATCGATACCCCAGAACATGCGTGGAAGACCGCTGCCGATGCGCGTCAAAAGGCTCAAGGACAAGTGCGTCTTCTTGTCGACGATGCATCGAATTCTCAACAAGCACCGAAACTTAATGGCCTTGCAGGTGCATGGGCAAAGGATCTCGTCACTTCGACAGCATTCGATGGGCTTGTCGATGCTCTTCTTGCGGGTTCATGGGTGTGTGAGACTCTGGAGGAAGCTCGTCAAGCACTAACACACCCGGAAATCGAACGTGTTGCTACGACTCAGGGAGATGTTCTCTCACGCACGTCCATGTTGGTCGCAGGCGAAGAAAGCGCCTCACCACTTGCCCTTCGCGCGCAATATGAGGAAGCAGCGGCAGCCGCAAGCGCAGCTATGGAGGAAGAGCGACGCGCCCAAGAAGAATTGACACGTGCCAACGCAGCTCTTGACCTGGCAGTTCGCGGCGCGAATCAAGCTCTGAAGACACTTCGTGAAGAAGATGCGCGTCAAGCAAAGATTGCGCAGGAAGCCGCGCGCGTTCACAGCGCGCTTCGTGCTGCCCGCGCTGAGACTACTCGTGCCGAGGAAACCCTCAAACGTGCGCAAGAGCAGTTGGAACAGGCGCGTGAATCTCATGAAAATGCTCAGCAGCGTCTGAAAAACGCAGCTCTGGAAGCACCCGATGTTGATCTCGAGGCCGCCAGCCGTCACGCAGAAGAATGTGCGGCAGCCGCACGTGCAGCCCGTGACGAAGAAACCCAGGCCCGCTTGGCTTTACGAGCTGCAGAAGAAGAGTCACGAGGCGCCGCGTCTAGAGCGCGAAACCTTCGCCAAGCGGCCGCGCGAAGTCGTGAAGAACGCATTGCTTATCAGCGGAGGGAAGAACGTCGTCGGCGTGAACTGGCGCGCGCTCAAGGAGTCTTGGAAGAAGCGCAGAAAGGTTATGCTCGCGCTCAGAGCGCGGTTGCCTCAGCAAAAGCGCGCCGTGATGCGATTGAAGAATCACGAAAGGCTGATTCGGAGAAACTTACTTCCGTACGTCGAGAACTTGATGACGTTCGTTCGCAAATCTCGCAGCTTACTTTAGCCTCGCAGCAAGCTGAGATTCTGCGTGCCGAATTGCGGATGCGGGTTGAACAACTAGAGACGCGTGCCATGGAGGAGCTCTCTTTAGAAGGCGATGAACTGATTGAGCACTACGGTCCGCACAATCTTGTTCCCGTTTTGAGCGAAGAATCCGCAGAATCAGATATCGAGGCAGGAGAAGATGCTGAAAACCCCGCTCGTCCCTATGTGCGTGAAGAGCAGGTTCGCACCCTTGATCAGGCACTGAAAGAGCTGGAAAAACTCGGACGCGTAAATCCACTGGCATTGGAAGAACACGCAGCACTTGCCAAACGCCATGAGTTTTTAGTTGCCCAGGTACAGGATCTGAAGAAATCTAAGTCTGATCTGTTGACGATCATCGACGATGTTGATCGCTTGGTCCAGGAAGCATTTGAGGAAGCATGGGCGGACACCGCGCGCCACTTTGAGCATGTTTTTAGTGTTCTTTTCCCCGGGGGAGAGGGACGTCTGGTTTTGACCGATCCTGATTCCATGCTTGATACGGGAATCGAGATTGAGGCGCGACCTGCCGGGAAGAAAGTCAAACGGCTCTCTTTGCTTTCGGGTGGAGAACGCTCCCTGGCAGCTTTGGCATTCTTGGTTGCAATCTTTAAAGCTCGTCCTTCTCCCTTCTACGTGATGGATGAGGTCGAAGCGGCTTTGGATGACATCAATTTGTCGCGTCTGCTGGAAATATTTAAAGAACTTCGCGCGACTTCGCAGCTGATTGTCATCACTCACCAAAAACGTACGATGGAGATTGCGGATGCACTCTATGGTGTGACGATGAGAGATGGCGTGACGCGTGTGGTTTCTCAGCGCCTCAATGATTGAAACGAATAAATCGTGTCCACTTGGCACAGTCGCGTGTGGGATGGGAAAGTTAAGGCATGATTGAAGGAATTGCGGTCTACATCGTCACGATGATCGTCATGCTTGCCATCGCCTCGGCCGTCATTTTAGGTTTTGCATTGCACCGGCGAAGTGCTGATCAGTGGAGAGATCATCTGCGCAATCAGTCCGGGCAAGAGATCCCCACCCAGATTCCGCACATTAGTGTTCGTGAAGAGAACATGAACGCTGTCCTTGAGTCCTCAAAGGGCTCTCGTGGGTACATGGTGGCCGATGGCCTTCCAGGTTTTGAAGCCGTTGAAGCAATGACTGAGCGCATTGAAGATATCGCTACCAGGCGTGGGGCACACGCGAAGCCCGCCCCAACTGAGGTCGATACCTCGAAAGATGCATAAGAGAAGCGCACTAAGGGAAGATTGACCTATGCAGGCTGTCATGGACTTTATTCATAACCCCGTGGCCCCCATCATTTTGGCGGGCGTCATTGTCGTTCTTGTCGCGGTTGTTTCGTTTGTTGTGCGTTCGCTCAAGTCGTCACGCACACACAGTGAAGTGCCCCCATCGACCTCCGTTGTCCCTGAGGCTTCGCTTCCGCAAGCTCAGGAAAGCGAAGTTGAAGGAGCCCAGCGTTCCCGAGATGGTCCTGCAGCGCAAACTGCTGACCGCTCTGAGGCTGCTGCCCCTCATGCCGAGCACATGTCCTCGCAGGAGGAAACCCCGGCCTCGGGAATTGGAGAGGAACACCCGGAAAGCACTTCTGTTGAGCTCCCCGAATCTATTCCCTCACGAATGGGACGTCTTCGTGCGCGCTTGGCGCGTTCGGGAGCGTTGGGCAAATCCCTTCTTTCTTTGCTCTCTCGCGGCGATCTATCCGCTGCGGATTGGGAAGAGATGGAAGATTCTCTTCTGGTCGCAGATTTGGGCTTGGAAGCAACCGATGAGTTGATGGAAGCCCTTCGCACGCGAGTGAAGGTTGAGAACACTTCAGATCCCCAGGTTGTGCGAGCTCTTTTGCGCGAAGAACTGCTCAAGCTTGTTGATCCCAATATGGATCGCTCTGTGAACTTAGCGGTTCGAGATGTTGACGGCGTTCAGGTCCCCGCGACTATCTTGATGGTTGGCGTGAACGGAACTGGTAAGACGACAACCACTGGAAAAATGGCACGTATTTTCCGCGCCGAAGGACACGAGGTTCTGCTGGGGGCGGCGGATACTTTCCGCGCTGCTGCCGCTGAACAGCTTGAGACTTGGGGAAGTCGTGTCGGCGTTGATGTTGTCCGTTCTGATCGTGAAGGTGCTGACCCGGCATCCGTTGCATTTGAATCGGTTGAAGAAGGTATTCGACGGGGCTGTGATGTCGTCATGGTCGATACCGCGGGCCGACTTCAAACAAAGTCTGCGCTCATGGACGAGCTGGGTAAGGTCAAGCGCGTGATGGAAAAGCGTGCACCAGTCAGCGAAGTCCTTCTGGTTCTGGACGCGACGACCGGTCAAAACGGTCTTCGACAGGCCGAAGTTTTTGCTGAGGTCGCTGGGGTAACAGGTATTGTGCTGTCCAAGCTGGATGGCTCAGCTAAGGGCGGAATTGTTGTTTCAGTCCAGCGAGCATTGGGTGTCCCCGTCAAGTTTGTGGGACTTGGAGAAGGGCCGGACGACCTTGCCCCCTTTGATCCGCAGTCCTTTGTTGATGCAATCGTGGGCTAAAACCCACTACTCTTAACATTTAGTTATTTAGAAATTGTGCTCGTGAGGAGTAGTCACAGTGGCTTTCTCGGATCTTTCTGATCGTTTGACCGCGTCTTTTAAGAGGCTCCGTTCGCGCGGAGTTTTGACGGAATCTGATGTCGATCAGACTATTAGCGAGATTCGTCGTGCCCTGATCGATGCTGACGTTGCTCTTCCTGTCGTTCGTCAGTTCACCACTCAGGTTCGCGAGAAGGCGTATGGAGCGGCTCGTTCCCGCGCGCTTAACCCCGGCCAGCAGGTTGTCCGTATTGTTCATGATGAACTTGTTGAGATCCTGGGTGGCGAAACCCGAGAGCTGCATTTTGCTCAGCGAGGCCCGACAGTTTTCATGCTCGCGGGTCTGCAGGGTGCCGGTAAGACGACTTTGGCCGGAAAGCTTGGTAAGTGGCTGCGTGAAGAGGGAAAGAGCGTCCTGCTTGTCGCCTCTGACCTTCAGCGTCCCAATGCTGTCGGCCAGCTTCAAATTGTCGGTGAGCGCGCGGGCGTTCAGGTGTGGGCCCCCGAGCCGGGTAACGGTGTTGGTGATCCGGTTCAGGTGGCGCGTTCCGGTTTGGACTATGCGATCACTCACGGCATCGATGTTGTGATTGTCGATACCGCGGGCCGTTTGGGTGTCGATCAAGAGATGATGGATCAGGCGATTGCTATTCGCCAGGCCGTCAATCCGCACGAAGTCATGTTTGTCCTTGACGCTATGATCGGTCAGGATGCGGTCAATACCGCGACCGCATTCCGTGACGGTGTTGGTTTCACCGGTGTCGTGCTTTCCAAGCTCGATGGTGACTCCCGAGGCGGTGCCGCCCTTTCCGTGCGCGGCGTAACGGGGGCTCCGATCCTCTTTGCCTCGACGGGTGAAGGTTTGGACGACTTCGAGCGTTTCCATGCCGACCGTATGGCATCTCGGATCCTCGATATGGGCGATATCATGACGCTCATCGAGCAAGCCGAAAAGCGCTTGGATGCAGAAGAAGCTGAGAAGATGGCCAAGAAGGCCATGTCTGGTGAGCTCACGCTTGATGACTTCCTTAGCCAGCTTCAGCAGGTCCGCAAGCTTGGGTCAATGAAGAAGGTTCTGGGCATGATTCCCGGAATGGCTCAGATGCGCGATCAGCTTGAGAACTTCGATGAGCGCGAAGTCAATCGCGTCGAAGCGATTGTCCGTTCAATGACTCCCGCTGAGCGTGCCGATGTTTCGATTCTCAATGGCTCTCGTCGCTCGCGCATCGCTCGTGGTTCGGGCGTGACGGTCGCTGAGGTCAATAACCTGGTCAAGCGTTTTGAGGCCGCAAAGACCATGATGGGGCAGATGGGTCAGATGGGTCCGGGAGGAATGCCCGGATTTGGTTCGATGCCCGGTAGCGGCGGTAAGGCGAAGCAAAAGGCCCAGGCGCGTAAGGACCGCGCTCAGCGCGCACGTGTTGCGAAGAAGGCGCGAAGTGGTAACCCGGCGAAGCGTCGTCAGCAGGAATTGGAGGCGATGCTTCCTCGTGAGCAGCGTCCTTCATCCCCGGCGGGATCCGCATTTGGTGTCACTGAAACACCCGCGCAGGCCCCCAATGCTCCGCGCCCAACCTTGGATGACCTTCCCGAAGATATCCGGCGTATGCTCGGCCGAGGCTGATGTATTTCGACGGGCATCTTTTTACTGATTCAGGATGGGTCAGTGGTCAGTGGAATTTAACTCCAGTAATCTCGCCCGTCGATGAGATTCCTACCTATTCGCAAGTTCTCAGTGGGTGGGCTGCACCCGCTTTCGCAGATGTCCACTGTCATATCGGTGTCGGTGCAGCTGCGACGTCTCTTGGCCGCACTCAACAGCGTGAGCAACTTGATGCCATGCTTCATGCGGGGGTGACTCTTCTACGCGATTGTGGATCTCCCGTCGACACTTCGTGGGTGAATGGTGAGTCCCGATATCCAACTCTCATTCGGTGCGGTCGTCATATCGCAAGGCCAATGAGGTATATCCGAGGTCTTGCGCGTGAGGTCAGCGATGTTCGTGAGCTACCAGATATTGCGTGTGAAGAGTGTGCCCGCGGTGACGGGTGGGTGAAGATCGTTGGTGACTGGATTGACCGTAGCGGGGGAGCACAGGCCGATCTTGAGCCTCTGTGGCCCCGCGAAATTCTTATCGATGCCGTCGCCGGAGTCCACGAGGCGGGAGGTCGTGTGGCGGTTCATGCCTTTTCCTCGCGCGTCATTGATGACCTCATTGAAGCAGGCGTTGATGATATTGAACATGCTAGTGGCATGGATAAAGATCAGATCTGCGAAGCGAAAAAACGCGGGATCGCGGTATCTGTCACCATGCTTCAGCGCGAATTGTTCAAGGAATTTTCTGAGCAGGCGGCACGTAAATATCCCAGATATTCAGCGACAATGAACACGCTGTGGCAACGCAGATACGAGCAAGCTCAAGAGCTCTTCGACTCTGGAATTACGGTCTTGCCTGCAAGTGATACGGGCGGCTACCAACAACCCGGAAGTATTCTTGCGGAACTGCGTGCCTGGGGTGAACTTGGATTGAGGCCTCGTGAAATTCTTCAAAGGGCAACGCTGGAAACGCGCCGCTATCTGGGAATTGGTGAAGGCCTCGTTGGAGGAAGCGCTGATCTTGTCGGATACTCAGCTTGTCCCGACGATATTGATGCGCTTCTTGCACCCCTTTGGGTGTGCCGAGGTGGAGAGCTTGTCGCGCTTTCGTCGACGTCTTCGCGTAAGCGGTGACCAAGACCACCGTGAATTGGCTTAGTCTGGCGCCGATTGGCTTGGAAAGACCAGCTAAAACTGGCATAATTAATCGCTGTACTCGACGTGCGAAGAGCCCTCTCATCTGAGTTCGTCGCGTCCCGGGATAATCATCGTCTGTGTTTCCCTACCTGACGTATGTCTATTCCACACCGATTTGAAACAGGAGTGACCACAACAGTGGCAGTTCGCATTCGTTTGAAGCGCATGGGCAAGATCCATGCACCCGTTTACCGTGTCGTTGTCGTTGACTCGCGCAAGAAGCGTGACGGACGCGTCATCGAAGAGGTCGGTCTGTATGATCCGACCCCGAACCCCTCGACCATCGAGATCAAGTCTGACCGCGTTCAGTACTGGCTCGGCGTTGGCGCACAGCCTTCGGACCAGGTTCGTAACCTGCTGGTCCTGACCGGTGACATCGCTCGCTTCAATGGCAAGGCAGACGCAGTGTCCCGCGTGCAGTACGCAGATGCCGACAAGGCAGCCGCTGCTGCTCAGGCGATCAAGGACGCCGAAGCCGCTGCTGAGAAGCGCAAGGCAGACGCCTCCGCCAAGAAGGCTGAGGAAGAAGCTGCTCGCAAGGCTGAAGAGGAAGCCGCACAGGCTGCTGCCGCTGAAGAAGCTGCAGAAGAGCCCAAGGCTGAAGAAGCCGGCGAGGAAGCCTGATCATGCTTGCTGATGCACTCGAACACCTGGTCAGCGGAATCGTTGATCACCCCGAGGACGTGCGGGTTTCTTCTCGCAATATGCGTCGTGGGCAGATGCTTGAGGTTCGTGTGAACCCTGAGGATCTGGGGCGTGTCATCGGCCGCGGAGGTCGTACGGCCCGTGCGCTGCGCACGGTAATGAACGCGCTTTCTCCCCGGGGAAATGTCCGCGTTGATGTCGTTGACACCGACCGCGAGTGACAACTTAGTGATCTCAAACGGGGACCTGACTTAAACAGGTCCCCGTTTGGCATACCCCCGAAAAGGATTCATCCCATGCTCATGACGGCAGCACAGATCGGACCCGCACACGGACTGCGTGGGGAAGTCATTGTGGATATTCGAAGCGACGATCCGCAGCTTTTTACCCCTGGAGAAAGCTTCTCGACCTCGAATACGGAGTTCCCCACGCTCACGCTTTCTTCAATTCGTCAGCAAAAAGATCGTGTCATCGCCCTTTTTGATGAGGTTTCAAGCCGCGAGGACGCCGAAGTACTGCGCGGCGCTCGTCTGCTTGTCGACGAGAGGGAAGAAGAAGATGCGTGGTATCCGCACCAGCTCAAGGGGCTGCGCGCACTTGATCCTCAAGGGAACGAATTGGGCGTGGTTCAAGGGCTTCAAATGGGTGCCGCTCAGGATCTCCTCTTAGTGAAGACCTCCGCAGGCACTGTCATGGTTCCCTTCGTCCATCAACTTGTTCCCAGGGTTGACATCCCAAACGGTACTGTGACGATCGAGCCGCTCCCCGGGCTTTTTGATGATCAAGCCATTGAGGCCCGCTGAGGAAGAGAAAGCCTATGCGTATCGATCTGCTGAGCATTTTCCCGCAGTACTTTGCCGCTCTTGACCTCTCTCTCATGGGGAAGGCCCGTCAAAGCGGTCAGCTGGACATTCGAGTCCATGACCTGCGTTCATGGACTCATGATCGTCATCGAACGGTTGATGACACCCCGTATGGTGGGGGTGCGGGTATGGTCATGAGGCCTGATGTCTGGGGGGAGGCGCTGGACACCGTCATCGGAACAGAGCCGGGAAAGTGCGTTCTAGCAATCCCCACCCCCTCGGGAATCCCCTTTAACCAGCGAAAAGCTGAGGAACTTTCACATTTTGATCGAATCATCGTCGCCTGCGGACGATACGAGGGCATTGATCAGCGCGTTGCTGATCACTACCGTAACCGAGGTGTCGTCGTTGAAGAATTCTCCATCGGGGATTACGTCCTCAACGGTGGGGAAGTGGCAGCCTTGGTCCTGGTTGAAGCTGTCGGTCGATTGATTGACGGAGTGATTGGGAACCCCGATTCTCTGGTTGAAGAATCCCACAGCGGTATTGGTCTCTTGGAATACCCGGTTTACACGAAGCCACAAGAGTGGCGCGGGCACCAGGTTCCCGATGTATTGATGTCCGGGGACCACGCAAAGATCGATCGTTGGCGTTTAGATCGCAGTCTTGAGCGAACAGCGCAACGACGTCCGGATATTGTTGCCCGTATAGCGCACTCTTCAGCTGATCAGCTGAGTACCCGGGACAGGGAAATTCTGGCGGAAAACGGTGTGCTGATGCGTGAGGATCGCGTTGCACCCGTTGAGATTCGTGCTGCGCGCCCTGACGAGGCCGAGCGCATCAGTGAGCTTGCGAGCCTCACTTTCCCCATGGCACCTCCGGACTTTATTCCTGGGGAAGATGTCCAGGCTTTTATTTCTGATGGGTTGAATCCTCAGGTTTTTGAGGAATTTCTTGCTGATCCCAACGCGCGCTGTTTCCTAGCGGAGAGTGAAGGCCAGCTGCTTGCCTACACCTTGATTTTCTTGCATAGCCCGAAAGAAATGCCGCGTGGAAATGGCAAGTATCCCTTGGATGATCATGCTGCCTATCTTTCAAAGTGCTATGTGCGCGAAGAGGCTCACGGAACTGGTATTGCTGGTGCGATTCTGGAGCACACGATTCGTAGTGCCAGAGAAGAAGGTGCAAGCCAAATCGTTTTAGGAACACACATCTATAACGAACGCGCACAACGTTTTTATCGCAAGCATGGTTTTAAAAAGGCAGGAAGGCGTCGTTTCCGTTTGAGTGCCAATACCGAGGCCACCGACGTCGTCATGATTCGTCCCATGGAGAGTTAGCGAAATCACCGCTTGGTGCTCACACTTCTGGGCTTTCGGGGTGTTCTTTAGTACCTGAGCTGTGGCAAAATTATACGGTCTGTGTGTGGCGTATCCTGCCGCGGGGGGCCGCCGGATCATGCAGATACATGAAGAAACGCAGGCTTGACCTGCCGAAAAGACGTGACTGACCTGCGGCAGAAGCGTCAAGGAGTGAAAATGCAAAAGCTGGACGCCGTCGATGCAGCATCGCTGCGCGAAGACATCCCTGCTTTCCGTGCAGGCGATACCGTTAAGGTTCACGTGAAGGTTATCGAAGGTAACCGCTCACGTATCCAGGTTTTCCAGGGCGTTGTTATCGCACGCCGTGGCCACGGTGTTTCCGAAACTTTCACCGTCCGCAAGGTTTCCTTCGGTGTCGGTGTTGAGCGTACCTTCCCCCTGCACGCCCCCACGATCGACAAGATCGAGGTCGTGACCAAGGGCGACGTGCGCCGCGCAAAGCTCTACTACCTGCGTGAGCGCCACGGTAAGGCCGCAAAGATCAAGGAGCACCGCTCCGGATCTGCCGAGTGACACTCGCTCGCGATATAAGCCCGGTATCCTTAAGGATGCCGGGTTTTCGCATACGTGTGAGAATTTACGGTAGACATAGGAAAGGGATCTGTTTATGAGTCGATCAGGCGCACGTGGGAAAGCCGTCCGAATGCCGGTTGCTCACGGCCCTTCGATTAAGGACATCGAGCGCGAAGAACGTCGGGCACGGAAGAACCCCTTCAATTGGCTGCGTGAGCTTGCCGTAATCATCGTCTGTGCCCTGGTGATCTCCTCGCTTCTACGCGCCTTCCTTGTGCAGGTCTTTTGGATCCCTTCTGCATCGATGCGTAATACTCTGGTCGAAAAAGACCGCATCGCTGTATCTCGCGTTTCCCACTTCACGGGAGACATTAAGCGAGGAGACGTTGTCGTTTTTGATGACACTTTGGGATGGCTCGCCAAGAGCGAAACAGATACCTCTTCGCCTTTGCGAAAAGTGGCTGAATTTACCGGATTGCTTCCGGCAGGTGGAGAACAAACCTTGGTGAAGCGAGTTATCGGTCTTGGCGGCGATCACGTGACTTGTTGTACGGCAGATGGCAAGCTTCAGGTCAATGGCGTCACTATCACCGAGCCCTACATCGCCAACCACGGTGCGGCCTCGGCAATAACTTTCGACGTCACTGTTCCTGAAGGCTCTCTGTGGGTTATGGGAGATAACCGTTCAAATTCTGCGGATTCTCGTTATCACATGGGGAACGGACAAACCCCATATGTGCCTGAAAGTGCAGTAGTCGGGCGCGCTTTCGCAGTAATTTGGCCGAGCAATCGCCTCAGTTGGTTGGGGGACCGCTCGGTCTTCGCTGACGTCCCCGCTGCCAAATGAACGCATCCAAGCAGACTTTTTCTCGCCGCAGAGAAGCACCGAGGCGCTCGTCGAAAATTACTCCCACCCGTGAGTGGGAAGAAGAGCTCCAAGGTAGTTTCGGTGTGGTTGCTGGCATGGACGAGGTTGGACGCGGATCTCTTGCCGGTCCGGTATGCGTTGGCTTGGCTTTCGCTCCTCCTGCCGGGATTCCAGTTCTTCCGGGGCTCGCTGATTCAAAGATGCTCAGTCTTCGCGCTCGCGAGGCCTTATTTGAGCCTGTTTTTCAGTGGAGTCCCTGCATTGAAATTGGCCAGGCAAGCAACGATGAGATCGATCGTTATGGAATTATTGCCGCACTTCGACTTGCCGGACGGCGTGCTTTAAAGGCCGCATCTGATCGTGGTTTTCAAGCAGATATCGTCATGTTGGATGGAAGCCACGATTGGCTCAGTGATTCTCCGGATCTTTTTGATGATCTTGATGGTCCTCTTTATCCCACGGTCTCTACCCCAAAGGTTGTCACTCGTATTAAGGCGGATGCATCGTGTGCGACGGTGTCTGCTGCTTCAGTTGCTGCGAAAGTCTTTCGCGATCGCTTGATGGAAGAATACGAGGACCCGGGATATGGATGGGCATCGAACAAAGGGTATTCTTCGGCCGCGCATATCGAAGCTTTGAGGCGTTTGGGTCCCTCGGTGCTTCACCGGCGCTCATGGCGGCTTCCGGGTGTCGAAAGCTGAATTACTCGGTCGCGCTCTAAGATACTGGGAGCAACACAGGAGGCGATCATGGCTGGCGATATCGAATCGTATGAAAACAACCTCGAACTTGAACTGTTTCGCGAATATCGCGATGTCATTGGCTTGTTCAAGTATGTCGTCGAAACTGAACGTCGCTTCTATCTGTGTAACCACGTCGATGTGCAGGCTCGTCCAGTTGGCGGGGATATCTTTTTTGAATTGACCCTGACCGATGCATGGGTCTGGGATATTTACCGTTCCTCGCGATTCGTACACTCAGTGCGCGTCGTTACCTACAAGGATGTCAACGTCGAGGAACTCAATAAGCCTGAGCTACCTCTCGCTTAAGTTGGTATTGCTAGTGGAAAGCACGTATCGGCTAATCCGATGCGTGCTTCATTGTCTATTGCGCATCTCATTATTGCGGCCGGTGCATTGTCCACAGGGATGACATTTCATCGGTGTTTTCCACAGAATTTCGTGTGAATACTTCCCTGTAATCCCTGTTTTGTCATCCTTCCTTCAACGGGAAGGAGCTGTGGTGGACTACAGAAAATACCTCGGTCAAGCGGGGGAAGACTATGCGTGTCGTTTCATTGAAGAACAGGGGCTAGAAGTTCTTGAACGGAATTGGCGCGACTCAAACCGCGGAGAGCTCGACATTCTTGCGCGCGAAGGAAATACCGCAGTCGTTGTCGAGGTACGCACTCGCGTCGGGATTGGTTACGGCAGTGCGCTCGAATCAATTGATACTCGGAAGGTATTGAAACTTCGCCGGCTTGCGGCCCAGTGGGCTCGCCAGCGCAGGCTCTTCTCAAAACTGCGTATCGACATTGTTGCGTTGACGGTGCCTCGTGCCTGCGGACAAGAACTGCGAGAAGGCGGAAGTGTAGATTTCTTGCGGTATCCCCCGAAGATCGAATGGCTCAGGGGGATCGCGTGACTTCTTCGCTTGCGCGTACACGCGCAATTGCTCTGGTGGGCCTAGATGGAAATATCGTCGACGTTGAAACGCATGTCGGCCGCGGGCTGGTGAATTTCACCCTCGTCGGGCTTCCGGATGCATCCCTAAGAGAGGCTCGCGATCGTGTTCGCTCAGCCCTCCAAGCCTGTGAGTTGGAAGTTCTCGACCGGCACGTTACGGTCGGACTTTCTCCCGCTGGGCTTCCAAAATCGGGCTCGGGATTTGATTTCTCCATTGCCGCCTCGATACTTCTGGCAACTTCGAAGATCCAAAGCACAGGAGTTGCAGGTGAAGTCTTCATTGGCGAACTTGCTTTGGACGGCAGTCTGCATACTCTTCCGGGAATTTTGCCCGCGGTAATTTCGGCGCGACGATCGGGAATTACCCGAGTATTCGTTCCTCTTGAGGCGCGCAGCGAAGCCCAACTCGTTCCAGGGATAGAAGTGTGCGCATTCGCGCACCTCGCGGACTTCGTCCAGGCATTCGGCGGGCAGGCAAAACGAGCACGAGTACTTGGGCTAGCCGCTCAAGAATCGGTGCTTAAAAATGCCGGAGAAGAAGGAATGCGAAGCGGGGGAGTAGGAGACTTTTCTCAAGTACGTGGACATAACTCGGCAATCGAAGCGGTCGCCATCGCGGCCTCGGGCGGCCATCATCTGATGATGATCGGGGAACCTGGAAGCGGGAAGACGATGATGGCTTCCAGACTTCCTTCAATCCTTCCGGAACTTGAACAAAGCGATGCCTTAACTGCTAGCGCTATTCATTCGATTGCCGGGGACTTGAGCAGCGGACAATTGCTGACAGAACCTCCATTTCAAGCTCCGCATCACTCGATGTCGATCCCTGCAATGGTCGGTGGTGGCAGCGGTGTGATCCGCCCGGGTGCCGCTTCATTGGCGCATGCAGGAATTCTGTTTCTTGATGAAGCCACAGAATTTGCGCCGGCAGTTCTGGATTCTCTTCGGCAACCATTGGAGTCAGGGTGGGTGCGAATCCAACGTTCAGGCCATACGGCGCGTTACCCAGCTTCTTTCCAATTGGTGATGGCAACAAATCCCTGTCCGTGTGGGCACCTGGGTGGACGAATTCGTTCGTGTTCCTGCTCCTCCATCCAAAGGAGGCGTTACCTGGCACGTCTTTCAGGACCTCTGATTGATCGCATCGACATCACACTGTCAATGCGTGTTCCCAGCCAGGCGGATCTTGCTTGTGCATCTCACTTCACCTCGCATTCACTCAAAGACAAGGTCTTCGAAGCGCGTGAACGAGCTGCTCATCGGCTTAAAGATACTCAATGGCGTCTGAATCGGGATGTCGCGGGCTCGTGGATTCGATCGCTTCACCCACCTTCGGATCAGATCCTGAGCATGATCGATCACTCAGTTGATCAAGGTCGGCTCTCAATGAGGGGAGCGGATCGCTTACTGCGACTTATGTGGACCTGCGCGGATTATTCGGGAAAAAACTCGATTGGACTGGATGAGTTCTCTGCAGCTCTCCAGCTCAGGCAAGGAGGCGAGAACTATGGCATTGGGTGAGACCCCCGAACTACTCGACGAAATCTGGTGGAATAGCGTGAGCGAACCATCGGATGTGCACCTTGATCTTTTGCGACTACGTTTGGGAGACGAAGAAGCGAAATCTTGGATATTAGCCTCGACGCCGGTAATCCCTCAGTGCTTGAGAAGTGAGGAAGAAGTATTTCGTTCCTGCTGGAAACGCTGGCGACCGCGCGCTTTGGCTGCGAATCCACACGTTGAATTGGAAATCTTGAATAAAATCGGTGGACGTCTTGTTCTTCCTAGCGATCCTGACTGGCCAGGTGGCTTTGAAAAACTAGGGGAAGGGCAGCCTCGGTTGCTCTGGGTCATCGGAGAGATGCCGAAGTCACCTGCTATCGCAATCGTTGGCGCTCGAGCCTCATCGCACTATGGGAACGAAGTAGCAAGTGAACTGGCATCAGAGCTGTCGCATCGTGGTTATGGGACAATTTCGGGCGGAGCAATAGGCATAGATACCGCGGTGCACCAGGGAAGCGTTAATGTTCGAGGCCAGACCTGTGCCTACATGGCTGGCGGATTGGGAAACCTCTACCCAGCCAGCAATAGCGATCTATTTCGTGCGATTCTGAGGTGTGGAGGGGCCTTAGTATCCGAAGTTCCCTGCACTTTCCGTCCAGCTAAGTGGCGCTTCTTAGGAAGGAACCGCCTGATCGCCGCAGCTGCCGCTGGGGTTGTCGTCGTCGAGGCTTCACCACGCTCTGGTGCGCTGGCAACTGCGCGTTGGGCACTAGAGATGGGGACCCCCGTTGGCGGAGTTCCGGGCTCGGTCTATTCAGAGGCTTCACGAGGCGTCCACGAACTGTTGCGTAACGGAGGAATACTCGTTCGTGATTGGGCAGATATTGTCGACATGATCGGGGAGAAGCTCCCTGAAGAAAACCAAATGCCACTATTTGGAGACCCAGTAGCTTCCGATCATGGGATTGATGCGCTTCAGCCACTGATGCGCAGAGTATTTGAGGCGCTTCCGCAGAGGAGTTCAATGACAATTGAAAGAGCGGCGGTTGCTGCTGGTCTGGATGAAGAGAGCGTGAAGATCGCGCTTGTTCGACTTCAATTAGAGGGTTATGTCGCAAATGATGAGCGCGGCTGGCACCGAAGTAAATCCCCACATCGCTAAACTGCTCGGTATGGATGAGAGACTGCTGGAAGCGTGGGAGACCTACCTGCGCGCTAATGCTGTAGTTTCTCCGCATACTCTGCGTGCCTACATCGGAGACTTGCACTCATTTCTCGAACATACCGATACCGATGAGCTCACAGTAGAAAACGTCAATGACATCGTTACCTTGCGGGCAATTCGCATGTGGCTTGCGGATGAACTTCGCAAGGGGAACTCACGCTCAACTGTGTCACGGAAGACTGCCTCGATACGCTCATTCACGGCGTGGGCTCACCGTCGGGGCTATCTCACAACTGATCCCGGGCTGCTTGTGACCAGCGCTCGCGGTGATCAAAAGCTTCCTCAGGTCCAAACAGTTTCTGATACTGAACGCCTCCTTGCATGTGCTGCGCTCCAAGCCAGTGATGATCCCTCACCAGCAGCAGTACGAGATTGGGCAATTCTAGAAACTATTTACGCGACTGGAATGCGTGTGAGTGAAGTCTGTTCCTTGGATACGACCTCGATTGATCAACAGGGAATGACCCTTCGTGTGATCGGTAAAGGAAATAAGGAACGCATTGTTCCCTTTACCCGGACTTGTCTCAATGCCCTTCAGCGTTGGCTTAATGGGCCAAGACAAGAGTTGGCCCATCCAGAAGCAGGGAAGGCACTTTTTGTCGGTGACAAAGGTAAGCGTATCGATCCGCGCGTAATCCGAGGAATGCTCCACCGGATGTGTGCACGTGCAGGGGTTCGAGATATTGCACCTCACGCCCTTCGGCATACCGCAGCAACGCATATTTTGGGTGGGGGAGCCGATCTTCGAGCAGTGCAAGAAATGCTTGGGCATTCCTCACTTCAAACAACGCAAAGGTATACGCATGTTGATGCCCAGCGTCTAAGTGCAATCTATCGACAAGCACACCCGCGTGCCTAGCGTGTTCAAAGGGTTTTAAGCCTGGGGTGCCCAGTGAGCATTCGCAATGGGTTGATATATCGAGTGCGTGAGACTTTTGCGCCCCAGTGAATCTGTGCTTCTCGAATAGATGTGCTTGTCCATTCGCTCCCTAGAGGAGGAACTGAAGCAATTTGCTCTCCTCGCCTCACACTTTGGCCGGTGCGCAGCGTGGTCACCACAGGTTCGAAAGTCGAATGGATCCCGCCGCAGTCAATTGAAAGAACCTTTCGGCCAGCGAGCTCGGCGCTGTAGATCACCCTGCCATCGCATGGTGACTCGATTGTTCCTTGAGGGTTATGGAGGTCGAGCCATACTCCCCGAGATCCACTCAACCAGGGTCTATCTGGTGGGTTAAAAGCTTTAACCAGGGTGAATCCGCCTCTGAAAGGATGGTGCCACTGCGGAACAGAATGAGACTGCGTGGCACCGTATGCCGGTAGACCTAGAAATGCAAAGGCAACGAGTGTTGCTAGTCCTATGTGTGTCAGCATCTTGCGAAGATCAGGAAATGTCGCCATAGTCCACGATCTCTCTAAAAGTCATCTGTATGCATGAGCATGCTTGAACCTGTGGAAAACACGGAGAGGACGTACGACCTGTGGATAAAAAGTGAGCAATCACAAGCTCAATTTCGTCATTGCACACCTTCTGAAGGCCGAATCTCCGTGACGAATACGGTAGGATTGAACAGCATTCGCTATGCGGATGACTTCGCGTGCCATTTTCCGAGCACCTCACGGAAGTGAAAGTGCCGGGGCAGTTGCGTCACGGTCCAATGGGTCGCAACGTCATGGCACCAGGGCCGAAAGGCACATTAACCGAGAAAACCGGGGGAAACCCCATGATCCCGCTCAGCGGGGAAAGGACGATGCAATGGCAATCGTCACCATGCGCCAGCTTCTGGAATCTGGCGTTCACTTCGGGCACCAGACCCGTCGTTGGAACCCGAAGATGAAGCGCTTCATCCTGACCGAGCGTAACGGCATCTACATCATCGACCTCGAGCAGACCATTGCCGATATCGATATCGCCTTCGACTTCGTCAAGGAAACCGTTGCACACGGCGGAACCATCCTCTTCGTCGGCACCAAGAAGCAGGCACAGGAAGCTGTCGCCGAGCAGGCACAGCGCGTTGGCATGCCCTATGTGAACCACCGCTGGCTCGGTGGTATGCTCACCAACTTCTCCACCGTTTCCAAGCGCCTCCAGCGTCTGAAGGAACTTGAGCAGATCGACTTCGATGATGTTGCCTCTTCCGGTCGCACCAAGAAGGAACTGCTTATGATGCGTCGCGAGAAGGACAAGCTCGCTCGCACCCTCGGCGGTATCCGCGATATGGCCAAGGTTCCTTCCGCAGTGTGGATCGTTGACCCCAAGAAGGAACACCTCGCTGTTTCTGAAGCTCGCAAGCTCAACATCCCGATCGTTGCCATCCTGGACACCAATGCTGATCCGGACGAGGTCGACTACCGCATTCCCGGCAACGACGACGCGATTCGCGCGGTTGCACTGCTGACCCGCGTGATTGCAGACGCAGTTGCTGAAGGCCTGCTTGCACGCAGCGCCGGCCGTAAGAATGCTTCTGAGGATTCCTCTGCAGTTGAGCCTCTGGCTGAGTGGGAGCGCGAGCTCCTCGAAGGTGAAGTTGCGGCTGACGAGTCCGCAGCAGAAGCCGTTGTCGAAGAGTCCGAAAAGCCTGCACAGGACTGAGCTGAGAAAGGAATTCAGTAATGGCTAATTTCACTGCCGCTGATGTGAAGGCTCTGCGCGAGAAGACCGGCGCAGGCATGATGGACGTCAAGAAGGCTCTCCAGGAAGCCGATGGCGATGCCGAGAAGGCTCTCGAGATCATTCGCCTCAAGGGCCTCAAGTCGCTGTCCAAGCGTGAAGGTCGTCAGGCATCTGCAGGCCTGCTTGCCGCTTCGGTTCAAGATGGCGTGGGTGTTATGGTTGAGGTCAACTCCGAGACCGACTTCGTCGCAAAGAACCAGAAGTTCATTGACTTCGCTAAGTCAGTACTCGAAGCTGCAGTCGCTTCTGGTGCTTCTGATGTCGACTCGCTGCTTGCAGCCCCCATGGCTGACTCCACCGTTAAGGAGCAGCTTGATGCAATGGCCGCAGTTATCGGCGAAAAGCTCGAGATCCGTCGCGTGATTCGTGTTGAGGGCGAGAACGTTGATCTCTACCTGCACCAGACCAGCCCCGACCTGCCCCCGCAGGTTGGCGTCTTCGTCGTCACCGACGCAGCTGGAGCAGGCGTTGCACACGATATCGCGATGCACGTCGCTGCCTACATGCCCGCTTACCTTGACCGCGACTCGGTCCCGGCCGATATCTTGGAAAAGGAACGCGCCACCCTCGAGAAGATCACCCTCGAGGAAGGCAAGCCCGAGAAGATCGTCCCCAAGATCGTTCAGGGACGTCTTGAGGCATTCTTCAAGGACAACTGCCTGGTCGATCAGGCATTTGCTCGCGATCCTTCAAAGTCCGTCGGACAGGTCCTGCGCGAGGCTGGTGCAAAGGTCACCCAGTTCGTGCGCGTCCACGTCGGCGCCTGATTTCGTGTGATGGCCCCGCTTCTGGCGGGGCCATCGCCCTATCTCTTTCGACTCAGCACATATTCAAAGGAGAAGAATTCATGCCAGCTGCTCGTCGTGTCCTGCTCAAACTCTCAGGTGAGGCTTTCGGCGGAGGTTCCGTCGGTCTCGATCCCACGGTAGTCCGCTCAATCGCAGAACAGATTGCAGATGCCGTTCACGCTGGGATCCAGGTTGCAGTCGTCGTTGGTGGCGGTAACTTTTTCCGTGGTGCTGAGCTCTCTCGGCAGGGGCTTGACCGCTCCCGCGCAGACTACATGGGAATGCTCGGAACCGTCATGAATGCCCTGGCGCTTCAAGACTTTATTGAGCAATCCGGTGTCCCGGCGCGTGTTCAAAGTGCGATTGCTATGCAGCAGGTCGCAGAACCTTACATTCCTCTGCGCGCAATCCGTCACCTGGAGAAAGGCCGTGTCGTTCTTTTCGGTGCTGGCGCGGGCCTTCCATATTTCTCCACCGATACTGTCTCTGCTCAGCGAGCCTTGGAAACTCATTGCGATGAACTGCTTGTCGCAAAGAATGGCGTAGACGGCGTCTATGATGACGATCCCCGCATTAACCCCGATGCGAAGAAACTTGACTTTGTCACCTACCAAGACGCCTTGAGTCGAGGCCTGAAAGTTGTCGATGCGGCAGCGTTTGCTCTTGGCCAGGAAAACGGTCTCACAATGCGCGTCTTTGGCATGTCCGAAGCTGGTAACGTTACTGCAGCGCTACGAGGCGAAAAAATCGGTACGCTTGTGCTCAGCGAATCACACTGAAAGGAACACTTCCGTGATTGATGACATCCTGCTCGAAGCAGAAGACAAGATGGATAAGACGGTCGAGGCTGCCCGCCATGAGTTTGGAAATATCCGCACTGGCCGTGCAAATGCCGGTATGTTTGAACAGCTTTTGGTGGACTACTACGGTGCCCCGACTCCCATGCAGCAACTTGCTTCTTTCCAGATTCCCGAGGCCCGCACGGTTCTGATTTCTCCTTTCGACCGCACCGCGACTCAAGAAATTATTAAGACCCTGCGTGAGTCGGATCTGGGTGTCAACCCGACCGATGACGGCAATGTTGTCCGCGTGGTTCTGCCTGCGCTGACTGAAGAGCGTCGTAAGGAATACGTGAAGCAGGCTAAGAACAAAGCCGAAGACGCTCGCGTTTCTGTTCGTTCTATCCGTCGTAAGGCCAAGGAAGCTCTTGATCGCCTAAAGAAGGACGGCGACGCAGGTGAGGATGAGGTCGAACGCGCAGAAAAGGCTCTCGAATCCGCAACGAAGGCGCGTGTTGAGCTGATCGACAAGCTCTTGGCTACGAAGGAAAGCGAACTCCTGACAATCTGATGTCGGCTTCATCCCATCAACCGCGTCCCTCAGTGTTTTCGCGCGTCTTCTCTCCGGAGCCGCGCGAAAACAATCAGCCACTTGCACCCACCGGGCGTGCGGGTCGGAACCTTCCGGCAGCCATTTCTTCCGCTGTCGTGCTGATTGCTCTTCTTGTCGCTTCACTGCTTGTTGTTCAAGGTATTTTTGTCGCCTTTGTATGCTGCATTGCCCTCCTCGGTTTATGGGAGTTGGGTGGAGCCTTTGCTCGCGTGGGCACACGTCTTGCCATGGCGCCGCTGTATCTTGGCGCAATTGGGATGATGGTGTGCGCGTGGTTCTTGGGCCCCGAGGCCGTCACAATGGCGCTGTACTTGACGGTTTTTGCTGTCGTCGCATGGAGACTGGTTGATGCGCCGACTCCTTCCAGAATCACTGACATCATTGCGAGTGTCTTCAGTGCCGTTTACGTTCCTTTCTTGGCCTGCTTTGTTGTCCTCTTGCTGCGAGATTTTCGCTCGCCCGCGGTGATCGGTGTTTATGTCCTTATCACCGCCTTTAATGACATCGGTGGATGGCTTGCGGGAATTATGTTTGGTAAACACCCCATGGCACCGCGACTGTCTCCGAAGAAGTCATGGGAAGGCTTTATCGGCTCTTTGCTTTTTTGCATCCTCACGGGAATCGGCGGATTTATGCTGCTGGGCGCAACGTGGTGGTGGGGTGTTATTGCCGGTGTCTGTGGCTGTGTGTGTGCGACGATCGGGGACCTTACCGAATCTTTAATTAAGCGTGAGGTTGGGCTCAAAGATATGTCGGGATTGATCCCCGGGCACGGTGGTGTGCTTGATCGTATCGATTCACTGCTGATGACCGCCCCGGTTTTCTATGTGATCTTTATTTTCGCTTTGCGTTAAGTTCGCATCTGAATGAAAGCACTTGAGGGTGCATGCGACTAGGCTATGCACGGGGAGAGGAGGAGTAACGAATGAGCACAAGCAATCGAGCAAGACGAGAAGTTCGCCCGACAGACCAGTTACCTGAGGGTGCGACCTCGCCTGATGCGAAGCCTCGAGTTACTTTTACAGCGCGTCGGCGCGGTAAGGCTCCTCGCCACCTTGCAGATTTCGATCAGAAGGAACGCAAGGAGTTTGTGTCCGAGGCCGGACTTCCTTCCTTCCGCTCTGATCAGCTGTCGCGCCACTACTTTGAGCGTCATGTCAGCGATCCTGCCTTGATGACGGACATGCCAAAGAGTGCCCACGATCTTATTGCATCGACTCTCCTTCCGCCTCTTGTTCGTGAGGTTGCCGTTCTGGAAGCTGATGGCGGAGAAACACTCAAGCACCTATGGGAGCTTTATGATGGCGCCCGTGTTGAATCCGTTTTGATGCGTTACACCGACCGTACGACGCTTTGCATCTCTTCCCAAGCTGGATGCGGTATGGGCTGTCCTTTCTGCGCTACAGGTCAGATGGGACTAACCCGAAATCTCTCAACCGCAGAGATTATTGACCAAGTGCGCGCTGCCCACCAAGCATGTGAAGAAGGGCTGGTTGGAGGCTCTCCAACACACCTGTCAAATGTGGTCTTCATGGGAATGGGGGAGCCTTTAGCGAACTACAAGGCGGTAGTCGCGGCTCTTCACCGTATTATCGATCCCGCACCTGCCGGTTTTGGGATGTCTGCACGGAACGTGACTGTTTCAACGGTCGGTTTGGTTCCCGCAATTGATCGTCTCTCTCAAGAAGGTCTGCCGGTGACTCTTGCGGTCTCACTGCACACCCCGGATGATGACCTTCGTGATGAGCTCATCCCCATTAACTCCAGATGGAAAGTAGGAGAGCTTCTGGATGCGGCACGCAGGTACTTTGTGGCTACTGGTCGGCGCGTTTCTATCGAATATGCGCTGATTAAAGACATGAACGATCAGGTTTGGCGTGCTCAGTTGCTGGCAGATGAGCTCAATAAGAGAGGCAGGGGATGGGCACACGTCAATCCCATTCCTTTGAATCCCACCCCTGGTTCGATCTGGACCGCATCCACCCGTCGGGCGCAGGATGCATTTGTGAAGACGCTGCGAGACAATGGAATCTCGACAACGATTCGAGATACACGGGGTTCCGATATCGACGGGGCTTGCGGCCAGCTCGCAACGGCTGTTAATAACCGTGAGCGTGCACGTCAGAGTGTACGTGAGAATAGTGCATACGAAGAGGAGAAGTGATGGGCGACGCTTTCCCGACTACGGGAATCTTCCGGCGCGGTTACGGTAGGGATGCCGTAGACGAGTTCTTCATCGATGCTCGTCATGCATACGAAGGAGGGCTTCCGGCTGAACAGTTCAGTGCTGAACAGGTTCGTCAAGCGTCCTTCCCAAGGCAACGTAATGGCTATGACACCCAAGCGGTAGATGCGGCAATGAGTCGACTTGAAGCTGCTTTTGTTCAGCGTGACCGCGCCGACCATATCGCTGTTAATGGCGAAGGCGCTTGGTACGAAAAGGTAGCCGATCGTGCGACGACACTGTATCCGCGCCTGCTTCGCCCCTACGGACAGCGTTTTTCACATCCCCGTTCGGGAATTGGCTATAACGCTGAACAGGTCGATGACCTTTTGGATCAGATTGCAGCTTTCTTTGATGATCGTGAGGATCTGGCTGCTGATGATGTGCGGCATACGCTTTTCAAGTCCGCACGTGGTAAAAAAGCCTATGCAATGGGTCCGGTCGATGCCTATCTTGGGCGCGCCGTTGAAATCCTTCTTTCAGTGAACTGACACATGAGTACACAGGTTGTTCTGCTTGGTTCTACGGGATCAATTGGCACACAGGCTCTTGAGGTTATTGACCAGCACCACGAAGATTTCGAGGTTGTTGCCCTGAGCGCTGGCGGCCATTCTCTTGAGCTTTTGGCAGAACAATGTGTTCGTTATCGGCCTCGAGTCGTTGGAATCCACGATGGTGATGCGCACAGGCTTGAGCGCCTGATTGCTGCGACTGCTGGTGAAATTCCAGAGATTTTGGTCGGATCGGATGCTTCAACACAAATTGCGGGATCCTTCCCTCGCGCAGTCGTCCTCAACGGTATTACCGGCGGTGTTGGGCTAGGGCCTACCCTTGCGGCCCTCGAGGCCGGATCGACTCTTGCCTTGGCAAATAAAGAATCTCTGGTTGTTGGTGGGCCCCTAGTCCGGCGGGCAATGAAGCGTGATGGGCAAATTGTCCCTGTCGATTCAGAACACTCGGCCATTGCCCAATGTCTCGCCAGTGGAGTTCACGAAAAAGGTTTGACCGCACAGCGAGTCACTGGCAAGAGTGAGCTTGCCCAATTGGTCCTCACGGCCTCGGGAGGGCCTTTTAGGGGGAAGAAACGCGCTGATCTGGCGGAAGTAACCCCGCAGCAGGCGCTGGCGCACCCAACGTGGAATATGGGACCCGTTGTCACCATTAATTCATCCACTCTGGTCAATAAAGGCCTAGAACTCATCGAGGCACATCTTCTGTTCGATGTTCCGGCCTCGGATATCGTCCCAGTCGTTCATCCTCAGTCCATCGTCCACTCTATGGTGACCTGGAAGGACGGGGCGACGATTGCGCAAGCCTCGCCCCCCGATATGAAGCTTCCTATTGCATTGGGATTGACATGGCCGAAGCGACTTCCAGATATCGAAAAACCAGTGGATTTCCTTCAGCGACAAGAATGGACTTTTGAGCCGGTTGATTCGCAGACTTTCCCGGCAATCAATTTGGCACGTGCGGCTGTTAGTGAATCGCCGACCCATCCCGCTGTGTACAACGCTGCAAACGAAGTTTTTGTTGATGCATTTCTACGCGGACAGCTTGCGTATCTGTCGATCGTGGATCTTCTTGAGGAGGTTCTGACCGAGCACCAAGGTATCGATGAGCCTACGCTGGACGATATTCTTGGCGCCCAAGAGTGGGCCAAGGCTTCTGCTCGTTCTCACATTATGTGAGAGGAAAGAAAAAGGTTTCTCGTGGGAATTATTGGTGTTCTAGTCATCGTCGTGGGGTTGTTGATTTCTGTCGCACTTCACGAATGCGGCCATATGATTCCTGCAAAAAAATTTGGCGTTTACGTTCCTGAGTTTGCTGTCGGTTTTGGACCTCAGATTTTTGGCATTAAAAAAGGGGAGACGACCTATTCTCTTCGAGCGATTCTTCTGGGTGGCTACGTCCGTTTGGTAGGGATGTTTGCACCGGCTCGCGACGGGGTGAAAACGACGAATCGACGCGGAAACCCGACCCTTGCACAGGAGGCTCGCGAGGCCAGTATGGAAGAAATTCCGGAAGGCTACAGCTCTCGCGCATTTTATCTTCTTCATCCCGCACAGAAGATCATCGTCATGATCAGTGGTCCTCTGGTCAATCTATTCCTTTCGATTCTCTTCCTATCGATTGCTCTGGTTGGGATTGGAATTCCCAAAGCCTCGTTGACACTGAGCGAGGTTCCCCAGCAGCTGACTGCCCAGGGAACCACCGTCGACGCGCCGGCATACGCCGCAGGTATTCGAGCGGGGGATACGATCACGGGGGTCAACGGCAGTGCCGTCACCTCGTGGGAGCAGATGCGTCAAAGCATTGCAGACTCACAGGGCAGTATCGATATTGACTACTTGCGAAATGGCCAACTTTTCCACGTGAAAGTCGATCCGCTGCGATCAGGAGACAGCGTCAGTATCGGTGTCATTGCGGGGACCGAATATCAAGCCGCCAGCGCGGGAACTGTTGCCTCAGCCGTGGGGGAGACCTTTACCGGCACAGTGAGCGTCGTTGCCCGTCTACCAATTGCCCTGTGGGATGTTGGTCGTTCGATTTTCACAGGTGCACCCCGTGATTCGGGCGGGGTCATGTCGGTTGTCGGTATCGGCAGGATTGCTGCAGATGCAACCTCGTCTGACGTCACGTCGAGCAGCGGTGGGTGGATGCGTTCGGCTGCACTATTGCTGTCGATCCTGGCTTCCCTGAATATGGCGCTCTTTGTGTTTAATCTTCTTCCTTTCCCGCCGCTCGATGGAGGACATATCGTTCCGGCAATCTATGAATGGATTCGGCGAGGCCTTGCTCGGGTACGTGGAAGGAAAGTGCCGCCGCCGGTTGATACTGCACGGCTCATGCCACTGACATACGCGATGGGCACGATCTTGGTAGCGATGACCGTTCTGCTGATGATTGCAGATATTGTCGCGCCAATTACTCTGCAATAGGCCGCTCACATCGCTGCGAGCTTTCATCGGTTTCATCAGCGTCTGGCTGGCCCGGGTGCCAGCTGCATACAAGTGGGAGATAATGACAAGGTGACTGAAATTAACTTAGGGATGCCCAGCGTCCACGAAGCTCCTTTTCCGCGTCGCAAGACTCGTCAAATCATGGTGGGGGATGTGCCTGTTGGTGGGGGTGCTCCCGTTTCTGTTCAGTCAATGACCACAACGAAGACCCACGATATCGGTGCGACGCTGCAACAGATCGCAGAGCTCACCGCAGCGGGCTGCGACATTGTTCGTGTTGCGTGCCCGACTGATAAGGATGCTGAAGCACTGCCAATTATTGCTAAGCAATCGCGCATTCCTGTTATTGCCGATATTCACTTCAACCCGAAGTATGTTTTTGCAGCGATTGAGGCCGGTTGCGGTGCGGTTCGCGTAAACCCCGGAAATATTCGTAAGTTCGACGATCAGGTCAAGGAAATTTGCCGCGCTGCTTCCGATCATGGAACCTCGCTGCGCATTGGTGTGAATGCGGGTTCTTTGGATCCGCGTCTTCTCAAGAAGTACGGTCGTGCAACCCCTGAAGCCCTTGTTGAATCAGCAGTCTGGGAAGCATCCCTCTTTGAAGAGAACGACTTCCATGATTTCAAGATTTCGGTCAAGCACCACGATGTTTTGACGATGATTCAGGCCTACCGTTTGCTCTCTGAAAAGGGCGATTGGCCGCTTCACCTTGGCGTGACCGAGGCCGGGCCAGCCTTCCAGGGCACCATTAAGTCCTGCGCGGCTTTCGGTGTGCTCTTGGCTGATGGTATTGGCGATACGATCCGTGTTTCTCTTTCTGCACCTCCTGTTGAAGAGGTCAAGGTCGGCACGAAGCTCTTGGAGTTCATGGGCCTGCGTGAAAAGACCCTCGAGATTGTTTCCTGTCCTTCCTGTGGGCGTGCGCAGGTTGATGTCTGGACACTGGCAGAAAATGTCACTGAAGGCCTCAAGGATCTGACTGTGCCCTTGCGCGTTGCCGTCATGGGCTGCGTTGTCAACGGTCCAGGCGAGGCTCGTGAGGCAGACCTCGGTGTGGCCTCGGGCAATGGTAAGGGACAGATCTTCATCCGTGGGGAGGTTGTCGAAACCGTTCCTGAAGATGACATTGTCCCAACCCTCATTAAGCATGCGAACCTGCTTGCCGAAGAAATGGGACTCGAAGAAGGTGAGGGATCTGTCGAGGTTCTTCCGGTTATTCGATAAAGGCAACAATCGCGAAGAATTCACGTATCCTTCCATATAAGAACATTGAATGTAACAGCCTGATCAAAGGGGATTTGTTATGAAGATTCGTACCGTAGCTGCTCTGGGGGTCCTGGGCTGTGCCGGCGCAATTTACGCGACGGGTTTTCCGCGTCGTATTGGACTGACTCGTTCCGAGGCCTCGGTTTCCCTTCCCGGCGATCTTGAGCTTCTGAATGCCGATGTCGTCGTTGATCGTGCGGTAGAGATTGACGCACTGCCGACTCGCGTGTGGGAAGTGATTGATGCTGCTTTTGAAGAAGATGAGGACGGTCGTGTCCTGATCCGCCAGGAGGGTGATTGCCTGGTGATCCGTGTTCCCGCCCCGGGACGCAATCTGGAGTGGGAAGACGAAGTGGATGAGTACACCGGTACCTGCACTTTTGCTCTTCTTCCCGAGGCCAATGGCCGTACCCGCCTTCACCTGCGTGAGCGCCACCAGGCTACCGAGTCGACTCCGCTCTGGCGCCTCTGGGCCGGCGTGTGTGCCGAGTCCTACTCAACCATGTCGATGCTGCGTGATTTGAAAGAAGCAGCAGAGGCTTTGTGAGCTGAACAATAGTCCACGGCGGGTGCAGGCTTCGTGCCTGTGCCCGCTGTGCTTTAGGATTGAGGTGTGTTAAGAACTCTTTCCTCTTTCTTCCTGCGCACGCTGCGCGAAGATCCGGCTGATGCCGAAGTTGTTTCCCATAAGCTCCTTGTCCGTGCGGGCTACATTCGTCGTACTGCCCCTGGTATCTACACGTGGCTTCCTCTTGGCCTGCGTCTGTTGCGCAAGGTAGAGGCAATTGTTCGTGAAGAAATGGACCGTATCGGTGCCCAGGAAGTCCACCTTCCTGCACTTCTTCCTGCAGAGCCCTACAAGGCGACCGATCGCTGGGATGAATACGGTCCGACCCTGTTCAAGCTGCAAGACCGCAAGGGCGGGGACTACCTCTTGGCTCCTACCCACGAGGAGATGTTCACCCTCTTGGTGAAGGATCAGTACTCCTCGTACAAGGACCTGCCTCTGACGATCTACCAGATTCAGACGAAGTATCGTGATGAAGCTCGTCCGCGCGCGGGTCTGATCCGCGGCCGTGAGTTCATCATGAAGGATGCGTATTCCTTCGATATTGATGATGCTGGTCTGGATGCTGCGTACCAGAATGAGCGCGATGCCTACGAGCGCATCTTTAAGCGTCTGGGCTTGGAGTACGTGATTGTTTCCGCCATGTCGGGTGCCATGGGTGGTTCTCGTTCCGAGGAATTCCTTCACCCCAGCCCGATCGGTGAGGATACTTTCGTGCGCTCTCCAGGAGGCTACGCCGCCAACGCCGAGGCCGTGGTGACTCCTGCTCCCGAGCCGCTTCCGTTCGATGGCATGCCCGAATCTGAGATGCGCGAAACTCCCAATGCGCCGACTATCGAGGCCTTGGTTGAGCGCTCGAATGAGCTTTACCCCCGCGATGATCGCCCGTGGCAAGCCTCGGATACATTGAAGAGCTTCGTTGTCACACTCACGCATCCTGACGGCGAGCGTGAGGTCGTCCTCTTGGGTGTGCCCGGTGATCGTGATGTCGATATGAAGCGTCTCGAGGCTTCGGTCGCGCCAGCAGAAGTTGAGATGGCCGGTCCGGAAGATCTGGCAAAGCACCCCGAGTTGGTGCCCGGTTACATCGGTCCCATGGCTGCAGGACCGAATTCACCTGCTCGCCACCTTGATGAGGATGGTAACCCTGTGGGTGGTATTCGCTTCTTGGTTGATCCTCGCGTGGTTGATGGGACCACGTGGATCGCTGGTGCAAATACTCCCGGAAAGCACGTGTACTGGCTGACGATGGGGCGCGATTTTACCGCCGACGGTACCATCGAGGCCGCCGAGGTCCGCGAGGGCGATCAGGCTCCAGATGGCTCTGGTCCGCTTCACTTGGAACGCGGTATTGAAGTTGGTCATATCTTCCAGCTTGGCCGCAAGTACGCAAAGTCTTTGGGCCTGACTGTTCTCGACCAAAATGGCAAGAGCCAGGTTGTCACCATGGGCTCATACGGCATTGGTGTTTCCCGTGTCCTGGCCGCACTTGCTGAATCCAATAGCGACGAGCGTGGTCTGGCATGGCCTGCGAATATTGCGCCATTCGATGTTCACGTTCTTGCTACGGGTAAGACGGACGAGGTTTTCGAGGCCGCTGAGTCGATCTCATCGGCATTGGACCGTGATGGCTTTGATGTCCTCTTTGATGATCGTCGCAAGGTATCTGCCGGTGTGAAGTTTGCCGATGCCGAACTGGTCGGTCTTCCGATTGCGGTTGTTATTGGCCGAGGATTGGCAGAGGGAAAGGTCGAGATTCGTCTCCGCGCAAGTGGTGAGTCTTTCGAGGTTCCGGTCGACTCTGCGGTTGAGCGTATTGAGCAGCTTCATCGTGAGCTGATGGGGGAGGGTAAGTAAATGGCTCTGCGTGAGATCCGTGTGATCGGTGATCCGGTCCTTCGAACCCCCTGTGATCCCATTACTGATATCGATGCTTCTGTGAAGTCATTGGTCGAAGACTTGCTTGAGACTGTCAATATGGATGGGCGCGCAGGTCTTGCGGCAAACCAAATCGGTGTGGGGTTGCGTGCGTTCTCCTACAACATTGATGGAGAGATCGGCTACGTTCTGAACCCGAAGATTGTTGAGCTCAGCAAAGATGAGTATCAGGACGGTGATGAAGGCTGTCTGTCTGTTCCCCAGCTCTGGTTCCCCACGCAGCGTGCGTGGTATGCCCGCTGCGAAGGTGTTGACTTGGATGGAAAGCCAGTAGTGATCGAGGGTGAAGAGCTGATGGCTCGTTGTATTCAGCACGAGTGCGATCACCTTGACGGCATGCTCTATATTGATCGACTGGATCGCAAGACGCGTAAACGCGCTCTACGTGAAATTCGCGAGGCAAACTATTAAAAGACAGATGTCGAACTGATCTTTGCGCAACTGCGGCGGATCCCACGCGATCCGCCGCAGTTTTTGCGTTAGAATGAACGTACACCGTTTGCTGTGGCATTGGATTGAGGGCGTAGGGGAAGACGATCCTCAAACACAGGAGGCCACAATGCGAGGGTCCTATACCCGCGGTGTACTTTTCGTACACTCAACGCCGCCCGCTCTATGTCCGCACATCGAGTGGGCTGTCGGTGCTGCCTTGGGAAGCGAAGTTCACCTTCAGTGGACCCCCCAAGAGGCGGCCCCGGGAATGCTCCGCTGCGAATACTCCTGGGTGGGAAGTGCCGGTACGGGAGCTCGTTTGGCCTCGGCACTACGCGGCTGGGAGCACCTGCGCTACGAGGTCACCGAAGAAGCCAGCCCCTCTTGCGATGCAGGACGCTGGTCGCATACTCCGTCATTGGGAATTTTCCATGCGCAGATGGACAGCGTTGGTAATGTCGTCGTTCCCGAAGACCGCGTGCGTGCAGCGATCGAAAAGGCAAGTTCTTATGAAGAACTGCGTGAAGGCCTCGATCTGGCTTTGGGCCAGGCTTGGGATGATGAGCTGGAGCCCTTCCGTCATGCAGGAGCAGGAGCGCCCGTTCGCTGGCTCAACCGCGTAGGCTAATGATCTATGGGTACTATCGGTGACCTTTTAGGCGATGCGCTGGGACAGGCATTAGCCTCGAACTCTGAAGCTGCACCCGTTGAGGCAATTGAAGGTGCACGTGAGCAGGCGGCAGAGGAACGCGCTAACCATGTGCGTCAGGTTGTACGGGATGCGCTTGTTTCAAACGCTTCAGTAGTTCCAGAGAATATCGATGATGCATGTTTATTGAGCGCGCTTGATCTGGACACCTTATCTCTGTATGCCGCTGTTTCAGCCGTCGAGCATGAACTGGCTATCAGTATCCCGGATGCCGTGGTATCCCAATGGGTGACCATTGGAGATATTGCGAGCAGTGTCGGTGAGCTGGTGAGGTAGTCTCAAACTTCTGACCTAGAATGGTGTTATTGTCTGCGACCACACCAACTCAAGGAGAAAAACAGGTGGCACGAATCGAAGAGGATCTGCTGGGTACGCGAGAAGTTCCTGATGATGCATACTGGGGAATCCACACGCTTCGCGCCCTTGAGAACTATCAAATCAGTGGACGGACAATTAACCAAGTTCCTGAGATGATCCGCGCAATCGTCCAGGTAAAAAAGGCCTGTGCTCTGGCAAATCGCGAACTTCACGTGATCAGCGCTAAGACCGCAGAGGCTATTGTTGCGGCTTGTGACGATATTTTGACTAATGGAACCTGCATGGATCAATTTCCGATTGATCAATTCCAAGGTGGCGCGGGTACTAGCGTCAATATGAATGCCAATGAGGTCATCGCGAATCGCGCACTGGAGATGCTAGGGCTTCGCCGCGGTGATTATGACGTGATCAACCCCAATGACCACGTGAATCATTCCCAGTCGACGAACGATGCCTACCCGACTGCGTTCCGCTTGGCACTTCACGGAAAGATCGAGAGGCTTCGCAGGGCTGTGGAGGATCTTGCCGATGCTTTCGCAACGAAGGGCGATGAATTCCGTGATGTGCTGACCATGGGGCGTACTCAGCTGCAGGATGCGGTGCCGATGACGCTTGGACAGGAAATGTCGGCCTTTGCAGTTACGCTTCGTGAGGAAGATCCGCGTCTTGAAGTGAATGCAGAGCTTCTCCTTGAGACAAACTTGGGTGCAACGGCGATCGGTACGGGGCTAAATACCCCTACTGGTTACCAGGACGTGGTTGTCCGTCACCTGCGCCGTATTACCGGCTCTCGAGTTAAGGCTGCGACCCACTTGGTTGAGGCAACTTCCGACACCGGAGCATATGTGTCCATGCATGCAGCGATTAAGCGCACAGCCGTGAAACTGTCGAAGATCTGTAATGATCTTCGTTTGCTTGCTTCGGGGCCACGCGCCGGTTTGAATGAAATTAATCTTCCTGAGATGGCTGCAGGTTCGTCGATCATGCCTGCAAAGGTGAATCCGATTATTCCCGAGGTCGTCAACCAAGTGTGCTTTAAGGTCATCGGAAATGACCAAACTGTGACAATGGCTGCTGAAGCTGGCCAGCTTCAGTTGAATGTCATGGAGCCTGTTATTGCGCAAGCAACCTTCGAATCCATCGATCTTCTTGTGAATGCGTGCGACACTCTTCGTGAGCGCTGCGTCAATGGAATCACGGCAAATGCTGAGGTTTGCCGATCCTACGTTGAGAATTCTATTGGTATTGTTACGTACTTCAATGATGTGATCGGGCACCACCTCGGCGATGTTGTTGGTAAGCGCGCTGCTGCAGAGGGGAAGACCGTCCGCGAAGTGATTGCAGAGATGGGATTGCTTTCGGATGAAGAGGTCGAGGCGATTCTTTCGCCGGAAAACCTTGCGAACCCTCATTACCGAGGCGCACAGGTCGATTGATCTTCTTGTTTGGTTTGGGGCGGGGGGATATTCTCTCTCGTCCCAAACCAGGTGGGCTCCCAAATTGGTGGTTATTTCAGGATAAAAGAATCGCCGATTTGGCTAAATCCTGATTGTCTGCTTCAACGCGGATAAATGCTTGGTTTACCTCTGTCACCACATGCGATATCCCTGCAGCAGCGAATGCTATCTGATCGGCTAGATTGTTCATTTCACCAATCAATGAATCGAGTATTTCCTGGCTGCTGCCAGCAGCTGGGATTGAAGAGAGTCGTGTTTTTGTCGCACTTTCTCCGGCGTCATCAGCTTTTTTCGCCGCTTGCGCCACCTGCTCTGGACGCCAATCGATATCCTGAGACACCTTACCTCCTAGAGGTTGAAGTAATTCGCGAGCTCGCACCAGAGCATCGTTTGATAGTAGCCCTCGAGCCCAACTCGTGCCGGATCTGAACGTTGTTTACGAACCATGCAGGGCGGAGCGAGGTAGCTGGATGGCACACGTGAGGTTGCGATCTTGTAGCTTGCCGAAGGCATTGATAGCGCTGCGATGCTGGAAATTGGCTCATAGCGGCTGGCAACGCGCTTCCATCGAGTCCACGCCGAATATTCCCAGTTATCTTCCTCAATTTCCTGGTGAAACCTTGGATTCATATATCGAGTTGTCCGATCTACGAGCAGTCCTTTGGCTTCTTCGATATCACCTCTACTAAGTGCGTCAACTGCCTGCGACTGAATGTATCTTGGAGCGTCGAAATCGTTCTCACGAGTGAAGATCGGTGAGTTTGCCAGTAAAACGTGGGGGGTTTCTTCTGTATCGATCAGATAGATATGACTTTCTTCTCCGACGGAGCGTAAAACTGTTGTCGAAACCGGGGCCTGAAAAATACAGAGTTGACGTATTACGTTGGGTGTGTAATGAGGTGAGAGTGAATAAATAGTGATCGGATGAGTGCTCTTCTGGATAGGGGCAAACAGATTCACCGCGTCCTCGGTCAGGCAGCCTGCAGAAAAAACGGATTCAACGTGCTGTCCAGCCGCTTCTTCAGCTTCTAACCATACTTTTTCGCCATTTCCTGATGTGAGAGCCGCAGCGCGAAACGCTTCTGTGAGGCAAGTCGGAATTGAAATTGTGGGGCGACCTTTAGTATTCATGAAATCACCTGCAAAGTCTCGAGCATCCGGGGAAGTTGATCAGCGATTGAATTAATTGAAGTCGTTGTTGCGGTTGCTGTCGCATAGAGGCGGACAGTTCTGTTACTAACTGTCTGAGTCCAGGTCCACTGGATCGCTGTGTAGGAGAGTCCTTCGTCAACGTAAAGGCCAGTAGTCATTAGTGTGTCATCACTTGGGATCGAAAACCCTGTCTGTTCGATAGTCATCCAGCCGGGAATAATTCCATCGAGGGGTATCGGGCTTTCCCCCATTAAATCGATGGTCACGATGAAATTCGGTCGGAAGCCTGTCGTTTTTTCCGGAATTCCGACTGCAACAAAGAGAGCATCATCTAACGGGGAGCGGGGGTGCGTGGAGGTCGCGTTAACTATTGGTGGAATCTGTGGAGTGAGTATCGCCTTCGGATTCGGGAGAGATAACGCCCTCCATGTGTCGGGGAGTTCCATTGTCGCGGTTAAAGACATTGAGATATCTCCAAATGTGAATGTCAAATTATTGACCTGGTTCGGTGTAGGAGCGATGATTTGGCGATTTTCGTCGAGAAATCCTTGGCGCTTGTGCCACTGCCACTGCGCGTCTATGCAGCGAGGGACTGGGAGCGGAAGGAAATAGAGGACAGCAATGAGAAGAAAGAGAAGCCCGAAGATAGCAATGATAAAAACGAGTGAGCGCGGTGCGCCGGCTGTTTCTAGAAGTATGCCTGTGCCGCTGGAAATTGCTGCTAACGTCCATGCGAGGCGGCGTATGCTCGCTCCTCGTTTTGAATAGAAATCACTGGACATATCTCTCCAGAAAACAGCGATTTGTGCATCGCTGTATGTTTCTGAACACCAGATAAATAATCCGATGAGAAAGAGAATTAATCCTGGGATAACTACACCAAGTTCGCTGCTCATCGCTACTGTGCTCTCGACCGATGCTTATATGTTGAAATTTTGGTATTACTTGCCTTTGTTGTGACCGTAAATCTTATCTGTTTCTAACGCATGGCGGTTCTGTTCTTCTGCTTCCTGGAAGGCTTGATTGACCGCTGTTGTTGCTTGGGAGACTCCAGCGCATGCAAGTGTGAGCCCCGCGATAAGACCGTTAATTTCTTGAATAAGTTCGTCGAGGGCTTCTTGGTGTTGAGTACCGGTAGAAATTGAGGCGAGCTTGCTATTTGAGAAGATCTCACCTGCAGCATCGCACTTTTTTGCGCACTCGGTTACCTGCTCCGGGTTCCATTCGATAAAGTCATACATTTAACGGCTCCTAGCGTTTAAGCGTGTGTGGCGTGAAGTTAAAGTAGGCCGCCAGTAAGCACCAGAGCAGTGTTTCGTAGCAGGGCTCTAGGGGAGCGTACTGTCTATTTACTGCCTTTGATGGTAACGAGGTAGTAGAGGATAGATAGCTCTCAGGAACTATAGGTGTTTCAAAGCGATAACTTGACGCTGGCGTGGAGAGTGCAGTAACGCTTGAAGTAGGCGCATAGGTCGTGGCTGTTCGCCTCCATCGTGTCCACGCTGTGTATTCCCACAGCCCGTTTTGTATATATGACGCGAAATTGCGGTACTTATCTTGAGCGGTGGAATCGACAAGGAGCCTTTGTACTTGCTCGAAATTTGCGTGGCTCATTGCGCGAATTGCTTCATCAAAAATATAGTTCGGGGCGTCATTGTCCCCTTCTCTGGTGTGTAAAGGGCTATTTGCTAGGACCACGTGAGGAACTTCCTCGGTATCAATGAGATATACGTGAGTTGTGTCGCCAACGCTACGAAGGACTGTTGAGTGGTCCTTTGCTTGGAATACGCATAACTTGCGTGTGGCATCGGGTGTATATGCGGGGGAGCACGAATAGAGGGTAATTGGTCCGGTGCATGCGGTAATTGGCGCGAGTAGCGCCTGCGCAGTGGGCGTTAGGGAGCTACCTGTCGATACTTCCGATAAGTGGCGCCCGGCGCGTGTTTCCACATGTTGCCATTCTTCAAAACCATTACGGGGGTTGATGGCCACACTGATGAAAGAGGGAGCGAAGGTTGTGGGGATGACGATCGCGGGGCGATTGGGATTTGGTGTGTTGGTGTTCATTGTGTGATTTCTAGGCTACTGATCATGTCTGGTAGGTCGTCGGCGATGTGGTTGATGTTGGTTGTTGTAGAGGTCAGTGTGGCATAGACACGGATATTATGTTCTGCAATTCTTTGTGTCCATGTCCATTGGATAGCGGTGTAGGACTGATGGTCATCTATGTAGATTCCGCTTGACATGGTTGCGTCTGGACTGTGGATGGGGAATGGTATTTCCTCGATCGTTAGCCATCCTGGGATTGCGTCTTCCAGGGGAATGGGGTTTTGGTCGGTTGGATCCATTGTGATGATGAAGTTAGGCCGGAACCCTGTGGTTCTTTCGGGGGTGCTGACAGCGATGAAGAGTGAGTTTTTGAGGTTGTTGAGTGTCGTCAATGTATGGGGGAGATGAGGGATAAGGGGGGAATTGGGGTTATTGAGATCGAGTGCTCTCCATGTCTCGGGTAGTTCCATACTGGTTTTGATAGTCATGGTTTGCTGTCCAATGGGGTACGTCTGCGTGTTGGTCTGATGTGGTGTTGATGTGATAATTTTGCCGTTTTCGTCGATGAAACCGTGGCGTTTATGCCACTGCCATTGTTGGTCTACTAGGTGTGGAATAGGAATCGGCAATAAATAGACGATGCTGAGTATGAGGAAGAAAGGAATACTTCCAGCAATAACCGATTGGATGTGCTGTGGCAGAGCGATCTTTATAGAAAACAGCAAGAGAGAACCTGAGATCATGCAAAGCATCCACAACGGAATGGCAATTTCGTTGACGCGCCGTGGCGCAATCGTCTTGCCGTATGCCCGCCAAAACTGAGCCAATGGGGTGTCCGTATATGTCTCCACGTACCAGACGTACAGTCCCAAACAGCCAAAAGGAAGACCTAAAGCAGTAAAAAGAATGCTTGAATCCATAATTTTCCCTAAGAGGACAGTGCGTAACTGTTGAAAAGTGTTGCGCTACCGTTGCCGATGTTGCCTCCTAGCCACCCGCCTAGAAGACCACCGACTATACTTCCTGCAACAATTCCGAGAGGACCTAGCGAGGCTCCGACTGCCGCCCCAACTTTTGCGCCTAGCACTGCGCCGCCCCAGCCGCCACCAGCACTTAATGCACCTTTGATGCCGGCACGTGCGATTTTTGTCCCTTCGCCCATTTCGGGATGGTGGTAGGTATCGGATTGGTAGGACTCGTAAGCAGTAATTCCGCCGCCAAGGATCGCGATTGCACCACCTCCAATCTTGCCCCCTTTTTCGATAAGAGTGACAGACTTTGGGAGTGTACTAGTCGTCGTTGCTACTTCTGCTGTTCCTGTAGCTCCAGAGCGGGGTAGGGGCTCAAGTGGAGTTTCGATGGTGATTTTTGCGTGTCTACCACGTTGCGGCTTCCAATTCTCAAATTCTCCGCGCGCAAGAAAACGTCCTAATTTTGACGCGTTTTTAAACTGCTCACCGGGTGAGAAGGAAGCGTGTTCAGCGTACAAATAGATGCCATGTACAGTCTTTGCGCCATCGGAGAGTAACCCGTGAAGATACTTTGGCATGTTGAAGGCTGCGTTATGTCCCCTAGGGGGAATGAACTTATCTTTAAAACGTTCAACCAGATCCAAGAGTAATTGTTCAACAAAGCTTGTGTCGATTTTGGCAAGGTCAGTACTAAATTCGTAGTTTGCTCGCTCCATTGCAGTTTTTGCCCATGAGCATCGCTGAGCTAAAGAATCGAACAAAGACTGTAGGGATGCGCGTTGGGAATCCTCTAGATGAATAAACGCGCTTTCTCCGCAGGTACTGACGGCTAGAGATGCCTTTTGTGCGTCAGCAGTTATCGATCGGAAGTCGTCGCGGATTTTTCTCATATTCCACGCGTAGGTAGATAGTGTACTCCGCAAACTCTTAACGAGTGTTGCGATGTCTAATGCCGAGTTTTCGATACGACTTAAATCTCCTCGCGCCAGTGGAACGCACGCTGCTGCCTGACCATCCATGATACGTCTAGCGGCATAAGCGTCGTTCGCTGCGTTGGTAAGGTTATCAATCAAAGTTTGGAATAGGGTGTCGGCAGCAAACATTGCATCAACATTTGTTGTGAAATCCCATGAGATTGTTTCAATCCCGTTGTAGCTTGATTGGGGAGTTCCGATACAGTGCTGCTGAAGGGGGGTAAGCACTGCAGATTCAGGTAACACGCCACTTGCCTCCATATCGCCACTGACACGGTGCATCGATGCCTACACAACAGACACTACGCCAGAGGCTGAAAGAGCGCAAGCAGTTTCGACTTTCAGACTCCTGCTTTTAATCTGTGTTGTATTGATAGCAGAACGAAAAGTGGGTGGTGAGGTTTCGAGAACCTCACCACCCACTGAGCTTTGCCTGCACTTGTCGTTACGCAGGCTGAGAAGTGTTTACTCTTCGCCGGTGTGATCCGCTCCGGAAATCGCGTAGTTGAACAGCTGATAGCGGTCGATCGCCTGCTGAACAACCGAAGGATCAATCTGACCACGGTCAGCCAGTGCCTTCAGAACGCGAACCGTCATCGACTCGGCATCGATGTGGAACCAACGGCGAGCCGCGCGACGAGTATCAGAGAAGCCAAAGCCATCAGCACCCAAGACGTAGTAGTCACCGGGCACCCACTGACGAATCTGGTCGGGCAGAAGGCGGTCAAAGTCAGAAGACGCCACGAAGGGGCCTTCAGTTCCCTGCAGCTGGCTGGAAACAAAGGGTGTGCGCTGAGGCTCGTTCGGGTGGAGGAAGTTGAACTCTTCCACGTCCAGGGCCTCGCGACGGAGCTCGGTCCACGAGGTGACCGACCAAACTGCCGCGTCGACACCCCAATCACGTGCAAGCAGCTCTCGTGCCTCGCGTGCCCACGGCACGCCGACACCGGATGCGAGCAGCTGAGCCTTCGGGCCTCCGAAGTTCGCATGATCGTCGACTTTGTAGATGCCCTTAATAAGCCCGTTGACATCAAGGTTTTCGGGCTCTGCTGGCTGGTGAATGGGCTCGTTGTACACCGTCAGGTAGTACATGACATTCGGATCGCGTCCACCTGCATCGCCGTACATACGTTCAAGGCCGTCGGCCATGATGTACCGCAATTCGTAGGCATAAGCGGGATCGTATGTGACAAAGGCGCGGTTAGTGGATGCCAGAACGGGGGAGTTGCCATCCATGTGCTGCAGGCCTTCACCGGTGAGGGTTGTACGCCCAGCGGTTGCACCGATAACAAAGCCCTTCGAGAGTTGATCGCCAGCAGCCCAGAACTGATCGCCCGTGCGTTGGAAGCCGAACATCGAATAGAAGATGTAGAAGGGAACCATCGGCAGGTTGTGAGTGGCGTAGGCGGTGCCGACCACCTGGAATGCTGCCGCACTACCGGCCTCGGTAATACCGGTGTGCAGAACCTGACCTTGCTCGGACTCGCGGTAGGACAGCATCATATCTGCGTCAACCGGAGTGTAGGCCTGACCCGTCGTGTTGAAGATCTTCGCCGAGGGGAAGATGGCATCCAGACCGAAGGTGCGTGCCTCGTCGGGGATGATCGGAACGAAGTACTTGCCGACGTTCTTGTCCTTGATGAGGTCCTTGATCAGGCGCACCAAAGCCATAGTGGTGGCAACTTCGAGCTTGCCGGATCCCTTAGAAAGAGCCTCGAAAGGCTTCGAGGGAAGCTCAGGGAGCTTCGGCTGGTGATCGCGGCGCTCGGGAACCCAACCGCCCAGCTTCTCACGCAGTTCCTTCATGTACAGCAGAGCCGGGTGATCTGCCGGCGGCATGTAGTAGGGAGGCATGTAGGGATCGCGTTCCAGCTCTTCATCGGTGATGGGAAGCTGCAGGCGATCGCGCAGAAGCTTCGCGTCTTCCACGGTGAGCTTCTTCATCTGGTGCGTCGAGTTACGACCAGCGAAGTGACTACCCAACGCATAGCCCTTAATGGTGTGAGCCAAGATAACGGTCGGTTGACCGGTGTGCTCGGTTGCAGCCTTGTAGGCGGCGTACACCTTTCGGTAGTCGTGGCCGCCGCGCTGCAACGCCCAGATCTGATCGTCGGTCCAGTTTTGAACCATTGCCTTGGTCCGCGGATCGCGGCCAAAGAAGTGCTCACGAATGTATGCACCATCATTTGCACCGAAGGTCTGGTAGTCACCATCCAGAGTTTCGTTCATCAAGTGAATAAGCGCGTCATCCTTATCTGAGGCCAAGAGCTGGTCCCAACCACGACCCCAGATGACCTTAATAACGTTCCAACCCGCACCCTTGAAGAAGGCTTCGAGTTCCTGGATGATCTTGCCATTGCCGCGAACAGGGCCATCAAGGCGCTGCAGGTTGCAGTTCACGACGAAAGTCAGGTTGTCCAGGCCCTGCTGCGCGGCAAGCTGAAGCATGCCACGCGATTCAGGCTCGTCCATTTCGCCATCGCCCAAGAAGGCCCATGTGCGCTGCAATGAGGTGTCTTTAATGCCACGCAGGTGCAGGTACTTATCAAACCAGGCTTGGTAGATCGCCTCTGCTGGCCCGAGGCCAAGGGAGACGGTCGGGAACTCCCAGAAGTGGGGGAGTTGGCGAGGGTGGGGGTAAGAGGGGAGTCCGTGAGGAGTGGAAACCTGTTGACGGAATCCGTCCATCTCTTCTTCGGAGAGACGCCCTTCAATGAAAGCGCGTGCGTAAGGTCCGGGAGAGGCATGGCCTTGGAAGAATACGTGGTCACCGCCGCCCGGGTGATCCTTACCGCGGAAGAAGTGGTTGAGGCCAACCTCGTAGAGCGTTGAAACCGAGGCGTAGGAGGAGATGTGTCCACCGACCTTGACACCCGGACGCTGAGCCCTGGTGACCTGGACCGCTGCGTTCCAGCGGATCCAACGGCGGTACTGGCGTTCCATGGCCTCGTCACCGGGGAAGTAAGGTTCTTGATCGACAGGAATCGTGTTGACGTAGGGGGTCGTGTATTCCTGAGGAAGTTGGATTCCCTTACGGCGTGCCTCATCGAGCATGTGCAGCAAGATGTAGCGTGCACGTGGGCCGCCCTTTTCTTCGATCAGGCCACTCAGTGACTCGACCCATTCTGAGGTTTCTGCGGGGTCATTGTCGGGTACCTGGCTGAGTAACCCGTTGACGACGGGGTGGTTCTCGCTCACTGGATCTCGAACTCCTCTGATTAACTTAGCGGAAGCGCCTGGTGGGGCACGCCCTCGTGCTTACAGGTCTATTTTGGTACCTGCGAGTGGAAAATGCGAGTGAAAATGGGACTTCTGGCCCATGATTCACGCCTCATTTGTCAAGGCCAAAGATGGTGCTTTGCTGAGAAAATCACAGGAATCGAGAGAAATAAAAAATAATTGCGCTGTGTGCATTACGATTGAAGCCGTGAAAAGCGATGTAACACTGTCTGTGTCGTGGCTCGAAGGGGAACTCCAGTGAGTGTCAAGCTAGGGTTCACGAAGGGTCAGATTATTCAAGAGTTCTACGTTGACGATGATGCGGATCAAGCGCTGCGCCAACTTGCTGAAGAAGAGAGCGGTCATCAGCTTGTCGATCCCGACTACGAAGATGTCGTCGATGGAGCGATCGTATGGTGGCGCGCGGATGATGCCGAAGAGGAAGATCTGGCGGACCTGTTGGTTGATGCCATGTCAAACCTTGACGATGGAGGACTGATCTGGGTCTTGATTCCCAAGCCTGGACGCCCCGGAACTGTCCCGGTTTCTGATGTTGAAGAAGCTGCTCACACTGCCGGTCTCCACGCGACTTCAGCGAGTGCGCTGGCTCCTGAATGGGCCGGAATCCGTCTCACCGCACGTTCAAGAAAGCACTGAGTTTTCGCGCGATTTCGTCTTGCGTGACCGCATTATGCTCACTCTTTTGCAGTGTGCGCAATGCATCTCACAGCGTCTGATTCCAAGTAATTGCTGCTTGTACTCTATGCTGTACTGGTGCGTTCATTAAAGAACGTGCTTTGGGCCTTTAGCTCAGTTGGCTAGAGCATCTGGTTTACACCCAGAAGGTCATCGGTTCGAGCCCGGTAGGGCCCACAGAATTGGGGTCGGAAGCTTTAAGCTTCCGACCCCAATCTTTTTGCAGACTTACGCGGTGTCTACTCAGCGTTATCCGACTGCGAACCCTCGGCCTCGTGAGATTCTTCTTGGGCTGCCTGAACAATCTCTTCGACGACGTCTTCTCCGGCGACAAGCTTGCCGGAAACTCCGCTACCCAGCTGCTCCATCGCTAGACGTGCAACCAATTGCTGGTTTGTGGTCGTGCGCTGAGAACGAGCGCCGGAAAGGAAACTGAAGAACCAGTTCACCAGCGTTCCCACCTGCGACTTAAAGCCAACAATGTAGAGCAGGTGGAGGAAACACCATGAAATCCATGCCATGAAACCAGTCAGTTCCATCTTGCCCATCTGCACGACAGCCTTAAAGCGGGCAATGGTCGCCATGGATCCCTTGTCGAAGTATGAGAATTCACTTCGCTTGGGGGAGCGCTTGTCGAGGCGAGCTAGAACCGTATCTGCAGCGAAACGCGCCGACTGGATTGCTCCCTGTGCCACTCCGGGGACACCTGGGAAGGCCATCATGTCACCCAGGACAAAGATTTCAGGGTGGCCGGGAAGAGTCAGATCCTTATTGACCAGGACGCGGCCTGCTCGATCAACCTCAGCACCCGTGGCCTTTGCGATCTGTGCTCCAAGGGGGCTGGCTGAAACGCCTGCTGCCCATACCTTGCAGACACATTCGATGGTTTCTTCTTCACCTGATTTGTACTTCAGGGTCACACCTTCAGCGTCAACATTGGTGACAAAAGCATCCATTTTGAGCTCAACGCCGAGCTTTTCCAGTTCTTCCCAGGTCTTATGGCCAAGTTTTTCGCCGAAAGGCGGCAGCGGGTAGGAGGCGCCATCAACCAAAATGACTCGTGCCTGAGTTGGATCGATCCGCCGGAATTCACCCTTGAGTGTCTTAGAGGCCAGCTCTCGGATCTGTCCTGCCATCTCCACGCCGGTCGGGCCGGCGCCCACGACGACGAAGGTTAGGAGCTTCTCGACCGCAGCCGGGTCGGTCTCGATCTCGGCCAGCTCGAAGGCGCCGAAAATACGCGCACGTAGCTCGAGGGCGTCGTCGATCGTCTTCATGCCCGGCGCGAAGACCGCGAAGTGATCGTTGCCGAAGTAGGACTGGCCGGCGCCCGCGGCCACGATCAGCGTGTCGTATTCGGTCTGCTCGTGCTTGTTGTGGTTACGCCACTTGACAATTCGGTTCTCGACGTCAATATCTTCGACGAGTGCCTGGAAGACCTCGACGTTCTTTTGCTTGCGTAAAATTTCACGCGTCGTTGGCGCGATATCGCCCTCAGAAAGAATTCCAGTAGCAACCTGATAGAGGAGCGGCTGGAAAAGATGGTGTGATGTACGGGCAAGAATGGTGATGTCTGCATTTGCATGCTTGAGGCGACGTGCGGCAGTCAATCCTGCAAAGCCGGAACCAATGATGACAATACGATGACGAGGCATATACCTTCCTTAATTAGATAAGGGAAAGCTTACTAAAATCCCTATCCCCATCAAAGGTATACGCATGTGTTTTCACTCATCTCCGAATAGAGGATGAGTAGCTTATTGGGTTGACGTGGTTGAAGACCGAACGATAAGCGTGGGTTCTTGATCGGAAACTGTACGGGGGTTTTCACCCTGTAGCTGTTCTAGAAGGAGTTGTGCACCTGCAAACCCAAGTGTTGCAGGATTTCGAGATATTGCAGTAACAGCGGGAGAGAACATTCCTAACATAGGGGAGTCTTCGCAGGAGCAAACCTTAATATCCTTACCGGTTTTCAGCCCCGCATGAGCAATTGCCTGTAAGCCGCCCAAGGTCAAGATTTCGTTAGCGAAGATGATCCCGTCGGGGAGGTTGCTTTTAGCTAATAGTGCTCGTGTTGCATGAAGCGCCGAGGCCTCAGAAAACTCGTTATTCGCCGCGATAGTGATTGAGATTGCGTTCTCCTGACCAAAATTGTGCAGGGTGGTAATGCGCTGCTGGATGTGTGTGAAGGATGAAGAGCCGCAGACGAATGCAATGTGTCGGCATCCCTGCTCGGCCAAGTGAAGTGCAAGAAGGCGCACCATTTGTTCGTCGTCACCAATAACCGCGCCGCATTCATCAAACTTTTGCCCGATAACGACGGTTGGAAGCCCGTATTCATTGAGCTTTGATGGACGGGGATCATCGTCGCGAGGGTCAACCACGATTGTTCCGTCGACGCGTCCTTGAGCCCACCAGTTTTCATATGCCTTAAGTTCTTCTTCCATTGAGTGGGAAAGGTGGAGGAGGAGATCAATGCCGCTGTTGTCTAAGGCATCTTGGACACCGGTAATGAATTCGAAGAAGAAACGTTCTGAAGAATTATTGACACGTGGACGTTGCAAGACCAAGCCAATTGCGTTGGAACGTGAGGAAGAAAGTGCACGTGCTGTTGCATTTGGGCGCCATCCCATCTTGGCTGCGATATCGATTATTCTTGCTCGCGTGGTAGGCGAAACGCCGGGACGATCGTTGAGGGCGAATGATACGGCTGCGCGGGAAACGCCTGCTTCTCGCGCAATATCACGGATTGTTGGACGCGCCATTGCGATACCTTCTCTGGTCGTAATCGGATTGTTACAAGTTTACCTCGTACTAAACCGGATTAGTTGCTATTCTAAACGCAGTGCCTCGAAGTAGAAGCACTGCAGAAGACGGAGACGTGATGCACGATAATCAAGAAATCCTCATGCAGCGTGTGACACGCACATTGAAGGAACGAATCCTTCCGCGCGAGTACACGAAGATTTCTTCACTGCATGTCACTCAGTGGCGCCAGCCCTTAGAAGATGGTGTCATCTCGGAGCCAGTTCGTTTTGCGCAGGCCATGAAAGCCGACTTCACTCCTTTTGAGTTGGGACAGACATGGGGCGGAGCATGGCAGACAACGTGGTTCAAGCTCCATGGTCAAGTTCCCAACGACGTGGAACTTTTGCAAGGTCAGCGTCTTGAGCTTCGCATTGATCTGGGATTCGAGGAACACTCGGTAGGTTTCCATGCTGAAGCACTGGTCAGGGACCTGTCAGGGAAGACTATCAAGGCCCTGAACCCTCGAAGCCGGTGGCTTCCTGTCGCGCAAAAGGCCGGAAGTAACATCGACTACGTCATTGAGGCAGCGGCAAACCCCTTGCTTTTGGGCATTCCTCCCTTCCAGCCCACTCATGATGGCGATAAGCTCACTGCTTCGCACCAGGAGCTGTACCACTTCCGCCAAGCAGACCTTGTCGTCGTAAACGAAGATGTCTACGGACTGGCACTGGATATTCAAGTTCTGCACGAGATGATCGAGGCAGCGCCTCACTTTGGTGATCATGAATGGGATGTCCTGCTGGGACTCAATCGTGCGCTCGATTGCCTCGATCTTGACGATGTGGTTGGAACTGCCGGCGCAGCACGTCAACTTCTGAAGCCTTTCATGGAGGCTGCTGCTTACCCCGGAGCACACCGAATCAGCGCTGTTGGCCATGCACATATTGACTCTGCATGGCTGTGGCCACTGCGCGAAACGCGTCGCAAGGTCAACAGGACTCTTGCCAACGTCGTCCGTCTTATCGAGGACGGTTCTTCCTTGATCTTCGCCCTTCCTGCTGCCCAGCATGTCGCCTGGCTGAAGGAAGACGATCCTGAACTTTTCGAGCGCGTACGTGAGCTCGTCGCAAAGGGCCGAATCGTTCCCGTAGGCGGAATGTGGGTCGAACCGGATGCTGTCCTTCCCGGCGGCGAGGCAATGTGCCGCCAGCTGGTTGAGGGCTTGGACTTCTTCGAAAATGAACTTGGCGCCTCGTGCCAAGAAATCTGGCTTCCTGACTCTTTTGGCTACTCTGCCGCGCTTCCTCAAATTGCTCGAGAAGCCGGAATCGAACGCTTCCTGACGCAAAAGATTTCATGGAACCAGGTCAATACCTTCCCGCACCACACCCTGTTGTGGGAAGGCATTGATGGATCGCGAATCTTTACGCACTTCCCGCCGATGGACACCTACGGTGCGGAAGTCACCGGCCAAAACCTCACTCACGCCGTCGAGAACTTCAAGGACAAGGGACATGCAAGTGTTTCCCTGATGCCCTTCGGCTACGGTGACGGCGGTGGCGGTCCCACCCGTGAAATGCTTGAGCGCATTGACCGCTTCCGTTCACTACGCGGCGCCCCTGAAGTTGTCATGGAAACTCCCAAGCAGTTCTTTGATCGGGCTTTGGAAGATGCTGACCAGATCCCGGTGTGGGTTGGTGAGCTCTATCTTGAGCTGCACCGCGGCACTTTCACCTCACAGATCGATGCGAAGCAAGGGAACCGCCGCGGCGAGTCAATCCTGCGCGAGACTGAACTGTGGTGTTCTTACGCTGCGATTCAAGGCTTGATGGATTACCCCTATGAGGAGCTTCGTTCTTACTGGCGCACCCTTTTGCTCTGCCAGTTCCACGACATCCTGCCCGGAACATCGATCGCTTGGGTTTACCGCGAAGTCCGTGAGCTTCACAAGCAGATTCGCGAAGGTTGTGAAGCGCTCATTCAGAAGGCGCTCACGGTTCTTACTGCGTCAAGCAAGGACGGCCAAAGCGGGGAATTGCTTGCTAATGCGTCCTCCTTCCCGCTTCGTGGAACTGCACCTCTGTCGGTTGCTGCGCCTGCGGAAGAAAAGGACTCCCAGGGAGTTCACCTGCTCCAGGTTGACGATGGCTACGAAATTACGAACGCCTTCTTTAAGGCGCGTGTTTCTGCAAGTGGCGAACTCACCTCTCTGCGAGAAATTGAATCTGATCGTGAATGGATTCCTGCCGGTCAAAAGGCCGGAGAGTTCCATATTCATCAGGACTTCCCGAATATGTGGGACGCCTGGGATTTGGATCCCTTCTACCGCAATTCACTACGTGTTGTCACCGATCGTTCGGTGTCCAATGTCGTCGTCGAACACGATCGGGTAGAGATTCATTCCACCGCGCGTATTGATTCTTCCAGCATGGAGCTGGTCTGGATTTTCACCTCGGGAAGCAAAGCAATTGACCTCCATGTTGAGGCCGATTGGCACGAGCATGAAAAGCTTCTCAAGCTTTCGATCCCGGTTGAATTACACACCGATCACGCCCAGTACGAAACGCAGATGGGGTACATTACCCGTCCAACCCATGAGAATACCTCGTGGGATGCCTACCGCTTTGAGGTTTCTGCTCACCGCTGGATCCGCTTGGAAAATGCCTCGCGTTCGTGGGCGATCGCAAACGATGCCACCTATGGGTGGGATGTCACGCGTCACCAAAATGACAGGCGAGGTACCTGGTCGCAGGTGCGCGCAACCTTGGTGAAGTCGGCCCGATTCCCCGATCCCGATCAGGATCAGGGACAGCACCAGTGGAACTTTAGGATCGTTCCCGATGCCTCGGTTCTCGAGGCAGTCGCTGCCGGTCAGCAGATTAACCTGGGTGAGCGAGAGGTCAGCGGCGCTCCCGTCGAAGCTCCTTTTAGTGTTAGTGGTGCGGTCGTTGAGTCAGTTGCTTTGGCTCCTGACCGCAGTGGTGACCTTGTGATCCGCCTGTACGAGGCTGAAGGTGGGCCCTCACGCGTCACATTCCGTGCCCCTAAAGCTGGCTCTGTCACAGCTTGCGATCTGCGTTACCGTCCGAGCGATAGCGAACCCGAGCTCCGCGGCGGCCAAGGGAAGTGGACCTTCGATCTGTCTGCCTTCCAGATCACTACGCTGCGGGTTTCCTTCGCGAAGTGAATAGGTGAGTCGTCATGAAGTTCGGTGTGAACTACACTCCGCGGCAGGGATGGTTCCATTCATGGTTGGATTTTGACTCCGAGGCCGTGCGGGATGATTTCCACGCGATCCGCGCTATCGGTGCCGACCACGTGAGGATTTTCCCGATCTGGCCGCTCCTTCAACCCAATCGCACTCTCATTCGCTCAAAGGCAATTGACGATGTTGCAACCGTGGTTGAAATTGCGGGGGAGTGCGGTCTTCAGGTGACTGTGGATGTCCTTCAAGGACACCTCTCATCTTTTGACTTCCTACCTTCGTGGGTCACCTCGTGGCATCGACGCAATCTCTTTACTGACCCGGATGTCGTTCAAGCAGAACGCAATCTGATCAGCGAGATGGCACAGGCGCTGCGTGGCATCCCCGCTGCTAGTGGCTTGTCGATTGGCAATGAGTTCTTCCAATTTGCCGCATCGCGTCATCCTTTCCCTCACAAAGTCACTGAGGAAGAAGCGGGACGCTGGTTGGAGCAAATGCTCGGTACTGCCCGTGAAGAGTGGCCCGAAGGCGTTCGCACCCACAGTCATGATGACGATCTATGGTTTGAAAACGACCAGCCTTTTTCTCCCCAAATGGCCACGTCATTGGGAGATCTCACCACTGTCCATTCATGGATTTTTGGTCGGGTTGGTCCGCGTCTTGGTGCTCGTGCCCCGCAGCTCGTGTGGTTTGCCCGTTACCTGTGCGAACTCGCAGCTGCGTGGGCCGAGGACCCCTCGCGTGGCGTATGGCTTCAAGAAATCGGTGCACCTGAGAACTACGTGGATCCAGAAGAGGCTCCTCAGTTCCTCACAGACACCGTAGAAATTCTCATGGGAGAACGAGGTGGCGGAGTATCTCCCGGCCTCGAAGGAGTCACCTGGTGGTGCTCCCACGATGTCTCCCGTGACCTCTCAGATTTCCCGGCACTCGAGCATTCCTTGGGACTGTTGGGACAGGATGGCAATCCAAAACCCATTGGAGAGGCCTTCCATCGTGCTGCTCAGCGTTGGGCGGATGCGCGAGCTCTTGGTGAGCAACGTTCGTCCCTCCCCCTGACTGCACAGGAGTGGACGCGCGTCGACACCGACGCTCGGCACGAATATTTCGATCGCTGGATGGAACTCGCATTAGCGGGCGATGTCCGTCGAATCGAATTGAATCGTTCTTGTTATCGTTCTTCGGGCGAGAGCAAGGACGAGGAAAAGAATATTTTCCTCTCAACGTGGGATTCCTAATTCCACAGCGTTCAACGAAAAAACCTTCGAAGGAGAAGACCATGCGTAAGACGCGCACTATCGTGACTGGTGTCGCACTTGCTGCGGCGTTTAGCCTCGCCGCTTGCACCGGCGGATCCGGTGCAAGCTCCACCTCTAGTGCTTCTAGCTCAGCAGGCGGCACTACTGAGATTTCCTTCCAGACTTGGTCACTAAAGAACGATCGTTTCACCCCCTACTTCGAGCAGTTGGTGAAGGACTTCGAGGCTGAGAACCCCGACATCAAGGTCAAGTGGATTGATCAGCCCGGCGACGGCTACGAGGACAAGATCCTCCAGCAAGCTAACTCCGGTGAACTTCCCGATGTTCTGAACCTGCCCCCGGGCTTCGCATACAAGCTTGCGGATACCGGACTTCTTGTCGATCTTGACAAGGTTGAAGGAGCGAAGGTCTCCGAGTATGTCGATAGTGCTGCAAAGGCCTACCAGTTCCCCAATATCGAGGGGCACTATGGATACCCCTGGTACCTGGGTACCGATCTGAACTGGTACAACGTTGGCAAGATGAAAGAAGTAGGTGTCGATACCTCTAAGCTTCCGACCACCCTCGACGAACTCTTTTCGATGGCCTCGAATGTTGCTAAGGCCAGCAACGGCGAGGTCAAGATGATCTCCTCCGTTCCCGACATTGGTACCTTCTCTGCTGCTGGTATTGATATCTACAAGGACGGAAAGTTCGTCTTCAACACCGATGAAGCTGCCAAGATTATCGACCAGTTCCAGAAGGCCTACAAGGATGGCGCAATGCCTGCCGAGGCCCTGAACGCTGACTACCAGGGCAATGCGGCGCTTTACAAGCAGGGGAAGAGCACCTGGACCACCGGTTCAGCTGGCTTTGCATCCGCGCTTAAGGCAGATGCTCCTTCTCTGATCGATCAGACCGAGGTTACCCCGCGCATCGGCCACGCACCGGTGTTCATCCAGGGTATCTCGGTTGCGAAGAACTCTAAGAACCAGGCCGCTGCCGTGAAGTTTGCACAGTACGTGACCAATACGAAGAACCAGGTTGAGTTCGTTAAGATCGCTCAGGGCTTCTTCCCCGGAACCAAGGCCGGTAACGAGAAGCCCGAGGCTTTCACCTCTGTTGTCTCTCTTGACCTGCAGAAGAAGGCCACTGAGCTGGCCGCAAAGGAACTGCCCAACACCGTTGAGCAGTCTCCGCTGCAGTTCACCGACGAGATGGGTACCTACGTCAAGCAGCAGCTTGCTCTTGCTGTGAAGGGTGAAATCTCCTCTAAGGACGCCCTTGATAAGGCAGTCAAGTACTGCAACGATAACCTGGCAAAGTGATTCTCTGATCACTTGGTGGTGTTGGGAGCTAGCTTCTCCCAACACCACCGTCCCCGCCGCTCTTGTTATCAGTGGCGGCTCTGTGTACCGACTTTCTTTGGGATAAGGAGGAACAACACATGAAATCCCACTCAAAGCTAACTCCCTATCTCCTGCTTGCGCCGGCGGTCATTTGGGTCTTGGTATTTTCCATCTGGCCTTTCTTGAACACCGTTGTTCTTGCATTTACTGATGCGCGCCCGCTCAAGCCTGCCAAGTTTATTGGACTGACGAATTTTGTCACTCTCTTCAGTGACGAGCGCTTTGGCTACGCTCTGACGACCTCACTGGTTTACGTTCTGGTCTGTGTCCCCCTACTGACTTTCCTTCCTCTTCTGCTCGCACTACTGGTTGAGAAAAAAGTCCCCGGAATTTCTATTTTCCGGACGAGCTATTACTTCCCGGTCATCGCCTCGGTCGTGGTGGTCGGTATTATCTGGTCCTGGCTATTTGACTCGAAGGGTCTTATTAACCAATCGCTGCAATTCGTCGGTATGACGGACCACTCGATTAACTTCCTCGTTGATCGCTGGCTCATTCTTCTGTCGTCAACGTCGCTGACAGTGTGGAAGGGCCTCGGCTACTACATGGTCGTGTATCTTGCGGCTCTTGCCGGCGTAAATAAGGAACTACACGAGGCTGCCGCACTGGATGGTGCGGGCGCGTGGCGTCGTTTCTGGACCGTAACCGTCCCTGCCGTCAAGCCAGCAATGTTGCTAATCTCAGCGCTCATTACGGTCTCGGCAATGCGAATCTTCTCTGAGATTTACGTGCTGACCAATGGATCTGGTGGGCCAGGCGGTCAAGCTCAGTCAATTGTGATGTTGATTCAAGCAACCGGAAAGGGACTCCGCGGAAATCTTGGCTATGCTTCCGCGCTGTCGGTAGCTCTCTTCTTCCTGACTATTGGTCCTCTCTTGCTGGTTGCGTGGATTAATCAGGGACCTGAAATCCGTGCTGCTCTTCGCCTGCGGAAGAAGTCCAAGGAAGCACAGAAGGCGCATGAATTGCGGCTTAAAGACCAGACGTCTCTGAAGGAGACGGATGCCCACGTTGAGCGCGAGGAACTTGCCGAAGTAGGCGTATCAAACACGGAAGGGATCAGGGAATGAGTACCGCAACCGTGAATACTCGAAGTGAAACCCCCAGACGTGAGCTTCCGTGGAGGCGACGTGGAGAAGCGGGTTTTGACAAGCCAACGCTTCCCGGTTTCATCGGTCGTTATCTGCTGCTACTTTTCTGTTTCGTTATCACAGTTGGCCCCTTCCTTTGGGAACTCTCGACCTCCCTCAAAGGGCCTGGGGATGATATTTATGCGTTCCCACCCAGCCTGATCCCGAGTAACCCAACACTGGATAATTACTCAGAAGTTTTACGAACAGTTCCTGTCATTAGCTACGCCTGGCACTCGCTGCTTGTTGGTATTGGAACAGTGCTGACAAATGTTGTTTTCTCGACCTTTGCTGGTTATGCCTTTGCGCAGATGAAGTTCAGGGGCAAGGGGCTGTTCATGGCAATCATGCTGTCAACCCTGCTGCTTCCCGGTGAAGTGACGCTGACTTCTCAGTACCTCACTATCAAGTCTTTGGGTGCTGCGAACAGCCTCGTCGGGGTGTTCCTTCCAGGTGCAATTTCAGCGATGAATGTGCTGTTGATGTACACCGCAGCACGCGCCATCCCAAATTCGATTCTGGATGCAGCAGCAATTGACGGCGCAACCACATACCAGCGTCTACGCCACATCGTGTGGCCAAATGTCAAAGGTATGGCATCGGTTGTGGCGCTTATGTCCTTTATCGGTGCGTGGGATGACTTCCTGTGGCCGTTGGTTGTTTTGAACGAGCCTGAGAAGTACACCTTGACGGTTGGTATGCAGTATCTTCAGTCATCATTTGGTACAGACCAACGCGTCGTTGCGGCTGGAACGATGATTGCTTTGATCCCCTTGATCGTTCTCTTTGCCTTTGCACAGAAGTACTTCTTCAAGGGCGTTGAGGCAGGCGGCGTCAAGGGCTGAGTATCGGGCAGTGATCGCTTTATGGGCTCTTCAGAGTTGAGTGTGGGTGGAGGCGTCTAGGCTTCCTGCGATGAGGAGTATTCGGAGTTGGTGGTTGGTAGGGTTGCGGTAGCCTCTGGTGGTGCGTCTGCCTAGTTCGATAATGTCCGTTGATGGCTTCTGTTGGCCTGTTGCTGGCTCCGCCTGTGTCGAGGTAGGCTAAGAAGGCGTCCTTCCACTTGCGTGGGGTCCGGCCTAGGCGGGTGATTTCGGGGATGGGACACATTGGTAGTCTCTCGATGAGGTGCGTGGCCAGGCGTTGGGCTTGGACGGGTGTGGCTTGGTGGAAGACGTCTCGGACTTGCTGGGCGCAGTGGTAGGCGACTTCGACACCGATGTGCGCCTCGTCGGCAATGAAGGCTGCATGGAGTCGTTCCCGTTGACGCTTGGTGAGCCGATCACGCGAGGCGCGCAGGAGAAGCCGGATTTGGTAGAGGCGATCCCCCCCCTGCGTCCGCGGTGACCGGTCGTGTCTTGCTGGACGCGGCGGCGTACCTCACCTGGGTCGTCCCCCGGCGAGTGTGACGATGTGACAGGCGCCTGGCACGCTGGTTGCGTCCTTGGAGCAGGCCAAGCGATGGCGTTCTTGCTGTCCCTGGAAGGGGATCTAGCGTCGCGATTCGCACCCCCGCACGGAAGTCTTTTCCGCGCTCGGCCAGCCAGTTCTTGTACACGGTGCCAGACCTTCCCGGCACCAGGT
>UWSI01000006.1 GCA_900541895.1 uncultured Actinomyces sp. | reverse complement strand
GCGTATTATTCGCCAGTTTGAATAACTGTTGCGTTCAGACGCAGAACACCATAGGTCCACCCGTGGCGATGGTAGACAACGCAGGGCTGCATTGTTTCTTCATCGACAAAGAGAAAGAAGGGGTGTCCCACCAATTCCATCTGATTCAATGCCTCATCAACGCTCATAGGAACCGTCTCATGAACCTTCTGGCGGACAATAATTGGACTATCACCCAGCTGTTCTTCACGAGCTTCTCCGACTTTCAGATCCCCCGCGCTCCTCAAAGATGTTGGAGCCTGTTCGACAAGTTCCTCATCTCCCCCAACACTTGCGGGAAGAACATCTAAATCAGGAGCAAGAATTTCTTCCGTGCGGTGGTGATCTTTCGCCCGATCACGCATACGGCGAAGGCGCTCAAAAAGCTTTCCAGCGGCAATATCAACCGCGGCGTAGCGGTCTGCAGATTCTGCCTCTGCTCGAATAATTGGGCCCTTGCCAAAGACTGTTAGTTCAATCCGCTCTGCTGTATCAGCCTGTCGCGGATTCTTCTGATGGGTTAACTCAACATCAACCCTTTGGGCTCGAGGATAAAACTGCGTAACCTTCGCAAGCTTTTCTTCGATGTATGCGCGGAAGTCCGAATGAATCTCTGCATTACGTGCAGCTACTGTGATGTCCATATTTCTCTCCACATCATAAAATGCGACCACAGTCGCGATCGAAAACCCGGCGACGTCATTGCCCCGGAGTGTCTTGAACTACCACCCCCGATCAGCATGTGATGGAAAACCACCACTGGAAGAGATGCATCGAGTATAGCAGATAACGGTGATCTGCATCATAGGTACAACACTATCGTCGCGACCGCGCGATACACGCTCCTGCCACCCAGTTCTGCCCGCACACACGGAATAATTCGCTCATCGTTCCCCCTGTTGCGACAACATCGTCGACTGCTACAAGTCCCACATCCTGAGGAATCGGCATTGATACATACATGTGTCCACGTCGAGCTTCTCTGCGCTTATCCGAGTTCTTTCCAGCCTGCGATGAGACCCAGGGGTCCAACCTACAGATATCGCGAACCACTACCGGAAGCAGTGCCGATGAACGAATTCCTTGAGCCACACCATGGGCGATATGCGAGGTTATGGGATGGCCAAAGAAACGTCGTTTCCAGCTGGACGGTGCAGGAACAATCCACAAACGTGCATGGGGATCGCCCACCTCAAGCATCCCGCTCTTTCCCAGTGCATCACCGATACTCTTTCCGCATTCGAAAAGAAAAGGAGATAAATCTACGCGCCCGGAGTGTTTTGCGGCCAAAATAATGGACCGCATTGGTCCAGAGTAATCACTTAGTGACCACAGCGGATATTCTGCCCAACCCGAATCGATAACTTCCCATGTCGGAACAAAGGACTGTGACAACCCAAAACATTGGTCACACAAGGTCTGATCCCACGCGCCACAGCCAGCGCAACTGCTGGGGATACATAAACTGACCAACTCCCGCGTGACCTCGTGAAAAACTGCCATAAAGGAAGCTCAACACGAAAAGAAAGCACACGCAGACCACATAGGAAATCTGTGGAGAAAACGATTCAGCCCGGGAAGTTCACGTCGCGAAGGTTTCCCTCGAGGGATTGCCATAGTGCCCCGGAACGAACCTGATAATTACCGTCTTTCCCACGGATCACCATTGTCGCCGAAGACGATCCTGCACTCAGCCGCTGAGTCCCAGTGGGAAGAGCAAGAACCGAGGGAAAACCACCGACAGGCACAGTCACCAAAGAAACTTCATCAACCTGATCATTGCCTGCGTGGAGCCCCCCTTGACGCACGGCAACAACCGTAGAACGCCCCGCCCACGACACATCATTGACACCGGTCGACAAGCCAGCCAAGGGTTCGGGGTCAGTGAGCGCGATCGGCTCACCACTGCCTCGGCGCTCAATTCCGGCAATCCAGGCACTTGTGGAGCCACCAACCTGGCGAAGCAAAAGCGCGCGTGCACCATCGGGAGAGACTCGCATCGCACTCACCCCGTTCAGGGATTGATTTTCCGAGGCGATCGGTAAGTTCTGCCCGTCAATTCGCGAGGCCCTCAGGTTCCCTCCCCGAGGAATGTCCCACACCCATCCGAAACGATCGATAGAAGGCGAATACTGACCTTCAGACCCGTCCACTACCCGCGTCGCATTGGTTGAGGAATCCACCAGAACAAGACGATCATCCTCGCGCCAAGCAACCAAGGAGGAAGAGGCTGGAGAGACCGCCGGAAGCGAGGCAGACGATGAAGGCACCATGGGAAGAATCCGGGTCGAAACACTACGCCCATCAATTCGAACCAAACCATTCGAATTGAAAGCAACCGCTGAATCAAGATCAAAGGATGGCTGGGAAGGAAGTCCTGAGGAAGGAAGAGGCTCTCCTCCGACATTAATTTCAACAGAATTCACGCGGCCCGAGCGCTGGAGGGTTTGGGAAATCTCCCACGCCATCAACTGTTTTCCGCGATCGTCGCTGGGAAGCGTTCCGTTCAAAGACACCTTCGCAACATGATCGGAGAGTTCAATACCGCCAGCTGAAATCGAGGTACCCGAAGGGATTGCATTTACTAGGGCATCTGAGAGATGTGACTGTGGTCCAGCGATCAGCCCCTCGAGCATATGGGTTTCAACACGGCGCGTGGGATACCAGCGCGGATCAGCAACCAGAGAATCGCCGGTCGCTGAAAGAAACATCAGCGAAACAAGTTCGTGCGATGCCGTAAATGATGCCTGAGAAACCACGACCCCATCCGCAGGTGCGTCAATACGCCACTGGCCATTCTCACGAACCAAATGGAAGCGCGCTTCAAGTGAGGAAGTTTCTGCGGGGGAAAGAACACCATTTTGGTCAACAGAGCCCACACCGGTGGCAGTGATCGATGCATTCAGGGTGTCCGTTTTCGAAGGATCAAAAGAGTAAGACACCTTCGGTGTTGAATCCGTTGAATAAATCGTCACCAACTTATGCGGGTCCCACGTCTGTGCAGAGGAGCTGGTTAAGAAAAGACGCGCGGTTGCGTAGTCGTCAGAAGCTCCCGCGGCACAGGCCAAGAGAAAACTACTGAGCAGGCTTTCCGGATCCGCATCAGCCACCGGACCACCCGCTGCCAAATCAACCGGCTGAGCATTGGGGGCATCGACATCAAATGGTGAAGGTGAGGAGGAAGTTGGCAAGGAAGTGCAGGCAGCCAGCGAAAGGCTGCTGAGAATAGCCAATACAGCAAGACACAGTCGCTGATTCATCTTCACTCCTTTTCCCACAGTTCTAAGGGATCACTTGAAATCGCGGTCCCGACTTTCTTGGGAAGCGTCATCATGAAAGAGGATCCGACTCCAATCTCGCCCCATGCAGTTAATGTTCCTCCGTGAAGAACAACGTCTTCCAAGGAAATTGCTAAGCCCAGACCCGTTCCTCCAGTGGTACGTGTTCGCGCAGGATCCGCACGGTAAAAGCGGTCAAAAACGCGCTCGACCGTTGCTGGTTCCATCCCGACGCCATGGTCACGTACGCGTACCGCGACAGCGGTTTCATTCGAAGCAATGGTCACCTCAACAGGTCGAGATTCTGCGTGTTCATAAGCGTTCACCAAGAGATTGCGAATGACACGCTCAATACGTCGATCATCAATTTCTGCTGTGCAATGATGCGTCGGCGCATTGACAATGACCTCGACTCCCAAGCGCTGCGCAAGCTCACTGTTTGCGTTAACAACACGCGTAACCAACCCGCGAAGATCAATACTTTCCGCAGTGAGGTCGACAGATTGCGCATCGTGACGTGAGATCTCTAGGAGATCAGCCAGCATGGAATCGAAGCGCTCAACCTGTTCATGAAGCAGTTCTGCACTCCGAGTGGTCACAGGATCAAAATTCTTACGTTGATCCCAGATCATTTCTTCCGCCATGCGAATGGTCGTCAGCGGCGTGCGAAGTTCGTGAGAAACATCAGAGACGAAGCGCTGCTGGAGCCGAGAGAGCTCGTCATATTCATCAATTTTCTTCTCAAGCGATTCGGCCATGTTATTAAAGGCACGCCCAAGATTTGCCATCTCATCGCTACCGCGCGCATCACTACTGTCAATTCGAACATCAAGATTTCCTTCAGCAAGCTTTCCTGCCGCTGTCGCAGTACGACGTACCGGTCCCAAGATGTGATAGATCAAGATGAAAGTGATGATCGGAATCAACAACAAGAACGGAATCCCGGCGAAGATCAAGATTCCCATGACGGTGTCAATGCGTTCTTGGTCTGCTTGAAGCGAATAAACGATATACAGCTGGTGGGTTCCTGCTCGCGGCACCTGAACGTTCGTCCCCACAAGGATTGCAGGCACTCGCTGGCTCGCATCACGCGCCGAAGGAATTGAGACTGATTGCCATTGGGGATCCGTTGATCCTGCTACGGCATTTTTCATCTCTTCACTAACGACACCTAAGACCGCGGGGTCAACAATCTCATTGATCCGAAGCGATTGCGATTGCGATTTGGAGCGCAAGAGCAGAACAGAAACCGCCCCAGTACCCGAGGCAGAAACACGTAAGGAGGTTGCAAGCTGCCGGGTTGATTCCTGAATCTGATCAGGAGTGCTGGCTGTTGACTGGTCGAAAACCGATTGCGCAGTTGAAAAACGTAAAGCCGCATCTGAAAGTACTGCGGTTCGTCGAGATTCAAAAACACTACTGCGCAGTTGAGTTGCAACAATTGTTCCCGCGACAAGGATGAGCACCATCGACACCGCGGCAAGGTACGAAGCCGCACGCAAAGAAGCGGAATTACGAATTGCTCGTAGAGCTTCCCACTGAGAAATACGTTCCCAGCCACGCCAGTGCCGAAGTGGCCGGAAAAGACGCTGAAGAAACAGAAGGACGCGCTCCAGTGGCGCAACATGAGACTCAGGAACTGGGGGCGTCGAGAGCACTCCCCCATCTGTGCCTATCATGACGAGGCGTTGCCGGCGCGGTAGCCTACTCCGCGGACAGTCACAACGACCTCGGGATTATCCGGATCGCGCTCAACTTTTGAACGCAGACGCTGGACATGGACATTCACCAAGCGAGTGTCTGCAGCGTGGCGGTAACCCCACACAGATTCAAGCAACTCTTCGCGGGAGAATACCTTCCACGGGGAACGCGCAAGAGTCACGAGCAGGTCGAATTCAAGTGGTGTTAAAGGCAATTCTTGACCACCACGATGCACGCTATGACCCTGAACATCAATCACAAGATCCCCGAGACGAACCAGTTCTTCACCACTGTCATCTCTGCCACGCAGTCGTGCACGAACCCGCGCGACTAGCTCTTTGGGCTTGAAAGGTTTAGGAACGTAATCATCTGCCCCGGCTTCAAGACCGGCGACGACATCTGTTGTATCGGATCGAGCAGTCAGCATGACAATGGGGACATCGGATTCCCTGCGAATCTGGCGGCAGATTTCAATCCCATCAACGTTTGGGAGCATGAGGTCCAGAAGGACAAGATCCGGTGAAACTTCATGGAAAACATCAAGGGCTTGCGCTCCATCTGCGCAATCAGCGACCTCGAAACCTTCAGCATGAAGCATGATTCCGATCATTTCGGCAAGCGCGACATCGTCGTCAACGACCAGGATCCGTGAACTCATGTAACGATTGTGTCACGAAACTGACAGGTGTGTCGAAAAGACGCGGTGAATTTTAACAACATAACAGATGCTGAAGACGCGCTGACTACTTCCTCAGTTCTTTCTGATTAGTTGAATGCATGGCACAATATTCGGGAAGACACGTGTCACCTATATAGGAGTAATAATGTCTGATCCTCAGGGCGCTCCCACGAATGATCCGTGGGCACCCCAGTCATCTTCTTCTCAGAATCCCTCGCAGGGTTCTGTTCCCTCAACACCTCAAGTTCCTCAGACTCCTCAGGCTCAGCAGCCTTGGGGAGCACCTGAGCAGCCCGCACAGCCGGCGCAGCCTCAGCAGGCTCAGCAGCCTTGGGGCGCACCCGAGCAGCCCGCACAGCCTCAGCAGCAGTGGGGTGCAACACCTCAGCCCGATGCCGCATGGCAGGGCACTCAGACTCAGGGCGGCACCGCATGGACCGTTGCACAGCCCGGAATTATCCCGCTCCGCCCACTGACCGTTGGCGAGCTCTTCAATGGCGCCTTCCAGGCGGTTCGCGTCAACCCGCAAACCATGTTTGGCTTTGCCTTTGCGATTATGGCGGTCGTCGGTCTTGTTCAGGCCTTCTTCGCTTCGTCATCGACGTCTTCACTAACGCGTGCACTTAGCTCCGGAGATACCGACGATTTGGTCTACTCGTTGGGCAGCAGTATGGGTTCCTTCGCAACAGACGGACTTACCCTGCTCGCAACCGCGTTCCTCTCGGGCATGCTTGCACTGACAGTGTGGGATGCAGTCCTCGGACGTAAGTCTTCTCCCGCGGACGCATGGCACCGTTTCTCGCCGCGCTTCGTCCCGGTTCTTCTGGCAACCCTCCTCATCGGCATCATTGAATTCGTGGCGATCGTGGTAGTCTTGCTGGTCTTCCTGATCCCCTTCTTCCTTGTGGTTGTTAACACGGCATCGGCTCGTAGCTTAGATTCTGCGGGTGCAGGCATTGGTGGAGCCTTGTCGATCATCTTCCTCATGATCGTTGCTCTGATCGCGATCGCCTGTTTCTTGACCGTGAAGTTCGCATTCACTTCCAGTGCAGTCGTCCTTGAGGGACTCGGCCCGGTCGATGCCATGAAGCGTTCATGGTCACTGTCGAAGGGTTCCTTCTGGCGAATTCTGGGCCGCATCTTGCTCATCGGTATCGTCACCACTTTGATCACCTCAGTTCTGGGGGCCATCGTCGGTGCAATTCTGGGCGTTGGCGCCAATGCCGCTGACTCACTGGGCTTGCTCGTCGCCTTCTCGGCCTTCTTGGGTGCGCTACTGTCGGCAGTTGTGATCCCGGTTCAGTCGTCCTTCTACACTCTGATGTACTTGGATGAGCGCATGCGCAAGGAGAACCTTGCTCCCATGATTGCTCAGGAAGCTTCTCGCGCCTGATGTTTTTCTGTGAAGCTCCGCTGACACCCGACGACGAGGAAGCTCGCGCATGGGTGTCAGCGGAGCTTTCGCGTCCCGACTACCTACCCACCCCGCCGTCCGCGTTATCACGCTTCTTCAACTGGCTTATTCAACACCTCGTGAGCGGTGCTAGTAAGGCTGCACCCGTCGGTTTCCCCGTTGAAGGTTTCTTTATCTTCCTCTTACTAGTGGCACTTGCTGTCATCGCAATCATCGTCATCACCCACCCGATCCGCCTGCGCCGCCGCATGCGACGAACTGCTGTGTTTGACTCTGATTCCACGCTTTCACTGCGCGATGTCATGAAGCGGATTGACGAGGCTCGCGCAAGCGGAGATCTCGATGCTACGTTGATCTGGTCCTACCGACTATTCGTGCTCTACCTCGCTCGCGACGGCATTCTTCGAGACACTCCCGGCCTTACAGCGGATGAAGCCGGCCGAGCAGCTCAAAATGCTCTTCCCTTCCTCACTGCCCCCATTACCTCCGCAACTTCCATCTTCGCCTCGGTACGTTACGGTGAAGGCCACGCAAGCGCAGAGGACTGCGCGGGGATGGACCAGCTCATTGCTGCCTATTCGCAGAACAAGAAGCAGGCAGTGCACGCATGAAGGCAACTCAAAGCACTGTCGTTTCGCCAACTGCTCGTCAGCGTTGGACGCGAATGCGCCCGCTTGTCATCATCATCTTTTTGGGACTGTTGTTTATCGTCGCAACCACCTTGGTCCCCCGCTACGAAAAAGACAGCGAAACTCTATCGCCGAATAACCCTGGGAATTATGGCGCTCAAGCTCTTGTCCAAACGCTGCGTCACCACGGCGTTAAGGTCGTGAAAGTCCGCTCCGCACGCGAACTCATTGCACGCTCAACGCCTGATTCGACCGCTGTTATTACCTCTCCTGGATATTTGCCTGACGCCACCGCACAAGCAATCGACGAGAAACTTCATCGTGTTGTCTATCTTCTATCTCACTACGGTTCAGATCTTGATACCCCCTCCATTGAGGTGACGACTTCAAAGACGGCAAAATCGACGAAAATCCTCTCTGCAGAATGCGCTTCCGAGCCTGCGCAAAAAGCTCAAACTCTGCTCAATGAGAGTGGGCAGCTTATTACCACCACCGAAGCTGGATGGACCAAGTGTTTCCCTGTAGATGACGCCTATGCCTACCTTGAAAAGAATGAGGGCGATCGTTTCCGCGCGATCATCGCCGATGGAGCTATCGCATCAAATCAATGGATTGATAGTGATGGCAATGCGGCACTTGTCATCAATGCCATGGCGCAGAAACCAACCATCTACTGGTATGACGGCAGCAAAGACAACGTCCTATCGAGCGACAAAGTTGACACTCTTCAACCCGAGTGGCTGATCCCAATCCTTTCGCTGATCGGCATCGGAATTACCGTCATCGGTTTTTCTCGAGGCCAACGATTGGGACGTTTGGTTCCCGAAGATCTGCCCTCTTACGTCCCTTCATCAGAGACAACTAAAGGCCGCGGACGTCTAATGGCTTCGCAGAAGCAACATGCTCACGCGGCGCGCCTCTTACGAATCGAAGCCGTGACGATAATCGCCAAGCGCTTGGGAATCGACCCGAAAGCACCGCGAGCCACCCTAGAACACGCACTTGCGGCGCGAGGATTGCTGACCAAGCACGTGAGTGATTTACTGTGGGGTCCAGCCCCAACAAACAACTTAGAACTGGTCGAATTGGCCGAAGCACTATCCGCGCTCACACAGGAGATTGAGTATCAATGACAAGCCCCGAACTACCGCCCCAGGGGCGTGATGCCCGTGACGCTCTGGTTTCCCTGCATTCAGAAATCGGCAAGGCTGTCGTCGGCCAAGAAGGCGCACTCACCGGCCTGATCATCGCTCTGGTAGCCGATGGACACGTCCTGCTTGAAGGCGTCCCCGGCGTTGCAAAAACACTCTTGGTTCGAACCCTTGCTCGATGCATCGATTTGACCATGACGCGTGTCCAATTCACCCCAGACCTTATGCCCGCCGATATCACGGGTTCTTTGGTGTGGGACAACGGCAAGAGCGAGTTTGAGTTCCGCCCGGGACCGATCTTCACCAATCTTCTTCTGGCAGATGAAATTAACCGAACTCCCCCCAAGACTCAATCTGCGCTCTTGGAAGCGATGGAAGAGCATCAGGTCAGTGTCGATGGGCATACCCGCCCGCTGGCCTCGCCCTTCATGGTGATCGCCACCCAGAACCCTGTCGAATATGAGGGCACCTATCCCCTTCCTGAGGCCCAGCTCGACCGTTTCTTACTCAAGCTTGATCTGCCTCTACCCTCTCGCGAGGACGAATTCAATATTCTTCTTCGCCACCAAAATGGTTTTAATCCACTGGATTTGGGCAGTGCTGATCTGCACCCCGTCGCAAACGCCTCGGATATCTTGACGGCTCGCGAGCAGGCAGAACACATTGAGGTCTCCCCCGCGGTTTTGACCTACATGGTCGATCTCATCCGCGCGACCCGCACCTCTCCCGCTGTCCGCATCGGTGTCTCTCCCCGTGGTGCAACCGCATTACTTCGCGTGTGCCGCGTCTGGGCGTTCCTTCAGGGACGTTCTTTCGTCACTCCTGATGATGTCAAGGCAATGGCTGACTCGGTTCTTGCACACCGCCTGAGCATGAAGGCGGAAGCAGAATTGGAAGGCTTAAACACTCACTCTGTCATCGCATCGATCCTCGAGCAGGTCCCGGTTCCTCGCTGATGGCACTGTCTTGGCGCGCGAGTATCCCCATTTTCTTGGGGGTCATTCCACTGTTTTTCTTCCCGATATGGGGTTTCATTGTCGGATGGTGTGTTCTGTGCGCATGCCTGTGGGCCTTTGATGCTTACCTTGCGCCTTCCCCCAGGCAGTTGGTCATTGAGCGCTCCATCGATACGCCTATTGCAATGGATTCTCCCGGCCATTCGCGCCTTTCTCTGCGCTCGTCGCTCCCCATGCGCGTGGATGTAAGGGATGCGTGGCCGCCCTCGGCACACCCCACTCCCTATTCACATTCGTGTGAGCTCGAAGCGGATGTTCCGATGCCGTTTACGACGCTCTTACAGCTGGAGCGACGTGGAAGCGTTCGCGCCGACTACGTGACGATTCGTTCCTGGGGTCCTCTGCGAATGGCCGCCCGTCAGACCTCGATTGCGGCGCCACTAACCCTGACCGCGCTTCCTCCATTCCGCGCGAAGCGTCTTCTTCCTTCTCGGCTTGCGCGGCTGCATGAGCTTGCGGGGACAACCGCCACAATTCTTCGAGGCCCGGGAACGGAATTTGATTCGTTGCGCGAGTACGTCCGCGGAGATGATCCGCGCGATATCGATTGGCGAGCCTCGGCGCGCTCAAAAGATTTGGTTGTACGCACGTGGCGACCCGAACGCGACCGTCACGTCATGATCGTTGTCGACACCGGGCGTTCGGGGGCAATGCTCTTGGGCGAGGCTCAGGAAAAGGACTTGGGAGATAAAGACCTGGTCGAGTTGGGGGTTGCACCTCGTTTGGATGCTGAGATCGAGGCGGCACTCTTGCTGGGGGTTCTGGCTGACCGCGCCGGAGATCAAGTTCATCTGCTTGCTCTGGACCGCAGTATTCACGAAGATCTTGCCCAGGCACGTGGGGGAAATTTGATTAGCGAGGCCGCGCAGGCTTTCTCGCGCGTCCAGCCTTCCCTTCTCCCGCTGGATTGGCAGCTGGTCGTGTCCTCAGTTGAGAAGCGCATGCATCACCCGGGGCTTGTCGTCCTACTGACCGAGATCCCTCCCGCAGCTACAGACGCAGATTTTTCCGAGGCCATTGCGGCGCTCAGCAAGCGTCACAGAGTAGTTGTCGCGGGTGCACGCGACCCCGAGCTTGGTCGAATGGAACGCGATTGGAGCGACGCAGCTTCTGCCTTCACCGCTGCCGCGGCAAGTGCGACGATCCGCGACCTTGATGCCGGTGCCAATGATTCTCGCGCACTTGGCGCTTATGTCGTTGATTGTGACGCGGGCTTCTTGCCCGCACGTCTTGCAGACACGTACATTGCACTGAAGAAGGCCGGAAAGATCTAAGGATTTCTTAGATCACAGGTGTTGCGTAACCGGCGTCTTCGTCAAGGTCACCGCTCACTCCCGCCTGATAAGCACGCCCACCAGCCACGAAGGTATAGATCCACACACTTGCAGTCAGTGTCACACCGCAGGTGATCTTCAGCCACAGCGGAAGATCAGACGGCGTGATAAAACCTTCAATGGCTCCGCACAAGAAGAGCAAAATCACCATTCCCAAACCAACAGTGATCATCGAACGCCCTGCCTCGCCGAGCGCTTGGCCTCTAGTCTTTCGTCCTGGAACAAGCCACGCCCAGAAGAGGCGCAAGCCCGCTGCGGTTGAGATCCAAATTGCCGTCAATTCTGGGATTCCGTGGGGAAGGATAAAACTGAAAAAGTGCGCAGGGCCGGCATAGTGAATGACAACCGCAGCGGAAATTCCTAGGTTTTGGGCATTCCCCCACAAAGCCAAAATTGGATAGAACCCTGTGATTCCACCTGCAACGACACGCAAGGCAATAAAGGCATTATTCGTCCACACATAGGACATGAAAGAGGCGTTGGTGTCTTGACTGTAGTAGCTGGAAAATTGTGTTGTCGCGTAGTCCTTCAGGTGTTCCGGACTTCCCAGCATTGAGAGAGCAGCGGGGTCACGCAAGATCCACCACGTCTGCAACGCTGTCATCGCGATGAAAATGAGCATGATCGCAATCGTGACATAGCGGATCCGATACAGAGCTGCGGGAAGATCATGACGGAACCAACGCGAAATCGCCCACAGGCTCGCTCCAGACGTTCCCGTCAATCGAGCTCGCGCATGCAAGAGCTCACCAGAGAGATAGGAAATGACATCCTGGTCCGGGTTTTGTGAACGTACTTTCGCAAGATCAGCGGTGACCTGCCGATAAAGCACTGAAAGCTCATCAATTTCTGGTCCCGTCAATCGACGCGAATGCGCCAATTGATGAAAACGATTCCAATGGCGCATATGTGAAGCTTTTAGTGCGTCGATATCCATACAAGATATAGTGTCATACATGAGCGAGCTTCCTGTAAACGTCCAACGAATTTCTGATGAATCTTTCATCAGCGGTGAGGGCGTCAAACTCGATCTCAAACCCGCTTCTCCTTTTGTCAGGGCCGCTGCTTTCCTCATAGACCTGACCCTGTATGTTGGAGCTCTTTTCGTTCTTACGTGCATTTTTGTTGCTTTCACCGCTGGTCACGACGTTCCAACAACCTTGGCGACGGCAATGCGCGTTATCGATATTTTCTTATCTTTAGTAGTCCTCCCCTTTGCCGTTGAGGTCTTGACCCATGGTTATTCCCTCGGTAAGTGGGCCTTTAACCTAAAAGTTGTGCGTCGGGATGGCGGGATTATCACCGCGCGTCACTCCTTCGTCCGCGCAATGACTGCAGTGGTGGAAACCTACATGCTCTTCGGCCTCTTGTCTTTCATGGCAACGGTCTTCTCGCCGCGAGCAACACGTCTAGGGGACGTCGCAGCAGGGACCATGGTTATTCAGGTTCCCGAGCCCATCTTTTATCCACCGTTGGTTATGCCCCCCGATTGTGCTCAGTGGGCCTCTCACGCGCAAGTTCTTCCGATCCCGGATGAACTGCACTTTGAGTGTATGAATTTTCTGCACAATAACCGCCAGATTCTTGACCAGCTACGTCTGTCGATCGCAATGTCCTTAGCGGGACGGGTTTCGGCTTTTGTTTCACCCAAGCCGCCAACAAACATTCACCCCGAGCGTTTCCTCGCAGCGGTTCTTGTCGTTCTGCGCGACCGGGAGTACGCGAAGGAACTCAAGCGACAAGATATCCTTGAAGCTCGCCGGCAACAGGTGGAAGCTGTCCCCTTCGAGGTCTAGTACACGCGCGCAGCCATCTTATTCGTGATCGGAAGAAGGCTCCTCGGTGATCACTTTAAACTGAGCCCGGCGACGAGCCCACGGCGAATGTGGATCGAGGGGGCTTGAGGATTCGGCCTCGTGAGAGCTAGTCGGTTGAGCGAAGGGGCCAAGCTCAGCGTGCGCCGAGGCCGCGGCAGCCGTTTTCGCGACAGATGCAGACTGAGTAGGAGTCTTGGTTTCCACAGCGTCAGTGCCCTGTGCGCGGTTTCGGGTGTGCGCAGCAGCTTGGCGAACGGCGTCGACAAGAGCCATAAGGTCATCCCCCGATGGAGGTGCCGGTTCGAAGGTCGTCTGAAGGCGCACGATCTGCCACCCACGCGGGACGGTCAAACTATTTGCATGGTGCTCACACAGGTCGTAGGCATTGGGGTCTGCAGCCGCTGAAAGCGAACCGACAACAGCAGTCGAATCCGAATAATCGTAGGTGAGTGTAGCTACAGCAGGCTTCGAGCAGCCGGGCTTAGAACAGTGTCGAACCGAGATCACCGCTCTACAATACGGCATTTTCTATTCCTATTGCGTGCCCTTCGTCGGCAGGTCCTCAGCTTGAGCGCAGAGGTGAGCGATACCCTTATGTGTATGGCTCTCCCATCAGCTTTTCCACGCGCCAATGACCGCCATGGCCGCACCCCGCGCTATGTGCGTCTTTTCCCTGGGCTTCCCGCGTGGAAAACGCGTCGGGAAACATTTGATTCGACCGTTGCGCTTGTGATTAGCGAACTCACCGAGCGCTGGCCTGAGGTTGCGACAATCGAGTTTGCAACCGAGGACGTTCCTCCCTCAGATCCAGCTCCTTGGGAAGACCACGGGGTAGTTTTAGCCCGCGTCTTTCCCGCGGACCGACGTAAGGGGCTGGGAGACCGTATTGTCCTTTACCGCCTTCCCATCACCATGCGGATTCCTCCGGCAGACCTCTATTCGGCATTGCGCGCTCTCATTGCCGAGCGCATCTCGCATATCCTTTACATTTCACCAGAGGAACTTGATTCCCTCTCCTAGCGTTATCACCGACCGCTCTTCACTCCTGCAGAAGGCAAAAAAGAGGCTAGGCAGGCCCTGCGCATGGCACGCTTTGAGCATGAGGAAGCTCTTTGGCAAGCTAACGAACGGTAATCGAGGTCGATGCCTGCTCGACGTCATCTGCGCTCAGCGGCCATACGGCACGAAGCACTCCACTGGGAGTTTTCGCTTCCACCTCAACCGCAATCGCAACATCACTGGGAGACTCTAGGCTAGTGTCCTGCGAGGGAAGATCCAGCATCGCCATCTTCCCTGCTTCGAGGGTTACCTGTTCATTTCCCAGTTGGAGCTGGACACCGCTTTGAGAGTGCACAGAGGTGAGCAACAGGTGGGAAGAAATCTCACCTACTCCGCTGCCGCTCTCTTGCGCAGTCCCGCGTAGAATCGTCGAGCTCAAGCGCGAACGAACCAGCGCTTCCACTGTTGATGCAGAAGGTAGTTGAGCGTGAACTAACCCCTGAGCAGAACTCATACCCGCGCGCATCCCCCAGTGCTGTCCTCCGGGATATTCTTCCTGCTCGGCATTCGTCACAACCTGAGCCACAAGCGGACGATCGGCATGAACACGCAGGGTATAGCGTTCATCGGTGATTCCGTTGAGCGGAACATCAACGACCGTTCCTGCGCTCACATCCAGTTCTCCGCCCGGCACATTAAAGGTGCCAGCGTCACTGGTGTAACTCAAAGCAACGTGAGTATCGGCCTCGTCATCTGTTCCCAACGGAGGAACAAGAAGACGGAGGCTACTGGTGCCCTGCTTTGAAAGTCCAAGGAAAAGCTGGTCTTCCCTTGGCTTTGTTCCACTCACACTTGTCACGCCCTTAGGAACTTCCCCCTGCATTGCAGAGCTTTGTACCCACGTTGCCACTCCTTGACCATCGGCGTGGACATGTATGGCCAGAGCGCTCTCTTCTGGGAAGACTCCCCCTGCCAGGACAGATTGAGTCGAACGGGCCGGAATCGTCATTTGGTGCGGTTTGGCATCAATAGGCCCGTTTGCTCCGTATCCCTCAAGGGTCACCACAGAGGGCGAGGAATTGGGATTTGCAAAGGTCAGCACCAAGTCTTCGCCACTGGTACTTGATCCCAGAACACTCCACTGATCATTCGACGGCAATTGGCATGACGTCATACTTAGACCGCGAAGCTCTCCCCCACCTTGGCCCATCACTCCAAGAGTTGTGGGAAGGGTGTGCGCAGAGGTATTCGCACGAAGAATTGTCCATTCTCCACTTGTCTCACGGTCCCCAGCAGAATTCCAGACTGAAGCCGTAGATCCACCTCCATCAAGGTGAAATGGGTCAACAATCCCTGCCGGACAGGCATAGTTAAGGGTTTCTGGACGCGCGTGGACAACCTGGGGCGCAGGAAGTGAGGGTTCAGGAAGGACTCTGTCTATTCCCCACGAAGCGGCACCGAGGAGTAGTAGCGAGGCGGGGATGGCGCCAATAGTGAGCATGCGTTTTCTATTCACCATCGTCGACAACGTCCTTCCGCCCTCGAAGAAGCCCACAAAGCATCACCGCGGCAGCAAGTGCGCACGCAGCTTTCCACGCCAGAACCCAGTTCGAGCGGAAGTTCAGCACGAGCTCACCTTCGGATGGAATCGAAAATGCCGTTCCCCACTGATTCGTTGCTTCAGCTTTCTCCAGCCGCTGCCCATTGAGAGTTGCAACCCAATGCGAGTTCTCTCGTTCAGCAAGGCGAAGAACCCCCGGGCCCGACACGTGTGCCCGTGCACCGACAACACCGCTTGCGAGCTCTTCACACTGGGAATCGGCCGATACTGAAGCAAGACAGAGGCGCGCAGGCTTTCGCCCATCTGGGCGCACTCTCCATGCGCTCCCGGCCTCGGTTTCACCGATCTTCTCGATACCGGGAGCACGGTCCAGTGTTTGCGTAATAGAAGACGCTGCGGGCCCCTGGGAGTGCACAATGATCGTATCTACAGCGTGAAGCGCTAAACGCTGGGAGGCAGAATCATCAGGGAACGATACCAAGGTCGCGATTGTCTCTCCCAATTCGCTCCGCGCGGGGTCGCTGGTGTTGTTCATCCTGTCATGGAGAGCCACCCACGAGGCCACGCTGGAATGTTCACTCCATTGCGGGCCTGCGCCGCGCCAGATTCTCGCATCGAGGTCGCCATCGGCACCGACATTGAGCAGAAGAACCCGAGCCTGCCGCGAAGAATTCTGTGCATACTGGGAAACGAGAGGCACCTGTTCACTGGTCGAGCGCGCGCTCCACTGCACTGAGGGCAGTACCTCAATCCAAGGGGATGCCGCCATTAAAAGGAGCGGGATCAGCCCAACACAGGCAACAAGTTTCCATCCTATGCGGGCACCTTTTCCTTCCTTTTCGATGCCTTTGGCGCAAAGCAATAAAGCACAGACCAGGGCTAAGGCCTGAACGCTAAGCAGCGGTCCACTCCACGCAAACAGCGGACTATTTGCAGAATCGACAGGAATGTAAGACAGGGCTAATGCTCCAATACCGCTGACAAGCGCGATGCCCACGAGCGCCGGAAGAGAAGCCGGGAAGAAAGAAGAGCCTCGGGAATGAAGAAGAAAACGCCCGACGCTCAGCAGCGTAACCAACCAGAGGCTCAGGAGAAGGAGCGCACAGACGCCAAGCCACGCCGCAGAAGAAGCTGCGGGTATCCCCCAAGCACCCAAGCCAAAGGGGGCACGCTCATAGGAAGCTGCGGCCTCGGCGGGAGCAAGAAGTGCGGGCCAGGCACGCCAGACAATTGCATCGACGAAGAAAGGCAGACATAGAAGCAGGCCAGGAAGAGTTGCTGCGGCACGGGTGAGACTGCGCGAGAAAAGCACAAGTGCGCATACCCCAAGCAGCGGGTAAGCGGCGGTGATAATCAGCCCAACGATTGCTGCGCAGGTCCAGCGGCGACGCAAGATGACATGCTGATCACGTGGAAGAGAAAGGAGCAGGGCCACCCACAGGGGTAAAAATACGTGCACGGCAAGTGAGGCCAGTCTTCCGCTGGTCATTGCGAAAAGTGCACTGGGAAGAGCGGCCCACAGACACATCAACGCCACTCGCAGCGAGCACGATGATGTCAGGCGCATGCTGAGGACGTCCATATTCCACGCTGCCCACGCTGGGCTTAGGACGAGGAAGATGTAGAGCAGCACCGTTGGCGCGATGCCTAGGAGTGCAAATGGAGCGCTCAACGCGCTCAGAAGCTGGACAAGAGGGTCCACCGCGTGTGCAGAGCCGTCGCCCGAAGGCAACCAGCCGGACCACGCATAGCTCCACAGATCTAAGAAGCGGTCGGGAAGGTTGAGCCAGGCTCCCCCATTAACCGATCCCAGATCAGAACGGTAGATCCACAAAGAGAGCAAGAAGAGCGCAAGCGTCGTAACAACGCGAGGCGTCAGGTCGCTGCTCCGACGCTCAAGAAGCGAATCTTTCCACGAGGCCTGTCCCTCAATAACGTGAGCGCTCCGGTGCGTTCGGCGAATACGAGAAGCATCAAAGCGTCCAGTGAGCAGCGGGCGTAGTGAGGAACGCGGCTGGCTGGCACAGCGGGCATGACGCGCCCGTGCAGCCACAATATGTGGGATATGAGCAAAGAGGCCGAGCCACGCAAAGAAACGAGCATAGGCTGCGCGTGGGCGAGCGCTGAGCAGCATGGCAAGGCAGCTCAGGGGAATCCAGAGCAGCGAAGCCAGAGCCTGAACAGTGAGTAGCAGCGGGTTTGAAATGAGAGTCGCGAAATAGAACTCACTAGAACGTCGAGCTCGTAGTGCTGAGGCGCGCCGAAGGTTTTGCGGCGAGGAGACCTGCAGGTGGGTGAGGTGGGCATTGGGGGCCGCAACAACGCGGTGGCCTGCTCGGTGAATCCTCCAGCAAAGTTCAAGTCCTTCATTGTACGGACCGAGCGCTCGATCGAAACCACCGACCTGATTAAAGACGGAGGAAGCCACCAGAAGACCTGCACTACCACCGGCAAGAACATCAGTGACACCGTCGTACTGTCCCTGGTCGATTTCTCCATCCAGGACAAGCGGAACGCGCCTTCCCGAGGCTGTTGCATGGATTCCAACTTCTGCAAGAGTCCCATCAGCGTGGAAAGCCTTAGGAGTTACAGCAGCAATGGATGCCCCTGCCTCGGTAGCTGCAAGCTGCTCCTCCAGACAGGTATCTGCCGGAAGACAATCATCATGGAGGATCCACAGCCAATCGCTTGCAGTGATTACCTGCGAGACAGCGTGATCTTTGGAGGCTTTCACGAGGGCATCGCTGATGTTGCGCGCACGCCCAACTGAGATCAGCAGCGCATTGTCAGGGAGGTCTTCAGCGACGACAATCTGTCCCGAGGCCAAAGGAGAAGTTCGGGGGGCACGCACATCGCAGACGATCAAGTGATCGACTGGGCGGCTCTGTGCAGCTAGTGCATCAAGAAGCGAACGCAGCTCGGGGGTCATTCCCCGAGCGACGATGATGGCTGCGACTGTCCCCCGCGAAAAGGGGATGCCCCGAGCCATTAGATGGCCGAGCGGCGCAGTCGACGACGTTCGCGCTCTGACAGGCCACCCCAAATTCCGAAGCGTTCATCATTCGCCAATGCGTATTCAAGGCATTGCTGGCGAACCTCGCAAGATTGGCACACGGCCTTTGCTTCGCGAGTCGAACCTCCCTTTTCAGGGAAGAAGGCTTCAGGGTCAGTCTGAGCACACAGTGCGTGCTGCTGCCAGGCTAGGGGACCGTCAGAGAAGGGAAGAGCTTCAACATCAGCGTCAGACCACTCAATAGGACCGTCACCCAGAATGTTCCACACGGTAGTACCCCCTCTGTGTGATGAGATGTAACAAAAAGGTCAATACGAGAATTACACGCGTGTCGTTTCCACCTGTCAAGCGGATTAAGGATAAAGGGAATACAGGCTGAAGGCGTTCAAAACAGTGCACGAATTGATAGTTTACGCAAGTCCAAAAGCGCAGAAATCCGCGCTTTCCGCGAAATTCCAAGGAAACCTGAAGATAAAGCTGAACACTTGCTGTAAATATTGGGTAAAAACAGCACATTTACAGCCTTTCCGCTACCCTTTTTCTATGCAAGCCATCTCACATTTTCTCTCGACAATCCAACGGACGAATCATCCAATTTTGACCCACTATCACAGTTTTCGAGATGAGATTTCGGGCCCCGTCGCCTCTCGCTGGGTCTCAAAAATGGCAAATTTACTTGCTTCTGACCTCAGTAACGACCTGTTTGGAAATACTGACACCCCCTCTAGCATTCTTATTGAGCTACCATCGGGCTGGCAGGCAACATTTTGGCAGGTCAGCGGGGATTTGATGGGCTGGGAAACCCAAAACACCCTTTTCTCCCAGCATTTATCCAGTAACGCTTTCAGCTTCGATGTGCACGTCAGTAATGAACTCGTGGCCCTCGAAGCAAGCACTGCAGCATGGCGCCTAGCTCATTCCACCGCTCCCCTGGCTATGCGCTGGAGAGGCCCTTTACCCTCCGGGATCCTTGATACACTATCCGAGCTCATGGCTCAAAGCGATCAATTCGAGTACGAGACACTGGACAGCGCTCCTTCCATGAAGGATTACCAAGCGCAGATCAACTCTGACGAAGAGACTCTTCTCAAGGAGGTTTCGGCGCAGGGACAACCCACGCGCCTGGGTCTCTACTGTGAAAGCTTCCCAAGCGCTCCCCTACTCACGCGTCTATGGATGGATGGACACAGCATCGTGATCGTCAACAAGTCTCACTACAGCGTCGAAAAGGCGCAGGAAATTTTCGCCAGCGAAAAGGTGTGCCTTGCTGTGGATTAGGAGCTTAAAGCCCCGCGCTCAAGGGACTGCTCACCTGCCCGTTAGGGGCGCGGGTTTAAACCCTATTACTTCTTCAGGTGGAAGATCTCTGTTCCTGCCCGATTAATCTTTGCACCATCGCCGGTTTCGATATCCCAGCACACCATCGCCTCGCTTGTGCTGGCACACACGTCCTTGCCTGCATAAACGGTTTCTCCATAGGAAAGGGTGCGCAAACGCTCGCCCTGGTTCGTGGGGAGCGGTCCATCTCGGCGCGCGGAAATATAGGGGATTTCTTTGTCTTTAGAGAGCCCTGCGAAAAGAATATTGTCTTTGGCAAGGGGCTGCGTTCCCGGGAAGAACTCCTGCTCACCGTAGGGCTTATCCTCACGGTAGGAATCGACCATGCATAGCTGCAAAAGATCGTTAGCAAACCAGCAGTGGATGTTTCCAGAGGGCGAATTGACCCAGATTCCTTTGGAATCTCCGGTGTCCTCCAAACGGCTTGCGCCCTGAGGAATGGAGCCAAGTGTTGGGCTCACTCCCACATCATGGGCATTCGCCGTGGAACTTTGCGTCGAGCTTGTGGCCGAGGAGCTTGGGGAAGCCTCACTTTGCGCACTCCCCTGTGTTCCGTTCCCGCTTGCCGAGGCCACTGGAGAGCTCTGTGCCTCTGCGTTCCCCAAGCGCGTCTTGCAGGAAGTCAGAGAAAGGCTGACCATGCCGATAAGGGCGACGGCAGAGACCTTGTTGATGAGACCACGCATTATGGGACCTCCAACAGCGTTGTGTGGATGTGTTGGATGGAAGTATATCTACTTCTCGCGGGTAAAAATGAACCTATATCCCAAATAGTTACATACCGCTCCGGTGCCCATAGCAACGATTTTTGCGGCAGGTTTGAGCAAGGACAGCGAGATTCCCAACCCGAGTGCGGGAAGACCGTGAACAATCGCCCAAATGATGGCGGATTGAAGGACCATTCCCGTGAAGAGCGTTAATCCCGCAAAAGAAAAGAACGAGGCCCAAGAAAAACCTTTTGCTTGGAAGACGAAGTGCTGGTTAATCCAGTAGCTCACGCACACAGTGATGACCGTTGAGGTGATATTCGACGGGATCACCGGCAAATCGAAGCCCACCGAGAGCAGTGAGAAGAGCGAAAAGTCCAGAAGCGAGGTTCCAACACCCACCAAGAGGTAACGGTAGAAGGAACCCGCTTCAAGAAGACGCTTCCACGCCTTTTGAAAGACGTTCATAAAGCCCGTAGATTCGCTTGTCAGTTCGGAAGCACCGAGGAGTAGCGCAGGTACGCCAAACGCATGGCTTCGCGGCGAGTCTTCAAGTTACCGGATTGAAGCAGTCCGACAACGAAGGACAAGACGCCAACGATCACCAGAGAAGAGGCCAGTACAGCGCTGGGGAGCTTGGGAACATTGCCAGCCTGGATGAAATGCCAGATGACAGGGGCTCCAAAGCACAGGGCCAGAAGCATGAAGATTGCGGAGAAGATCCCGTAGAAAGCCATGGGGCGTTCGTGTGCAACAAGTCGCCCAATCAGTCCGAGGATACGGAAGCCATCGTGGAAGGTACGCAGCTTGGATTCTGAGCCCGCGGGGCGATCCTTGAAGCCGACGCCGTACTCGGCCTGAGGAACGCGCAGTGCCATGGAGTGGACCGTGAGTTCGGTTTCGATCTCGAACTCACGAGAAAGCGCCGGGAAGGACTTGACGAAACGACGAGAGAAAACACGGTAGCCGGAGAGCATGTCCGTAACGGTGTCGCCGAAGAGGAACCCGACCAGGGAGTTGAACATCTTATTTCCCTGAGCATGACCGGGGCGGTATGCAGAGTTATCCTTATCGTCAACACGGCAGCCCAGTACGTGATCAAGGTTTTCACGTACCAAAAGGCCGATCATTTCGGGTGCGGCCGAAGCATCGTAGGTGTCATCACCGTCGATCATCACGTAAACATCGGCATCGATGTCTGCAAATGCGCGACGCACAACATTACCCTTCCCCTTACGAGTCTCCTTGCGGACGATTGCGCCGGCTGCGGCTGCAACTTCAGCGGTACGATCCGAAGAGTTGTTGTCGTACACGTAGACTTCAATTCCCGGAACTGCATTCTTCAGGTCCGTGACAACTGTGCCAACTGCGGCTTCTTCGTTGTAGCACGGGACGATTGCTGCGATACGCACCTTGAATTCCTTTACTCCGACATCGGGGGTCGCAGGCAAAGCCTGCACTCATGCGTATAGCCTAGCGAAGATCACTGCAATTTAGCGAGATCGCAACCCCGGCAAGTCGATTTTCGTGTTGAATCGCAATATTTTCAGTTGCCGCCGATGACGCTTCACAAAAAATGCGCGTGACATAAGCGTGGTGGGTGAGAAGAAATTCCTCACCCACCACGTTATTTCTCAGGACTACAGCCTGTGCTACGGGTTACTTCAATCCGAAGGTCTTTTCCCATGCCTGAACAGAGACAAGTTCAGGAAGAGCTTCCCGGTACTCACGGCTCAGCGAAGCCCAACGGCGAATGAGTTCCGCATGGAGCGCAATACTCTCAGCCAAGGCACGACGGTAGTGCTTGGCATCGCGCTGGTAGCGCCATGCACCGGAGCCTTCCGCGTTCGACACCAGAGCAGAGTTCAGGTTTGCAAGCCTCCACCAACGAGCATCCGTGCTGGAGAGAACATCCTCAACACGGTCCTCACGGTGTTCGCCTTCGGGCAGGAACTGCTTGGTGATACCAGCGATTGCCTTTGACATGAACTGGGCGCGTGAATCAGGCTTGGTGCCGACCGGAGCAGGCTTCTTACGGTGTACTGCAGGGAAGTCTGCGGCCTCGGTCATCAAGCGGGCATCAGTGTATTCCTTTGCCTTTGCGCGTGCCTCTGCAGCTCGTGTGTGCATCGAAGGGTGCAGGTGGCCTGGGCCAAGCAATACGTCCTTAAGCCCCTGGCGGCGCAGATCGGCGCTGTAGTACTGCAGAGAGAGCAGTGCGCGAACGTCCGAGGCCAGTGAGGTCTTCGGGAATGATGCACCGCGCGGGTAGGGAGAGTGCAGCAGCTTGATGACCCAACGGTTGCGCTGGTGGAAGTAAGCCTGCCAGTCCAGACCGTCGTCCTTCTCAGTCCACGGCACGTGCCACACGGCAGCGCCGGGAAGAGAGACCGTCGGGAATCCGTGTTCTGCTGCGCGCAGGCCGTATTCGGAGTCATCCCACTTGATGAAGAAGGGCAGGGACAGACCGATCTCAGCAACAACAGGCTTGGGGATCAAGCACATCCACCAACCGTTGTAGGCGACATCGATGCGGCGGTTCAAGCGAGGATCATTGCGGATCGTGCGCTGAGCCAAGTCAACTGTTGCAAGTTCAGGGTTGACAGCCCCCCACCAGAATTTGTGAGCATCGATCGTTTCACCCATCGAGTGCAAGATCGTACGCTCATTTGCATTGAACATGTGGCCGCCGACGATCGTCGGCGTCAGCGTATGCTCTGCGAAAGCAAGTGCGCGAAGCAAGCCTTCAGGTTCGATGACGGCATCATCGTCAAGTAGCAGGACGTAGTCCGAATCGGGGTTCTTGAGCATCTCGTACATGCCGCGAGAGAAGCCACCGGAACCGCCCAGGTTTGCCTGTTCGATCACCCGGAGCTTGCTTCCCAGTTCTTCTTGAAGACGCGGGTAACGCTCGCAGTCCTTCACGTTCTTATTACCCTGATCGACAATAAGAATCTCGGCAATGTGATCAAGGACCTCAGGTTCTGCTTGGAAACGCTCGGCCTGAGTCAAGCAGTCTTCGGGAAGGTTGTAGGTGGTGATACCCACGGTCACATTGGCATGACGGTCACCTTCGCGCGTAGGTACCGACCAGGTTCCCCATTCGAGCTCAACGTCTTCCTTGAGAGCAGTGATTTCGGGCCAGATCCAGCCGCCGTCACCAAAACGGTTCAGCGGAATATCGAAGCTCAGTTCACCAGATCCTGCGCGCGTTGCAACAGGGGTAAAGGTACCACGTGCTGAGGAACGCATAACCTCAACAACCGCCCTCTTCGAGAGCTTCAGAGTCAGACGGATATTACGAACATCTGTCCAACGCTGCCAATAAGAAGCAGGGAAAGCGTTGAAGTAAGTCGCAAGTGAAAGACGCTCGCGTGCCGGGATCAGAAGCGAGGTACGAGTCGCATCCACTCCACGGGGCATTTCAAATTGTCGAAGCGTAAGTGCGCTCTGGTCTCCCTGAGAAGCACTTAGTGCAGCACTTGATGGAGCAACGCCCCAGTCGACGTAGAGCGGCCATAACGAAGTGTCACTCTCTCCGGGGAACACAACGCGCTGGACGGGAGTCCATTGCTGTTCGGTTGCAGTTCCTTCAGCAACCGCTTCGGTTTTCGCTTTCACGCGACACTCCTTCATTGTGTGCATTTATGGGCAAAGTCTATGACAGAAAAGCCAATAAAATCTATGTCAAACCGCGGGCGTCTTGTTGACGTTTAGTCAAGTCCGCAAGCGGTGATCTTGTAGAGACTATAGGGGCCTTGTTGGAGCACAGTCTCAAATCCCGGGGTCTGTGGAGTAATATTTCGAACTCCTAGCCACGGGTGCGGTTCATCAAAAATCTGCTTATGACGTTCAAGGACCATCACATAGTGCACATCAAGGTCGCGAAGCATCGGACAAACCTTAGCTGAATCCGTTGCAACCGCATCAAGATGGTCTTTTAGATATTCAGATTCAGGATTTGGTGATCCAATCCAGTTCCCAGGCATTGCAGGGAAAACGACGGGCAATCCTTCAACACCGTAGGCGAACATTGACCCGTCGAATGGATCATTCATGACCTTTGTGTCAGTACCGACAATCGAGCGGGCCTTCTCCATGAATGCGAGTTCTTCGGTGTCGGTGTACTTCGTTGCGACGTCAGCGCTCATCTGTGCGAGCATCTTTTCACGATACGCGATATTCGAAGATGCGAGGGTGAGTACAACTACCGCTGCGATCAAAACAATTGATGTTCCAGCAACGATTCCTCGTTTTACAGATGTCGAAGCGGTGTTCTCGACAAGTTTCGACACTGTGGAAACACCGGATGAGAGAGCATAGGCTGCCAAAGCAACCGCAAGGATACACATCGCGCCAGCAGGCCGGAATGAATCGTGATACCAGAATCCAGTTGCGACATTACGGAAGCGTCCTTCGAAGGCTGCGCACAGTACGTATAGGCTCGCGACTGCAAGGTAAGAGAAGACGATCCAAGCCTTCCTGCGAAGCAAAGCGACAAGAAGCCCAAGAAGAACGAAGACCGCAAGGACGATTTCTCCGCCGTATTCGCCATCGGTTGCATTCATCGACAAAGTTGCCACTGCGCGAAGTGATTCTGCGGGTGTTTGGAAAGAATGCCACACCCATGTAACGGTTCGGCGCATGAAAGGCGCTTTATAGAGCGCAACCCAGATACCGGCCGCTGCGACAAGCAGCGAAGTGCAGACAGTAAGCGCCAGCCATACCGATCGCTTCGCACAAACCTTCCAGGCGCTAAAGAACAGGAAGGGGAAAATCATCACTGCGATGGTGAAAACAGAGTTCGGTTGCGCCAGGGCGATCGCTGCAAAACCTCCAATCAACAGAAGTAGGTAGGCAACGAGTCCACCTGGTGCAAGCGTCTTTAACCGAAGACCACGGACAAGAAGAACAATCGCAGCGAGATAAGCGGGTGTTAACGAGTACGCAAAGAAATTCGAATATAGGACACCAAATGTTAAAAAGCCCCATGGGTACGACCCGAAAAGACCGGCAATCGCAATTGCAAGCTGCGGGGCAAGGTCAAATTTCTTCGAGAAGACCGCAAAAGTAAGGAGGCTGGCAGAAAGAGGCCAAACGAAGAGCAGAACAACAAGCGTCGATGCATTGATTGCCTGCATCATCGATGTGTTGAGCACAGAAAGAGCTAAGGAGACCCAGCCATGCCAGAGCGCGGGATAGAAATGAGAACCGATCGTGCCATCAACCGTCGCACTGTGAAGGGAAGACGCATCGCCAGAGTCGAGAATCCAACGAATGACAGCCATATGGAAAGGCGTGTCATACGAATAAAGAATTGCATCTGCTGAGCGGAACGAGCGAAGGAAGACAAAGAGAACGACCCCCGCGTTAATTCCCAGACACAGAAGTGTGACCAGAAGGCCACGCAGATTCGACAGCGAGAAGAGATGAGCGAAACTAGCTACCCAGTCGTAAGGGCGGCGTCCTCCAAGGAAGGAAAGTCCTGCAACAAGGAGCATGGTCGCTAGCGACACCGCAACAACAAGCCCTAAGCCCCAGACTCCGGGTTTAAAACCAGAAACTAAGGAAGCAGCACCCAATACCGCTGCACCAGTCAGTGGTGCAAAAGCAATAGTGAGCACCCGGGAACGGAACAGCAAGGCGTTCACAAGGATTCCCGGAACATAAAGAATCAACGCTAAGACAAGAGCCGGAACGAGGAGCGAACTCCAACCCATACTTCTATCTCCTGATCTAGGTGCGAGGTATCAAAGGGAACGCAGTCGATCGACTGCTTCTTGCGCGCTTCCATCAACAAGAAGTTCACCATGGTGCAGCAGCACTCCCCTATTGCACAGGCGCGCAATCAGGTCAAGGTCGTGGCTGACAATCACCAGCGATGTCCCCTGCTCCTGCATCTCATGGATACGGTCAAGGCACTTGCGTTGGAAGGGCTCGTCGCCCACAGCCAAAATCTCATCAACCAAGAAGATGTCCGGGCTGGTGTGGACTGCAACGGCGAAAGCCAAACGCAAGAACATACCCGAGGAGTAGAACTTCACCTCGGTGTCAATGAACTTCTCAATTTCCGAAAAAGCAACAATATCGTCAAAGGCAGCTTCAATCTGCTCTTTACTCATGCCTAGGATCGCGCCGTTAAGAAAAACATTCTCGCGGCCTGTTAGGTCTGGGTGGAAGCCGGCGCCGACTTCGATGAGGCCAGCCATACGTCCTCGGTAGCCCACCGAGCCCTCATCCGGAGTGATGACTCCTGAAATAAGCTTAAGCATTGTCGACTTACCGGAACCATTGAAGCCGATCAGACCGATCGAATCCCCCTGCTCAACCGAGAAACTCACATGGTTGAGTGCGCGGAAATGATTCACCAGCTGGTTGCGACGCCCCGTAAGGCTCCAGACCAAACGGTCTTTCAAGGTGTGCGTATTGCGCAGTGCGAATTCTTTGACAACATCATCAACACGAATAACTTCAGTCATCACAGCTCCTGAGCAAACTTGGGATCCATGCGCCTGAAAGAGACTTCGCCAAAGATAACAGCGCCTAGAGAAATCAGCAGAGCAATTCCCGTCCAGAGCCCCAGATTGGGAAGGTAGGGATTCGCGGCAGCATCAACTAGGGTCGGCTGCCAGAAACCGTAGTGGAAAAGCTCAACCGCAATAGTCAGCGGATTGGCCTCGTACACCCACCACAGCCAGTGCAGGCCGTGGGCATCCAGAACGTCGCGCACACTAAACCACGTGTACAAAACGGGAGACACCCACGTAGCCATCATCAAGATCAGGTCAACGAAGTTCTCTGAATCGCGGTAGAACACGTTGAGTGCACCAGAGAAAAGGCCAATTCCCAGTGCAAACATTGACACGATGAGGAAGGCCGCAAGGATTGCCAAAACTCCCCACACCGTCGGATGCCAGCCGAAAAGGAGTGCACCGACGAAAAGAACAGCAACCTGTGGGAGGAAGTGCACAAGGGCGACCCACATGGCCGACATCGGGAAGAGTTCACGGGGAAGATAGATCTTCTTCACCAGCGGAGCGTTGCCGACAACAGAGCGGGTTGCGTTGCCAAAAACTTCCGAGAAATAGTTCATGAGAACCACACCGGAGAACATGTAAATGACATAGTTCTCCACGGCGCGGTTCATCTTCATGAAAACACCAAGCGCAAAGTAGAAGACCAAAAATTGGGTCAACGGCTTCGCGTAGCTCCACAGCATTCCAAAGATCGAGCCGCGATAGCGAGCTCGCAGTTCCTTATGAACGATCAGGCTGGTCAGGTAGGGCTGACGGAAAACCTCGATCAGCCCCGATGACTTGCCCGGGGTTTGGAATTGCTGCGATGCGATGTTACTCAACGAGTGGTCCCATCCTCGAACAAGGGGGCAAGCTCGTTATCGAGCATCGTCAGTGCCGAAGCGATGGCCATGTGCATATCCAGGTACTTGTAGGTACCCAGGCGGCCGCCGAAGAAGACACGGTCTTCATTCTTCATAAGCTTACGGTATTGCTCGAGGCGCTCGCGATCCTGTGCGGTGTTCACCGGGTAGTAGGGCTCATCGCCGTGATCAGCAAAGCGAGAGAACTCGCGGAAAATCACGGTCTTCTTGTCCTGGTAGTCACGCTCGGGGTGGAAGTGGCGGAATTCGATGATTCGCGTGAAAGGAACGTCGATATCGCCGTAGTTCATGACGGAGCAGCCCTGGTAGTCACCGGTATCGACGACTTCCTTTTCGAAGTCGACGGTGCGCCAGGACAGGTCACCTGCCGAGTAGTCGAAGTAGCGATCGACCGGGCCGGTGTAAACAACCGGAACCTTGCCGACAACCGCGGCCTTGTTCAGCGGGTTTTCGGGATCGAAGAAGTCGGTATCCAAGTAAACGTCAATCAGGTCCGAGGCCACCATGCGTTCCATCCACGCGGTGTAGCCATCTACCGGCAGACCTTCGTACTTATCGTTGAAGTAGCGCGAATCGTAGTTGTAACGCACGGGAAGACGCGAAATGATCGAGGCGGGAAGATCCTTGGGATCGGTCTGCCATTGCTTAGCCGTGTAGTTCTTGAAGAAAGCCTCGAAGAGGGGACGACCAACCAGGGAAACGCCCTTGGACTCGAAGTCAGTGATCTCTTGGCCGTCAACTTCTGCCGCCTGCTGGGCAATCAGCGCGCGGGCCTCGTCCGGGCCGTAGGCGGCGGAGAAGAACTGGTTAATGGTTCCCAGGTTCACGGGCATCGGGTAGACAACACCGTCAACGGTGGTCCATACGCGGTGAACGTAAGAAGTGAAGGAGGTGAAACGATTGACATACTCCCACACGCGCTCATTGGAGGTGTGGAAGAGGTGTGCGCCGTACTTATGGACTTCGATACCGGTTTCCGGATCAATCTCAGAGTAGGCATTGCCACCAAGGTGTGAGCGACGCTCAACGATTGCGACGCGGAGGCCCCAGCGGGATGCGGCCTGCTCAGCAATTGTCAGGCCGAAAAGGCCAGATCCGACGACAACGAGGTCATAGTTCACGGTCGAACTCCTTTCAATCCCAGTCAGTATAAGCGAAAGAACTGGACAGATCGCGTCATTGGTCTTTCGACACGAACCAGCGAAGTTTTCCAACCCCTCGATAGAGAGTTTGTCGAAGTTGTGTAGGAATCAACCGATAGGCCCCACGGATGGCAAGGTTTCGCGAGTATTGAGCCTTGGACACGATTCCTTCACTGAGCAAAAGGTTTTGAAGGCGCATCTCTGAGCGCAGCATCTGCGCCCCGCCGCGCCTCTTATATGCGCCGGATCCCACGCGATAGCGAACAAGAACCTCTGGCACATTCGCGCATGGAATTCCCGCTGCAACCATCCGTGCAAAAAGCAAGTAGTCCTCCATCAGCTGAAGGTGCTCATATCCTCCGACTGATTCAACTGCACTCTTGCGGTAAACAACTGAAGGATGTGCGAAGGGAGAGCGGTAGGAAATGACCCGACGGATCTCTTCTTCGCTGGTCGGCATAGTCCGGACCATCCCGCCCTCGGCCTCGTCATCGCTGAATTCTTGAATTGCTGAGCCCAGCAAGCCCAAGCCGGCCTCGACGAGGGGAACCTGGACTGCGAAACGACGGGGAAGCGAAATATCGTCAGCATCAACGCGCGCAACAATTTCATACGAACAATGTGCCAGGCCAATATTCAAGGCATTCGCCAGTCCCATATTGCGCTTGAGCCGGACGACCCTGACATCTGTGTTTCCCAAAATTTCGGTTTCTTCCCCTCGCGCAGCGCGGTGAAGAAATTCCGAAATCTCTTCAGGGATGGGACCATCGCACACAACAACCAACTGGCGTGGGCGCAACTCCTGTTCGCGCGTCGCGCTGGAAACTGCACGGAAGAAGAACTCCGGCTGATCCCCTGCATAGACAGGGAGCAGAACCGAAAATTTTGTGACTGTCATCGAGGCTCCCCCTCTGAGCAGCCACGCGTCTCAGGGCTAGATGATGAGCACCCGCAGCCGCACCCACAAGCGCGCCGTCCCTGTTCAAGAGCAGCCACTTCATCGGCAACCTCGGTGAGATGAAGGATTTCACTGGAGCGCAACGGCGGCCGCCAGGCATCACGAAGCCCCTCACGCAGGTATCCGAGCGCAGCTTCGCGGTCAGCCGAGGCGGCAATCATCTTTGCCCAGCGAAGCGCAGTGGCAGCTCCAAAAGCGCAGCGATCAAAAAGGCCAAAGCCGGAAGAAGTTCCAAGCGCCCAGACTTTGTTACGAACTTCGTTGTAGAAACGCGGGCCGGGATCGGCAGTGGAGTTTCCGAAGGTCTTCGTCCGATGCTCGACACGTGCCCCATCCACGTAAAGTCCCACTCTTCCCTTGAGAAGGCGCGCGGTGTATTCAAAGTCGTCATTCCACAAGAAGTAGGCGGCTTCAGGAAGCCCTTCTTCCTCAATCGCGCGAGCATCGATCATGATCGCCACGAAGGAGGCCGTGCGAATCTGACGCGCTCCAACAGCAGCGGCGTGTTCACGCAGCTGCCGGGAAATCAAGAAGCGTTCGCGAGGCGCATTCATTGGGTGTTCGCGTCCGTCAATCCAATCGGCTCGGCACGCTAAAACGGCGGGGACACCTGGGTATTCCTCGCGAGTTCGTAGCAACACCTCAAGGGCAGTAGGAGTCGGGATCGTGTCATCATCCATGATCCACACGAGGTCGGCACCCAAAGTCATTGCCCTGGCAATTCCTGCGGCAAAGCCGCCAGCACCTCCGTAATTTTGCGGAAGCGTCACAACATTGGTGACGGCAGGATGCGAAGCTATGAGCTGGGGGGTTTCATCACTGGAAGCATTATCAACAACGACGACTCCATCCAATGGCCGGGTCTGCGAGGCAAGGCCGTCCAAGGTTTCACGCAAAAGCTGTGCTCGGTTCCATGCAACGACGACGGCGATGACGGTTGGATTGCTCATGGGATAAGCCTACGGGCAAATGTGAGGTATATGCCAAGTAATGAACATAAATTCTGAATATTATTCGGCTAGAGTGTTTGAAGAGTAAGTTTCTCTTTGCCCCCCAGGAGACTTCTTCATGAAGCATTCATCTATCGCATCGACCTGTGCGGTGTCAGTGCTGTTTGCACTTGCACTTGCCCCTACAACACACGCAGATCCCTCTTCCGCTTCACCATCCCCCTCCCCGTCAGTCAGCACCGCGGCCAGCGAGGCAACGCCTTCGGCCTCCCCCACGGCCTCGGCACACGCAACCCCAAGCGAGGCCACGCCCACCACTGCCGCGATTACCGCACCCCCCCCCGCACCGTTCTCCCCCGCTGATGTCATTCGCCAGCACTGGCAGGAATTAGGCGGAGAAAACGGAGTACTTGGCGTTGCCACCTCTTCACTGGTGCCCCTTCGTGACGGTGCTTTCATCCAGTTTTACCGCGGCGGCCAAATCTACTGGACCCCTCAGTACGGTGCACACGCCTCGCGCGACGGAATCCACGAAGCCTACAGCGCACACAAATGGGAAAACGGCCCCCTCGGTTTCCCAACTTCTGATGAAGAGAACCAGACGATCGCGGGGATTCGCGGCGCAGTTCAAACCTATGAGAACGGCGAAATTCGTTGGAGCAGCCAGGGCGGGTCCCACCCCATATGGGGCAAAATCCTTGAGCGCTACAAGGCCGCAGAAACAGAAGGTCGCTCGCTCGGGTGGCCTCTCAACGATGAGATGAAGGACGCTGCGAACGGCGGCACCTACCAGCACTTCACTGGTGGCTCGATCTATTTCCACCCGTCGACCGGCGCGCATAGGGTGACTGGCGGTATCCGTAACCTATGGGAAGCTCAGGGCTGGGAACGCGGCCAGATGGGTTACCCGACGGGCGAAGAGACCGCTACGGCGGGTGGTGGCGTGTATCAGACCTTCCAAGGTGGCACTGCCTATTGGCACCCCCGCACTGGCAGCTATTACGTGCATGGTGCCGTGTTGGGCGCATACGGGCGCGCCGGATATGAATGGGGGCGTTTTGGTTACCCGACCAGTAACGAAACGCCTTCCGCAAACGGCGGCGTTTTCCAGACGTTCCAGTCAGCCACCGCTTACTGGCACCCCGGTTCGGATTCTTATTTTGTCCACGATGCGATCATGGGAACCTACGCTTATTACAACTGGGAACGTGGGGAACTCGGTTATCCGCTCTCTGACGAAACCGCTACGGCTAATGGGGGCGTGTATCAACGTTTCCAAGGCGGAACCGCATATTGGTCGCCGCGCTCCGGCTCACACGCTGTCACATCTGATTTGCTTGCCGAATACGGTAATCACGGGTATGAGCGCGGCCACTTGGGCTACCCAACCTCTGAGGCTTACTGGGACGGCAACCGCCATAAGCAGAACTTTGAGCACGGTGTCCTAGAAAAAGCCCACGACTTCAACGTCACGTGGGCCGGGCAGCCTAATAACTATTTCTGCGGCCCGACCAGTGGTTGGATGATCCTCAACGCGATTGGGGCACATTATTCCGCTCAGGGTGTCCCTTTGAGTATTAACGCCGTAGCCAGCCGCGACTACATGAACACTGTGGGCTACGGCTACACGAGCTTCCACGATCGTCGTTTTGAATATGGGATGAATCGCTGGTTGGGCCGTGATGCTTACACCACGATTCACACTCCCTCGGTTGATCAGGTGCGAGATTCGGTAAAGAGCTCCTTCCGCAAGGGACTCCCCACCGCTGTTGATGCCCAGGAACGTCGAGGAGGCCCCCACTATAACGGTCACCCCAACTCGACCTTCTCCCACATCTTGGTTGTGACTTCCTACGATCCCAACACCGATTCCATGCGGATGGCCGACCCGGGAGTTCACTACCTCTGGAATGGCGAGGAACAGTTCTGGTACCACCTGCCCTCATTCACCCAGAACTTCCTCCAAACCGAGGTCGAACGCGATGGACGCGAACACATTGGTATCTACACCGCACGCTGAGAGTTTGGGTGTTCTGGGAACGCCGACTATCCCGGAACACCCCGACCTCCATTCTCATTCCCGAGGCCGCGCGTCCCTGCGTCGCTTTGCTTTCCTCAGCGCTTGCGCTCTTGTGGCCCTTGGCAGCTGCGCAAGCGGAGGGAGCGGAGATTCTTCGGCCTCAGCGGGCGCGAGTGTATCGCCTCGTCAGATGAACGGCGTCTTCGAGCCTCTCGTTGCTCCCTCTGCACTGGAGGATCCGCACGAAGGCGCGTGCACAGATCTCTCTCTTCCTTTTGAGATCATCGCAATGCACGCGAGCAATCAGCCATGCGAATTGTCTCCATCGGGGCAAACCCAGGAGGCTTCCGTAGATGAGAAATGGTCGCTGGGCGGGGATTTCCGCCAGATCCCTTCTCTTCCCATCGACGGCTCTCAGGTTTTCGGCTCATCCACACACGACCCGAACGATCTGTACTCCTACAAGCCCGCAATTCTCACCCCTCAAGGGGCACGCGATCTATCTGCCGACCTTCTTCGAGAAGACGGAAACTACGTTGAGCCACTCGATGGAACACAAAACGGTCCTTGGATTACTTTCCTTGGCCGGCAGGTTTCTTCTTCCTCAACTGGAGATCACCAAGAAGACAATGTCTTTGCCCCGTGGACGGTTTTCTCCTGGAATAAGGCCGAGCAACGTTTGCACACCGTAATGACGTGGAGTGATCTTCCCGCTCACAGTCCACGAAGCGCAGGTGAACTTCCTCCTGTGAGCGATGGGACACACGCATTTTACGGCGCAAAAGCCGCAACTGATCATGGAGATTTCTCGCTTGTCGTCACCCAAGGCCTCGACGATTCAAAGCGCTCTGACAAGCCCAAGATTCTTCTCTTTGGTGCCTACCCCTCGGTCTGTGAGCAGGGGCTCAGCGTGGTTGCCACTCCAAAGGACTCACCTCTCCCCTCTCGCGTTGTCACCCTCAGCGGAGATGATTTCTCAGCGGCCACCACGCACTTCGACCTCAAATCACAGGATTACCGGATCAGTGGGCTCTACGCGGCCGGCGATCACCACGCGGTCCTCGTTACCCCATCAAGAACTTCTTCTTCGGCCTCGTCATACCTTGGAATCTGGAATGACAGCACCGCTGACTATCCCACGCAGTGGATCATGCTTGATTCCCGAACTCCTTGGGTTTCCATTGGTGAAGAGGCAATCGTGTGGGGTGCGGGATCGCAGGCGAACAATGCACAGATGTACCTGCGTCCATGGGAAACTGGCAAGATCGCGCGTCTGGGAGAAACCCCCGGATACTCACGCCCCGTTGTCGCTGCACGTGGACACACGGTGATGATCCCGCGTGTGAACAGCCAGGGTGGCATTCAATGGAGTATCGGGGAATTTACTGCGGAATAACACGCGGAGAACTCAAGTAACGATATGATAAACGCGATGAGTACTCCACAACCGCGCGATGCGCGACCGATCCTGCACTCCGCGACGCTCCCTTTCAAGAGCGGTGCGGCACGAGTGGTTTCACTGGTTGCTTTTACCTGTGTTCTATTGCTGGTGTGGACAGTGTTTTTTGTCTATCACAGCTTTGGTAGCCAGCTTTCGGCAAACAGCATCAACACAAATGGTCTTGGAAATGCGAACTCAACCGAATCCGCAGCACCCGCGGACTCTTTTGAAGGTCGCGCGGTCAATATCTTGATTTCGGGTATTGATTCACGACAGAACCAGGGCGATGATGCCAATGGTGATCCTGATGAGCTGTCGTCAATTCACTCCGACACGACCATGTTCATGCATATTTCTGCGGACCGTTCGCGAATCCAAGTCGTCTCTATCCCCCGAGATCTCATTACCGATATTCCCTCGTGTCGCCGCTCCGATGGCACGACTTCTTCCGCCTACACAGGAATGTTTAACTCCGCATTCTCAACGGGCTCGAATAACACCGATATCGCGGGCGGTATTGCCTGTACCGAGGCCACAGTTGAGCAACTGACCGGGACGAAGGTTGATGGCTTTGTCGTCGTCGACTTCCACGGTTTCCGCGGCTTGATTGATGCTCTTGGAGGGGTCTGGTTCGATATCCCCGAAGATATCGATGATTCCAAGTCAGACCTTCACGTGCAGGCAGGATGCCAGAAGCTTGATGGAAAGACCGCACTTGCCTACGCGCGCACACGCTACGCCATTGGCGACGGCTCCGACCTCAGCCGTATCTCCAACCAGCAGAAGCTTGTCGCGGCAATTATGCGCGAGTTGATGGCGAAGAACTTCGTTTCCGATCTTCCCTCACTTCTCTCCTTCACGAAGCAGGGGCTTTCAGCTCTGCAGCCTTCGCAGAACCTGTCAAACATCAACACCGACGTGGGCCTGATGCTCTCACTCACTTCGGTCAAACGTTCGAATATCCAGTTCATCACTTCACCGAACCAGTATTCGCCGGTTGATCCAAACCGAGTCATCAACCTGGAACCTCAGTTCAGTCAGGTGTGGGAAGCAATCCGCAAGGACCAGCCCTTCCCCGCGACAGTTGAGTTCACGAATGGCAGCGGTGAAGACGGACAGACGAATGCTCCCGCTCAGGATCCTTCGGCCTCGCCTTCCTCATCACAAAGTGCATCTGCTTCCGCAACATCCAGTGCAAGCGCGTCGCAGTCTCCAAGCGCCACGCCGACTCAAAAGCCCTGTCCCCCGGAGAAGTGATGACTCAACCGCCTTCATTCCAACCTGATCCTTCACGTCGGCGGCCTCGTCTTTCAGAGGTCACCAACGCTGGTGCCCAGAATGAAGAGGCGGTTGATCACCCCCGCAGGGTCCCCACTGACTCCCCGCAGTACGCTCCTGCACAGCAGAGCACACCGGCTGAGCCTTCCCGCGTTCAAGAAGAGGCGATGCCTCCTTCCTTTGCGCCCCGTGCACGACGAACCCAGCCTCCGGCCTACGCCCCCTCAGCTCCAGCACGAGAATCTGTAGGTGCGACTTCCAGACCTCCTGCGTGGGCATCAACGCAACGCCCGCACTTCCAACCTGTTCAAGCCCAGCCCAGCGCACGCCAAGCCGGGGGCGTAAGCCCAGCGAAGCCTCGTCAGAGGAAAAAGAGGCGCTGGCCTCTTGTCGTCGTCGCGTGCGTTCTGCTGATGTTGGCATGGCCGGTTTTCCTGATGATGGATGCCAACTCTCATTTGAAGAAGATCGATGCGCTGTCAGGAAGTGCTAACACTTCTGGAACTACGTATCTATTAGCAGGCTCAGATTCACGCGCAGACGGCTCGGTACCCGACGACACCGAGGGGCAACGCGCAGACTCGATCATGCTTGTTCACGTTGCCCCCAATGGACAGACCAGCAATATCTCCCTCCCCCGCGATACCTACGTCGAGATCCCCGGCTATGGCTGGGACAAGCTCAATGCCTCATATGCGTATGGAGGCCCCGCGCTCTTGGTCAAGACGGTCGAAAAGCTCACCGGACTTACCGTAGATCACTACGCAGAGATCGGAATGGGCGGAGTGTCAAATATTGTCGATGCGGTCGATGGGGTGAATCTGTGCTTCGACCTCAGCGTTGAGGATAAACGCTCGGAGCTCAATTGGGAAGCCGGATGCCATGACGCCGACGGTAAGACTGCTCTAGCATTTGCGCGCATGCGCTATTCGGATCCACGGGGTGACATCGGACGTGCTGAACGCCAGCGCCAGGTTGTGTCGAAGACCGTTTCGAAGGCGATGAAGCCGGCAACATTGCTCAACCCGATGAGCGCCCTGCGCGTTGAACGAGCTGGCGCTTCCGCATTCACGGTCGATCAGGACTCATCTGTTATTGACGTTGCACGCTTGGTACTGGCATTCCGTGAGGCGCAAAACTCCGGAATGACCGGTGTTCCCCCGATTGAATCGCTGGGCTATGCGACATCGGCTGGAAGCGCGGTGTTGCTTGAAGATACGACCGCACCGGATTTCTTCGCCAAGCTTCGTGCTGGGACGCTGACAAAAGACGACCTAGCATCGCAGTTCTCATAATCGGGATGCCCCTGAGGCAGACCCACAGATCCTCCACTCAAAAGTCGCGCTCAGCGTTAAAGAGCAGTCAGGAATTATTGCGAAGGCTCCAGACAGAAAAAGCCGCAAGAGAAATAGCGTCTTGAAGCTGGCCCCCCACAATCATCTCTTTGAGTGCATCAAGACTGACCCACTGAAGCGCATCAACTTCTCCGTCAATAGCTTGACGTTCCTGAGGTGGGACCGTGCAGGAGACAACTTCGACGTGCCCGGCAAGGATGCCAGAATCAGGGTAAATCTGTCCCAAGGAGTGTCCGTTTTCCCCATAAAATCCGGTCTCTTCAAGGAGTTCACGCAAGCCGGTCGCTACCCCATCCGCATCTGTTTCCTCGCTCATTCCTCGTGGGAATTCCCAGAGTTCACGCTCAATGGCAAGACGTTGTTGACGAACGAGGGCAAAATCACCGTTCTGGTTTCGAGCAATCGCAACCGCCCCGGCGCGATTTCCCCCAATAAAAACGCGGTGCATACGCGGAATCGCATCGTTACCTTCGACCCACAGGGGGAAGTTTTCCGCGTGCCAAACCTGGGTCCATTTCATGGCGTCTCCTTGTGCCTGATGGGGTGAGTTTTGAGTGGTTGTCAAGTCGTCGAATTTAGGCCTGAGCCAATCGGATTTCAGACATCATTCTTGAGGGACGGAGCTTAAAGAGCTCCCGGACATCCGAATACGGGAAGGATGCAAGGAACGCAATCGCCGTCCACAGGACATTCATCCAAAGAGTATCTTCACCAAACCATCCTGAATCATGTGCGGTCAGGAAGAAGGCCAAAATGGTAACGGCGATGCAGCGAAGCACTCCGCTGAAGACACGTTTACGCCACTCCACCGGATCGATTTCGAACTCTCGAATGAAGAGTGCAAGAGAGCGCCACGCGTTACGCGAGGCTCGTTTCACTCTGATTTCCTCAGCCGGGTGTGCATCTGTGAGGGCACTGAGTTCAAGCTGAGCAGCACGAGCGCGGGCGGTCATCGGGTGTGTCAGCACACGCTGGTACTGTTCGGGAGAAAGGGTTCCCATGGCCTCGGTAATTTCCCCGTTGACGTTGAGTCCGCGCGTGCTTCCCCCAATTCCCTCACGGCCAGAGCCAGTTTTTGACACAACTCGCAGCCCTATGCGGGCAAGTATCAGTCCAGTGTTTTCTTGCAGGCGGGCACGCCAATATTGCTTTCTACTCTGCGGTGGGACGCACATCCCCCACTGGCGCTGTGCCCGGACTTCCGCATCATCAGTGCCATCATCGTCAGCAATCATCGTAAAACTCATGCGCGAAGTTGCCGTATCGAGGAGCGCAAGACGCTGGTGCATAGCCGCATCCTCGTAAAGAAGTGAAAACCAGCGTAATGCACAACGCGCCTGAGGCGCTGTGAGCACATCACGATAAAGTTCCCCCTCTGAGGCGTCTAGATCCGCTGGTGGCGCTTCTTGCATCCAGTGGGACAGAAGAGAGACAACATCACCACGACGAGCTGGGCGAGTCACTTCCCCACCGTCATTGGCAATCCACTTCGGCAGCCAGGCCCGCAGGGTGCGAGCGATTGCGATTGCCTCAGTATCCTCAAGATCTTCGAGGCGACCATGGCTCTCCCAGAAATCAGCATCCTCAACGCTCGGAGTACGCGGCCACGTCACGAGGTGAACACGCATGTCTTCCATCGCGCGCACCCATTGATCGCGTCCCGTTTCAATAAGCCGTGCCGGATCTTGCCGAGAACGCGGTACCCAGCAGTACGCTGGGTATGACTGCCCCTCGTCGGTTCCCGTTTCGTTCAGTCCTTTGAGCAGCAGGGCAAGCCGGGCATGTCCCTCAGTCATCGAATGAACTGTAGGCATCTCACTTTCAAAGACAGCGCGTGCAGCAGAAACGAAGCCTTCGCGCTCAACCTGACGGCGTTGAAGATCCGCCCACTCGGTACGTTCTTCGAGGCTCCCAGGGCGCGCAAACCCGGCGGGAGTACCCTCGGGAGGCTGACAGCCCACAAGCAAAGGGAGGTCGTGGTACGAGGGCAAGCCCAAGGCCTCGGCAAGCCCATCGGGACCAAGAGCGAGGAAACAGACCCCATCGAGAAGCTGATTGCGGTCGATATAGACATAATCCGCACTCAGCAAGGCCATTCGCAGCATCACGACGAAACTGTGCAGTGCTGCCTGCGGGCCAAGACGACGCCACGCCATGGCCTGCTCAAGAGAATCTAAATCACTGATGGATACAGTCGACGAATTCCACGGTTGAGCAGGCAAGGCGTTCGGTTCAGCGTCTGTCATAGATCAGGACTGAGAGGGGACCTTAATTGCGCGAGGCCCAGACTGCCAAGCATCCCATGCAGACTGCAGAATCTCGGTGACGCCGTAGTTAGCCTTCCAGCCCAAATCCACAGCAATCGACTGCGGATCGCCAATGAGCATGGGTGGGTCACCTGCGCGACGGTCAAGTTCGTCGACAGGGAAATCCCAGCCGGACACCGCGCGAAGACCATCGATGATCTCACGCACTGAAGTACCCAGACCGGTACCCACATTGAATTGACGATGCGCAGGAACGCCGCGTGTCAGGGCATCCAGAGCAAAGATGTGAGCATCGGCCAGGTCTTTGACGTGAATGTAGTCGCGGATGCAGGTTCCATCATCGGTCGGGTAATCCGTTCCGAAGATCTTCGGGTGCTCACCGCGAGCCAAACGGTCAAGGACCATAGGAACCAAGTTGAGGCATGCGGGGTCGGCGAGATCATTCCATCCAGCGCCGGCAACGTTGAAGTAGCGCAGTCCGATCCAGTTGAGGCCCCATGCACGTTCAGCATCGGCCATCATCCATTCGCCGATCAGCTTGGTCTCGCCGTAAGGATTGATGGGCTTCTTCTCAATATCCTCGGGGATCACGGGGACCGGAGGCATCCCATAAACGGCAGCAGAGGAAGAGAAAATCATGTTCTTTACGCCGGCTTCCTCCATTGCCAGCAGAACATTTGCCAGACCACCGATATTTTGGCGGTAGTACCAAGCAGGACGTTCAACAGATTCGCCGACCTGCTTCTGAGCAGCAAAATGAATAACGCCAGTAACGTCTTCATCGATCATTGCCTGGGTCAAGATGGGCAGAGCCTCATCGCGTGCGACATCCACTTCAATAAGTGTCGCATCGCCAATTCGATTGGCTGCGCCGGTGGTCAGATTGTCAACAACAACAACCTTTTCGCCACGTTCCAGCAGAAGACGAACAACGTGTGCGCCGATGTAGCCGGCGCCTCCAGTAACAAGAATGCTCATGGAATTCAGTGTACGGCAATTAAAAGCGTCGTGAGCGCCGCCCCATCGAGACCAGCGCGCCCTCTGGCATCACGCGCCCCGGGTCATAGCTAGCGGGAATCGCCGCCAAAGAGAGAGTGAAAACTGGCGGAACCGCCTGAGAAAGCTCGATGCGGCCACCCATCGTTTCAATGAGGTCCTTCGCCAATGCCAGGCCAATTCCGCTTGAACCGTGACCCGACACCCCATTTTCGAAGATATAGGGGGCCAATTCATCATCGACGCCTTCACCTTCATCGGAGACCTCGATGATGACGCCTCGACTATTAGCGCTATTGCGCGCGTGCACCCAGGTAGTGCCAGCACCATAGCGCAAGGAATTTTCGATCAAGGTTGCAAGCACCTGTGCAATCTTCGCCTCATCCGCAAGAATCGGCATATCTGCCTCATCTGTGAAGCGTAAGACGCGATCGGCTTTTTCGAAGGCTTCTTCCCATTCTTCACGCTGGGTGTTAAAGACTTCCAGAACATCGATGGCTTCAGTTGCAGATGCCTGTCGTTTATTTGTATCCAGCAGTTCAGTGACTACCGTTGTCAACCGTTCAACCTGTTCTAGGCATGAACGCGCTTCTTCCTGCACTTCTTCTTCGGTCGAAATCATTTCAATTTCTTCCAGACGCATGGAAAGCGCGGTCAAAGGAGTGCGAAGCTGATGCGAGGCATCGGCGGCCAGCTGCCTTTCAGCGGCCAAACGGCGTGCCATCTTCTCGCCCGTACGCTGAAGTTCCTCTTGAACAAGATCGATTTCCTCGATCCCTGAAGGCTTGACACGCGCTCGGACCTGACCGGAACCAATTTGTTCCGCTTGAGCCGAAAGATAGATCAAAGGTGCCGATAGTCGCCTCGAGAAACGCGCCGCAAGGGCCCAACCAACAGCCAGAGAAACAAGGATTCCTAAAAGGAAAAGCCCTGAAACGCGAACGATGCTTCGAATCGCGTTACGCGCTGAAATCATTACCGTCACTTTGACGCCATCCGGTGATGAAGCGCTTCGAGTGATAGTGATCCCGCGAAGCCTCTCCCCCAAAGTAATGGCTTGCGGGTTCTGGGGAATCATAATCTCGACGTAGGCCGGCTCCCCGTTGGTCACAAGGGTTTGCGCCCACATGCGCGCATAACCTTCAGACAGAGTCGAGGTGCGAAGTCGTCGATCAAGATTGGTTTGAACCGTCTGCACGCGGGCGTCCAGCGACGTCGTTTGCGAATTCCAGACGATCAAAGAAGACGCCACAGCCGCGGGGATACCGAAAATCAGTGCAACAACCGCAACCGCGGTCAAAATCATTCGCGCAGCACGTCTACGCATGACAGACCTTCAGAGCTTTAGGCAGAGGGCTTTTCGAAGCGGAAACCCATTCCGCGAACAGTGGTGATATAGCGCGGAGATGCTGCGTCATCACCAAGCTTGCGACGAAGCCACGACACATGCATATCCAGTGTCTTTGTCGAACCGCTCAGGCCATTTCCCCATACTTCACGCATCAGGGTGTCGCGCGGAACGACATTTCCAGCCTCACGAACCAGAACGCGCAGGAGTTCAAACTCCTTTGCTGTCAGAGAAAGCTCTTTGCCTGCAACATAAGCACGGTGTGCGGCCACATCGATACGGACGTCCTGAACGACAAGATCGCCGTCTGCAACCTCGCCGCCGCCGCGTCGCAGCAGTGCACGAACGCGTGCAAGGAGCTCTGCCAAGCGGAAAGGCTTGGTGACGTAATCATCTGCACCAGCGTCAAGGCCAACAACCATGTCAACTTCGTCGGCGCGAGCAGTAAGGATGAGAATCGGCACGGAGGACCCAGAGGAACGAATTTCCCTTGCAACATCCAGACCGTCCATATCGGGAAGACCTAGGTCAAGAACAACCAGGTCAACACCATCAAGATCTTCGAGTGCGCTCCGGCCGTGGTCATGCGCGCGCACATCGTAGGTTTCACGTGCGAGGGCGCGAGTAAGCGGGCCAGCGATAGCCGGATCATCTTCAACGAGAAGCACTGTAGTCACGGAAATAGCATACCGGATTTCAGGGATCTCTTGTACATTTCTTGACCTAAATGGGATGAAATCACAAGATCAGGTAAAAAAGCAGGCACTCTTTTAGCGACGATAGGTCAGAAGATAGGGCGAAATCGTTCCAAAACCGCGCAAAGTTGCGCTTGGGAACTCTTCTACGTCGTACTCCATCCCCGCTTTACCTGCAGCAATCGCGGCAGCCGTGGTGGGATCCATCAAGATTTTGCCCACTGGAGCGATATCCACCAGGCGCGAAGCCAAGTTAACCGTCGGACCAAACACATCGCCTGAACGAGAAAAGACATCACCGCGCACGAAGGAAGCACGAACGGGAAGCATCTGATCATCAGCGCCGAGCTGCTCAATAAGTGAAACCGCTACTCGAAGGCCCGTTTCGAGATCATCGGCAATATACATGACCGCATCGCCAATCATCTTGACCACGCGGCCCCCCGCATCCGTCACGGCGTCACGCGAAAGCTGCTCAAAACGACCAATAAGGTCAACCAGACGCCCACCCAGAATCGTCGACGATGAGGTGTAGGAAACCATGTCAACAAAGCCCAGGGATCGATTCAGCGGGAATCGCGGCTGCAATCCCTCATGCCCACGCGTGGCGATCTCATGATCCATCCGCTTGAGCAGCGCGTCCAATTGACGCCGCCACGAATGCCGCAGCAGTTCATCAAACATGTCAACGCGCTCGCGAATATGGTCAAGGACATACATTCGTGCCGCGGTGTCATCTAATCCGTAGCGTCGCATCGTGTCTTCAACCAGCGCTTCAACCTGCCACAAGCCCAAACGGTCAGCTAAGTGGGAATTCGCACGGAGAAGCGAACGCGCGGTCGCCTGATCAATAGCCCCCGAAGCAATAAATTTCGACCATTCAATGAAAAGCCGAGCGTCGTTTTCCGTAAAGACCTTTTCTTCGGCGCGCGGGGACGGGAAACCCATTGCGACCCAGAATTCGCGAACTTCCTCGCTGCTGGTCTGCGCCATCTGAGCAAGATCATCAACAGTAAGGGTAGCCGGACCGCCAAGGAGGGAAGAGCTATTGGTGTGTGCAGTCGAAAAATCGTGACTCAATCCTGCTTCTTCCTTCACAGCTTCCTCCACGCATGTGGCCTAACACACATTAGTGTAGTGAAGAAAAGCTGAGCCTGCACGGGAAAATTCATAGTATGCACCTTGTATTAGCCTCACAATCTCCTGCCCGCCGGCGCATCCTCCAGGAAGCCGGGATAACTCCTATCGTCAAAGTTTCCCAAGTGGACGAGGATTCAATCTTGGATCGAATCCCCAGCGTCTCCCCCGCTGAGAAAGTGTGCGCACTTGCGGAAGCAAAAGGCAGGGCCGTAGCTTCGGCGATATGCGCGGGAAAGCTATCGCTGGACGAGGCCTCCCTCCCCGAAGGTGAGTGCGTACTAGTTGCCTGTGATTCCATGCTCGAGGCCGGTGGGGAGTTGCTGGGTAAGCCTCACGATCCCCAAGTTGCCCTTGCCCGAGTAAAGGCACTTTCCAAGGCACACACAACCTTGTGGAGTGGCCACTACCTCGCGCACATGCGCTGGAATAAAGATGGATGGAAGATCCTGAACGAAGACACGCGTCCATCCTCAACCGATATTCACTTTGGCTCGATCAACGATGAAGAAGCTCAAGCCTACGTAGCAAGCGGCGAGCCCTTAGAAGTCGCCGGTTCTTTCACCATCGACGGATTGGGCGGAGCGTTCATCGAAGCCATTGAAGGCGACCACCACAACGTCATTGGAATCTCACTTCCCTTAATCCGCACCATGATGGCCGATATGGGATTGCAGTGGGTCAGTCTTTGGGATCGATAAGGCCCTGACGCCCACTAAGTCGCTCAAGCGTCACGCTCGGATCGGCTGGGCGATCAACCGGCTTGCGGCCTCGGCAACGCGCTCATCGGTGGCGGTCAGGGCTACGCGCACAAAGCCCACCCCGGCCTCGCCATAAAAATCACCGGGAGCAACGACAATCCCCCGCAGGGCGAAAGCATCAACGAGCTGCCAGGAATCAAGGTCGCCTTGGGGATCTCTCACCCACAGGTAAAGGCCCGCAGCCGAATCCTTGTCGCGCTCAAGACCAGTGCGTTCAACAGCATCGATCAAGATTTCACGTCGGCGCGCATACACCTGACGCTGTGCCTCAACGTGTTCGGTATCTTCCAGCGCAACGCGCATTGCGGCTTGCACTGGAGCAGGAACCATCATCCCCGAGTGCTTGCGCACTTCAATAACAGGAGCGAGAAGCTCGGGATCCCCGTACATCAACGCTGCACGGTAACCAGCTAGATTCGACTGCTTAGACAGCGAATACAGCACGATCAGGGAACGAGGATCTCCATCACAGACTCCTTCATCAAGCAGCGAAGGCACGCCCTCGTGAAGGAAAGGCTCCTCCCACGCCAAAGCCGAGTAGCACTCATCAGAAATCACGACTGCGTCATGACTGCGAGCCCACTGGACGACCGCACGCAGCTGATCAAGCGTGAGGACATGGCCATCTGGGTTACCCGGCGAGTTCAGCCATACAAGCTGAGCATCGGGCCACGACGAGGGGTCAGTCGGGTCCACCGGGAGTGGAGTTGCACCCGCTAAACGCGCACTGATGTCATAGGTCGGATACGAGGCCTGCGGGAATAAAACCGCATCTCCGGGGCGCACTCCCAAAAGGAAGGGAAGCCATGCCACGGCTTCCTTGGAGCCGATAGACGGCACAACGCCCTGCAATCCAACGTCCACCATGTTCCGCCGCTTTCCCCACGCAAGAATTGCGTGACGAAGCTCAGGAGTGCCAATCACGGTCGGATATCCCGGCGCATCCGCATGCTCTTGAAGCGCATCCTGAATAAGCGCGGGAGTGGGATCAACCGGAGTTCCAATCGATAGATCACACACACCACCGGGATGTTCAGCTGCCCGTTTACGGTAAGGGGTGAGCTGATCCCAAGGGAATGAGGGCAGATCGAGTGGGCGCGGAAGGACGCTCATGTGTTTCCTTACTTATCCCAATCTTCGTTCTGCGGAGGAAGCTCGCTGATCCACGGAACATCGAAGGGCTGAGGACCGGTCTTCTGCGCGCCACCGGGGCTGCCCAGATCAACAAAGAAATCGGCGTTGGCCTGCAGGTAATCGGACCATTCACTGGGGAGGTCATCCTCGTAGAAGATTGCTTCGGTCGGGCAGACCGGTTCGCACGCACCGCAGTCCACGCACTCATCGGGGTGGATGTACAGGGTACGCTCGCCCTCGTAAATGCAGTCGACGGGGCACTCATCAACGCAGGCCCGGTCCTTAACATCAACACAGGGCTGGGCAATGACGTAAGTCATTAATTCCTCCTTGGACTGGGTTGGACAACCACTTCATTCTATTATCGCCAACATGAAGAACCACGCGAACGAGCAGCCTTCTTCCCCCGAAAATAGGGAAAAGATCAGTCCTGCGGAGCATGTCCAAGCCGAAGCTTTTACGCGACACGAAACGCACGCAATTCCCAATCTTCCGTGGATGCAATTGGGAGTGGGCTCCCGCGTGGTCGTCCGCTATCGTCTAGACGATGGTCTTCACGATGCACTGGGAACGCTCATCGAAGCTGCCCCAACCCACGTAGTCATCGAGACTCGACGCGGCCAGGTTCGTGTCGATGCGCGAACCATGGTCACCGGGAAGCGCGTCCCTCCCCCGCCGCAGATCTAACTTGAACTTCAGTTAGCTTTGACAGCCTATCGGGGCCGAGGCCGGACTCAGTCCTTGTTCTGACGACGCTCGCGAGCGGCAATCTTGAAGCGCTCCTGAGCGTCCAAGACGACCTTGCGCACACGCACGGCCTCGGGAGTCACTTCAACGCACTCATCGTTAGCCGCAAACTCCAGGGACTCTTCCAAGGTAAGTTTGCGAGAAGGCGTCAAGGACTCGTAGACATCAGCGGTCGCACTACGCGTGTTGGTCTGCTTCTTCTCGCGGCAGATATTGACATCCATATCCTCGCCGCGAGGATTCTCACCAACAACCTGGCCTTCATAGACCTCCGAACCCGGCTCAACAATGAAGGAGCCGCGCTCTTGAAGGTTCGTCATCGCGTAGGGGGTGGCCTGGCCTGCGCGGTCCGCAACAAGCGAGCCGGTCAAGCGCTGCTCAATTGCGCCCTGCCACGGTGCGTAGCCCTCGGCAATAGACGAGGCGATACCGGTACCGCGGGTCTCGGTGAGGAAACGCGTACGGAAACCAATCAGGCCTCGAGCGGGAACAACAAATTCCAAGCGAATCCAACCCGAACCATGGTTGGCCATGGTCTCCATGCGCCCCTTACGCTGAGCCATCAGCTGGGTGACAGAGCCGAGGTATTCCTCGGGGATATCAATGGTCATACGCTCCATGGGCTCACTGCGCACACCGTCAATGGTCTTGGTGACAACCTGCGGCTTACCAACGGTAAGTTCGAAGCCTTCACGGCGCATCTGCTCAACAAGAATTGCCAGAGCAAGTTCACCACGTCCCTGAACTTCCCATGCGTCGGGACGTTCGGTGGGCAGAACTCGAATGGAAACGTTACCGATGAGTTCGCGATCCAAGCGATCCTTCACCTGACGCGCGGTCACCTTTGCGCCCTTGACTCGCCCAGCCATGGGAGAAGTGTTAATACCGATCGTCATCGAGATCGCGGGATCATCAACGGTGATCAAGGGCAGGGGGCGAGGATCATCGAGGTCAACCAGAGACTCACCGATAGTGATGTCTTCGATACCGGCTACCGCAACGATATCGCCGGGCTCAGCGGTTTCGGCAGGAAGACGCTCCAGGCCTTCGGTGCGAAGAAGCTCGGTGATTCGAACAGGCTTGATCGTTCCGTCGTGGCGAGCCAGACCAACGGTTTCGCCCTTACGCAGAGTACCGTTGTGGATACGCAGCAGAGCGAGGCGACCGAGGAAGGGCGAAGCATCAAGGTTCGTCACGTGTGCCTGCAGGGGTGCGCCTTCCTCATATTCAGGGCCGGGAATACGCTGAAGGATCGTCTCAAAGAGAGGCTCGAGATCCTCTGTGGGGATATTGCCGTCGCCGGGGTTGGTCAGCGAGGATTTCCCTGCCTTTGCCGAGGCGTAGACAACGGGGACATCCAGCAGCGAGTCAACATCGGCATCAACGCCTTCGCTCATGAGGTCCTCAGCCAATGCAAGAAGCAGGTCCTGGGTTTCCGAGACGACCTCATCGATACGCGCATCGGGACGGTCAACCTTATTGACAACGATCACGACGGGAAGCTGGGCTTGCAGGGCCTTACGAAGAACGAAACGGGTCTGCGGGAGAGGGCCTTCAGAGGAATCGACAAGCAGAACGACGCCGTCAACCATGGATAGGCCACGCTCAACTTCACCACCAAAGTCTGCGTGTCCGGGGGTGTCGATGACGTTAATGACCACGCCACCTTCGAGCCCGAGCTTTTGAGCGGCGGGACCGCGATAGTGGACCGCAGTGTTCTTGGCGAGAATCGTGATGCCCTTTTCGCGTTCAAGATCGCCTGAATCCATCACGCGTTCACCGGTCTTCTCAACCGTGTCGCGCTCATTGAAAGCACCCGACTGCCACAACATCGCATCAACCAAGGTGGTCTTGCCGTGGTCAACGTGTGCAACAATCGCGACATTTCGTAGATCTTCGCGGATGGTCATAAAGCTCCCTATACATTCTCGACGCGTATCACAGCTAGCTTATCGCCGTTTTTGAGGAAGTCCCTTGTTCGGAGGGCTATGTGTGAGGCGTTACTCGCGCTATCCTTGTCCAATGACAAACCGACGCGTCTATCGCGCCAGCAATGACTGCTGTGACGCGAGCTTTTCAGATTCGGGTGCCCAGGTCCTTACATGGCAACCTTCTGGCACCGAGCCCATCCTCTGGCTCTCCGAACGTTCCCTGCCCTGGGCATCGACGCCCGCGCGGGGAGGAATTCCGATTTGTGCACCGTGGTTTGGTGTTGCAACAGCTTCCTTGGCTGCCCCCGGATCCGAAGCACAAAACCATGGATTCTTAAGAAATGCAACGTGGGAACTGATTGAGCGTAGCGATTCCCATGCAGTTCTTGAATTCGTTTATAAACCATCCACAAACACTGAGATGGCAAAATTCCCCCATCGTTTCACGTCGAAACTTGAGGTCACTTTCGGGGCGGAACTTCACCTAGTGCTTTCGATGAAAAACACCGATGACGAAGCTTTCTACGTCGATGAGGCCTTGCACTCCTATTTCAATGTTTCCGATGTACGTGAGATTTGCGTTCACGGCCTCGAAGGAGCAAAGGAACTGGATACCGTCCGCGATACACAAGGTATTCACGAAGGTCCGCTGAGCTTCACTAACGGTCGTGTTGATTCGATCTTCGACACAAGCAATGGATCAATCATTGAAGATCCCGGTTTCAAACGACGGATCGTCGTTGAAAAAGAACACTCTGCATCGACAATCGTCTGGAATCCTGCCGAATCTAAAGCAGCGGACATGCACCGCGAAGACTGGAAACACTTCGTCTGCGTCGAAGTAGGTAACGTCCGTCGCAACGCACTACTCCTTCGCCCGGGACAATCTCACTGGATGTCCTTGACGATCAAGGTGGAAGAACTAGCATAGGCGAGATCTTCACTGATGCACCCCGTTGCCCCCGAGCTAGGCGAAGAATCTCTTTTTGATTGCCGTGGTTCCTACAGCCCGAAACGCTGTGCGAGCCACGGCAATCCGTCTTCGAAGGCAGCGCTCCACACCTTCCAGGAGTGCCCACCCGGATAGGTTCGCGTCTCAATGCTCATCCCCGATTTCTCCGCGGCGTGATCAACCTCGATGAGCCCTTCTTTAAAGGCGGTATCAGACTCTCCCCACGAGATGATGCCCGCGCTTTCCTCATAGCGATTACGACTCATCAGATGCACGGGATCATTCGCTTCATAGAGCTCTCGAGAGCCGTCAAATCCATCCGAAATCGTTCGCTCTTCATTACCAAGTTGCGGATGCGCTTCACCTGACATGTCAAGGAAGCTGCGATACAAATCAGGAGAACGGGTCACCACTTGAAGCGCGCAGGTCCCTCCCGATGAAAGACCAGCAATGGCCCATTGTCTCGGATCAGAAGAGACGGGGAGATTAGTGCGCAGCCAGCTCGGGACATCCTTTTGCACATAGGTCGCAACTTTCCCATGCGAGGTGTCGGAGCACAGAGGATTTGCTGTTTGGCTACCGTAGACATCAACAACAGCAATGATTGGGGCCCGACCATCATGCTGCGCTGTAAATTGATCCATCGTCTGGGGAAGTTTCCCTAAAACAAGCCAATCTTGAGGTGTACCGGGCTGGCCAGACATCAGCACAATGACTGGGAGCTGTGCACTGGGATCTTTGAAATATGACGGTGGAAGATAAACAATGGCTTGTCGAGGGGTAAAGGAGGCATCCGAGGCGGGAATGTCGACACGGGCAAACACCCCCTCTGCACTGCGCGCCAGAGTGGCAGCATCATCAGGTTTCTTTAGTTCATCCCAAGAAACTGTTTGTACTCCCCCACCAACGACTTCCGCCATCGTGGGATAGGCCTCGAAATGATAGTTGATCCCCAGTGCAGCTCCAATCGCCATCAGCATCCACGCGCACGCCCCGGCCAGAAAACGACGAATCCAGTGACGGCGACGAAAGAGAGCGACAAGAATCATCACCGTAGCAATAAGGGCTGGAGCTGCCCACAGCCATGTCACGCGCCCCAATCCCTCGGCAACCGGATGCCAGACCCTTTCGACAAGGTGATGGACAATGAAAAGGACGATGACACCGCCACAAGCGCTCACAAACCGCACCTTGAGGGAAAGCGGCTTCATGACAAAAAACCACACCCAAGCACCGGCTGCAAGGATCGAGGCTGCAGCGATCGGCAGAATCCATACGCGCAGCAGTGGAAATAGCTTGAGGAGACTAATCACGTGACACCAACTTTGCTGCGACCCCGACAGCACTGATTGCACTCATATTTGGCAAATAAGCATGCGCAATTGCCAGACCAACTGCAGGTGCGTTCGCAATGTCGGGAATTGCAAGATACAGGGGGACGAAACGAACCTGGAATTTCTTCTTGTAGGCCAGCAAGGAGCGGAAACCATAGACGGGTTCCATCACGCTCCCCATCACATCAAGAACGGGGGCAAAAGCGAAGCGTGAATCTGCCAATTCGGAGCTTTCCTCACACTGGCCCGATTCGGCTAGAGGTGCGCCCGACAAGGAAATGAACTGGAACCCCTCATCTTGCGCTAGAAGAGCAGCTTGACCAATGAGAAAATCAATGGCCAAACGGAAACCGGAGTCATCTCGACGCATCACATCTAGGGTCAGGCCGACCACTTCGCCACCTGAGTGAACAGGCATCCATGAGGTCACCGCGTGGATGCGATCTTCTTCATCAAGAGCCAGCAGAAGGCGCGTATCCGAGTCATTAATTTCACGCAGGCCGCCCAGTGTAAAGCCCATCTCAGGAAGAGTCTTCTCATCGGCCCATGCCTGGCAGATCGCATCAACCTGTTGCTTCAGTTGATCGGGCAGACTCGGATAGGACGCCCATTCGGCTCGGATCCCCTCACGCTTAGCATGATTGAAAGCGGTGCGTACATCCTGGAACTTCTTACCCTTGAAGGCAAGATCACCCAGATCAATAATGGCTTCCTCAGCAACCTTGACGGTGGACCAGCCTAAACGATTCGCTTCTCGTGCCCACTCTTCATGGACCGAATAGAGCGCCGGGGTCAGTGCTGCATCGCTTGCAAAGCGAGCAAACTGCGAAATCACTGCTGGAATATCGTCATCAGTTGCGGCACATTGTGTCAGTGTCAGCATCACGCCAGATTCTTGACGGTAGGACACTGCCGCGCGTTGATCAGGACTAATCCACGTCGAGTTTCCCGGCCACGCGAGCATCCACCCCAAAGAGCCTGCGCCGTGCTGGCGCAGAAGAGCGATTAAGTCATCATGAGCATCATGTTGAAGCTCAACCGGCGCAAGGAAAACTTTAAGAAGGCAAACAGCGACGACAATCCACACCAGCGCGGGAATCCAGACTGTCGAAATCGAGGAAAGCAAGGTTGTTGCATAGACCGGAGTATCAATCAGCCACTGTGCACCAGCAGGAGCGTATGAGACAACGTAGGCCTCAAAAAGGCTGAGTAAATCCGCTTCGGGAACAAACTGGTCGGGAATTAAAACCCCAATAACAAGCGCAATGAGCGTGCCAAACGTAGCGCAGACAGTAATGACACATGCGCTGCGCACCCAGTAGCGTCGGGCAATGCGTACCCGGAACGCAGAGGAATTCCACGCGGTCAGCAGAAGCGTTACTAGGGGGAAAGCAACACTGATCAGAAGCTTACTCATGGGAATGGGAGCGATAAAGAAGTCATCGTCGTTGAGGCCCTGCGCCTCATCCACCGAAAGCGCGAAAACCATGATCTGTGCGAGGCCAATAATCGCAAGCACGCTCTGAAGAACCAGCGTGCCCACCCAAGCGCCACGACGGCCTCGGAAAAGACCAAAAGCCAAAACCAACTGAACCACAAAAGGAATCGAAGCCAAGATCAAGGGAGCATAGAGCATCAAAGAATTGCCGTACATCTCTTCGACACAGCTCATGGGAGCGCTGCTTTGCTGGCACAGCGCCCACATATATTGCTGGATGGCAAGCTCGGGAGAAAAAGCAGCGCGATCAAAAGCCAGGAAACCATGAGCGCTGAAATTCCAGATTGAGCTTACGGCGCCCAAGGTAGTAGCAGTAATGACCAAGGGAATTACTCGACGTACGGGATCTCCAATTCCCAGCATTGAACGCCCTCGGTTCGACCAACCAATCGCGAAACCGCCAATGATCCACCCGCATAGGAAAGCGATGAAACGTGCCAGCGCCCCCGCAGTAGAAGAAAAAGCCAAGAGAGCGCTCAAGACGACAAGGGCGCCGATTCGAGTGCGCCACGCCCATAGGCGATCCATCTTCGCGCTCGCGGTTCCAAGCAGCGCAGTGAGGATCAGGCTTGCTCCTGTCAGCGGACCACTAAAGAGTGGATAGAGACCACTGCGAGAGATTCCCTTTACTAGAGCGACGAAAGCCCACATCCCCGCTAAAGACATGGGAAGGGAGATGGCCGCAGAAAGAAGCCAAATTCGCGATCCGAGGAAACGTTCAAGAAGGCCACCGATGATCGCCATCATGAGGGCAGCATTGATCATCATGCCGATCGAAGGACTCCACACAACCGTCGTCACAATGGTGAGCGGACGAATTGCACCGCCCTGCGCGGCAAGAGATTGATTCCAGTGGCCGTGGCTCAAGTGGGCGGCAATCCCGACAAGCATGATGATCAGCGTCAGGATGATCGAACATGGAGCAGTCCGAAACCAGTTGAGGAGAACCGGGAAGCTTCGACTCCAAACACGCGAAAAGGCAGATGCCGGACGCGTCTGAAGAGTCTCGTCAGCCTTGGGTTCGCTTTCAGCGCTCATGAAACTCCTTCTGGCAGACAAACTTCGATTCTCTGTTTTTGATCTTAGATCTTGCTGCCCTCAGCTCAACTCGAAGAAGGCGATTATCAGGGTTCAATCAGGGAGAATTTCAGGGGGATCACTCACATAGAGAGGTCCAACTCCGTCAATCCAACGTACACTAACTGCGGCAGAACAAGGAAAGGACGCACATGGGATTGCGTAAAGCACTGGCTCACACTGTCATGCATCTATCAAGATGGACTTTCGCGCCTGAGTCCCCTCTTCCCGATCGCTGTTTGGTTATCGGTGCGCCTCACACGTCAAATTGGGACGGCTTCTACATGGTGATGGCAATGTGGGCCGTCGAGCGTCCAGTGTCTTTCCTGGTCAAGAAGAATCTCACCGACGTCCCTGTTATTGGAAGTTTCGTGAAGGCGATCGGCGGGATTCCCGTTGACCGCGAACATCCGGGGCACCTTGTTGAGCACATCATTTCCCTTGCTGAATCCAAAGATCATTTCGTTCTGGTTATTACCCCGAAAGGAACTCGTTCCGTTCGCCCCTATTGGAAGTCTGGTTTCTACCGAATTGCGATGGAAGCTGATCTTCCGATTGTTCCCGGTTTCATCGATGGCGCGAAGCGTCGCTACGGGTGGGGTGAGCCGATGCGACTGAGCGGCAACCGCCGCAATGACATGGACAAGATCCGCGATTTCTATAGTGGGCTAGTAGGGATTCGCCCAGAAAACACCTGCGTTCCTCGGCTACGCAACGAAGACCCTAAAGACTAAAATCCCCCGAACTTTTGCACTTCAATCAGTGCGTTAGCCGCGGTGAAGCCGACACAGGGTCATGACCAGTTTTTCAACTGCTCCCTGTGGGTCCTTCGATGCGCCTTTTGTGTCTTCGTCGGCTTGCGCAATTGCAGTGATTGCCGAGGCCAAAGCGGGGTCGGGCCATGCGCGAAGTTCGCGTCGAGCTCGTTCTGCTTGCCAAGGCGACATCCCCAGGTTCTTTCTTCCCGAAGAAGCGGAAACCTTAGCCATTGCACGAAACTTCATTGCAATTGCGGCAACGAGCTGCGCCGGTGCGCTTCCGGTCGCATAGGCATGGCGAACCAAAGTCAGAGCCCGTGCGGCGCGTCCATCGACAATCGCATCCGCGACTTCAAAACTTGTTGCTTCAACACGTCCGGAGTAGTACTTCCGCACAGCATCAAGCGTAATTTTCCCTTCAACATCGCTGAGGAGCTGTGCTACCGCAGCCGCGAGCGCACTCAGATCATTACCCAGAGCATCCACTAAAGCTTGAGCTGCCTCAGTTTCTATGCTGCGATGGGCTTGTCGTACGTCGGAGCGAACAAAGTCGAGTTTGTCTCGATCATTCTTTAAAGGCTCTGCCGGAATTACGGGAAAGCCCGCTTTGGCAATCGCATCAAGCAGTTTTTTCCCGCGGGCGTTGCCACCCGGATGGCGCATGAAAATCCAGACATCAGCTGCAGGTGCGGATACATATGCCTGAAGGTCAGCAGCTAAAGCATCCGTCATATTCTCCAAGTCAGGAATGATGATCATTCGGCTTTCGCCAAAAAGCGAAGGTGAAGTCAAAACATCGAGTTGTCCTGCTTGATAGGTACCAGCAGATAGATCTGTTCGTTCGAGGGCAGGATCAACCTCATGTGCCTGACGACGTAACTCGCTTAATGCCCGATCTGCCAGCAAGCTTTCGCTTCCTTTGATGAGGACGAGGGGGGCAAGTGTAGGAGATACCGGTGCCGATTGTGTTTTGGCTGCCATAGCTCTCCTTTGCTGATCGTCACCGTCATTTCTTAAGCAATGCCCTCTAAGTGTGGCATGTTCTGTTTGCCTCTACGAGGAGAAGCGCCGAATTTTGACCCTCACTACCCAGATCAGTAGGAGAAGGAGCACCACAGTAATAAGACCAGACCACTCTCCCACCGCGATTCGCGCACCTGGGAGTGCAGACAATCTGGAGGCAACCAGTGATATCCACGCGGTTCCCCAAGATGTCAGCCATGCACATATATAGCCAAGAGCGGGCCATATTTGAGCTGCAAGTGCTGAGACAAAACAGCCTACAGTCACAGGAGTCACCAATGGTGCGATAAGTAGCTGAGCGGGTATTGCCCATGGACTGACCCACGAGTTCATCGACAGCATGATTGGAAGCGTAGCTAGTTGGGCGCCCAATGGGACACTGATGAGTTTGGCACTCCACTCAATTCCGGACTGCACAGATTGTGGAATCGGCCCCACTTGAGTGACACCGGTTTCAATCCAAAGCGCAGGAACACATACTCCCCAAGTCGCAAGCACTGAGAGTGTAAAACCCAACGAACATGCGTCGGAGGGTGATATCAGGCAGGCAAGGATAATGACAGTGCTCAATGATGAGTAAATTCCCCCTTCCCTATTACTCCACATTCCAATAAAGCCAATAACGCTGACCGCAAGGGAACGCAGCACCGACGAAGCCGGGCCAACAAGTCCAGCGAACAGCAAGAGAACTGAAACTTGGGTAATGATCGCTATGCGACGTTTCTTTGTTGCAAGAAGACCAACTGTCATCATCAAAATCGACATATGAGTACCTGACACTGCTGTGAGGTGCGCAAATGACACTGTCTTCATATCATCACGCATTTGAGCACTGGCTTGATGGTCATCTCCCAGTGACATTCCTGGTATCAGCGCACGTGCGTGCTCTGGTAATGTCACAACGATCTTTTCTAGGTTCCTCCTGACAGCTTGAGAAATACGCGTCCACTGATCATTTGGAGGAAGGCGTTCCAACGATTTGATTCGAAGCGCGCCCACATTCGGAATGCTGTGAGCCCAATTGAGATCGCAGGTCCCACTAGCAAGAACTCGATCTCCGCGTCGAAGTGTTGTCATAGATTCGCGCGTGGATACAAGGAGAAAGCTCAGGTGCTCTTTACTTCCAAGATAACGGGCACGGACGTAGTAGCTCGGTTTATTTCTCGTGTTTGTTGCTTTCTTTCCTTCACGTACTTCACTCAGTAAAACAAAGGAAGCATTGCGCAGTTCCTTTCCTTGCATGCATAACTGCTTCGCTTCGTTTTCCCAGCTCGTTGCGCGACTTAAAGAGATCACAATGCACGTACAGCACAGGCATATCGTGACAATGAGAAGAGGCACGCATTCACTGACGCGTTCTTTTCCTAACCCCTGAAATCCTCGTGGGGATAGGAGCAAAGGGAAGAGAAAAGCTGTACATATTCCAGCGCATAGAAGAAGTGGAGTTCTGTTTAGTGCACCCCAGGTACATAACCAGGATGAAATCGCTAAGGGCACTAAGCGGATGTCAATCGATGAGGCTCTCACGAGCAGGCACCAATTCGAATTTTCTCGAGTATCGAAGCTCCAATTCCTGGAACTGCTACCAGGTCGTCCACACGTGTGATCGGATGAGACTTCCTATAGGTGACAATACGCGCAGCCAGTGCCGGTCCGACTCCATCGAGTCTTTGTAGTGTTTGGGCATCCGCTTGAGTGACGTCAACGCAGGCGGAAGTTTGACCGGATGGAGCATCGTCGTGTGCTTGTGAGGAGTTCAGAGAAGGAACCCTAATCTGTTCACCATCAACAACCAACCGAGCAAGGTTAACGCTGTCACGGTCCGCGTCTTCAGTAAAGCCGCCAGCTTGATCGATAGCCTCCGAAACGCGAGAACCATGTTTGACACGGACAACGCCAGGAGCGCGTACTTCTCCTGTCATATGAACCATCACCTGGCCGCTCACTCCCCTTCCCTCCTCACCGGGCTGCTGAATTCCTGGGCTCGAGGAAGAGATAGATCCTGTGCTATCGGCACGTGCACTTGGGGATTCGGCATCAGAAGCCGAGAGATTATCTTCTTCCAAGCGACTATTCCAGCCATGGACAACACCTGCTATTAGGGCTAGAAACAAGCAGATCGCAATAAATACTCGAGCGGTACGCCATCGCCAGCTCCAGCGTAGGCCTCGACCCTGATTCTCCTCATCGCCGTGAGGGTCTTCTCGCTCGATGCTCCTCTCTGCATCCTGATCGACCTTGGCAGACTGAGAGGTAAAAACCAATCGTTCCAACTGCCTTCTACGGTTCAGATGAGACTGAAAGTGTGAATCCATGTCCCTAGTGTGTCCGTCTCCCAGCTCCACTTCAGGGCCCATAAGCGCTTCTGTGGATGAATCCTTGATTCACATCTTTTGTGGATAGCTTTGCGATACAACGAGTGAGACCTTGTTGCCATCAACACGTAAAGTGTGTTTAAAATAACGCCAAGATCTACACCTTCTCACTCAAGGACTGTCATGCGTATCGGCTTCATCGGAACAGGTGCAATGGCCTCAGCTATTGCACGCGGTGCCGTGGCCGCTGGCTTCAGCGGCTCGGATCTGATGTTCGCCGATCGACACCACCAAGCCGCGGAAGACTTGGCTGATGGGCTGGGAGGCATTGCACTCGCATCAAACCGTCAGGTCGCCGAACAGAGCAACCTCTTGGTCCTAGCAGTGAAACCAAATGTCCAGTCCGAAGTCATTCGCGAGATTCGCGAGAGTGTTCTTTTTGCCAAGCAACTCTGCGTCGTATCTATCGCTGCGGGCCGTACGACAGATCAGATCATTTCGGATTTTGGGGCAGCCATTCCCTTGGTCCGCGTCATGCCCAATGTCAATGCACAGGTCGGCAAGTCAATGAGTGCCCTTTGCCCGATGGGGACAACGGACGAACAGCTCGCCACCGCTCGCAAGCTTCTGGATTCGGTCGGCGAAACGATCGTGTTGGATGAGAAGTACTTCCCTGTTTTTACAGCGATCGCTTCCTCCTCCCCGGCATGGATCTTCCGCATGATCGATGCGATGGCCGAGGCCGGCGTGAACCACGGCCTCACCAAGGCCGATTCGACGCACATCGTTGCCCAAGCGTTCTTGGGAAGCGCGCAACTCATGCTCAACGGCCTCGAAAATGGGCAAGTACCCGCAAACCTTATTGATCGGGTTTCTTCTCCGGGCGGCACCACTATCGCTGGTCTCCTCGCCGCCCAAGAGGCAGGTCTTTCCTCCGCGATCGTCGCGGCGGTCGACGCTGCTGTTGAGCGCGACCATCATCTTGGCTGACGTCGTCACGAGACGCCGTCAGGATAATCCCTCGCACCCGCGAAGATTAGTCGTAGCCTTTCATTCACGCTCACGCATCCCATTTTTAACTTCGTACCCGACTGAAGCTTTTGCTCCTTATCCACATCAATTTTTCACACACAACCTCATGGAATAGTCATGCTTTTGTTGAATGCAGTCGTCCTCTCGGTCATCGTCATGCTGGCTCTCAGCCTCGCCCGAGTGCACGTCGTTATCTCTCTCTTTGTGGCCTCTATTGTCGCCGGCCTTGTCGCTGGAATGGGAATCTCTGGCACGATGGTCGCTTTCCAAACCGGCCTTGCCGGAGGTGCGAAAATCGCCCTCTCCTATGCACTCCTCGGTGCTTTTGCTATGGCGGTCGCTCACTCAGGTCTGCCAGCCCTGCTTGCGCGCACAATTGTCAGCCGCATGCGCAACGCGGATGCAGCGAGCTCCGTACGCGTTGCTCGCGGCGCCAAATGGGGAATCGTCGGCGGCGTGCTCGTCATGGGCGTGATGAGCCAAAACCTGATCCCCATTCACATCGCTTTCATTCCGCTCCTTATCCCGCCGCTCATTGGCGTGATGAATGAACTCAAGATGGACCGCCGCATGATTGCATGTGCGATTACTTTCGGTATCGTCACCGCCTACATGTTCTTCCCCATCGGCTTCGGGCGCATCTTCTTGCACGATATTCTTTACAAGAACATCAACGCAGCAGGCATGGATGTGTCTTCTGTCAACCCCATGGCAGCAATGGCAATTCCCGCGGCTTCAATGGCAATCGGTTGTGTGGTCGCGCTTCTCTTCTCCTACCGCAAGCCCCGCACTTATGAACAGCGTGACTCCTCCTTCGCATCGTCTGAGGAGAAGCCGATTGATATAAAAAAGGTCTGGGCTGCAGTAGCCGCCCTCGTCGTCTGCTTCGTCATTCAGACCGTGCTCACGCGAATGGATTCTGAGGCCGATCCGCTGCTCGTTGGCTCTTTGGTGGGGCTGTGCATGATGCTCTTCATGCGAGTCGTCCCTTGGCAGCAGGCCGACTATGTCTTCAGTGGCGGCATGAAGATGATGAGCCTCATCGGCTTGATCATGATCACCGCACAGGGGTACGCCTCAGTCCTCAACGAATCGGGCCAGATTAAGCCTTTGGTTGATGGAACCGCAGCGCTCTTCAACGGTTCAAAGGTCCTCGCAGCAATCATCATGCTGCTCGTCGGCCTCGTTATCACCATGGGTATCGGCTCGTCCTTCTCGACCCTGCCGATCATCTCCGCGATCTACGTCCCGCTGTGTCTCACGCTGGGCTTCTCCCCCATGGCGACGGTGGCGATCATCGGCACTGCTGGCGCTTTGGGCGATGCCGGCTCACCGGCCTCGGATTCGACGCTCGGCCCGACAGCGGGACTCAACGTCGATGGCCAGCACGACCACATGCGAGACACGGTGATCCCAACCTTTATCCACTACAACATCCCTCTGCTCATTGGCGGATGGGTAGCTGCGATGGTCCTCTAAATAAGGTGACGATCCCCATTCTCGAGGCCGGGGCTGGGTGCGCGTCGCGTGCCGGCTCCGGCCTCGGGCCTTTACTAGTCAGGTACGTTTCATATCCGCCGCGTATATCGAGGATCGATCTTCCATCGTATGGTCACCCGTTCATTGTTAATGAACGTTTGCACATTTTGCTGAAAACTTGCATGTACACACGATCCACGTTGCACAATAGACCCCATGACTTCTACTTCGCCCGCTTCACGGCCAAACCAAAAGGATTTGGAGAAACTCATCGATGAGACTCCAGCATCTGGCCCCAAGCGTTCGATCGCTTTTCTTGCGGGAGTCGCAACTTTTGGTTCTCTTCTTTTCGGCTATGACACGGGCGTTATCGCTGGCGCACTGCCCTATATGTATATGCCTCGCAGCGCCGGAGGCCTTGCCATCAATGAATTCGAAGAAGGCCTGGTCGGGGCTTTCCTAGCCCTCGGCGCCGCGCTGGGAGCGATCGTCGGAGGCCGCCTATCAGATCGCTACGGGCGCCGCCACAATATCCTCCTTTTGGCAGGAATCTTCATTCTCGGAACGCTGGGGTGCACCTTTGCCCCAAATGTCGCAATTCTGTATATTTTCCGCTTCATCTTGGGGCTTGCCGTCGGTGGTGCCTCGGCAACCGTTCCCGTGTACCTCGCAGAGTCCGCCCCAACGCGCGTTCGAGGTTCGTTGGTTGCGCTTGACCAGTTCATGATCGTCTTTGGCCAACTCCTCGCCTACTCAATGAACGCGATCCTCTCTAGCGCTCACGGTGGACCTCAGGTCTTTGTTTCCGAGGACCCTTCAGGCACTTTGACCGGCGGCCGATGGTATCCCTGGGATCAAGTCCAGCACGTGACAACCGCAGTCATAACCAGCGGCGATGGCTTGGCCTGGCGTTGGATGCTCGTTCTTGCAACGATCCCAGCGGTCTTCCTCTGGCTAGGTATGCGTCTCATGCCAGAGTCCGGGCGCTGGTACGCCTCGAAAGAGCGCTATTACGAGGCCATTGGCGCGCTTAAGCGCATTCGTGATCCCAAGCTCGACAACCTCAGCGAGGAGATCGCACAGATCGCCCAACTCCAGCAAAGAGAAGACGCACAGGGACACTGGTCACTTCGACGCACAGCATCGGTTGCCTGGACCAGACGCCTACTGTTGATCGGTGTTGGCCTAGCCTGCTTCGATCAGCTCACCGGTATTAACACCGCGATGTACTATCTCCCCAAGATCCTAGCTGCGGCAGGTTTCTCAGCCGCTGATTCGATTACCCTAAATGTCATAACGGGTGCGGTCGCGTGTGCGGGTGCAGGTTTCGGGCTCTACTTGGTTTCAAAGCTCGCGCGTCGTCACGTCGGTATTTACCAAGAAACAGGCGTGACTCTTTCGCTCTTTAGCCTAGCGATCATCTTCGGTGTGGGGATCTCCCCCTATGTACAGGCTGATGGCAGTATTTCCACTTCGATTCCCACGTACCTTCCGTGGCTGGTTGTCGTCCTCGTTTCGCTTTTCGTCTTCGCCAAGCAGTCAGGAACAGTCAACTGGGTTCTGGTATCAGAGATTTTCCCATCGCGGATTCGAGGCGTTGCTCAAGGTTTTGCGGTCGGCTGCGGATGGCTGATGAACGCAGTGGTGACCTGGGTCTTCCCCGTAATGATTACTCACTTGGGTGCAAGTTGGACCTACGTGATTTTCGGACTGATCAACGTGGTTTCCCTGTGTTTCTACCTCTTCGTCGTCCCGGAGACCCGTGGAATCTCTTTGGAGACCTTCGAGAAAAACTTCAGCGAGAAGTACGGACTGTAAGGAGCGCGCGCTCGTGCGTTCCATCAGCCCACTGTGCGGCTTCCCATAGGTCGCGTGTATGGAGGGGCTGGACATAGGTTTCCACCCATGTCTCCCCAAACTCCTCGTCGTACCAGGGGTCATGAATCAGGAAAAAGTCCCCAATACGACCCCAAATCAGCAACCAGTGCGGGGTGTCTTCACCGTTAAGCGGGGCAAGGTCAACGAGGGCAATAACAGGCTTGCCCGCATCCAAGGCTGAGGTAATGTCTTCTACCAACAGTTCCCTCACCTGGGAGGTGACTCCCAATTCGCGTGCGCGCATCATATGTTCGCAGTGAAGAGCGACCCGCGCCCGCTTACCCAGCATCGTGGTTTTTGAAATCCCCACGATTGGTTCCGAAGTCGACGTAAGAACTTCAACCTGTGCGCCGTGGTCCGCCAATGCCGAGGCCAGGCCAAAGTGGCCCACTCCCCCCGAGTAGGTTGCTTGGCGCCATAGATCCAGTTCATTGACAAAATCAGTGTGCGGATCTCCTTCAATTTCACCAAGTGCCATAAGAGCACTTGCGGGACCGCAGGTAAATTCCGTCTTCTGGTGTTCGTAGGCAGGGACCACCAAATTCGCACTTTCTCGCACAAAATCGGGGTTCCACAGAAGCCAGCCGCTATGGGAGTAATCGCGGTCGTTTTCAATGGGATGGGGGTTCCCATTGATCGTGACCTGTTCAAAACCAATCGAGCGGAGGGCATCAACAAAAATGCCCTCATCTGCCCATGAGTCAGCTTTCATCAGTGGGAAGCGACGCAAGCGCATCTCATCACAGAGTTCCGATATGATCTCACGCACGCGACGGGCTTCTTCGGCTTCACATACCACCTGATCGGTATCGAGAAGAGTCCATCCTGCAATGCGCAGGTGTGCAGAGAGTTCGCGGTGGACTTCCCATACTCCCACAGGCCCATTGCTCCACAAGGTCGCACGCATCTTGGGGCCAAGGCGCGCCCAATCTTTCGCGCGCTCTTCAGGCACCCCTAAAGCGAGTAGGCGCTCGTAGCTACTCTCACCAGATTCAATTGAGATGCGTGAAATCTTCTCAGTCATTGTCACTCTCTTGGCCAGGTACTGCGGCAAGCAAGACCCGCGTGTATTCCTGGGTCGGCGAATGAAGGATATCTTCGGTTGCTCCCTCTTCGACGATGTGTCCGTCCTTCATCACAACAAGGCGATCACACATCTGGCGCGCCACGGCAAGGTCGTGGGTAATAAAAAGCAATGCGAAGCCCTGCTGGCGTTGAAGCTGGAGCAAAAGCTCCAAAACAGAAGCCTGCACAGACACATCCAAAGCAGAGACGGCCTCGTCACAAATCAAAAGCTGTGGTCGCGTCGCCAGAGCCCTGGCGATAGCGACACGCTGGCGTTCCCCACCAGAGAGGCGCGCGGGAAAACGGCTTGTATACGAGGCTGGAAGGCCGACAGACTCCAAGAGGCCCGAGACCTCGCTAGCTGAACGACCGCCTACGCGTAAAGCCTCGACAAGGGTGGCGCCAATAGTACGCGCTGGATTGAGGGCAGAATACGGATTTTGGAAAACGATCCCCATTGGGGGTCGCCCACCTTCAGAGGCACCTCGTAATTTCTCCCGCGGTGTGCCATTCACCTCGACACTTCCCGAATCTGGCTTTTCCAAACCGATAATCAGACGTGCAAGGGTGGTCTTCCCCGATCCGGATTCGCCAACAATTCCGACGGATTCTTGGGGCGCGATAGAAAGCGAAACTCCATCGAGCGCCACGTGGTGATCCCTGCGGCTGCCTCCGCGGAAAATCTTGACCAAGTCCCGTGCCTCAACCAAAGCAGGTGCAACGTGCTTCTTCTCCGAGGCCGTGTCTAAAGAGTGGTCTGCTTGGGATTCTTCCGTGAAAGAACGGGGATTGGGACCATCCAGTCGAGGCTCGGCGGCTGCAAGCTGACGAGTGTAGTCGTTTTCGGGGTGAGTAAAGACTTTCTCAACACTTCCCGATTCGACGACCTTCCCGTGGCGCATGACAACCACTTCATCGCCGTATTCGCGTGCCAAAGCAAGATCGTGGGTAATCAAGATGAGGGCCATCGAGCGGCTTTCGCTCAGCTCACTGAGAAGATCAAGAATTTCCTTCTGAGTCGTCACATCCAAAGCCGTTGTCGGCTCGTCCGCAATGAAGACTCCGGGCGAAGAGTCTAGGGCTGCAGCGATAGCTACACGTTGGCGCATGCCTCCCGACAGTTCTTGAGGGTAAGCCTGAGCAACGCGTCCAGGAAGTCCAACTTCGCGAAGACGCTCACGAACGCGTTCATCCCGCGTGCGCTTGGGCAACCGCGTGTCGGCGATAATCTGCGTGCTGCAACGCTGGGTAGGAGACAGCGAGGTAAAAGGATCTTGAGGAAGCCAGACAATCCCTTTGCCCCGAAGTGCTTTAAAGGCACGCGCCTGGCGGACAATATCGAACTCACGTCCGCCCAAGGTCACTTGCCCCTGGGCGCTCAAAGTATGAGGAGTGAGCGCACAGATGGTGCGTGCAAGCATGGATTTTCCGGCACCTGACTCACCCACAATAACTAGGGTGCGTCCGGCTTCCGCATGAATCGAAACATCATCGACGAGGACGTGCCCGTCATCTCGCGTGACGCTAATATGCGAGGCAATAAGGCCCTGATTCTCACTCACGAGCGCGCCTCCTGCCTTTCACTCCACCAATCACCTGCGATATTGATTGCGGTTGCCGTGATGATGATGGCAAGACCAGCGACAACACATGCTGCTGGATTCTGGTTGAGAATAAAACGTCCGTCAGCAAGCTGACGTCCCCAGTCCGCGTCTTGCGCGCCGACGCCAAATCCTAAGTAGGACAGTCCAGAGAGTGACACAAGCGCAAACGCAACGTTGACAAAGAGGTTTGCCCACACGATAGGAGTGATATTCGGAAGAATATGAACTCCAAGGATACGAGGCGAAGACAAGCCCAGAACCTGCGCCGATTCAATATAGGGCTGTGGTTTTTGTTGAAGAGTGGCGGCGCGAATCATCCGGATATCGGAAGGCGCGAACAAAATGATCAGCACGCCAACCGTCACCCAATAGGAACCACCAATCACACCCGCAACGACGATTGCCAGCAAAGTAACCGGCATTGAAAGCAGGATTTCACACGAACGAGAGACAAGGGCATCCCACCAGCCTCCCCACCAGCCGGCAGTCATTCCAAAAATCAGTCCCAGGATCATCGAACCACCAGCGATCACCAGCGGACCGATGACAGCAGAACGCGCACCCGCAATCGTCAATGCGAGAATGTCACGCCCAACTTTATCGGTTCCAAAAATATGACCGGGAGTACCCGCCGGGCTCACGCCTAAAGAAACGTCTTGTCCAAGAGCATTGGGAACGATCAACGGGGAGAAAAAGACGCACACTGCGACTGCGATCAAAATGATGAAGGAAAGAACAACGGAGCCCGGGACTGATCGCATTGCGCGGGCGAGGCCTCGTGCCGAGGAACGGAAACGGCCAACGGAAACTTCGGCGTTGGCCTCGGCGTCCTGAGACGGTACGCGATCGCTCATGCGACACCTCCCTCTTCGAGCTTTTGACGCGGGTCAACAATGAAAGCTGCAAGGTCGACAATAAATGTGACCGCGATGATGATCACTGCTACCAAGAGCGCAATCGCTTGGACAACAGGCACGTCCTTATACGTAATCGAATCGGCCAAAAGCTGACCCAAGCCCGGAAGAGAGAAAGCCTCTTCAACCAAGACCGTTGAACCAAAAAGAGTCCCCAAGATCAGACCAGCTGAGGTGATGATCGGCAAGGAAGCCGCACGCAGATACATGCGAGTGATACGCCACGAAGCAAGTCCCCTCGAACGCGCGAAAGTCACATAATCCTGGCTGAGTTCTGCCACAACTGCAGCGCGAGTAATTCGAATGATCATCGCACCGATGCCGGTTGCAAGTGCTATTGCTGGAAGCGCAAGATGCCACAGGGAATCCACGAAATCCTCACCTGCGCCGGAAATTGGGAACCATCCCAGCATGAGTCCGAAGACATAGAGCAGCACAAGACCCAGGGCAAATCCCGGTGCAGAAATACCAACAACACTCCAGCCGATGATGGAGCGATCCACCCAGCTCCCGGCACGTCGAGCAGCCCAAATTCCCAGTGGAACCCCGACGCAGATGGCCAAAACAAATGCCATCAGAGTCAGTATCGTGGTTAATCCGACGCGTGCAGCGAGGACCTCAGTAACGGGAGTCGCAGAGCGCACGGAGTTGCCAAAATCTCCGCTGAGCGCTCGAAGCAACCAATGCCAATAGCGCACAAGTAGCGGCTCATCCAACCCGTATTGGGCGGTAATAGCAGCACGCACCTCGGGGGTGAGGCGGCGAGTGCCAACCAGAATCTTCACCGGGTCTCCGGGAACTAAGTCCAGCAAAGAGAAGATGATGAAGGATAAGGCCAGCAACACCGCCGCGAACCCCGCGAGGCGTCGTGCGAAGAAACGTGTCATCACTTCGTGACGTTCAGGGACGCGGCCCAGGGGGTCATGAAGAAGTACGACGTGTAGTTATTCGGTGTAACGGTCTTCGAGAATGCGGTCGAGGTCTTGCCCCACCAGATCGGCGAGTAGATCGTATTTTCCTGAGCGATCTTTTCTGCTGCAACGATTTGCTCAACACGCTTGTTCGGATCAGTCTCTGCCGTGGAGGAGGCAATGAGGCCCTGAACCTGTTCATTTTCGTAACGTGCGGGGTTATCGGGTCCAAGCAGCCAGCCTGCAACCTCTCCGGGGTCACCGGTCGTTGAGGTGTAGCTCATGTAGTAGAGACCGAACTCGCCAGTTCCGACCTTAGAGATCCATTCTTCAATGGGCTTGGAAGTGACCGTGACGTTAATGCCGATCTGCTTGAGGTTATCAGCAATTGCCAGCGCCGCGGAGCCCATCTCGGGGATCGATGCGGGGTAGGTCAGTTCCGTATCAAAACCATTGGGAACCTTAGACTGTGCAAGCTCCGCACGTGCCTGGTCCAAGCTGAAGGAATCAATGGGAAGGTGTGCTTGAAGTTCGCGCGCCTTATCGACGCCAATCTCGCTGCCCAGCTGGTCATTGGGTTCGATTGCGGTCGCAACCTCTCCGCGTCCCTTAAGGATGGAATCAACGATCGCCTTACGGTCAACAGCATGGGCAACTGCCTTACGAACATGAATGTCGTCGAAAGGTGCCACACCTTGATCAAAGGTCAGGCCCACATAGGAACGGTCAGATTCGGTGAGAACCTTGACCCCATCGATAGATTCAAACTGAGAAACCTGATCGGTGGGAAGCTGCGTTGCGATATCGATCTGGCCGCTACGCTGAGCCAGCAGTCGAGCATTCTCATCTGAGAAGAAATCGAACTCGATCTTCTGTGCGGGAGTATCGCCGCCCCACCATGTGCCGCTCTTTTCAAAAACAGCCTTCGAATCGGGCTGGAAAGAGGTCGCCTTGTAGGGGCCGGTACCCATGATGAGGTCCTTGGAGGACCCATAGGACTGCGCGGCTTCGTAGAACGACTTTTCGGTGATCCACAGGCCGCCGTTTGCCGTCACGGTCCATCCAAAGTTTTCGGCGGGATTAGGAAGCGTAATAGTGATCTCCCACTCGCCAGTCTGAGTTGCTTCAACACCCTTAGCCCAGTAAACCGCCGATGAGGGGGACTTATCGGGATCCTTCGCAATATTAATCGAGAAGAGGATGTCCTGAATGGTCACGGGGTTACCATCTTGGAACTTTGCATCCTTACGGATCTGGAAAACCCAGGTCTTCGCATCATCGGTGCGGTAGTCCGTCGCGATTGCGGGAACCAACTTACCGTCCTTATCGACGGCAAGGAGGCCTTCAGAGGTCACCTGGGCAACGTAGTAGTTGATAATGCCAGTCTCGTGAGCGGTGTCCAAGGTTGACAGAGAACCGGGAAGACCAACTGTCACCGTATCGCTCTTTGCTCCCGATTGTGCCGATCCGGCATTTTTCGGCGCACAGGCTGCCAGCGAAGCGCACATGAGGACAGCTGCTGTAGCTAGTGCGGCTGCTTTTGTGGTGATGCGTGAAGCTGGCATCCTGATCTCCTTCAATTAGTCCATAGTGACGTCGAATGTTCTTTGAATTAAGCACGGAAACTCGCGCCATAAATAAAGATATGGCCCAAAGCCCTAGGTTCGCGACTTGTGCCACTTCGTGGGCGTTTGTAACGCTCGCTTTAAGGAACACACAGCAGACGAAGGCTTAGTCAACCCTTGAATTCAGGCCTTTTCGGGGTACATGAAGACTCGAGTAAGGTGATCAAGAGCGCACACCGTTGAAACAACATCTTCCACCGCGATGTGTTCATCATGAGCGTGAAGCTGGGAGTAGACCTGCCCCAAAGTTGCTCCAGAAGAACAGGAGCCAAAACCGTAACCCACTCCCCCTTTGTGGCGTCCAACTCGAAGATCGGAACCACCCGGGAAGAGAATTGGAACGACCTTCGCCCCGGGGTTCGTCTGCGTCAAAGTCTCCTCGATTGCCCGGTACAGTTTTGTGTCGACTGACGAGGCCGTGGCCCGCTCGCTCAACAAACGCTCGATGGTCACGTGGTCTGCAAGCTCTCCCAAGGCCTCGGTAATCGCACGATCAACATCATCATCGCTTTGCCCCGGAAGGGTACGGATATCCAGCTCCAGTTCTCCGGATGAAGGGAGAACGTTAATAGGACCACCGGCGCGAACAACCGTTTGTGCAACGGTCATATGCGAGACTGCGTGGGCATACGCCGCAAGATCACCGAATTCGCTATAGTCCCCGCGATATGTACCCTTAATCAAAGACTCTTCAAGTTCTGAATCAAATTCAAAAGCGTGGACGAATCCAGCCCAAATCTCGTCACTGGCCTGTGGCCACTGCGCTTGAGACAGAGCTCGCGAAACTCGAGCGAGTATTTCAACCGCGCTGACACGTCCCAAAGGAATCGAGCCATGTCCAGCATCTCCACGCACATGAAGGCGACGCTGAGCAGCCCCTTTCTCACCGACAATGACAACAACACTGTCTGCGCCGCGAGCGCCGCGAATATGGGCACCTCCCATCTCAGAGAGCTGAGCATCCCAAGGGAAAGCATCCGAGCGGTGTTCACCGATCCACGGAACGCCAAGTCCGCCTCGTGCTTCTTCGTCCGCTGCGGCGACGAAGGTCAGGGTTCCCGCTGGGCGAGCTCCACCTCGGGAAACTTCTTCGGCAAGGCGCCGGGTGACAACTGCCATCGCCGCGGTTAAGTGAAGCATATCGACGCTTCCTCGCCCCCAAATACTTCCCTCACTGATCTCACCCGCAAAGGGCGGATGGGTCCAGTGCTTCTCATCAACAGGGACGACATCGGTGTGCCCAAGGAAAGTCAGGGGCTGCGCTGAAGGATCACTGCCGCGCAAAGTGACAACCAAAGTAGTACGCCCCGGGTGAGGCTCAATGCGTTCAACTTCGACGGGGAGCCCAGCAAAGAAGGTTTCAAATAGGTGTGCAGCAGCCTCTTCATTGCCAGAATCAGGGGTGAGGTCATTGACGGAAGCGAGTGCGATGAGGCGCTGGAGGAGATCGATAGTTTCCTCACCGATGTCTTGGTGCGCGAGCGTATTCATCGATTCTCCTTGTCATGTGATCATCTGTACTCCTTCAAGACTACTCAGCATGGCTAGTGGCGCATATGCAGATCACGAAGAGAGCAGATGTTACGGACGCGAGGAGCCAGGCGCCATCTGTGCGTTCTCGCTGGACCGTGGGGCTGATGAAACGTAGGCTTGGACAGTAATAAGTCCACGACTCGGATGGAGAATACGTATGAGCGCTCAGCGCCAGGCCGAACCAACCTCACTGCCCGCACCCCAGGTGCCGGACAAGGTCGCCACTGAAGGCCTCGAAGCCCAGTGGAACCAGCGTTGGGAAGATCAGGGAACCTATCGTTTTGATCGAAGCCGCCCCCGCCAAGAGGTCTACTCGATCGACACTCCCCCGCCCACGGTTTCGGGTTCACTTCACGTCGGCCACGTGTTCTCGTACACACACACCGATGTCGTCGCACGTTTCCAGCGAATGCTGGGCAAGTCAGTCTTCTACCCCATGGGCTGGGACGACAATGGCCTGCCCACAGAGCGCCGCGTGCAAAACTACTTTGGGGTTCGCGTCGACGCGACCCTCCCCTATGATCCGAATTTTGAGCCCCCTCATGTCGGCGGCGAAGGCAAGTCCATCAAGGCTCGCGATCAGGTGCCGATCTCGCGTCGTAATTTCGTGGAGCTGTGCGAGCGCTTGACCGTCGAAGACGAGAAGCACTTCGAGGACCTGTGGCGTCACTTGGGTCTGTCGGTTGACTGGACTCAGAACTACCAGACCATCGGTACCCGTGCCCGCAAGGTTGCCCAGGCTGCGTTCCTGCGCAATCTCGAGCGCGGCGAGGCCTACCAGGCTGAGGCTCCCGGCCTGTGGGACGTGACCTTCCAGACCGCGGTTGCTCAGGCTGAGCTTGAGAGCCGCGAATACCCGGGCTTCTACCACCGCCTCGCCTTCCACATCACCGACCCCACGCGCGCTGCCGAGGCCGCTGCAGCCGGTGCGCCGGTTGAGAACGGTGTTGACGTCTGCATTGAAACGACTCGTCCCGAACTTCTTCCCGCGTGTGTGGCTTTGATCGCTCACCCCGACGACGAGCGCTACAAGCCTTTGTTCGGAACTACGGTTGCCTCCCCTGTTTTCGGTGTTGAGGTCCCCGTTCTTCCCCACCCCGAGGCGGAGATGGACAAGGGCGCCGGTATCGCCATGTGCTGTACTTTCGGTGACACGACCGATATCGATTGGTGGCGAGACCTGAACCTTCCGCTGCGTACCGTTTTGCGCAAGGATGGCCGCCTACAGACCGAAACCCCCGAGTGGATCACCACCGATGAGGGTCGCGAGGCCTTTGCTGAGCTCGCGGGGAAGACGACCTTCTCTGCCCGCGAGGCCTTGGTGGCGCGCCTCGAGGCAAGCGGTGAGATGCGTGGTGAACCCCAGAAGACGATGCGCCAGACGAACTTCTTCGAAAAGGGTGACAAGCCCCTGGAGATCGTCACTTCGCGTCAGTGGTACATCCGTAACGGTGGCAAGCCGTGGGCCAACCCTGCAACTGGCAAGGACCTGAACGAGGAACTCATTGAGCGCGGTAAGGAGCTGGAGTTCCACCCGGACTTCATGCGCGTGCGCTACGAGAACTGGGTACGCGGCCTCAACAACGACTGGCTGGTCTCTCGTCAGCGTTTCTTCGGCGTTCCCTTCCCCCTGTGGTACCGCGTTGATGACAATGGCGAAGTCGATTACACGCAGATCATCACCCCCAGCGAAGACCAGCTTCCCGTCGATCCCTCATCGGATACCGCTCCCGGTTACACCGAGGATCAGCGCGGCGTCGCCGGTGGTTTCGTCGGCGAACTCGACATCATGGATACTTGGGCGACTTCTTCCCTCTCCCCGCAGATTGCCTGTGGTTGGCTTGAGGACGAGGACCTGTTCTCCCGTACCTACCCGATGGACTTGCGTCCACAGGGTCAGGACATCATTCGAACCTGGCTTTTCTCAACGGTTGTCCGTGCAGATCTGGAATTCGGTGCACTCCCCTGGGCACACGCCGGCCTTTCCGGATGGATCTTGGACTCGGATCACAAGAAGATGTCGAAGTCTAAGGGCAATGTTGTGACCCCCATGGGTCTGCTCGAGAAGTTCGGCTCGGACGCGGTGCGTTATTGGGCGGCTTCAGCTCGACTGGGCCTGGATGCCGCTTTCGATGAATCGCAGATGAAGATTGGCCGCCGCCTGGCCATTAAGGTGCTCAACGCTTCGAAGTTCGCTCTCACGATGGGTGGAGACGCAGATCTGGATCTGGATATCACGCACGTTGTCCAGCCGCTTGATCGTTCGATGCTTGCTGCTTTGCGTGAGGTTGTCTCTTCCGCGACCACTGCTTTGGAAAACTACGAGCATGCTCGTGCACTGGAAATCACCGAGTCTTTCTTCTGGACGTTCTGTGATGACTACTTGGAGCTTGTGAAGGAACGCGCCTACAACCGCGAAGGTAAGTGGAGCGATCAGGCTTCTGCGTCTGCCCGAGCAGCGCTGGCGATTGCCATCGACACCTTCGTTCGTTTGCTTGCCCCCTACCTCCCCTTCGTCACCGAAGAGGTATGGAGCTGGTATCGCGAAGGTAGCGTTCACCAGGCTGCATGGCCGACTGCTTCCGATCTTGAGGTCACTCCGGATGGGACTGTTGAAGGCGCTATTGAAGATGCTTCCAGCGTGTTGTTGGGCGTTGCCTCTGAGGCACTGGTGGTCCTGCGCCGCGTCAAGTCCGAAGCAAAGGTGTCCCCCAGAACCCCCTTCCTTGAAGTGACGGTGTCTGCTCCTGAACAGACCATCCCACTGCTTAAGGATGTTTTGGAAGACCTTGCGGCAGCAACGAAGATTCAGGGACCTGCTCATTTCGAAGCCTCGGCAGACTCTGCCGACG